>NZ_JCAIUK010000004.1:0-46035 GCF_059445475.1 Isoptericola sp. Y581 | reverse complement strand
AGGGGGGGGGGTTGGGGCCCAGAAAGGGGACCACACCCCACCGCCGTTCGTGTTGTGGGGCTATACCTCGCCCGACCATTCCTTGCCCGGAGGCTGCCGGAGCGAGTCGAGGAGGGCGGCCAGCGCCTCGGCGGCGTCGTCCAGCGCGCGCCGATGGTGCGCGGCGAGCGTGTCCACGGCCTCGCCGAGCACCCCGGCCCACGCCGCGGCGATGGCCTCGTGTTCGGCCCGCGCCGCCTCGGTCGGGACGATGCGCGCCACCCGCCGGTCGTCGGGATGCGTCTCGCGCACGACGAAGCCGTGGTGGACGAGCACGCGCAGCGCCGCGCTGGTGTTGGGCTGGCGGAGGCCGAGCGCGCGGGAGAGCTCGCCCACCGTGGCCCCGGGGGTCTCGAGCACCTGCTTGAGCAGGGCGAGCTCGGTGGTGGGGATCGGGCCGACGCCGGCCCGCGCGGGGGCCGTTCGATGCACGGTCCAGGCGAGCTCGCGCAAGGTCTGCACGAGCATGCCCCGGTCGGTGGTTCGCTCGGATGCTCCCGCGTCGCTCACACGGTGAATGCTATCGAGCGGCCGGCGGCGTCAGAGGGGCTGCGCCATGGTGGCGATCACGTGGTTGGTCGCGGCCACGTTGTCGAACTCGGGCAGGCGGCCGGCCTCCCACTCGCCGATGGCGAGCGAGGTCTCGACGACGAGCTTGCACCGGTCGTAGCGCCGGGCCGTGAACGCGGTAAAGGCTGCCTCGACGTCGTCGTCGTGGTTCGCCAGCTCCTCGGCGAGGACGATGCCGTCCTCGATGGCCTGGGCGGCGCCCTGGCCGAGGTGCGGGGTGATCGCGTGCACGGCGTCGCCGAGGAGCACGATGCGCCCACGGTGCCATGGGGCGTCGGCGATGAGCGTCTCCTCGGGCCGGAGCACGACGGCGCCCGGGTCGGTGAGGAACTCGTCCCGCACGCGGGCCGCGAGCCCGCCGAAGGGCGCGAGGTGCGCCTTGAGGTCGGCGAGGACGGACTCGGGTGATGCCGCCGGGTCGGGTCGGTCCATGTTCGCGTTGAAGAACAGGTAGGCCAGGTCGGGGCCGATCGGGACGAAGCCCGCCATCCCGTCGGGCCCCTCCTGGAGCACGATGCGGTCGATCTCGGGCAGACGGGGGATGTTCACGCGGTAGGCCGACTGGCCGATATAGCGAGGCTTGAGCTCGCCGTCCAGCACGTACCTGCGGACCGACGAGCTGACGCCGTCCGCGCCGACCACGACGTCGTACCGGCCGGAGGTCCCGTCGGTGAGGTCGACGTCGACGCCGTCGGCGTCCGGGCGCAGCTCGGTGAACGTCGTCGCGTACCGGATCTCGGCGCCGACGTCCTTGGTCCGTCGGGTGAGGATCTCGTGCAGCTGCGGCCGCGTGAGCCCGTTCATCGGCGGCATGCCGTCGATCGGGATCCCCGGCATCTCGCGCACGGGGTTGCCGTCGACGTCGAGCATCCGGCCCCACCCCTCGGCGGGGTAGCCCACGGCCATGCACTCGGCGGCGCAGCCGATCACGTCCAGCGCCCGCAGGGCGTTCGCCGGCTGGATGATGCCGACGCCGTACACGGACGAGTGCACGTCGGGGTGGCGCTCGACGACGTCCACGTCGTGCCCGACCTGCCGCGCCGCGATGGCGGTGGCGAGGCCGCCGATGCCTCCGCCGACGATCAAGATCCTGCCCATGTCTGTCTCCAACTCCGTCGTGGGATGCGCCCGGGCTCCGATGCCCGAGTGGGTCCGACCTGCGCCGCGGCACCGTCCGTCGTCGGATGGTGGCCAGCAACGTATGTCGAGATATATATTGCACCATAAGTGATGTGAACCACGACCGGGTGCCCACACCGGCCACCCGTTCTGCGATGAAGCAGGAGCACGCGTGAAAGTCGATGACGACGTCTGTGCGAGTCCGGCGGCCGATGCCGCCCGCACTCCAGTACCGGTCCTGTCGATGACCGGGATCAGCAAGTCCTTCGGCGGGGCGCGCGCCCTCGAGGACGTGAGCATCGACCTGGTGAAGGGCCAGGTCCACGCGCTGGTGGGGATGAACGGGGCCGGCAAGTCCACCCTCGTCGGGGTGATGAGCGGGGCCCTCGTGCCCGACGCCGGCACGATCGAGATCGACGGGGCGGCTCACCACGGCCTCACCCCGCGCCGGGCGCGCGAGCTCGGCGTCGCCACGGTTCCGCAGCGCCGCGACCTCGTCGGGAGCCTCAGCGTCGCGGAGAACCTCGTGCTCGGCGACCTGCCGCGGCGCCTCGGCGTCGTGGACCACCGCCGGGTGCGGCGTGACGCGCTCGCCGCGCTCGCCGTCCTGGGTCTGGCGATCGACCCGGACCGGCCGGCCGGCGACCTCTCCACGGCCGAGCAGACGATGGTCGAGATCGCCCGCGAGGTGCGGCGCGGGGGGCGGGTGCTCGTCCTGGACGAGCCGACCGCGACCCTGGGCGGCGAGGCCGCCGCCCAGGTGCGGGCGCTGGTCCGCCGCCTGCGCGACCAGGGGCTCGCGATCGTCTACATCTCCCACCACCTCGAGGAGATCACCGAGCTGGCCGATCGCGTCACCGTCCTGCGCGACGGGCGCCACCAGCTCACGAGCGACGTCGCCGACCTCGACGTCGCCCGCCTCGTGTACGCGATGGCGGGGGAGCACGTGGACACGGAACGGCCGGTGCGCGGGCGCGCGCCGGGGGCAGCGCTTCTGGCCCTCGACGGGCTGCGGGTGGGCAACCGGTTGCGCGACCTCACCCTCGAGGTGCGCGCCGGCGAGGTCGTCGCCGTCCTCGGCCCCGCGGGCGACGGCCAGTCCGCGCTCTTCGGCGCGCTCGCCGGGACGCTGGTGCCCGACGGCGGGACGCTGCGCGCGAGGGGCGGGGCGGTCCGCTGGGGCTCCGTTCGCGCCTCGCTGGCCAGCGGGCTGCGCTGCGTCACGGGCGACCGGCACGCGCTCGGCCTGGTCGGTGCCCTCGGCGTCGACGAGAACGTGCTGCTCGCCCAGAACCGCGCGGCCGGGCGCAGGCTCGTGCGGTGGAGGGCGCTCCGCCGCCGGGCGGCGGACCTGCGCCGCCGGTTCGGCGTCGTCACCCTGACCGCGGACCCGCCCGTCGGGAGCCTGTCCGGCGGCAACCAGCAGAAGGTGCTCCTCGCCAAGTGGCTCGAGAGCGAGCCCGAGATCGTCTTCCTCGAGGAGCCAACCAACGGCGTCGACGTCGCCGCGAAGGCCGAGATCCACCGCGTCGTCGACCGCCTGGTGGATCGCGGGACCGGCGTCCTGCTCGCCTCCAGCGACGTGGCCGAGGTGCTGCGCCTCGCCGACCGCGTCGTCGTGGTCAGCGCCGGCCGCGTGGTGGCCGAGCGCGACGCGACCGCCACCCGTGACGATCTGATCGCCCTGACCGTAGGAGACGCCCACCATGTCCGCACCGACGTCTAGCCCCGAGCGCGCGCACGCCGCCGCGCCCGTTGCCCCCACCGCACTCGCGTCCCTCGGTCGCGGAGTGCGCTCGCACGCCGGCCTGCTCGGGGTGCTCGTGGCCCTGGTCGTGGTCGCGAGCCTCGGTTCCGACGCCTTCCTGGAACCCAACAACCTGCTCAACGTGCTCCGCCAGGTCAGCGTCGTCGCCGTGCTGGCGGCCGGCCTCACCGTGCTCATGATCTCCGGCGGGATCGACTTCTCGATGGGTAGCAACGCTGCCGTGACGATGGCGCTCGTGGCGACGCTCGTGTCCGGCGGCACGGCCGTCGGGGTGGCCGTCGGCGTCGGCGTGGGCTGCGCGGTCCTCGTCGGGCTGGTCAACGGGCTCGTCACGACCTTCACCCGGGCGGCGCCCTTCGTGGTGACGCTCGCCACCGCCACCCTGCTCGACGGCCTGGCGCTCTACGTCGTCGACGGCATGAGCATCTCGGCCGGCGACGCGCTACGCGGCTTCGGCAGCGGCAGCGTGCTCGGCGTGCCGCTGGTGCTGCTCACGGCCGTCGCCGTCTGCCTGGGGCTCGGGTTCGTGCTGCGGCACGTTGCCTACGGGCGGAACGCCTTCGCGATCGGCGGCAACGAGGACGTCGCGCGGCTCGCCGGCATCCCCGTCGCCGCCCAGAAGGTGTCGCTGTACGCGCTCACCGGGGCGCTCTCCGGGCTGGCGGGCGTCATGCTGCTGGCCCGGCTGGGGGCGGCGAGCCCGGGTGGCGCCGGCCTCACGCTCGAGCTGCAGGCCGTCGCGGCGGTGGTCATCGGCGGCACGTCCCTGGCCGGCGGGCGCGGCACCATGACCGGCACCGTCCTCGGCGTCCTCCTCCTGGGCGTGCTGTCCAACGCGCTGAACCTCCTCGGCGTCTCGAGCTACTTCCAGATGATGGCCGTCGGCCTCGTGCTGCTGGTCGCGGCCGTCTCGAGCGCGCTGCGCCGCCGGCACTGACCCCCACGCCGAATCCTCCGAACGACCACGAACACGACGACGACGTCGTGCGACGAAAGGTGAGACAGATGACCGGAACGAACATGCGGCCCGATGCCATCTCGAAGGCAGTCTCGACCGCCGGCCTGGCGGCGGCGTGCGCGCTCGCCCTGGCGGCGTGCAGCACCGCCGGCGGCGCGACGGGCAGCGACGACGGCTACACGATCGGCTTCGTCAACGGCGCGAACAACGAATGGGGCACCTGCCTGGAGAACGGCGTCCAGGCGGGCGCCGTGGAGGCCGGGGTCGAGCTCCTGGTGGCCAACTCCGACACGGATCCCGCCAAGGAGATCTCGAACGTCGAGGACATGATCGCGCGCGGGGTCGACGCGATCGTGCTCAACACGGTCAGCGTGGACACCATGGCCGGCGGCATCACGGCCGCCCGGGACGCGGGGGTGCCGGTGTACCTCTCGGCGATCATGCCGGACAACCTCGACGATGTGCTCGGCGCCAGCGTCGTCGACCTCGCCGAGGTGGGAGAGCTCGCGGCGGGCTGGATCGTCGCCGACGCCGAAAATGCCGGCGGCGGCGATGTCACCGCCGCGGTCGTGGCGGGTGCGCCCGGCGCGTCGTCGGACTACGTGGTCCAGGGCTTCACCGAGGCGCTGCCGGAGACAGTCTCCGTCGTCGCGGAGCAGCCCGGCATGTTCAACCGCGGAAAGGCGCAGGAGGTCACGGAGAACATCGTCCAGGCGAACCCTGACGTGGACTACGTGTTCGTGCTCAACGAGGACATGGCGTTCGGGGTACGCACCGCGCTCGACGCGGCGGGGAGCGCCGCCCAGATCGTCACGACGAACGGCACCGAGCCGGGCCTCATCGCCGTCGAGGCCGGCGACTTCGCGGCCACGGTGGCGGACTCCGCCGCGGACCTCGGCAGCCGCTCGCTGGAGCACGCCGTCGCGCTGCTCGACGACCCCGACGGGGTGAAGGTCTCGCAGAAGCCGGTCTCACTGATCACGGCGATGAACGTCGACGAGGCTCCGTCGTTCTGCGGGTCCTGACGCCCGGCACGACGAGACCCGCAGGTCGAGCTTGTCGAGGCTTCGCCGGTTGAGCTTGTCGAGACCCGTATCGACACGCTCAGCCGGCGACGTTCTCGTCCTCGAGGCCGAACCGGTCGCGCGGGTCGATGTGGGCGAGGATCTTGCCGAGCGCGCTGGAGAGCGCGGCGACCTCGTGGTCGTCGAGGTCGTCGTAGACGTTCTCCAGCACCGTTCGGGCGTGGCCGGGCGCGCTCGCGGCGACCTTCTGCCAGCCGTCCTCGGTGAGGTGGGAGACGGTCGCCCGTTTGTCGTCGGGGGCCGTGCACCGCTCGAGGTAGCCGCGCGCCTCGAGGCGTCGGGCCACGTGCGAGAGCCGGGGGAGCGTGGCGCTGGTGAGGTGCGCCAGCTCGCTCATGCGCAGCGACCGGTCCGGGGCCTCCGACAGCATCGAGAGCACCATGTACTCGTAGTGGGTCAGGTCGGCGTCGCGGCGCAGCTGCTGGTCGAGGGCCGCGGGCAGCAGCTCGATCACCGCCTGCAGCCGCAGCCAGCTGCGCATCTGCTCGGCGTCGAGCCAGCGGGGCTCCTCCGGTGTCATGTGGTCCTCGTTCTCGGGGCAGAGATCTCGGGGCGGAAGCCTCGGGGGCAAAGGTTGACGCTACAACTATAGCGGCCTATGTTGGTTGTAGCGTCAACCAAATGGGTCGACGCGTGAACGCCAGGAGGACACCATGGCCACGATCTCCATCCTCGGCAGCGGGAACATGGGCACCGCGATCGCCGGGCTCGCGCTCGCCGGCGGCAACGACGTCCAGGTCGTCTCCCGCGACAAGGCCAAGGCCGCGGCCGTCGACGCCGCCGTCACCCCGACCGCCTTCGGCGATCCGCTCACGGGCGAGATCGTCGTGCTCGCGCTCCCGTACCCGGCTCTCGACGACGTCGTCGCGACCTACGGCGACCAGCTCGCCGGGCGCACCGTGGTCGACCTCACCAACCCGCTGGACTTCTCCACCTTCGACTCGCTCGTCGTGCCCGCCGACTCCTCGGCCGCCGCCGAGCTCGCCTCGAAGCTCCCGGGCGCGAACGTCCTCAAGGCGTTCAACACCAACTTCGCCGCCACCCTCGCCAGCGGCACCGTCGGCGACGCCACGACCACCGTCCTGGTCGCGGGCGACGACGCGGACGCCAAGGAGGCCTTCGCCCAGGCGCTCGACGGGGCCGCCGTCCGGGTCGTCGACGCCGGCTCGCTCAAGCGCGCCCGGGAGCTCGAGTCCCTCGGCTTCCTGCAGCTCACGCTCGCCGCCGGAGAAAAGACGCAGTGGACCACCGGGTTCGCGCTGCTCTGAGCCACCTCGTCGTCGTTCGCGCCGAAGCATCCCAGCACCAGGAGCCGAGACCATGACATCGCCTACCCGCACCGCCGACCTCCTCGCGGCCGAGACCGCGATGGGCGCCGTCACCCTGCACGTGGGAGACCTCGGCGCGATGAGCGCCTACTACCGCGAGGCGATCGCGCTCGAGGAGATCCCCGCCCTCGGTGCCCCGGACCGGGTGGTGCTCGGGCGTGGGGGCGTGCCGGTCGTCGCGCTGCAGCACACGCCGGGCCTGCCGGCGACGGCCCGGAACCAGGCGGGCCTGTTCCACACGGCGATCCTCTTCGACACCGAGGAGGCGCTCGCGGCCGCCGTCGCGCACGCCGCGGCGCACCCGCTGTCGCGGTTCGCCGGCAACGCGGACCACTGGGTGTCGCGGGCGTTCTACTTCACCGACCCCGAGGACAACGGCATCGAGCTGTACTGGGATCGGCCGCGGGACGTTTGGCGGCGCGACGGGAACCGCGTGGCGATGGGCTCCGACTGGTTCGACCCGCAGGAGTTCCTGCAGCGGCACCTCACCGAGGACGCGATGGCCGGCACCGCCGGGCAGGGCGCGCAGGTCGGGCACGTGCACCTCCAGGTGGGCGACATCCCCACGGCGCAGCAGTTCTACGTGGACACCCTCGGCTTCGAGATCATGGCCACGTTCCACGGCGCCCTGTTCGTCGCCGCGGGCGGGTACCACCACCACATGGCGATGAACACGTGGAACAGCGCGGGGGCCGGGCCGCGGGCGGCGACGCTCGGGCTCGGGCAGGTGGCGCTCACGGTGCCGACGCGCGACGAGCTGGGCGCGCTCGCCGACCGCCTGCGGCACGCGGGTGTCGACGCGCGCGACGACGGCCGGACCCTCCGGTTCGACGACCCCTGGCGCACCCTCGTCGAGGTCTCGGCGGCCTGACCCGCCCGACCCCGACCTGCCGAACAGGCGGTTGACACCGTTATGGAGGGCTTTCACCACGCATCACGGTGTCAACCGCCTGTTCGGCAGCAGGGCGGGGGCGTGATCAGCGGAAGACGACCGTGCGGTGGCCGTCGAGCAGCACGCGGTGCTCGGCGTGCCACCGCACGGCGCGCGCCAGGGTGCGGCGCTCGACGTCCTCGCCGATCGCGACGAGGTCGGAGATGTCGCGCGAGTGGTCCACGCGCTCCACGTCCTGCTCGATGATCGGCCCCTCGTCCAGGTCGCCCGTGACGTAGTGCGACGTGGCGCCGATGATCTTCACGCCGCGGTCGTGGGCCTGGGCGTACGGGCGGGCGCCCTTGAAGCTCGGCAGGAACGAGTGGTGGATGTTGATCACCTGGCCCTGCAGGTCGCGGCACAGCTCGTCCGAGAGGATCTGCATGTACCGGGCGAGGACGACGAGCTCGACGTCGAGCTCGGCGACCAGCCCCCGCAGCCGGTCCTCGGCCTGCGCCTTCGTGTCCTTCGTGACGGGCACGTGGTGGAACGGCTTGCCGTAGAACTCGGCGATGTCGGCCAGGTCGGGGTGGTTGCCGACCACGCCGACGACGTCGATCGGCATGCCCTGGTACCGCTCGCGGTACAGCAGGTCGACCAGGCAGTGCGGCGCCTTGCTCACCAGCACGAGGGCCCGCAGCCGCCGGCCGACGACGTCGAGGTGCCAGGTCATGGCGAACCTGTCGATCACCGGGGCCAGCGCCGCCTCGAGCTCGTCGCGGCCGGCCGCGGCCTCCACCTGCACGCGCATGAAGAACAGGCCCGACGCCGGGTCGCCGAACTGCTGGGACTCGGTGATGTTGCCGCCGTGCTCCGCGAGCGTCCCCGCGACGGCGTGCACGATGCCGGGACGGTCGGGGCAGGAGAGGGTCAGCACCCATGCGGTGGTCACCGGTCCATTGTGGAGGACGTGCGCGAACGGCGTGCCACGGTCCGTGGGCGAACTCACCGGGGCGCTCGGCCGTCGCCCCGCACGACCGACCGGAGACCTGCGGACTCATGGCGCGCTCTCGCGGCTGAGCAACGCGCTCATTCAGGATCTTCCGGACAGGTCTTCTCCCCGGGGCGCGACGAGGCTACCCGCCCACGCGGCGGCCCAGGTCACCAGCAGGGCACCGAGAGTCACCAGTGAGATCCACACGGGCGTGTAGGTCGTGAGCGAGATCCCCGTGCCGCCGAAGGAGGCTGCCAGGCCGCAGAAGTATCCGAGCGGCGCAACGGCCAGCACCGGAACCAGGACCGACAACCGGCCGACTCTCAAGGCGTCGGCGGGCACGAGGCCCAGCCGCGACAGGCGCCCGCGGTCGGCGAAGGCGTCCCGGGACCGCTCGATGAGCTCGCGTACGACCGCCGTACCAAGTATCAGCAGGGCGATAAAGGCGCCTGAGAGCACCCAGCCCGTCGCGGGGTTCCACGCGGTCAGGCTCCCTGACAACTGCGCAGGGTTGAAGGCCGGCAGTCCCCTCCCCGCCTGGTAGACGTCGGTCATGGACACATGACCGTCGGTCAGGAGCAGGACGTCACCGCTGCCGATCTCGGGTCGGGGAGCGTGCTCTGCGAAGCTGATCTCGAGCATCATCTGGTCGAGGACCTGGGCCGCACCGTCGGCGAGGCCACCATCCGGGTCGCAGGGATCACCACCGAGCTGCACGGCGACGGGGCGCAGGCTCTCGCACGAGTCGGCGTGGGCGACCTGCCCGTACTTCCCGCCCTGGCGCAGCGGCAGCACGACCAGGCCAGGGACCAAGTCGTCAAGATTCGCCGCCAAGCTGTCTGTGTCCCCTGGCTTGGGGTCCGCCCAGTTGGCGACGAGCACGAGAGCTGACGTGTCCGGCCCTTGGGTGCGCTCGGTGGCCCAGGTAGCACCCACGCTCAGCGCGACCGATCCGAGGAGCACCCCGACCGACAGTAGGCCGGCGGTCGCCGACAGCAGGCGAGGGCGCACGGCCACCCGCGCGGTCGCCAGCCACTCGGAAGGCCGGCCGGTGCGCTTCCGCCAGGCCTTGGCCACCCAGGAGGCCAGCAGCGGTGCCGCCAGCGGGATCCCGACTGCAGCCAGCAATACCCCTGCCCCATACGGGATCGCCCCTTCGGCCCCGAGTGCGCGTGAGCCGAGCATGAGCGCCGCGCCCACGAGAACCGGGAAGATCCTCCAGACGCGGGCCCTCTCGGAGCGCTCCACGCGCAAGGACGCGTGGAGCGGGACCGAGACGGACAGGGCTGCGACCAGCGTCAGGACGCCCAGCACCACGGTGGCAGTGACGCCTCCCGACAGTGTCAGCGCCCGCTGCAAGAACACGGTGTCGGTGAAAGGAATGTGCTGCAGGTGGGCGCCCGCCGCCGCGTAGAGGAATGCGGCGGGTACAGCACCGACCAGGGCCAGCGCGAGGTTCTCGGTCATCATGACCTGCCGCACACGAATGCCTCGTACGCCGAGCCGTAGCAACGTCTCCGACCTGCGGAACCGTACCTCGGAACGGGCCCGGCAGGAGAAGAGCAGCAGGAGGAAGGCCGGCAACACCAGCGCGAGGATCACGAAGAGCCACATCTGTCCAGCGGAGGGAAGGGGGGACCCGGGTGAGAGGGGGTCTTCGAGAGGTAGGTCCTGCTCTCGGGACTGCTGCGCATCGGCCATGGTCGCGAACCGGGACAGTGCCACGGCGCTGTCCCCCAGGGTGCGCCCCTCGACCGGGCGCACCCAGGCGAACGGCTCGTCCAGCGTGGCGACGCCCTTCTCACCGATCAGGCCGCCCGGTCCAGAGCCTGCATCTGAGGGCTCGAACCCGAGGTCCTCGGCCGTCACTCCCATGGCCGCCAGCCCCGGCGACAGGACTGCCTCTCCCGGTTCGGGCATGCGGTCCATGCCGGCCGGCAGACTCCGCGCGGGCACCTCGTCCACGACGGGTTCGATCCACCGGACCGTGATCGAGCGCGAGTCGATTTCGAAGCCGCGCAACTCCACGCGCACGGTCTCATCCCCAGCGTCGACCGCCGGAACAGGCGAGCGGGCAGCCATCCGTAGTTCTGCGTTCTCCACGGCCCCGACCAACGCCAGGCCCAGGCAGGCGGCCAGGACCGCGACCGCAGAGGCCAGGACCACGCAGGTCAGCCGCCACCGCGCCGAACGGGCGAGCGCCAGCCGCAGCGCGAGCGCGAGCGTCGTCCTCATTGTGGCGCGTGTGCAACGTGGGAGCGCAGCGCGACCTCCCGGTCGCAGCGGTCCGCGACCGACCGGTCATGCGTGGCCACCAGGACCGCCAGGTCCCGCGCCCGAGCCGCTGACAGGATCACGTCCATCACCATGCGCACGTTGCCTGCATCCAGCGATGCGGTCGGCTCGTCCGCAACCAGCAGCCGAGTCGTCTCCGGGGCCAGCGCCCGAGCGATCGATGCTCGCTGCGCCTCACCCACCGACAGCGCCGCGGGCCGCAAGCTCCCGGCCCCGGACAGCCCGACCATGTCGAGTGCCGCCTCGGCGCGTTCCAGGGCCCGGCGGCGGCGCATCCCGGAAAAGATCAGCCCCACCCCGACGTTCTCCGCCACCGTGAGCTCGGGCAGCAGGTCGGGAGTCTGCGAGACCTGCCCGACCTGCACCCTCCGCAGGTCTGCGATCTGTCCCGCCGACATCGCCCCAAGGTCGTGACCAAGGACCTCGACCCGGCGGGCCGAGGGCCGGCGCAGCCCCAGCACCACGTCCAGCAGCGTCGACTTCCCGCTGCCCGACGGCCCTGTCAAGGCCAGCACCTCCACCTTGTCCAGAACTGCTGCGGTCATCAGTGGGACGGGTATCCCGTCGACCCGCACGCGTCCGGCAGGAGATTGATCCGCGTGCACCCCTTGTGGTAGTACACCCAGGTGTTGGCATACGCGCCGGCGGTTGTTGTCTTCCCTGAACCCAGCTGGTTCGTGAGCCGCATCTGGAGGCGCGACTTCTTCGTCGCGGTGTCGTAGGTCTTGAAGTCTGAGTAGACGGAACGGCTGTCAGCCTTGGTCTCCTTGACTGAGACGCTGGCCATGTACAGGGACGTCGACGTGTCCTTGTTCCAGGACGAGACACCGGTGGCCGTGCTGTAGAGCGTCGGCTGCTGGGCAGCAGCTGAGAGTACACCGGGGACAACAAAGCCAATAAGAAGAAGGCCCCCGGCGATCAACCTAGGCAAACGACGCCCCATGCCTATTCCCCACCTTCGCGGAAAGGGATGGCACTCAGGCGCGAGGCCATCGTCGGTTCGACAGCAACGCGCAGTTCAGAGACCGAATCTGGCCCCCGGTGGCTGTTCACGGGGAAGATATATCGCGGTTGGGCCGGTACGCAAGCGTTCGGTGCAACTCCGATCTGGGCGGTATGCCCGATGCGTGAGGCTGGAAGCGCAGGTGGCGGCGAACCTTCGTACGGTCTGCCACGATGTCTCCATGAGTGAGGCACCCGGCACCGACGCCCAGGATCAAGGGCCCGATCCTGCCCAGGACGCGCTGCGGATCGCGCTCGTCGACGACGCCCAGGCGGGCGAGCTGCTGACGCTGCGACGGGCGGCGTTCGTCAGCGAGGCGCAGCTCTACGACGACCCGCACATCCCGCCCCTGACGCAGACGCTGCACGAGCTGCGCGACGACATGGCGCGCGACGACGTGGTGACCGTCGGCGCGTGGGAGGGGCACCGGCTCGTCGGGTCGCTGCGGCTCGAGATCGAGGGGGAGCGGGCCACGCTCGGGCGGCTGGCCGTGGCCCCCGACCAGCAGGCCAAGGGCATCGGCACGTCGCTGATGTTCGCGATCCTGCAGTACCTGCCGTCGCAGGTCACGGAGGTCTGGGCGTTCACGGGCAAGGACTCCAAGCACAACCTCGCCATGTACACCAAGCACGGGTACGAGGAGCAGTACGACCGCGCGGCGGGCAAGCTCACGATGACGTACCTGCGCCGGGTGCTCGACGAGGTCGACGCGAGGAACGCGGCCGAGGAGCGATGACCGCCGCCGGCCCGCGGGCCGCGGCGAGCCCCCCTGCACGCCAACCGGCGCGCCACCCCGCGCGGCGGCCGTCGATGGCGGACGTCGCCGCCGTCGCGGGCGTCTCGCACCAGACGGTCTCGCGGGTGCTCAACGACCACCCGAGCGTGCGGGGCGAGACCCGCCAGCGCGTGCTCGACGCCATTGCGAGCCTGGGCTACCGGCGCAACAGCGCCGCGCGCGCCCTCGCCACCGCGCGCTCCACGACCCTGGGCGTCGTGACGACCGGGTCGGCGCTCTTCGGCCCGACCAGCACGCTGATCGCGATCGAGGGCGCCGCCCGGGACGCGGGCTACTTCGTCTCCCTGGCCTCCCTGCGGACGTACGACGCGGAGGCCATGCGGGAGGCCCTGGAGCACTTCATGGACCAGGGCGTGGAGGCCATCGTGGTCATCGCGCCGCAGGACGACGTCGCGGCCGCGGTCGAGTCCTTCCGCGCCCCGGTGCCGGTGCTGGTCGTCGCGGCGCTCGAGCGCCCGCCCCAGGACGCGGGCACCACGGCGGCGGGCCCGACGACGCTGTCGCTCGCCGTGGACCAGCGGGCGGGGGCGCGGGCGGCCACCGACCACCTGCTCGACCTGGGGCACCGCGACGTGCTGCACGTGGCCGGGCCGGGGGACTGGTTCGACGCCCGGGAGCGCACCGCCGGATGGCGCGAGGCGCTGGAGGCCCGCGGCATCGCCCCGAGCCGTCCCCGGCAGTGCACGTGGTCGGCCGAGGACGGGTACGCCGCCGGTCGTGACCTCGCGGAGGCGGTGGCGGCGCAGGAGGGGCCGACGGCGGTCTTCGCCGGCAACGACCAGCTGGCGCTCGGCCTGCTCCGCGCGTTCTGGGAGCGCGGGGTGTCCGTGCCGGGCGACGTGTCCGTGGTGGGGTTCGACGACGTCGCCGGCGCCGCGTACTTCGTGCCGCCGCTGACCACCGTGCGGCAGCCCTTCGGGGAGCTCGGTGAGCGCAGCGTGGCGATGGTCGTCACGGCGCTCGCGGAACGGCGCGACGCCGCGGCCGGGCTGGTCGCGGTGCCCGCGACGGCCGCGAGGCCCGTCGCCGAGCGCATCCCGCCCGAGCTCGTCATCCGCTCCAGCACGGCCCCGCCCGCGCGCTCGACCGGGCGCTGACCGGGCGCTGACCGGGCACCGGCGCGAGTTCGTAGACTGGGGAACCGTGACCACCCCCTCGCAGGCACCGGACGCCGGTGCGGCCGCGCCCGCGGGCGCCTACCTCGACCACGCCGCCACGACCCCCATGTCGCGCGCGGCGCTCGAGGCGTACGTCGCGGAGGCCGGACACACGGGCAACGCGAGCTCGCTGCACTCGGCCGGTCGCGCGGCCCGGCGCGTCGTGGAGGAGTCGCGCGAGTCGGTGGCGGCGGCGCTCGGCGCGCGCCCCAGCGAGGTGATCTTCACCGCCGGCGGCACGGAGGCCGACAACCTCGCGATCAAGGGCATCTTCTGGGGCCGGCGCCGCACCGACCCGCGCCGCACCCGGGTGCTGGTCTCCGCCGTCGAGCACCACGCGGTGCTCGACCCGGCGTTCTGGCTCGCGGGGCACGCGGGCGCGGAGATCGTCCTGCTGCCGGTGGACGGCGACGGGCGCGTGGTCCTCGCCGCCCTGCGCGCGGAGCTTGTGGAGCATGCCGACGAGGTCGCCCTCGTCTCGGTGATGTGGGCCAACAACGAGGTGGGCACCCTGCAGCCGGTGCGCGACGTCGTGCGCCTGGCACACCAGCACGGCGTGCCCGTGCACACGGACGCGGTGCAGGCGGTGGGCCAGGTGGAGGTCGACTTCGCCGCGTCGGGGGCGGACGCGATGACGGTGACCGGGCACAAGCTCGGCGGCCCGCGCGGCGTGGGCGCGCTGCTGGCCCGCCGCGACCTGCCACTCGAGGCGGTGCTGCACGGCGGCGGGCAGGAGCGCGGGGTGCGCTCGGGCACGCTCGACGCCCCCGCGATCCGAGCGTTCGCCGTCGCGCTGGCCGAGACGGTCGCCGCGCGCCCGGAGCGTGCCGCGGCGCTCGCGGCCCTGCGCGACGAGCTGGTCGCCGGCGTCCGGTACGCGGCCCCGGAGGCGGTGCTCCGAGGCCCCGACCCGGCGCTCCACACCGACGGCGTGCCCGCCCGCCTGCCCGGCAACGCGCACTTCACCTTCCCGGGCGCGGAGGGCGACTCCCTGCTGTACCTGCTGGACTCGGCGGGCGTCCAGGCGTCGACGGGCTCGGCCTGCCAGGCGGGGGTGCCGCAGCCGTCGCACGTGCTGCTCGCCATGGGCGTGCCGGAGCTGGAGGCCCGCGGCGCGCTGCGGTTCTCCCTCGGCGCGACGTCGGTGCGCTCGGACATCGAGCGGCTCGTCGCCGCGCTGCCCCAGGTGGTCGAGCGGGCCCGCGCGGCGGGGCTGGTCTCGGGCCCGGTGCGCGCGGGGGGTGCCGCATGAGGGTGCTGGCGGCAATGTCCGGCGGGGTGGACTCGGCCGTCGCCGCGGCGCTCGCGGTGGAGGCCGGGCACGACGTCGTCGGCGTGCACATGGCCCTGAGCCGCAACCGGGACCAGTTCCGCTCGGGCTCGCGCGGCTGCTGCTCCATCGAGGACGCCGGCGACGCGCGCCGGGCCGCGGACGTGCTCGGCATCCCGTACTACGTGTGGGACCTCTCCGAGACGTTCGAGCAGACCGTCGTCGCCGACTTCGTCGCGGAGTACTCGGCCGGGCGCACCCCCAACCCGTGCGTGCGCTGCAACGAGCACATCAAGTTCGAGGCCCTGCTGGACAAGGCGTCCGCGCTCGGGTTCGATGCCGTCGCGACGGGCCACTACGCGCAGGTCGTCACGCACGAGGCCGCCGACGGCGCGATGACCCGCGAGCTGCACCGGTCGCCGAACGCGGAGAAGGACCAGTCGTACGTGCTGGCAGTGATGGGCCCGGACCGCCTGGCCCGGGCGATATTCCCGCTGGGCGGGTTCGCGTCCAAGGCCGAGGTCCGCGCGGAGGCCGAGCGGCGTGGGCTGTCGGTGAGCGCCAAGCCGGACTCCTACGACATCTGCTTCGTGGCCGACGGCGACACGCGCGGCTTCCTGCGCGACCGGCTCGGCTCGCAGCCCGGCTCGGTGGTCGACGTGGAGGGCGCAGTGGTGGGCGAGCACGACGGCGCGTACGCGTTCACGGTCGGCCAGCGCAAGGGCCTGAGCCTGGGGCGCCCGGCCGCCGACGGGCGCGCTCGGTACGTCGTGGACGTGCAGACGTCGACCAACACCGTCGTGGTCGGCCCGGCCGAGCTGTTGTCCGTGGACCGCGTGGTCGCGCGGGACGCCGTCTGGCTCGCGCTGCAGCACGACGGCTGGGTTGACGCCGAGCTGCAGATCCGCGCCCACGGCGCGCCGGTGCCCGTGCAGGTGCAGGCGACGCCCGGCACGCCGGCCCGCGACGGGTCGGTGGCCGACGACGGGGCGCCCGGCATGCGGCTGCGCCTGGTGGGCGCCCCGCTGCGTGGCGTCGCGGCCGGCCAGTCCGCCGTCGTCTACCGCGGTACGCGGGTGCTCGGTCAGGCGACCGTGGCCGACGCCTGGCGCGCCTGACCGGGCCGGCCGTACGTCTCGAGGAGCCGGAGCCAGACCTCGCTGACGGTGGGGTAGGCGGGGACCGCGTGCCACAGCCGGTCGATCGGCACCTCACCGGCGATGGCGATCGTCGCGGCGTGCAGCAGCTCCGCGACGTCGGGGCCGACCACCGTGAACCCGACGAGCACGTGCCTGTCCTCGTCGACGACCATCCCTGCCCGGCCGGTGTACCCGTCGGCGTGCAGGGCGGCGCCGGCGACGGCCCCGAGGTCGTACTCGACGGCGCGGACGTGCAGCCCCGCCGCCTCGGCCGAGGCCGCGGTGTGGCCGACGGTGGCGATCTCCGGGTCGGTGAAGATCACCTGCCCCGCGGCGCGCTCGTCGGCCGTGGCCGCGTGCCGGCCCCAGGGGGCGAGGTCGACGGGGGTGCCGTGGGCGCGCGCGACGAGCGTGTCGCCCAGGGCCCTGGCCTGGTACTTGCCCTGGTGCGTGAGGGGGGCGCGGTGGTTGACGTCGCCGGCGGCATAGAGCCAGTCGTCGACCCGCAGCGAGTCGTCCACGTGCAGCCAGCCGCCGGGCGTGAGCCCGACGTGCTCGAGGCCGATGTCGGCCGTGTTCGGCGTGCGGCCGGTCGCGACCAGCACCTCGTCGACGTGGAGCGTGGTGCCGTCCGCGAGGTCGATGTGCACGACCCCGTTCGCGTCGCGGTGCACGCCCTCGGGCTCGGTCAGCAGGTGCAGTGCCACGCCCTGTGCCTTCAGCGCCTCGGCGACCAGGTCGCTCGCGAACGACTCGACGCGGGGCAGCAGGCCGTCGCGGGCGATCATCGTCACCTTCGCGCCGAGGGCCGCGTACGCGGTGGCCATCTCGGCCCCCACGACGCCGCCGCCGATGACCGCCAGCCGCTCGGGGACGGACCGGGCGGAGGCTGCCTCCCGGCTGGTCCACGGCGCGGCGTCGGCCAGACCGGGGACCGGCGGGACCACGGCGCTGCTGCCGGTGGCGACGACCACCGCCTGTCGCGCCTCGAGCACGGTCACGGCGCCGTCGGCGTCCGTCACCTCGACGGTCCGCGCGCCGCTGAGGCGCCCGACGCCGCGGAACAGGGAGATCCCGGCGCCCTGTAGCCAGGCGACCTGGCCAGCGTCGCCCCAGTGCGAGGCGAAGGCGTCACGGCGCTGCAGGACGGCTGCCGGGTCCAGCTCCCCGGTCACGGCGGCCCTGGCGCCGGGAAGAGCGCGGACGGCGCGCAGCGCCGCCGCATCCCGAAGGAGGGCCTTGGTGGGCATGCAGGCCCAGTACGAGCACTCCCCGCCCACGAGCTCGCTCTCCACGATCGCCGCGGTGAGGCCGCCCCGCACGACCCCGTCGGCGACGTTCTCGCCGACCGGGCCGGCGCCGATGACGACGACGTCGAAGATGTTCTCGGTCATTTCAGTTGCCCTTCTTGGCGACGAAGTGCAGACGCACGGCGGAGGCGAGGAAGAAGATGCCGCCGAGGACGGCGTACCCGGCGACCGTGGCGAGGTTTCCGTCGGGCGCGGCCGACTCGCGGATGAAGTTCGCCCCGGCGAGCACGGAGATGCTGCCGCTGAGGATCATGGGCCACTGGCCCCCGAGCCGGTAGCGGCGGATGGCGACGGCAAGCTGCACGAGCCCGGCGGTGATCGCCCAGGCGCCCCAGACCGTGAGCACCGCGGGGATGCCCGAGGTGAGGGCGACGGCCAGGCCGATGGCGGTCAGCAGGCTGAGCGCCATGTTGACGTACAGGCCGACGGTGGGCCGGGCGGACTTGGCGGAGCGGAAGTCGACGACCGCCGCGGCGACGTCGAAGAGCGGGTACAGCACGATCAGCGTCGCGCTCAGCGGGGCGACGCTCCCGCCGACCATGAACACCAGGACGGCCCAGACGATGGCGAAGCCGAACCGGACGAAGTACAGGTTCCGCAGGGCGGTGGCGTTGGAGGCGACGGAGGTGGGTGGTGCCACGGTGGTGGTCATGAGATTCCCTTCGTTGGAGCCGGAGCGGACGGGGCCCGGATGGCCCCGTCAGACGGCGTCCCACTCGGTAGACTAACTAGTCACTCTACCGAGCGCGACAGTACACAGCACCGTTGCCCGACGCAAGGGGTGGGAGGGGAGCCACGTATGATCACGACCGTGCAGGGGTCCGTGCGAGAACGCCTGATCGAGGCGGCGAACGAGCTGTTCTACGCCCGCGGGATGCGCGCGGTGAGCGTGGACAAGGTCATCGAACGCGCCGGCACCACGAAGGTGACGTTCTACCGCCACTTCAGGACCAAGGACGACCTCGTGGTCGCCTACCTCGAGCGCCGAGCGGCCCTCGAGCGCGAGGGCGTCGCCGCGGCCATCGCCCACGGCGACGGCGACGTGGACGCGGCGCTGCGAGTGCTCGCCGAGCAGACCGGGATCGTCGCGTGCGCCCCCAGGTTCCGGGGATGCCCGTTCATCAATGCCGCCGCGGAGTACCCCGACGCCGACAGCCCGGTCCGACGGCTCGTCGCCGGGCACCGTGCGTGGTGGACGAGCGCGTTCGAACGGCTCGTCGCGCCGCTCGAGCCGGCCGATCCCGACGCGGTCGCCGACGACCTGATGCTGCTCCGCGACGGCGTGATGGTCGCCGGCTACCTGGGGGACGCCACCAAGGTGGGGGCGTCGTTCCTCCGCAGCTGCCGCGCCGTCGTGCGCTCCTGACGCGGGCCCGGCACCCGGAGGTGGGGGTCAGCCCTGCGCCAGCCGCTGCCGGCGCGCCTCGTACAGCACGATCGACGCGGCGTTGGACGCGTTGAGCGAGCTCGCGGAGCCGGCCATAGGGATCGCCACCGTGGCGTCGGCGGCCTCGCGCCACCCCTTCGACAACCCGGCGGTCTCGTTGCCGACGGCCAGCAGCACCGGCCCGGTCAGGTCGACGTCGGCCGGTGCGGCGTCGCCGTCCTCGTCGGTCGCGACGACGGTGACCCCGCGCCCCGCGTCCCGGTGCGCGGCGACCCAGTCCATGACCTCGGCGTGCGAGGCGGAGCGGACCACGGGCAGCGCGAACAGGGATCCCGTCGAGGCGCGCACCGACTTCGGGTCGTAGGGGTCGGCGGCGTGGCCGGTGACGATCAGGCCGTCGGCGCCGAACGCGTCGGCCGACCGCACGACCGCGCCGACGTTGCCCGGCTGGGTGGGCCGGTCGAAGACGACGCCCAGGAATGCCGGCCCCACGGGGACCCGGTCCAGGTCGTCGGGCGCCATCGCCACCACGGCCAGGAGCTCGGTGGCGCCCTCGTCCTTCTCCGACAGCTCGGCGAGCAGCTCCGGCGCCATCGCGATGGTCTCGGCCCGCGTCGACTGCAGCAGGTCCTGCGCCCACGACGACAGCCGCCGGTCCGTCTCGTGCAGCAGGGTGCGCACCTGCCACCCGTGCTCCACGGCCATCGTGATGGGGCGCACGCCCTGGACGAGGAACTCCCCGGCGCGGCCGCGCTTGGTGCGGTTGGTGAGCAACGTCTGCAGCTGCTGGAAACGGGCATTGCGCACGGTGATCCGCATGCCCGCAGTCTCCCACGGCGCCAGGCACGTCATCGGCACGTCAGCGGCACGTCAGCGGCGCAGCTCGTGCTCCCACCAGACCTGGTCGCGCATCACCCAGTGCTCGGCCTCGAGGCCGTCGTGCACGCGGACCAGGTGCATCTCGCGGACGGTGAAGCGCCGGTGCGACGGCGCGACGCCGAGGAAGAACCCCGAGTGCAGGGCGCTGAAGGCAACGTGCAGGGAGACGAGGTCGCCCTCGGTGATCGCGTGCAGCACCTCGACGTGCTGCTCGACGAACGCGTCGTGGAACCAGTGCATGGTCGCGACCAGCGCGTCGGGGCCGCCGGCGCAGCCGGGCAGCACGTCGTGGTTGCGGAAGCCGGGGGCGAGCTGGCGGCGCAGCACCGCCTCCGCGCCGGCCGGCATCGCGTTCGCGTGCACGCGTGTCGCGACGGCTCGGGGGGTGGACGGGTGTGCTGTCGGTGGCGCGGGCTCCGGTCTCGCCGCGTCGAGGATGACGGACATCTGGACTCCTTCGTCGGGCCGTTACCGTGCTCCTACCCTTCGAGAGCAGCGAGCGGCCGCGGCGTGACGCGGTGGGAGAGGTGACATGGTGGTGAAGGTGGTGAAGTCCGTGCCCGACGCCGTGGTAGACAGCCCTGTGCCCGACAACCCACTCGACATCTCAGCGATGAACTCATGACGACGGTCTCCGGGCACGGCCCGTGGCCCGGCGGTGTGCGCGACGAGCTGTCCGCGCAGCAGACCGTCCTCGACGACCTGGCGTCCCTGCCGACGGGGGTCGACGCGCTGCCGTTCCTCACCCAGCTCACGGGCCGGGGGCCGGGCGCCGACGCCGTCGGGCGGACGGCGGCCCTGCTCGCCGAGATGCCCGTCGAGCTCGGCCCGCACGGCTGGAAGCTGGCCGATCACCCCGGCGCGGACCTGCGCCGGGCCGAGACGATGCTGCGCGACGACCTGTCCGCGCTGGCGGTGGCGGCTGTGGGTCACGACGGCCCCCTCGCCGTCGAGCTCGTCGGACCGTGGACCCTCGCCGCGGAGCTCTGGTCGGCACGCGGCGACCGCGTCCTCGCCGACACCGGCGCCCGCCGCGACCTGTCCCACGCGCTGGGCGAGGCGGTCCGCGCCCACGTCGCCGACGTGCGCGCCCAGGTGCCGGGGGCCGAGCCGGTGGTGCAGCTCACCGAGCGGCTGCTCGGTCAGGTGCACGCGGGCGTGCTGCCGAGCTTCTCGGGCTTCTCGCGCCTGCGCGCCGTGCCCGGGCCCGACATCGTGGAGGGGCTGCAGCCCGTCATCGACGCCGCGCACGACGCCGGCGCCCGCGTCGTGGTGCACCTCGGCGCGACGTGGGTCGGCGTGCCGCCGGTGGCGCTCGCCGGCGCGGACGCCGTCGGGCTCGACCTCGCCGACGTCGGCAGCGGTCATGAAGGTGCGGGCTGGAACGAGCGGGCCTGGGAGCTCCTGGCCCGCGCGAGCGAGCGGGGCCTCGGCCTGTGGGCGGGCCTGCCGCCCGCGACCGTGTCGCAGTGCTCGGGGCCCCAGCTCGCGGAGCTGGTCCGGCTCGTCGCCGAGCCCTGGCGGCGCATCGGCCTGCCCGCGGCGGGGCTCGCCGACGTCACCCTGCTCGCGGGGTCGCGACGGCGGCCCGGCACCGTCGACGAGCATCGCGCCGAGCTGGCCAACCTCGGCCGGGTGGCCGAGGCGCTCGCGGAACGCGCCGCCGCGTGACGCGGCGGCTGCCGGGAACTGCGTAGGCTGATCTTCGGCGTCGTGCTTGCGTCCGCTCGGCGTGTCCGACTTGTCCCCGACCTGCGAAGGACTCCCCGTGACCTCCCTGCGAGCCGTGCTGTTCGACCTCGACGGCGTGCTCACACCCACCGCCGAGGTGCACATGCGTGCGTGGGAGCGCCTCTTCGCGCCCTGGTGCGATGCCCGCGGCCTGGCGCCGTACACCGCCGCGGACTACTTCGCGCACATCGACGGCAAGCCGCGGTACGACGGCGTGGCGACGTTCCTCGCCTCCCGCGGCGTCGAGCTGCCGCGCGGCTCGTCCGACGACGCACCCGGCGAGGACACCGTGTGCGCGCTGGGCAACCGCAAGGACGAGATCGTCAACCGGATGTTCGCGGACGAGGGCATCGCCCCGTACCCGGGGTCCGTGCGCTTCCTGGACGCCGTCACGGCGGCGGGGGCGCAGGTCGCCGTCGTGTCGTCCTCGCGCAACACTCCCGCCGTGCTTGCCGCGTCGGGCCTTGCGGACCGGTTCGACGTCGTCGTCGACGGCAACGTCGCGGCGCGTGAGCACCTGCCGGGCAAGCCCGCCCCCGACACCTACCTGCGCGCCGCGGCCCTGCTGGGCGTGCCCGCCGCGGAGTCTGTCGTGGTGGAGGACGCGCTGTCGGGCGTGCAGGCGGGCGCCGCCGGCCTGTTCGGCCTCGTGCTCGGCGTCGACCGGGGTGTGGGCGCCCACGCGCTCTCCGCGCACGGCGCCGACCGGGTCGTGTCCGACCTGGGCGAGCTCGACGCGTCCGTCCTCGACCTCCAGGGGGAGTCCGCATGATTCACCGCACCGCAGACGAGCAGCGCGCCGTCGACCGCGTCCGGTTCCCCGCCGAGCCGTGGCGCCTCGTGGAGGCCAAGTTCTCCGCCGAGGACCTGGGCGTCACCGAGTCGCTGTTCGCCGTCGCCAACGGCTACCTCGGGATGCGGGGCAACGTCGAGGAGGGCCGCGAGTCCCACGCGCACGGCACGTTCATCAACGGCTTCCACGAGACCTGGCCGATCCGGCATGCCGAGGATGCGTACGGCTTCGCCAAGGTCGGCCAGACCATCGTCAACGTGCCGGACACCAAGGTGATCCGGCTCTACGTGGACGACGAGCCCCTGCTCCTGCCGGTTGCGGACCTGGTCGACTACGAGCGCTCCCTCGACCTGCGCGACGGCGTGCTGCGCCGCGAGATCCTGTGGCGCAGCCCGTCCGGGAAGCGGGTCAAGATCAGCTCGCAGCGCATGGTCTCGTTCGTCGAGCGGCACCTCGCCCTCATGACGTTCGAGGTCACGCTGCTGGACGCCGACGGCCCCGTCGCGCTCTCCTCGCAGATCCTCAACCGCCAGGACGGGCAGGACGAGTACCACGTGCCGGACGCCTCTCTCGGCGAGGGCTTCGACCCGCGCCGGGCCGAGCAGTTCGCCGGTCGGGTGCTGCGGCCGCAGACCCGGTGGGGCGACGACGAGCGCCTCGTGCTCTCCTACCGCTGCACCAACTCGGGCATGACGCTCGCGGTCGCGGCCGACCACCACCTGGAGACGCAGGACGAGTGGGACGTGCGCACCCAGGTGGACGACGACCTGGCGAAGCACGTCTTCCGCGTCGACGCGAAGGCGGGCCACCCGATCCGCCTCACCAAGGTCGTCACGTACCACACGTCGCGCGGCGTCCCGGCGCGGGAGCTCGTGGACCGCTGCCGCCGCACGCTCGACCGCGTCCGGGACGGCGGCATCGAGGTCCAGCTCCGTCACCAGCGGCGGTGGCTGGACGATTTCTGGGACCGGTCCGACGTGGAGGTGGAGGGCCGCCCGGAGATCCAGCAGGCGGTGCGGTGGAACCTCTTCCAGCTCGCGCAGGCCACCGCGCGGGCGGAGGGCTCCGGCGTCCCCGCCAAGGGGCTCACCGGCAGCGGCTACTCCGGGCACTACTTCTGGGACACCGAGATCTACGTGCTCCCGTTCCTCACGTACACGTCGCCGCGGTTCGCGCGGAACGCGCTGCGGTTCCGCTACCAGATGCTCGACGCGGCGCGCCGCCGGGCGCGCGAGCTGTCGCAGAAGGGCGCCCTCTTCCCGTGGCGCACCATCAATGGCGAGGAGGCGTCCGCCTACTACGCGGCGGGCACGGCGCAGTACCACATCGACGCCGACATCAGCTATGCGCTGGTGCAGTACGTGCGCGCCACCGACGACCGGGACTTCCTGCGTCGCGAGGCGGCGGACATCCTCGTGGAGACCGCCCGCATGTGGCAGGACCTCGGGTTCTGGCGCGCCAACGGCGACGACAACTTCCACGTGCACGGGGTGACCGGGCCGGACGAGTACACGACCGTGGTGAACGACAACCTGTTCACCAACGTCATGGCCAGGTTCAACCTGCGGGCGGCGGCACTCGTCGTGGAGCGGATGCGCGCGGACTTCCCGGAGGACTACGCACGGCTCGCCGAACGACTCTCCCTGGGCGTGCACGAGACCACCGAGTGGAACCGTGCGGCCGACAAGATGTCCATCCCGTACGCCGAGAGCATCGGCATCCACCCGCAGGACTCGCACTTCCTGGAGCGGGAGCTGTGGGACCTGGCGGCGACGCCGGTCACCAAGCGCCCGCTCCTGCTGCACTACCACCCGCTGGTGATCTACCGGTACCAGGTCCTCAAGCAGGCGGACGTCGTCCTCGCGCTGTTCCTGCAGGGCAAGTACTTCACCGCGGAGGAGAAGCTCGCCGACTTCGAGTACTACGACCCGCTGACCACCGGGGACTCCACGCTGTCCGGCGTCGTGCAGTCGATCATCGCGGCCGAGGTGGGCTACCACGAGCTCGCGCTGGAGTACTTCGTGTCCTCGCTGCTCGTGGACCTGGCCAACCTGCACTCGAACGCGGCCGACGGCGTGCACGTCGCCTCGGCCGGGGGCACGTGGACGGCGCTGGCGTTCGGGTTCGGCGGCATGCGCGACCACGACGGCGAGCTCTCCTTCGACCCGCGGCTGCCGCAGGGCTGGGAGGGGCTGACGTTCCGCGTGACGTGGCACGGCTCGCGCCTGCGCATCACCGTGCGGCCCGAGGAGATCGAGCTCGTGGCGGAGACCGGCGACGGCGCGCAGGTCACGGTGCGCGGCGAGCAGGTGAAGGTCACGCCCGGCGACCCCGTGCGCGTCGCCCTCGACGGTCAGGGGGCCGTGCGGCCCGGACGCCCGAGCCTGCGCGCCCTCTCCGGCAACCGTCGCGACGACGGCACCCTCATCACGGCGAGGGTGCCGCACTCCTGACCGTCACCGCTGGTCGAGCCTGTCGAAACCGGGGACTCGACCCTTCGACAGGCTCAGGACGGCGCAGGCTCGACCAGCGACGTCAGGCGAGGCGCTCGCGCAGGAACGTCCAGGCCAGCGCGGACATGTGCGCGGCCTGCGCGTTGTTGGCCGCGCCGCCGTGCCCGCCCTCGATGTTCTCGTACGAGGTGACGTCCTTCCCCGCAGCGAGCATGAGCGCGGCCATCTTGCGCGCGTGGCCGGGGTGCACGCGGTCGTCCTTGGTGGACGTCGTGAACAGCACCGGCGGGTAGTCGCGGTCGGCGTCGAACAGGTGGTACGGCGAGAACGTCCGGACGAACTCCCAGTCCGCGGTGTCCGGGTCGCCGTACTCGGCAACCCAGGACGCGCCGGCGAGCAGGTGCGAGTACCGCTTCATGTCCAGCAGCGGCACCTGCACCACGACGGCCCCGAACAGCTCGGGGTACTGCGTGAGCATGTTGCCGGCCAGTAGCCCGCCGTTGGACCCGCCCTGCGCGCCCAGGTGCGCGGGGGTCGTGATGCCGCGAGCCACGAGGTCGCGGGCCACGGCGGCGAAGTCCTCGTACGCCTTGTGGCGGCGCTCGCGCAGCGCGGCCTGGTGCCACGCGGGGCCGTACTCGCCGCCGCCTCGGATGTTGGCCACCACGTGCACGCCGCCGCGGGCCAGCCACGCGCGGCCGGCCGCGGGGGAGTAGCCGGGCAGCAGCGGGATCTCGAAGCCGCCGTACCCGTAGAGCAGGGTCGGCGCCGCGCCCGGGAGCGTCGGGTCGGCCGGACGCACCAGGTCCTCGCGCCCGACGACGAAGTACGGCACGCGGGTGCCGTCGTCGGAGGTGGCGAAGTGCTGGACGGCGACCATGCCGTCGGCGTCGAAGAACGCGGGGGCGGCCTTCAGCGGCTCGGGCTCGGCCGGCTCGTCCTCGGGGCCGCGGACGGTCGCGAGCGCGAGGGTCGACGGCGTGAGGTAGCCGGTGGTGGTGAGCCAGACGTCGTCGCCGTCCACCGGGTCGACGGCGCGAGCGCCGACGGTGACGAGGTCGCCGCCCACGGGCAGCGTCGAGCGGGTCCAGGGCTCGCCGGGCGCCGTGCCCGCCCCGGCGGGCGGGGTGAGTACGTGCAGGCGGTTCTTCACGTCGTCGAGCACGTTCACCACCAGGTGGTGCCGCGTCCAGGCGGCCCCGACCAGGGAGGTCGACGGCGTGGGCTCGAACAAGACGGTGAGCTCGCGCGAGCCCGCGAGGAACGCGTCCGCGGGGGCAGCGAGCAGCGAGCCGGCGGGGTACGTGGTGCCGGCGGTGGTCCAGTCGTCGCGCAGCTCGACCAGCAGCCACTCGCGGTGGAAGCCGACCTCAGCCGACTCGGGCACGTCGATCTTCACGAGCCGCTGCTCGGGCGTGCCGACCTGCTCGACGAGGTACGTCTCCGAGCGGTAGAAGGCGATCGACCGGCTCACGACGTCGCGCTCGAAGCCCGGCGTCCGGGAGCGCCGTGCCGAGATGTACATGTCGTCGTCGGTGCCCTCGTACACGACGACTGCGGCCTCCAGCGGTGTCCCGCGCCGCCAGAGCTTGGCGACCCGCGGATAGCCCGACGGGGTCATGGTGCCCGGCCCGAAGTCCGTGAAGACGTACACGGCGTCCTCGTCGGCCCAGGCGAGCCCGCCCTTGGCGCCGGTGTGGCCGTCGGCCCGCGTGGTGTCGCGCTCGAACCCGCCCTCGGCCGCCGGCACGAACCGCTTGTCCACGAGGTCGAACTCGCGCGTCACGTCGGCGTCGGACCCGCCGGGGGAGAGGTCCACGAGCGCGCGGCGCCAGGGCTCTCCCGCGGCGAGCTGCTCCGGGGTGGGGCGCAGCAGCGAGGCGCCGTGCCACACCCAGCTCTCGGCCTCCGCCGCGGCGAGGGCGTCGAGGTCGAGCACCGTCTCCCACGCGGGGTCGTCGGTGCGGTACTCCTCGAGGGTGGTGCGACGCCACAGGCCGCGCTCGTGCTCGGCGTCGCGCCAGAAGTTGTACAGGTGGTCGCCGATCCGCGACACGTCGGGGATGCGCTCGTCGGAGTCCAGCACCTCGCGGACCGCCGTCTCCGTGGCCGCGAAGTCCTCGGCCGCGCCGAGGGTGGCGTGCGCGTGGTCGTTGCGCGCGCGCACCCAGGCGAGCGCGTCCGCGCCCTCGACGTCCTCCAGCCACGCGAACGGGTCGGGCGCTCCGGGGTCGAGCGGGGTGGTCGGTGCGGCGGTGGACGGGACGGTCTCGAGACGCTCGGCGGTCATGGTCGGCACGATAACCTCCGGGCCAGGCACTCCGGCGGCAGGTCCTCTTCCAACCGGGGGGCGCCCGTGGTAGAAACTCCTGGTCAGGGGATTGATCCCGCTATGGACGTTCCAGGGGTTTCGCCCCTTTCACCCACGGGGGTGCGGTGAGTACGACGACCTCTGCCGGTCCGGGCGCGAGCGCCCGCGTCATCGGACAGCTCTGCGCCGGGGCCGCGGTGCTCTGCGTCGCGGCCGTGCCGGTGCTCGGGGGTGCCGCGGGGGAACCCGTGGCGCGCGAGACGGGATGGGCCTTGGCCGCCCTGGCGGCCGTCCTCGTCGTGGTCGCGGCGGTAGCGCTGTCGCTGGCCGCCCGGCGGGCCGAGTCCGCCCGTCTCGCGTTCCGCGACGAGCTCGCGGCGGGCCTGGCGGCGAGCGCGCGGTCCCTCGAGGAGGCGACGACGGCGCTGGCGGGCGCCCAGGAGGCGCACGACGACCAGCGGGCCGCGGTCGAGACCGCCGTCGTCGCGCTGGGCCGCAAGGTCCAGGCCTCGGCGCACCGCATCCAGGAGGAGGCCGCGCGCATGGTGCAGCGGCACGCGGCGGACCCGGACGTGCTGCACACCTCCATGCGGATCGACCACGCCGCGGCCCAGCACGCGCGGCAGGCGCAGAACCTCGTCGCCCTCTGCGGCCGCCGGCCCGGCCAGGCCTGGGACGACCCGCTGGCCCTGCCGGACGTCGTCCGGGCGGCCGCCGGGCGCATCACCGCCTTCCAGCGCATCGACGTCTCGGGCGACCCGGGTCTGGCGGTCCTCGGGCGGGCGATCGAGCCGCTCGCGCACGTGGTCGCGGAGCTGCTCGCGAACGCCACCCAGTGCTCCCCGCCGAACACCCAGGTCCTCGTCGCCATCCGGCAGGTGCAGCGAGGCGCCGTCATCGAGGTCGACGACTGCGGCGTGGGGATGGCCCCGCGTGAGCTCGAGCGGGTGCGGGAGGTCGCGTCGGGCAAGCGCCCGGTGGGGATCGCGGACCTCGGCGAGGTCCCGCAGACCGGCCTGGCCGTCGTCGGCGCGTACGCGCGCCTGCTCGGCCTGCGCGTGGACCTGATGGAGTCCGTCTACGGGGGCCTGCGGGCCGTCGTGCTGGTCCCCGGCGAGCTGACCACCACGTCCGCGGTGGCACCGGAGGCGCTGGCCCCGAGCGTCGACGAGGCGTGGGGCGATCGCGCGGTCGTGCCCGAGGCCCGGACGACTGCGGCACTCTCGTTCGCGCCGTCGTCCGTGCCGCCGGAACCGGTGGCGCCGCCGGCGCTCCCGCAGCGGCGCGCGAGGCGCGGCGCCGTCGACCCGGCCGCTCTCGCCCCGGCCCGGACCCCCACTGCCCAGACCGCCGACCAGACCGCTGACCAGACCGCGGAGCAGGCCGGCGAATGGATCGGCGCGTTCTTCGCGACCGATCACCACGCCCAGGAGCCGTCGACCGTGACGGACGGGAACTCGGAGGACAGATGACCACCCAGACCACCGGCACGACGCCGCTCGGGATCGCGCATCCCGACAGCTGGATGCTCGACCTCGTGGCCGGGGTGCGTGGTGTGCGGCACGCCGTCGTGCTCAGCTCCGACGGGCTGGTGAAGGTCCGCACGGACGTCACCGACCCGGACTCCGCCGACAAGGTCGCGGCGGCCTGCGCGGGCCTCATCGCCCTCGGCATGAGCATGGGCCGGGAGTTCGGCGCGGGGGACCGGCTGCGCCAGGTGCTCGTGGAGTTCGAGGGCGGCTTCCTCTTCGTCCGTGGTGCGGGCGACGGGTCGCGGCTCGCGGTCGTGACCGACGCGACCGTGGACCCCGGGCTCGTGGCCCAGCAGATGCAGGCCCAGGTCCTCATGATCGGGGAGCGGACGCTCGGCACCGACCCGGTCGGGCCGTCGGTCGCGCTCCCGCTCGAGACCACGCTCGAGACCATGCCCGGTTCCCCGTCCGAGCCCTCGCTCGAGCACTGAGGGAGACCCGATGCCCACGGACGGCTACCGCGACCATCCGGTGCGCTCGTACGTCCTGACCGGCGGACGCGCGCATCCCTCCCGCAACACGTTGCGGCCCGAGACGCTCCTGCGCACGGTGGACGACGGGCGCGAGCTGCCCGTCGGCGCCGGGCGTCACGAGCGCGCCCTCCTCGAGACCTGCCGGGGCACGCTCGCCCTGGCCGAGCTCGCCGCGTACCTGCACCTGCCCACGAGCCTCGTGGCGGTGCTGGTGTCCGACCTGGTCGACTCCGGCTACCTGGCGATCCGCTCCCACGCGCAGCACGACCTGCCGGGACTCGGCCTGCTGGAGGAGGTGCTCGATGGGCTCCAGCGATTCTGATCGCACGGGTCCGGACCCGACAGGTTCTGATCCCGGCAGCGCCCGGCACCTGGCGTCGACCGTCGAGCGGTCGGTCAAGGTGCTGGTGGTGGGCTCCTACGGCGTCGGCAAGACCACCCTCATCGGCGCCGTGAGCGAGATCCCCGTCCTCAGCACCGAGGAGACCGTCACCGCCGCCAGCGTCGGCGTCGACCCCCTCCTCGGGTCGAAGTCGACGACGACGGTCGCGATGGACTTCGGCCGGGTGACCGTGGGCGGGACCACCGCGCTCTACCTGTTCGGCACGCCGGGGCAGCGGCGCTTCTGGGATCTGTGGGCCGGCCTGGCCGAGGGCGCCGTCGGGGCGCTCGTCCTGGTCGACACGCGCCGGCTGGAGGACAGCTTCGAGGTGCTGGACCAGCTCGAGGAGCAGACGCGGCTGCCGATCGCCGTGGTGGTCAACGAGTTCCCGGACGCGCCGCGCTACGGCGTAGACGCCGTGCGCGGCGCCCTCGACCTGCCGCCGGGCACACCGGTCGTCTCCGGCGACCTGCGCGAACGCCGCCAGGCCGTGGAGGCGCTCAAGGCCCTCGTCGCGCACGCCGTGCGCCGCGCGGGCGGCGGGAGCGCGACCGCGTGAGCCTCACCGGCGCGGTGCGCGTCGTGCGTCTCGAGGACGTCGCCGATCGACCGCTGCTCGCGGACCTGGCCGGTGCCGTGGACCCGCGGGCGAGCTACGAGGCCCTGCGCTCGCGCTGGGGCGCGCTCGCGCCGGTCGACCTCGAGCCGGGGGTGCCGGCCTGGCTGGCCCTGGGGCACGCCGAGGTCGCCGCCGTGCTGCGCAACGAGGCGCTGTTCTCCCGGGACTCCCGCCACTGGCGGTACGAGGCCGAGCGGCTCGTCGCCTGGCGCTCGCCGACGCGGGCCGTGCTCGCGCAGCGCGACAGCGCCCACGACCGCGACGGAGCCGAGCACCGGCGCCTGCGCGCGCCCCTGGCCGACGCCCTGGACGCGCTCGAGGAGAAGCGTGTCGTGCGGACGGTGGACGTCGCGTGCACCGCCGTGCTCGGCCGGCTCGCCGCCCGCGGCAGCGCGGACATGGTGGCCCAGTACGCCGTCGACGTGCCCGTGCGCGTGCTGGCCGACCTGCTCGGCATGACGCTCGCGGACGCGCGTCGACTGCACGAGCTCACCGTGGCCCAGCGGTCGGGCACCCAGGACGCCTACGCGGCCGCCACCGAGGCCGAGGACCTGCTCGCGGGGTTCGTCGCCGCCCGCCGCGCCGAGCCCAGCGACGACCTCACGTCGGCGCTGCTGGCCCACCCCGGGCACGCGAACGACCTGGAGGTGATGGGCGCCGTCGCGCTGCTCTTCCAGACGGCGCACGACGCCGAGATCGCCTGGATCGCCACCGCCCTGCAGCGCGTGCTCGCGGACCCGGCGTTCGCGGCCCGGCTGTACGGTGGCCGGCTCTCCCTCGACGACGCCCTGGACGAGGTCGCCCGCGACACGCCGCCGCTGCCGCACCTGCGGCCCCGCTACGCCCTCACCGACGGCGAGCTGGGCGGCCAGGCCGTCGCCGCCGGCGACGCGGTCGTGCCGGCCGTCGCCGCCGCCAACGCCGACCGCGCCGTCCAGGCGGTCGACACGTGGGAGCAGGTCGACTCGCGGTTCCACCTCACCTGGGGCACGGGCGCCCACGCGTGCCCCGCGCACCGCACGGCGCCGGTCATCACCCGCACGGTGGTGGGGCACTTCCTCGCCCGGGCCGCCGACATGGAGCTGATGCTCGCGCCCGGCGACGTGCTGCCCGTGCGCTCGGCGTGGGTGCGCCACCCGCGCGAGCTCCCGGTCCGCTTCGTCTGACTGCGACTGATCTCGCGGCTCGTGCGGAGCGGGAGCCCGCGGCGGGCGGGTCACGCGTGCTGCGCGACGCGCTCCCGGATCCGGGTCGACACGTGCCGGAACGCCTTCGGGACCACCGGCAGCAGCCACTGGGCGGCGCGCGTGGGCGCGGGGAGGCGCGCGTCGAGATCGTCCAGCAGCTCGTCGACCTGGCGCAGCGAGAACGGGATGACGTTGGTGCCGCGGGCGTGCTTGCCCTCCGTGCGCTTCTCCATCCAGTCCACGCGACCGGCCACGTGCTCGCGGCGGACCTCGAGCGGGGGCAGCCGCAGGGCGCCGGCCAGGTAGGCGGCCGTCCACACGGCGCCGATCTCGGCCGACAGCGGGCTGAACAGCGACGAGTTGTACCCGGCGAAGGTCAGGTGGGGTACGTCGTGGGGCAGCACCTGCCGGTAGAGCTGGAAGTTCCCCCGGTCGTCGAGCAGGCGGGCCCGCAGGTCGTCGTCGAGGAACGGCACGCGCTGGTGGAAGCCGGTGCCGCAGACCACGAGGTCGGCGCGCGTCGTCGTCCCGTCGTCGAGCACGGCGACGGGGGCGCCGTCGTCGTCCGCCGCCAGGCGCTCGATCTCGGTGTCGCGGTGCACCACGATCGCGCCCGCGTGGACCTGCTCGAAGAAGCCGTCGGTGGCGAGCGACGCCGAGGACCGGGCGATGTCCGCGAACTCGCCGCGGGGCACCAGGCCGAGCTCCTTCAGGCGCAGCTGCCTGGTGGAGACCGAGCTGACGCCGGAGAGCATCGACCGGCGGACGCCGTCGCCCGGCCCGTGCAGGAACCGCTCCATCCCGCCCTCAAGGGTCTGGTAACGGAACAGGCCCTCGCCGAGGCGGGTGAGCAGGAGGTACTTGTAGTTCAGCGCGTTGCCCAGCTTCTTGGGCAGCTTCCACAGCAGGTGTCGCGCCACCACGTGGGTGCTGACCGCGACCTGGCCCAGCTCCGCGGCGACGTCGCAGGCGGACTTGCCGTAGCCCACGACGACGACATGCTTGTCGCGCGCGTCCTCGAGCGAGGTGAGCTGGCTCGCGGCGACGACCTTGCCGCCCGCCCGCAGGAGCTGCGCGAGCCCCTCGAACCGGGGGATGACGGGGTCGGAGAAGATGCCGTTCGCGACCACGAGGTGGTCGAACGGCTCGGGATCGCCCACCGCCTCGCCGGCCCGGCGCGCGGTGACGAGCCAGCCGTCCTCGGCCGGGGTGAGCTCGGCCTGCACGACCTCGGTCGACAGGCGCAGCGTGCCGCCCAGGTCGTGCAGCTCGACGTACTGCTCCAGGTAGGCCTGCACCTGCTCGCCGCTGGGCCACTCGGGGAAGTCTTTGGGCATCGGCAGGTCGGAGAAGGAGTACGAGCCCTTGTTGTTCTGGGTCGTGAGCCCGGAGTAGCGGCGGCTGGCGCTCCACACGCCGCCGACGTCGGGGGTCTTGTCGAACACGGTCACGTCGTGCCCGAACTCGCGGAGCACCTTGGCACTGGCCAGGCCGGCGAAGCCGGCGCCGACGACGGCGATCTTCATGGTCGTCCTTGCTGTCGGTCGATAAGGGCCGAATCGCCAGAATCGTAGCGGTCCGGACAGTCCGCGCGATAGGTCCCGTGGCGGGGCCGACGGCCCCGGCGTCGGTACGGCCGGTGTCGGCGGGACGCGGCAAGATGGGCCCGTGACCGACATCGAACCCACTGCGCTCGACGAGACTGCGCTCGACGAGACCGTGCGCGACGAGGCCGGCGCCCAGCGCCGCTGGGCGGAGCTGGTCGCGCTGGTCGAGGAGGACCAGCGCGCGTACTACGAGGACGACGCGCCGAAGGTCTCGGACGCCGAGTACGACGGGCGCATGCGCGAGCTGCAGGACCTGGAGGCGGCGCACCCGGCGCTCGTCACACCGGAGTCTCCGACGCAGCGGGTGGGCGGCCGCGCGGCGGCGGGCTTCGCGACGGTCCAGCACCTGGAGCAGATGCTGTCCCTCGACAACGCGTTCAGCGCCGAGGACATCGCCGCGTGGGCCACGCGCGTGCACCGCGACCTGGGCCTCGGGCCCGACGACCGCGTCGGGTACCTGTGCGAGGTCAAGATCGACGGCCTCGCGATCGCGCTGCTCTACGAGAAAGGCCGGTTGGTGCGTGCGGCCACGCGCGGCGACGGTCGCACGGGCGAGGACGTGACCGCCAACGTGCGCACCATCGCGACCATCCCGCAGCGCCTGGGCGGCGACCCGGCCACGCACCCGGACGTCATCGAGGTCCGGGGCGAGGTCTTCATGGGCGTCGACGACTTCGCGGCGCTCAACGAGAAGCTCGTCGCCGCGGGTCTGGACCCGTACGCCAACCCGCGGAACACCGCGGCGGGCTCGCTGCGGCAGAAGGACCCGCAGGTCACCGAGAGCCGCAACCTGCGCATGTACGCGCACGGGGTGGGCGCCCTGCAGTGGACCCAGGGCGAGCACGCCGAGCTCGGGCGCCAGTCGGACGCGTACGCGCTCTTCGAGCAGTGGGGCGTCCCGGTCTCGCCGCACAACCGGGTGGTCGAGGGCCTCGACGGCGTGCAGCAGATGATCGACTACTACGGCGAGCACCGGCACTCCATCGAGCACGAGCTGGACGGCATCGTCGTCAAGGTGGACGCGCTCGCCGACCAGCGCCGCCTGGGCGCCACCAGCCGCGCGCCGCGCTGGGCCATCGCGTACAAGTACCCGCCGGAGGAGGTCAACACCCGCCTCCTGGCCATCCAGGTGGGGGTGGGGCGCACGGGCCGGGCGACGCCGTACGCGGTGATGGAGCCGGTCAAGGTCGCGGGCTCCACCGTGCGGCAGGCCACGTTGCACAACCAGGACGTGGTGCGGGCCAAGGGCGTGCGCATCGGCGACATGGTGGTGCTGCGCAAGGCCGGCGACGTGATCCCCGAGATCCTCGGCCCGGTCGCGGCGCTCGCGGACGACGGCTACCCCCGCGAGGACTTCGTCATGCCCGCCCAGTGCCCCGAATGCGGCACGCCGCTGCGCCCGATGAAGGAGGGCGACGTCGACCTGCGCTGCCCCAACGCCGAGACCTGCCCGGCGCAGGTGCGCGGGCGCGTGGAGCACATCGGCTCGCGGGGCGGGCTCGACGTCGACGCGCTGGGCGAGGTGACGGCCGCCGCGCTCACGCAGCCGCTGGAGCCGAAGGAGCCGCCCCTGCGCACGGAGAAGGACCTCTTCGACCTCACGATCGAGCAGCTCGCCCCCATCCGCGTGGTCGTCCGGGACCCGGAGACCGGGCTGCCGCGGCCGAGCGACGGCCGGGGGGAGTCGGCCGACGTCACCATGTCGGACGGCTCGATCACCAGCGCCAAGGTGGTCCGGCCGTTCCAGAAGGTCGTCAGCCGCACCTACCCGCCGGGGTACGAGGACGCGACGCCGGCGGAGCGCCGCGCGGCCGGGGTCCGCAAGGACTTCCCGGTCTACGGGCCCTCCACCACCGCCGAGACACTCGTCTTCGAGCTGGACCGCGCCAAGACGAAGGACCTGTGGCGCATCCTGGTCAGCCTCAACATCCGGCACGTCGGGCCCGTCGCGGCCCGGGCGCTCGCGGACTGGTTCGGCTCGCTCGACGCGATCCGTGCGGCCTCGCGCGAGGAGCTGGCCGCGGTCGACGGCGTGGGCCCGATCATCGCCGACGCGCTGCTGGACTGGTTCGAGGTGGACTGGCACCGGGAGATCGTCGCGGCGTGGGAGCGCGCCGGGGTCCGCTTCGCCACGCCCGGGCACCCCGGCCCGGAGGCCATGGCGACGCAGGCCGACCAGGGCCCGACCGGACCGCTTGCCGGCCTGACGGTCGTGGTCACCGGCTCGCTCGAGGGCTACAGCCGCGACGGGGCGAAGGAGGCGATCCTCGCCGCGGGTGGCAAGTCTGCCGGGTCGGTCTCGAAGAAGACCGACTACGTCGTCGTGGGCGAGAACGCCGGGACGAAGGCGGCCAAGGCGGAGGAGCTCGGCCTGCCGGTCCTCGACGAGGACGGGTTCACGCGCCTGCTCGAGGCCGGCCCGGCGGCGCTGGACGGCGGCCTGGACGGCACGGTGGGCGACGCTCCGGACGGCGACGAGGGCGACTGACGCCCGCGGCTACGCTGCGCGGGTGCTCGACGCTCCCACCACCTCGCTCCCGGCCCTCCGCGGCGCGGCCCCTGCGCTCGGCGGGCCCGTCAGGCGTCAGGGGCGCCGGGCGACGACGTCCCGGAGGGGCCCCTCGTCGGCGGCGGCGAGCGGGACCAGCGCGTCGCGCGGCGGCGCGGTGGGCGCGCCCAGCAGGTTCGCCAGCGCGTGGAACGCCGCGATCGGCCGCCTCGTCGCGGCGACCGCGTGCGCGACCTCGAGCAGCCACGCCCGCGCCGCCGAGTCGTCGTCCCGGCCCGCCACCCTGGCACGCCGGACGGCGACGTACTCGGCCGGCGCGAGGGCCGCGAGCCCGGTGTGCCAGGCGTCGGCCGGCTCGGCCGCCCCGACCAGCGCGTCGTCCCCGCTGAGCCCCACCGCGACGCCCGGGCCGGCGGCGCGGAGCGCGGCCACCCGGCCCGCCGGCCGGGCCGCCGTCGACGCCGGGTCCTTGACCGCGGCCACCACGCCCTCGGCGGCGAGGCGCCCGAGGAGCTCCACCGAGACGTCGTACCCGAGCTGCACGGGCTTGTTGTAGAAGCACACGGGGGTACCCGGCACGGCGGCGGAGACCCGCGCGAAGAGCGCGCCCACGTCGGCGTCGTCGAGCGGCAGGTAGGAGAACGGGGGGAGGACGAGCCCCGCGGCGCCGGACCGGACGGCGGCCCGGGCGTGCGCGACGACGCGGTGAGCGGACGCGTCCGCCGCGCCCGCGTACACCGGGGCCAGCGAGCCAGCGGCGTCGACGGCGGCGCGCACCACGGCGTCCCGCTCGTCGCCGTCGAACGACACCCCGGCGCCGGAGGTCGCCAGCACCGTGACGCCGTCCACCCCGGCTGCGACGGCGCGGTCGACGAGACCGGCGAGCGCATCGAGGTCGGGCGTCCCGTCGTCGTGCAACGGTGTGATCGGGTACGCGAGCAGCCCGGTGAACGGTGCGGTCGTGGTGGTCATGCCGCGCATCGTACGGCGGTGCCCGCGGTGGTCAGGCGCTCGCGGTGAGCGCCTCCACCGCCTCGGTGGAGAGCGCGTGGTCGGAGGCCATCGCGGCGGCCCCGAGCACGCCGGCCTGCGCACCGGTGCGGGCCACGGCGATGCGCAGGTGCTGGGTGGCCAGCGGCAGCGACCGTCGATACACGACCTCCCGGATCCCGGCGATCAGGTGCTCGCCGGCCTCGGCGAGGATGCCCCCGAGCACGATCACCGACGGGTTGAGCAGGCTGACGGTGGAGGCCAGCACGGCGCCGATCTCGCGGCCCGCCTGCCGCACGGCCCGCCCGGCGCTGACGTCGCCGCCGCGCACCAGGGCGACGACGTCGGCCGGGCCGGCGACGTCGAGGCCCTCCTGCCGGAGGTGGGAGGCCAGCGCCTGCGCGCTCGCGATCGCCTCGAGGCAGCCCACGTTGCCGCAGCGGCACACGATGTCCTCGGCCCCGGGGACGGCGATGTGCCCGATGTCGCCCGCCGCACCCTGCGCGCCGCGCCGCAGCGCGCCGTCGGCGATGATGCCGGCGCCGATGCCCGTGGCGACCTTGACGAGGATGAGGTCCGGGACGTCCGCCCAGGCGATGCGGTGCTCGCCGAGCGCCATGATGTTGACGTCGTTGTCCACGAGCACGGGTGCGTCGAAGCGGGCCCGGAGGATCCCTGGCACGTCCGCGTCGTCCCAGCCGGGCATGATCGGGGGGTTGTTCGGGTGGCCGGTGGCGTGCTCGACGGGCCCGGGCAGCCCGACGCCCACCCCGGCGAGGTCCGCGAGGTCGCGGCCGGCGGTCTCGAGGAGCTTGCGCCCCGTCTCGGCGACCCACTCGAGCACGGGCCCCGGCCCGTCCGCGATGGCGAGCGGGGCGTCCAGCTCGGCGAGCACGGTCGAGGCGAGGTCCGTCACGGCGAGCCGCGCATGGGTCGCGCCGAGGTCGACGCCCAGCACCACCTGCGACGACGGGTGGAACGCGAAGGTCGCAGGCGGGCGTCCCCCGGTGGAGGTCGCCTCGCCGGCCGGGGCGATGAGCCCGGTGGCCATGAGCGCGTCGATGCGCCCGGCGACCGTGGATCTCGCCTGCCCCGTGAGGGTGGCGAGCTCGGCCCGCGTCCGGGCGCGCCCGTCGCGCAGAAGCTGGAACATCTCGCCCGCCCCGGACGTCCGCGGGCCGGCGCCTACACCTTCCGTCATGGCCGTAGTCAATCACGACCGGTTCACCCGCATCTTTTGCTTGACGCTCGACAGAAGGGGTCCTAGGTTCAGACCCATGGTCGACGTGGACCGCGACGACGCGGCAACGCCCGAGGACAGAGACGCCCCGGTCCCTCTGCTGCGCATGGAGGGGATCGTCAAGCACTTCCCGGGCGCCAAGGCGCTCGACGGGGTGGACCTCGACGTGCTGCCGGGCGAGGTGCACTGCCTGCTCGGTCAGAACGGCGCCGGCAAGTCGACCCTCATCAAGGTGCTGGCGGGCGCGCACCAGCCCACCGCCGGTCGGGTGCTGGTCGACGGCGCCGAGGTCGTCGTCCCGCACCCGGTCGCGGCGCTGCGGCACGGCATCGCCACCATCTATCAGGAGCTCGACGTGGTCGACGGGCTCACCGTCGCGGAGAACGTTTTCCTCGGCCACGAGCTCGACCGCGGCGGGTTCACGCAGCGGCGCGACGCGACCCGGCGCACGCGCGAGCTGCTGGCGCGGCTCGGCCACCCCGAGATCTCTCCGCACCGCGAGGTCGGCCGCCTGTCGGCCGCGGGCAAGCAGGTGGTGTCGATGGCGCGGGCGCTCTCCCACGACGCGCGCGTCATCGTCATGGACGAGCCGTCCGCCGTGCTCGACGCGGGCGAGGTGCAGAACCTCTTCCGGGTGGTCCGCGAGCTCACCGCGCAGGGGGTGGCCGTCGTCTACATCTCCCACCGCATGGAGGAGATCCGCCAGATCGGCGATCGCATCACCGTGCTCAAGGACGGGCGGACGGTGGGCCGCGACCTGCCGGCCACGACGCCGACCGTCGAGCTGATCCGCCTCATGACCGGGCGGACCGTCGAGTACGCCTTCCCGGCGCGGCCGGGCGTCCCCCAGGACGCGCCCGTCGTGCTCGACGTCGAAGGGCTTGCTCTCGCCGGGACGTTCGAGGACGTGTCCTTCCAGGTCCGGGCCGGCGAGATCGTCGGCCTGGCGGGCCTGGTCGGCGCCGGGCGCTCGGAGATCCTCGAGACGCTCTACGGCGCCCGGCGGCGCACCGCGGGCAGCGTGACGGTCAAGGGCCGGCGCCTGCGTGCGGGCTCGGTGGACGCCGCGGTGGGCACCGGCATCGGGCTGTGCCCCGAGGAGCGCAAGAGCCAGGGCCTCGTCCTCGACGAGCCCGTCTACAAGAACATCACCCTGTCCACCTTCGCCCGGATCGCCCGGGGCGGCTGGCTCGACGAGCGCGCGGAGCGCGCGGCGGCGCGCGAGCAGGTCTCTGCCCTCGACCTGCGGCCCGCCGACGTCGACCGCACCGCCCGCACCCTGTCGGGCGGCAACCAGCAGAAGGCGCTGCTCGGCCGGTGGCTCGTGCACGGCTGCGACGTGCTGCTCCTGGACGAGCCCACCCGTGGCGTCGACGTCGGCGCCCGGTCCGAGCTCTACGCCCTGGTGCGCCGGCTCGCCGACGCCGGGACAGCGGTCGTCGTCGTCTCCAGCGAGATCCCGGAGGTCCTGGGGCTCGCCGACCACGTGCTCGTGGTCTCCGAAGGACGCGTCGTGCACCGTGCACCCGCGCAGGACATCGACGAGCACCGCGTGCTCGACCTCGTCATGGAAGGAACCGCCGCATGAGCACCCAGGTCGACGCACCACCCGCGGCCGAGTCGCGGTCCTCGTGGCTGTCCGGCCCCGCCGGGCGCACCGTCGGGCTCGTCGTGGCCCTGGCCCTCGTCGCCGTCGTCGGCGTGATCACGGGCGGCGAGCGCTTCGCCAGCATCGACAACATCATGACCATCCTCCGGCTCGCGTCGGTGACCGGCGTGCTGGCCATCGGGATGACGTACGTCATCACCGCGGGCGGCATCGACCTGTCGGTGGGCTCCCTGGTGGGCCTCACCTCCGTGTGGGCCAGCACGCTCGCCACCCAGACGATGGCCGAGGACGTGCACTGGACGGTCATGGTGCTCACGGCGCTCGCGGTGGGCACCGCGGCGGGCCTCATCAACGGCCTGATCATCGCCTACGGCAGGGTCGTGGCGTTCATCGCCACCCTCGCGATGATGATCGCCGCCCGCGGCCTCGCGGAGATGATCTCCGGCCGGCAGACGCAGGTCGTCGGCGTGGACGGGTTCCTGGACTTCTTCCGCGCCGACTTCATCGGCGTCCCGGTGCTCGTGTGGATCTTCGCCGTGGTCGCCGTGGCCGGCTGGTTCCTGTTCAACCGCACCACGTTCGGACGGCGCACGGTGGCCGTGGGCGGCAACATCGAGGCGTCGCGCCTCGCGGGCATCAAGGTGCAGCGCCACCTGCTGTACGTCTACGCGCTGTCCGGGCTCACGTCGGGCATCGCGGGCGTGATGATGCTCGGCCGCACCACGGCCGGAAGCTCCACGCACGGCATGTATCTCGAGCTCGAGGTGATCGCCGCCGTGGTCGTCGGCGGCACGCTGCTCATCGGCGGGCGCGGCACCATCGTCGGCACCGTGATCGGCGTCGTCATCTTCGCGATGCTCACCAACGTCTTCACGATCAACAACCTGTCGATCTCCGCCCAGAACGTCGCCAAGGGCGTGATCATCGTGGCCGCCGTGCTGATCCAGCAGCGGTTCGCCAAACGATCGTCCACCTGACGCCGCCGCACCTCCCTGCATCTCCCCGCACCACCCCGCACCGGGTCACCCGCCCGGCGGGGCCGGACCGAATCGAGGATCACATGTCCGCACGTACCGAACGCTTCAACCGTGGCCGGCGCACCGCCGCGCTGGCCGCCGTGGCCACCACCGCCGTCCTGCTCGCCGCCGGCTGCACCAGCAACGAGGCCCCCGAGGACGAGGGCTCGGCCGCACCGCAGGTCGCGGCCGAGGGCAACGACGAGCCGGGGGAAGAGATGGTCATCGGCTTCTCCGCCCCCGCAGCCGACCACGGCTGGATGGGCGCCATCACCCAGTCCGCCGTCGACACCGCCGAGCAGTACTCGGACGTCGAGCTCCGGCAGGCGGAGGCCACCAACGACGTCAACGTCCAGATCAGCCAGATCGAGCAGTTCATCAACGACGGCGTCGACGCCATCGTGCTGCTCCCGTTCGACGGTGCGGCGCTCACCGAGGTCGCCACCAAGGCGATGGACGCGGGGATCCCCGTCATCAACGTGGACCGCGAGTTCTCCAGCCCGTTCGCGGCACGCGCCACGGTGCTCGGCGACAACTACGGGATGGGCGTGAGCGCCGGCACGTACATCTGCGAGCAGCTCGGGGACAACCCCGACGCCGTCGTCGCCGAGATCGCGGGCATCGACTCGCTGCCGCTCACCCAGGACCGCAGCAAGGGCTTCAAGGACGCGCTGTCCGACTGCGGCCTGGACGTCGACGCCCGGGTCGCCGCGGACTTCACCGTCCAGGGCGGCGAGACGGCCACGTCGAACCTCCTGCAGGCGGAGCCGAAGATCGACGCCATCTGGAACCACGACGACGACCAGGGCGTCGGCGTCCTGGCCGCCATCGAGAACGCCGGCCGGGACGAGTTCTTCATGGTCGGCGGCGCCGGTTCCCTCGACGTGATGGAGCACATCAAGGCCGACGACTCCGTGCTGCAGGCCACCGTCGTCTACCCGTCGACGCAGGCCGCCGACGGCATCAAGCTGGCCCGGCTCGTGGTGCACGACAAGAACATGGGGGACCTCGTCTCGGCGGGCGTCCCGCGCACCACGCAGCTCTACGCACCGGTCGTCACGGCCGACAACGTCGACCAGTACCTGCCGATCGGCTTCCGGTCCTGACCGGGCCGATCGACGACGACTGACGACCACCGGGAACACGACGGACGGCACCGGCCGGCTCCCAGGGCCGGCCGGTGCGCCACCGCAGGACAGGGAGGGCAGCATGGCCGAGCACGCCCCAGCAGGGGGGACTCCGACGCTGGGCGTCGGGATGGTCGGATACGCGTTCATGGGTGCGGCGCACTCGCAGGCCTGGCGGACCGCGCCGCGGTTCTTCGACCTGCCGCTCGCCCCCCGGATGCGGGTCGTCGCGGGCCGCGACCCTCAGGCGGTCCGCGCGGCGGCGGACCGGCTCGGCTGGGACGACGCCGTGACGGACTGGCGGGAGCTGCTCACGCGCGACGACGTCGACCTCGTGGACGTGTGCACCCCGGGCGACACGCACGCCGAGATCGCGGTCGCGGCGCTCGAGGCGGGCAAGCACGTGCTGTGCGAGAAGCCGCTCGCGAACTCGGTGGCCGAGGCCGAGACGATGGTGGCGGCCGCCGACGCGGCGGCCCGGCGCGGGGTGACGGCGACGGTGGGCTTCACGTACCGCCGCGTCCCCGCGATCCAGCTCGCGCGTCGCCTGGTCGAGCAGGGGCGGATCGGCGAGGTGCGGCACGTGCGGGCCCAGTACCTGCAGGACTGGCTCACGGACCCCGACGCGCCGCTGTCGTGGCGGCTCGACAAGGAGAAGGCGGGCTCCGGCGCGCTGGGCGACATCGGCGCCCACGTGGTCGACCTCGCGCAGTTCGTCACCGGCGAACGGCTGGTCGGCGTGGCCGGGATGCTCGAGACCTTCGTGCACGAGCGCCCGGTGCCGGCGTCGTTCTCCGGCCTGTCCGGCGAGGCGGGGGAGGGCACCGGCCCGGTGACGGTCGACGACGCGGCCGTCTTCTTCGGGCGGCTGGCGGGCGGGGGGCTCGCCAGCTTCGAGGCCACCCGGTACGCCGGGGGTCGCAAGAACGCGATCCGGCTCGAGGTCAACGGGACCCGGGGCTCGGTCGCCTTCGACTTCGAGGACATGAACCTGCTGCACTTCTTCGATGCGAGCGACGACGCCCAGGTCGCGGGGTTCCGTCGCATCGTCGTGACGGAGCCGGAGCACCCCTACGGCGGGCACTGGTGGCCGGCCGGCCACGGCCTGGGTTACGAGCACGCCTTCACCCATCAGGTCGTCGACCTCGTCGGCGACCTGGCGGCCGGCAAGCAGCCGACGCCGTCCTTCGCCGACGGCCTCGCCGTGCAGCGGGTGCTCGACGCCGTCGAGCGCAGCTCCACCGGCGGCAGCGGTTGGGTCGACCTCGCCGGTTGAGCCTGTCGAAACCGAGCCTGTCGCAACCCACGTCGCTGGTTGAACCTGTCGAAACCCGCTGAGAAGGAGCATCTCGATGTCACGACCGATCACCCTGTTCACGGGCCAGTGGGCCGACCTACCCCTGGAGGAGGTGGCCCGGCTCGCGTCCGGCTGGGGGTACGACGGGCTGGAGCTCGCCTGCTGGGGCGACCACCTCGACCCGTGGCGATGGGACGACGACGCCTACGTGCAGTCCCGGCTGGACCTGCTGGAGCGGCACGGGCTCACGGTGCACGCGATCTCCAACCACCTCAAGGGCCAGGCGGTGTGCGACGACCCCATCGACGCGCGGCACCGCGACATCCTGCCCGACGTCGTATGGGGCGACGGCGACCCGGAGGGGGTGCGGCAGCGCGCGGCCGAGGAGATGAAGCACACCGCGCGGCTGGCGGCCCGGCTGGGGGTCGACACGGTCGTGGGGTTCACGGGGTCGTCGATCTGGAAGTACGTGGCCATGTTCCCGCCCGCGTCCGAGGCGATGGTCGAAGCCGGCTACCAGGACTTCGCGGACCGCTGGAACCCGATCCTCGACGTCTTCGACGAGGTCGGGGTGCGGTTCGCGCACGAGGTGCACCCGAGCGAGATCGCGTACGACTACTGGACGACGGTGCGCACCCTCGAGGCGATCGGGCACCGCGAGGCCTTCGGCCTCAACTGGGACCCGTCGCACATGGTGTGGCAGGACCTGGACCCGGTGAGCTTCCTGTGGGACTTCCGCGACCGCATCTTCCACGTGGACTGCAAGGACTCCAAGAAGCGCATGACGAACGGCCGCAACGGGCGGCTGTCGTCCCACCTGCCGTGGGCGGACCCGCGACGCGGCTGGGACTTCATCTCCACCGGGCGCGGGGACGTGCCCTGGGAGGACGCGTTCCGGATGCTCAACACGATCGGGTACGCGGGGCCGATCTCGATCGAGTGGGAAGACGCCGGAATGGACCGCCTGGTCGGCGCGCGCCAGGCTCTGGAGTTCGTGCGCGGGCTCGCGTTCGACCCGCCGGCGGCGGCGTTCGACGCCGCGTTCTCCCAGCGCCGCTGACCCACGCGGCGACGCGGCCGACCCAGCCTGGACGACGACAGCGTGGCGCCGGGTGGTCCGGCGTCCTGATCAAAGGAGATCAGCATGACCAGTCGTACCGAGCTCGACCGCCGGACGTTCCTGCGTCTGGCGGGGTCCACCGTCGCGGTCGGAGCCGCGACCGTCACCGGGGCGGGGGCCGCCGCGGCGTTTCCCGCGGCGGCGGCCGGGGCCGGCGGGGGAGGTCGCCGGCTCGTGCCCCCGGGCAAGCTGGGCATCCAGCTGTACTCGATCCGCGACAAGGTCTCCTCCCTGGGTTTCCGCGCCGTGTTCGAGCGCCTCGCGCAGATCGGGTACGCCGAGGTGGAGTTCGCCGGCTACACGCAGGGGACCGTCGGTGCGATCACGCCGGCGCAGATCCGCACGCTGCTGGACGACAACGGCCTGGCCGCGGTCGGCTCGCACCGCGGGATCGGCGACTTCGCCGCGAACCTGGAGGCGGAGCTCGACATCGCCGAGACGCTGGGGATGCGGCACGTCGGCACGGCGAACGCGCCCACCAACGTGCGGACGGTCGCCGGGTACCTGGCCGCCGCCGAGCAGTTCAACGGCTTCGGCGCGGCGGCCGCCGCGCGCGGGCTGAAGTTCTACCAGCACAACCACCAGCACGAGTTCGGGTTCGCGACCGACGACCCGTCCGTGCGGCTGTACGACGTGTTCCTCGAGAACACCGACCCGCGCGCCGTGTTCCTCGAGATGGACGTGTATTGGGCCTTCGTGGGGCGGTACCTCTACCCAGGCTTCGAGCCGGTCGAGTACGTGCTGGCGAACCGGAAGCGGTATCCGATGTTCCACCTCAAGGACGGCCGGGTGAACCCGACGTCGGCCAACGGCTACGACATCGTCGAGTTCGGGGTGGGCGACCTCGACTACCGGTCGTTCCTCAGCGCCCTGCACGGCTCGGGGCAGCAGCACGGGATCTGGGAGCAGGACAACGCGGCCACCGTCGCCGAGCCTCCGCACCCGGTGGACTCCCTGGGCAACGCCGAGCGCAGCGCGGACGCGATCCTCGCGCTGCGCGCCCGTCCCGGCCGGCACTGACGGGAGGCGGCGGCCGGTCTCCGGGGAGCGGACCGGGACCGGCGCCGTCAGGCGTCGCGACGCTGAATCATCACGACGTCGTCGTGCTCCACGCCGCCGACGTCGTAGGTACGCGTCCCCGCCACCTCGAAGCCGTGCTTGCGGTAGAAGGCCTGGGCGCGCAGGTTCTGGCCGTTCGTCCCGAGCCACAGGTGCGGGGCAGCGCCGGGGTCGGGGGCGAGGCGCCCGGCCGCGCGGACCACGTCGTCGAGGAGAAGCCCCGCGACACCGGATCCCGTCGCGTCGGGATGGACGTAGATCTTGGAGAGCTCGGCGTACGGCCCCGGGCCGGCCGCGTCGCCGAGCACGTCGCGCTCTGCCTGCCCGTCCGGCTCGCCGAACGCCACGAGCGCGTAGCCGAGCAGCCGGCCGGAGCCCGGTCCGACGGCGACCGGGAGCGCGTGGCGGTCCGAGGCGATCCACGCCCGGAAGCACTCGGGGCTCAGGTGCGCCGCGATGTGCGCGGCGATCGTGGCTACCCGTGTCGCGGGCGGGCACGCGAGGGGGAACGTCAGCGCGGCGAGCCAGGCGACGTCCGCAGCCTCCTCGGCACGGGCGGGGCGCACGAGCACGTGGCCGGGCGACGGAACGAGGGGCGAAGAGGCGGTCACCGCGCGAATCTAGCCCTGCCTCCGGGTGTGTGTGCCCCGCGTCACCGCCGGCGGAGTTGGTCCGGGCCCGAGGAGCGTGTAAGTTCTACGAAGTCAGCCCGACAGGGAGACGGACACGAAGAGCACAGCCCGGGAGACCGGCGCTCGAGTGGCCGACCGGGGCTGGAACTCCATTCGAGGATCGGGTCGCTTCGTGTGCCCCGAGACGCGATCTGGGGGCTTCCCGACGTCGAGTCGGACGAGCCGTTGCCCGGGAACGGGCGGTTGGATCGGCCGGAAAGAGTCTGGTAAGTTTGAGGAGTTGCCCCCGGCGGGGTCAGGACGAAGGTCCTGGTCTTGTGGGTGTGCGTCGGTTGTTTGAGAACTCAACAGTGTGTTTGATAGTCAATGCCAAAGTTTTT
>NZ_JCAIUK010000003.1:177260-516751 GCF_059445475.1 Isoptericola sp. Y581 | reverse complement strand
GGTTGAGCCTGTCGAAACCCCGCCGGTTGAGCCTGTCGAAACCCCGCCGGTTGAGCCTGTCGAAACCCCGCTGGTTGAGCCTGTCGAAACCCCGCCGGTTGAGCCTGTCGAAACCCCGCCGGACGGGGGGTTCGGGCCGGAGCCGGACCCGGCGCTGGCGGTGCGCCTCGGGCTGTCCGCCGTCCGGGGGATCGGGGACGAGCTCGCCGAGCAGATGGTCGCCGAGCGGGAGGACGGCCCGTTCCGGGACCTGCGGGACCTGGCCCGCCGGGTCGGGCTCAGCACCTTCCAGCTCGAGTCGCTCGCGACCGCGGGCGCGACGGAGGGGCTCGGCACGGGACGCCGGGAGGCGCTGTGGGCGGCGGGCGCCCTCGGTCAGGAGGGGCCGGGCACCCTGCCGGGTGTGTCCGTCGGGGTCGACGCCCCGACGCTGCCGGGTATGACCTCGGTCGAGGTCGACGTCGCGGACGCCTGGGCCACCGGCATCACGCCGGGCTCGGCGTCGCCGCTGGAGCACGTGCGCGAGGGCCTGGAGCGGGCGGGCGTGCTCACCGTCGCCCAGGCGTTCGCCACCGAGGCCGGCCGGCGGGTGGCGGTCGGCGGCGTCGTGACGCACCGCCAGCGCCCGGGCACGGCGGGCGGTGTGACGTTCCTGTCGCTCGAGGACGAGACGGGGCTGCTCAACGTCATCTGCACGGTGGGCCTGTGGCGACGGTTCGCCGCGGTGGCCCGCGCCGCCCCCGCGATGGTGGTCCGCGGCCGGGTGGAGAGCGCGGACGGCGCGGTCAACCTGCTCGCGGAGCACCTCGCGCCGCTGCGTCTGCCGGTGGCCACCCGATCGCGGGACTTCCGGTGAGGGGCGTCGTCACGGTGCCCGGGCCGGACGGGGAGAGGGCTCGGCGCCCGTTGCGAGGACGCCGTGAGTTCACCGTGCCGTCGCCGACACGCCGCGCCCGGTCCACGCGGCGGCCACGGGGCGGGTCGACGCTCGACGGCATGCGAACACGACAGGTGCTGAGCTCTGTGCTGCTCGCCGGGGCGCTGGTGGCGACAGGCGTCGTCCCCGCGACCGCCGCCGATGCCCCCGCCGGCGCTCGACAGGGCGCCGGCCAGGAATCTGAGCGCGGACGCGGCCAGCACGGGCAGCGGACGTTCGACCTGCAGGCACACCGGGGCGGCGTGGCGATGACGGTCGAGAACACGCTGCCCGCGTTCGCGAAGGCCCTCGAGCTCGGCGTGAGCACGCTCGAGCTGGACGTGCAGATCACCGCGGACGGGTACGCGGTCGTGACCCACGACCGCGATCTCAACCCCGCCAAGTGCGTGGACACCGGGCCCGCGTTCCCGGACGACCCCGAGTACCCGTACGTGCCCGGCACCACGTACATCAAGGACCTCACGCTCGCCCAGGTGCGCACGATCGATTGCGGGTCCCTGCGCCAGCCGCAGTTCCCGGACCAGGAGGTGCACCCCGGCGAACGCCTCCCGCTGCTGTCGGAGGTCTTCGACCTCGTCAACGACTACCGGGCACGCCAGGTCACGCTGAACGTCGAGACCAAGGTCGAGGCGGGCGCACCGGAGCAGACCGCGCCGCGCGAGCAGTTCGTGCAGGTCGTGGCGCGGGAGGTGCGCCGCGCGCGCCTCGTGGACCAGGTGACGATCCAGAGCTTCGACTGGGGCTCGCTCATGCGAATGCGCGAGGTGGAGCCGCGGCTGCCGGTCGTGGCGCTGACCAACGGCCAGCAGTTCCTGCAGCAGAGCCAGGCCGGCGCGTCGCCCTGGCTCGGCGGCCTCGACATCGACGACTTCGACGGCTCGCTGCAGGAACGGTTCGTCGCGGCGGCGGTGTCGTTCGGCGCCGACGCCGTGTCCCCGGTGCACGGCGACCCGCAGGACGGCACCGTCGACGACCCTGGCTACGTCGTCTTTACCACGCGCCGGCTCGTGGACGCCGCCCATGGCGAAGGCATGCGCGTGATCCCATGGACGGTCGACGACCCCGCGACGATCGAGTTCCTCATGGACCTGGGGGTCGACGGGCTCATCACCGACGCCCCGGACCTGTTGCGCAGCATCATGGCCGAGCGACACCTCAAGCTGCCCAAGCCGTACCACGCGCGGCGGCACCGCGAGGCGCCGTCGCCCGCGGGCGACATGGGCTGATCACCACGGGCCGGTCGCGGAGGGCAGCCCCCGCGCCGGGCGGTCAGTCGACGGGTGCGAGGACGCAGACGGCGAACGTGCTCCGCCCGCGGCGGAGCAGGTAGCGGACCCGTTCGGTCGCGCTCTCGCCCGCGAGCTCGTCGCGGTAGCTCCATCGCACGTCCACCCACAGGAGGCCCCAGCCTGCCTCGTCGACGGCCACCACCTCGGGGACGGCCGCGACGGCCTCGCGGGCGTCGTCGGCCATGGGGCGCGACCGGTGCAGGTCCAGGACCTCCTCCGGCGAGGTCAGGACGCTCGACGCGGTCTGGCCGGCGTGCAGGGCGGGCAGGTCGAAGCGCTCGGTGAGGTCCTCCAGGTCGCCCGCGCCCAGCGCGAGCCCGAGGTCCGCGAAGAAGGTCGCCAGCGCCTCGCCGTCGTACGTGTCGGCCGGCTCGGTCCCCATCCGCCCACGGTAGCGCCGTGGCATCATCAGCGCCCATGAGCCCTCGTGGTGCGCGACGCCTCCTGCCTGCCGGTGCCGTGCTGCTGCTCCTGTCCGCGTGCGCTCCCGCGGGCCCCGCCGGCGGGGACGACGTCGCCGCGGCGGCGGCCCGATGGGGGACGGCGCCCCGGTACGTGCTGACCACGACGGCGACGGGCTTCGATCCGGTGCCGATGTCGGCCGGCGCCTACGGCACCGACGGGTTCTCGCTGATCTTCTCGGACGACACGGGCAGTACCTTCCTGCTCACCGCCACGGGCGACGCGATGAGCGCGGACGACTGCGCGACCGGCCAGGTCAGGGACACCACCGGCGGCTCGGTGGACGGTCCCGTCATGTGCACGGTGGAAGGGGAGCTGTTCCACCGGACGTCCGGGGAGGCGGAGGAGTTCGTCGTCGTGCGCGACGGGGTCGAGCTGCGGGTCTCGGGGCCCGCGGTCGACCGGGCCTCCCTCCGGGAGGCCGCGGAGCACGTCCGCGTCCCGACCGACGACGAGCTGGCGGAGCTGGTGTCCGAGGCACCCACGACGCAGGAGCCGGTCGAGCGCGGCGACCTGCCGCCGGGGGACGGCGCCCCCGACAACAGCGTGGGCCTGGGTGGCTGAGGGCACACCGTCAGGTCGGTGCACGGGCACGCCCCGAGCTTCGTCGATGGGTGAAGGGCGCCGCGGCCGCTACCAGGCCTGCGCGAAGACGTCGGCGAACAGCTCGTCGGGGTCGACGTCGAGTCCTCGAGCGGTGAACCACGTGCAGACGTTGCGGCAGTCGCGGTGCAGCAGGTCCGCGCCGAACGGGTTCGCCACGAGGTCCACGACCTGGGGCAGGTCGATGATCACGAGGCGTCCCCCGTTGTCGGCGTTGTCGGCGCCGTCGACGAGGATGTTGTACGGCGACAGGTCGCCGTGGGCCCACCCGAGGCGGGAGATCACCCCCATCCCGCGGCGCAGCTGGTCGAACCACTCCGCCAGCAGGTCCGGCGCGGGCCGGGTGCGGGCGAGCCGGGGCGCCGCCTCGTAGGTGCCGTCGTCCGTCTCCCCGCCGACGAACTCCATGAGAAGCTCCGTGCCGTCGATCTGCACGGGGTAGGGGACCGGTGCGCCGGCGTCCCAGAGCCTCGACAGCGCCAGGAACTCGGCGTCGGCCCACTGGGTGGCGGCCACGGCCTTGCCCCACGACGACTTGCGGTCCTCGATGGCGCGCTGGTCGCGGGTGCGCCGCACGCGGCGCCCGTCGGTGTACTCGCCGTCGCGGTGGAACTGCCGGTGGTCGCGGCTGCGGTACCGCTTGGCGGCGAGCAGGCTGTGGCGTGTCGGGTCGTCGGGCACGGCGCGCTCGAGGAGGAAGACGTCCGCCTCCTTGCCGGTCTTGAGGATGCCGAGCTCGGTGTCGAACGCCGCGTCGGCGGTGACGACCCAGTCGGGCCGCGGATCGGGGCCGCGCTGGCCCTTGGTCACGGACGTCCAGGTGGACCACCGCTGGTCGGGGCCGGGCTCTGCCGGGAGGACACCGTCGGCCGGCAGGGCGGCGGCGAAGGGGAGAGGGGGAAGGTCGTCGATCTGTTCGTTCCGGGGGTGGTGCTGGTGCACGCGAGACTCCTGCTCAGGCAGAGGAGCTCGCTTCGCGGCCCCTCAGGATCGGGTGGTGACCGCCCGCCGGAGAGTCTCCGGGTGGGCGCACGTGACGACGTCGTCCATCGTTCTGCCCTCCTTCGCTGCGGGCCCGCGCCGATCGCGTGCCGCCAGCCGAGAGCATGCCAGCGGGTCCTCGCGTGGGTCCAGGTCTTTTCGGTTCGGCCTTTTCTTCGCGTTCGGCCTTCTTCCCGCTCGTCCCGCTCCGTATCGTGCGGGGATGGGATTCGTGCCGGTCGTCGACGACGACGAGGGGGTCGCCGTCCGCACCAGCAGGCGGCTGAGCACCACGACCACCCTCGTCCTCGGACGGCACGGGGAAGCCGGGCCGGGCGCCCTCCTCGTGGACCCGGCGTGGGAGGCGGACGAGCTCGCGGCGATCGCCGCCGAGGTGCGGGCCCGCGGCGCGCGGGTGGTCGCGGGGTTCGCGACCCACGCCCACCACGACCACCTGCTGTGGCACCCGGACCTCGGGCTCGACGTGCCGCGCTGGGCGACCCCGCGGGCCGCCGGGGTGGCGGCGTCGGCGCGCGCCCGGCTACGCGCCGAGGCCCGCGCGGACGCGCGGCGCTACGGCGGCACGCCCTCCCCGCCGGAGGTGCTCGACCTGATCGGGCGCGTCGCGCCTGTGCCGCCGGGCGACCGGGGCGTCCCCGACCCGGAGGGTGTGCTGCCACCCACCGAGATCGTGACGCACGAGGGCCACGCCCCCGGGCACGGGGCGGTGTGGCTGCCGCGCAGCCGCGTGCTCGTCGCGGGGGACATGCTCAGCGACGTCGAGCTCCCGCTGCCGTGCGACGAGTTCACCGGGCCCGGCATCGGGGTCAGGGGTGCCGCGGCGCGCGACGTCGCGACCTACCTCGAGGGGCTCGAGCGGCTCGCGCCGTACGTCGCGCGCTGCGCCGCCCTCGTGCCCGGCCACGGGGCACCGACGACGGATCCCGGCGCCCGGCTCGACGCCGACCGGCGCTACCTCGACGCGGTGCTGGCGGGCCGGCGCCACGACGACGCACGGCTCGCGCGCCCCGACATGGCCGCCGAGGACCGCCGGCTCCGCGACGCCGTCCGGGGCTGACGGGTCACGAACCGAGGGTGGTCGCCCAGGCCGTCGCCTGCTCCCAGACCGGCTGGGTGTCGTAGCCCATCTGCGCGAGGGCCGCCCAGACCACGCCGACGACGGCGTAGAGGCTGACCGGGGTCATGACCAGCCACTCGCGCCACGACCCGGCGTCGCCCAGGATCGGCAGCGAGAGGTTGCCGCCGTCGCGCCACACGTCGTCGAACGGCAGCACCCGGAAGCGGCGCACCCAGTACGGGGAGCGGAACTTCAGCGGCCACAGGAGGGGGACGCCGGCCGTGGTGAGCATGTCGCCGATCACGTGCACGGCGCAGCCGAGCGCCACGCAGAACGGCATCCAGTTCCACTCCTCGGGCGCGAAGACGGCCACGCAGGCGGCGAGGAACAGCGACAGCGTCCAGTTCCACCAGCGGCGCCCGCCGGTGACCTTCCACGCGCGCAGCGCGAACGCGATGAGGAGCACCGCCAGGATGCCCGGGCCGACGAGCACCTCGCCGAAGGCCTCCGTGCGGATCGAGACCATGCCCATCACCCAGGCGATCGCGGTGAAGACGGCGATGCCGAGGATCGAGTGGGTGCCGTTGCGGTGCCCGCCGGAGACGGCCGCGACGATCTTGGCCACGCCCTCGGAGACGGGCGGCAGCGAGTGCGCGATGGTCCCGTTGTGGTGGTCGGCGTCGGGCAGCAGGGCCGCCCCCGCGCACACGAGGGCGCCCGTCATCACCCCGACGTCGGAGACCGGGTGCCAGCCGAACGCGAACGGGGCCGTGGACGTGACCGCGACCCAGGCCGCCGCTCCCGACGCGGCGTGGTGCCCACCCATCATGACCTGCGGCGCTCCTGTTCTCGGCGTGCCCGACGACTCGTCCAGTTCCTCACCCTTGACCGGTTGGTCCTCGGGCCGAGGAGGACGCTACACGCCGCCGCCGACGCGCCGGGCGAGCGTTCCGGCGACGTCAGGAGGGGCGGTGCGGGCGGGCCGAGGATTGCGAGAGCCCGGCCTGCCCGTGCTATGTTTTTCCCCGCACCGAGACGGCGTTACGACGCTGTCGAGGTCCACTCGTCCGGGTGGCGGAATGGCAGACGCGCTAGCTTGAGGTGCTAGTGCCCTTTATCGGGCGTGGGGGTTCAAGTCCCCCTCCGGACACTCGTTGAGACAGCGACGACGAAGGCCTCCCGGTCCACAACGGGGGGCCTTCGTCGTTCCGCGACGGAGCGTCCGTGGCCGGGTGTGGCACCGTACATCACGGCTGCCGTCGGCGCGATCGCTTCGAGACGCACGGTCGCTTCCAACTCCCACTTCCACCTCCCGATGACCGGTCCTGTCGACCCTGCGACGGCGCGGAGCGCAAGGGCTTGACGGTGGCGTAGGCCGGTCCCCGGGCGGGGTCTCGGGGCCCGTCCTACCGTGGATGCACGCCCGTCAGGACGGACTCGTTCCTCGGCCCTGCCCCGTCTGCTCTCCGCCTGACCGCACCGGAGAGCGACTCCGCGCCACGATCGCCCTGCTCGAGGAGGAGTGTCCATGAGCACGCAGCCGAACGGGTCGAGCGGAACCGGCGCGGCATCGGCGGCAGCACCGCCGAGCGGGGCCAAGGACCACCGGTGGGCGGGGCTGGTCGTCCTGGCGACCGCGCTGTCGATGATCGTGCTGGACGGGACGATCGTGGGCGTCGCGCTCCCCACGATCATCCGGGAGCTGCGCCTGGACCTGAACGACGGCCAATGGGTCAACGCGTCCTACTCGGTCGTGTTCGCGGCCCTGCTGCTGTCCGCGGGTCGCCTGGGCGACCGGCTGGGCCGCCGCAACCTGCTCCTCGTGGGCGTCGTGGTCTTCCTGGGCGGCAGCATCCTCGCCTCGCAGGCCGACGGCGCCGGGACCCTGATCACGGCGCGCCTGGTCCAGGGGATCGGCGGTGCACTCGTCCTCCCGGCGACCCTGTCGACCGTCAACGCGACGTTCCGCGGCAAGGAACGGGCGATCGCGTTCGGCGTCTGGGGCGCGGTGATCTCGGGCATGGCCGCGGTCGGGCCGCTCCTGGGTGGCTGGCTCACCACGTCGTTCACCTGGCCGTGGATCTTCCTCGTCAACATCCCGATCGGTGTGGCGGTCATCATCGGGGCACTCCTCGTGGTCCCCGAGACCCGCGCGCACATCACGGTGCCGGGGCTCGACGGTCTCGGCCTCCTGACGAGCGCGCTCGGGTTCGGCGCGGTCGTCTTCGCGCTCATCGAGGGGCAGTCGCTCGGCTGGTGGGCGCCCGAGGCCGAGCTCAAGGTCTTCGGCCTTGTCTGGGGGACGGGCGCCCCGATCTCGCCCGTGCCGGTCATCGGCGCGATCGGCGTGCTGTTCATCGTCGCGTTCGTGCTCTGGGAGCGGCACCGCGCGCGGATCGCCCGCTCCGCCCTGCTCGACCTCTCGCTCTTCCACATCGCGACGTTCCGCTGGGGCAACCTCACCGCGATGCTCGTCGCGATCGGCGAGTTCGGCCTGATCTTCGTGCTCCCGCTCTACCTCGTGAACATCCTGGGCCTGACCACCATGGGCGCGGGCCTGGTGCTCGCGACCATGGCCGCGGGCGCGTTCTTCTCGGGGGCCATGGCCCGGCATCTCGCCGCCGCGATCGGCTCGCCACGCACGATCGTCCTGGGCCTCGTGCTCGAGGTCGTCGGCGTGCTCGCGGTGGCCCTGGTCGTGACGCCGACCGTGTCGTCCTTGCTCGTCGCGGCCCTTCTCGTGATCTACGGACTGGGGCTGGGCCTCGCGTCCGCGCAGCTCACGGGCACGACCCTCGTCGACGTCCCGGCCCAGGAGTCCGGCCAGGCGTCCGCGGCGCAGTCCACGGCCCGCCAGCTCGGCTCGGCGCTCGGCACCGCATTCATCGGGGCGGCGCTCGCGATCGGCCTGTCGACCACGGTCCCGCCCGCCCTGGAGACGGTCGACGACGTCCCGCCCGCCGTCGCGACCCAGATGGCCGACGCGACGCAGCAGTCGGCGGGCGGCACCATCCCGGAGCTGCGCGCCGAGGGCACCCGGAGCCAGCTCGGCGAGAAGACGCCTGAGGTCGTCGGCGCACTCTCCGACGGGTTCAGCGACGGCACCCGGGTCTCCCTGTTCGTCGCCTCGGGATTCCTGCTGCTGGGCCTGCTGTGCTCGCTGCGGGTCGTCGCGGCGGCGCGACGCGAGGAGCCCGAGCGGGGTGCGACGTCGTGACCGCTCGCGACTATTTCGAGGTCCCGGCCTCGAGGATCGACACGATCGAGAACAGCGTGAAGCAGACCGCGCCGAGTCCCACCAGGACGTGCGCACCGACGAAGTAGCCTGGCTGGGAGAAGGTCGCCTCGAAGAGGAACGCCGCGAAGAACAGGCACGCGAGCGCCGTGGCCACCGGGATGATCGGGATCCGGTTGGCGAGGGCGAAGACCTGGCGCCACACGAGCGCGAGCAGCAGCACCTTGGACAGGATGCTGAAGCAGATGAGGCCCAGACCGATCAGCACGGTCCCGGGGGCCAGGCGCGCCGACTCGTCCGAGCCGAACAGCACCACGAGCCCCAGGACCACGTTGACGGTTCCCATCGCGACGACCCACCACGACCAGCGGTAGCGCTCGGCGTCGCCGAACTCGTTGCGCACCTGTCGCACGATGCTCGCGACGAGCGCGACGAGCGCGGAGCAGATCAGTGACAGGCCGGTCATGACGTGTCCCGCGACCAGCGCGGTGTTGCCGCCCTTCGCGTAGAGGGTTACCGCGACCACGAGCCCGATCAGTGCGAGCAGCGCGGGGATCGCGATCAGCACGGCACCGACGCCACGTGAGTAGGCACCTTCCGGCGCACCGCCCCCGACGGGACGCGCAGCGCTCTTCTGAATGAGCACGAACTTGGTCGACGCGGTGGCCACGGTGCTCACGCATCCCGCGATGAACCCGATGCCGAGCACCACGTGCCCGGCCGCGACGAACTGCGGCTCGTCGCCCCGGGTGATGATCGCGACGCCCCAGATCACCGTCGCGAGGGCGACCGCGTACCCGAGCGCCGGCAGCGCGACGACCCAGAACTGGCCGTACCGGTGGACGAGCTGGCGGATGATCGTCGCAGCGGTCGTGAAGAGCGCGATGCAGATCGCCGCCAGGGCGATGTTGACGTGGCCGGCGACGAAGTGGTCCGCGTCGTCACCGCCAGACAGGACGTAGAGCCCGAATGCGAGGCATACCGCCCCCATCACCAGCGGTATCGCACGGAAGAGGACACTGATCGTCGGGTTCATGCTCACCCCTCGGCCGGGACGTACCGTGCGGGCAAGCGTAGGTCAGGCGACGGACGACGGCCCGTCGGAGAGCCCTGACCGCCCTACTCGACGAGGCCGCTGCGCCCGGGCCTGCGGCGACACGGCCGGACCGCCGTCCCGCCGGGGCTGTCGCGGTGCGGCACACTGGGGGCACGTGAGGGGCACGGTCGGCGAGAGGAGCCCACGGGTGTCGAAGCACTCCAGCGAGAATGTCCCCGCCTGGCTGCGGTCCTCGGCCGGATGGTCGTGGCGGCTCATCGCCCTGACGGCCGCCGTGGCGCTCGTGTTCTGGGCGACGGTGCAAGTGCAGCTCGTCTTCGTGGCCGTGTTCCTCGGGCTCGTCTTCGCCTCGGTGCTCAACCCGGTGGCCGGCTTCTACGCGAAGATCATGCCCCGCCCGCTGGCCACCGCGCTCGCGATCCTCAGCGCGTTCCTCGTCCTCGGCGGCCTGATCACGTACGTCGTGGCGTCCGTGGCCGGCCAGTGGGAGCAGCTCGCCGGCCAGTTCGACACGGGCGTGCAGCAGATCCTCAAGTACCTCGAGAGCGGGCCGTTCGGCCTGTCCGTGACGGTCGACCAGATCAACGAATGGATCAACCAGGGCCGTCAGTGGCTGACGGACAATGCCGACTCGCTGGTCAGCCAGGCGGCACAGAGCGCGGGGTCCGTCTTCGAGGGCTTCGCGATCTTCGCTCTCGCGATCTTCAGCACCGTCTTCTTCGTCGCGTCGGGCGGGAAGATGTGGCGGTGGTTCCTGGGGCAGATCCCGGAGCAGCACCGCTCGCGGTGGCAGGCCGCGGCGGGTGCCGGCTGGTACAGCTTCTCGGGCTATGCCCGGGGCACCGTCATCATCGCCTTCACCGACGGCGTCCTGGCGTTCATCCTGCTGACCATCCTCGGCGTGCCGCTCGCGGCGCCCCTGGCCGTCCTCGTGTTCATCGGCGCGTTCATCCCGCTGATCGGCGCGCCGCTGGCGATGATCATCGCGGCCGTCGTGGCGCTCGCGGCCAACGGGATCGTCACGGCGCTCATCGTCACGATCGGCATCGCGCTGATCGGCCAGCTCGAGGGGCACGTGCTCCAGCCGCTCATCATGGGTAAGCAGGTCGCGCTGCACCCGCTGGTCATCGGCCTCGGCGTCACGGCCGGCACGGTGCTGGCCGGGATCCTGGGCGCGATCGTCGCCGTCCCGCTCCTGGCCGTCGCGTGGACGGTCTTCTCCACCCTGCGGGGCGACCGCCCGCATCCGGAGCGCAACGGGTCCGGGGAACCGGACGACGGGTCGCCGCCCGGCGAGGACGGCGGACAGGACGACGCAGGGCACGAGGACGCGGGGTCGGACGAGGCGGGGTCGGAAGAGGTGTCGCACAGCGACGGTGCCGCGCGCTCGGGGGGCGTCGGACAAACAGCGTGAACCGGCTCCGGGGCGCGTGCCAGGATGCGCGCATGGAACCGTTCGTCCTCGCCACCGACCGCGTCCGTCTCTCCGTCCCGACGGGCGCCGACGTCGACCGGATCGCCGACGTCTGCGCCGACGCCGCCATCGCGCGGTGGACCACGGTGCCCACGCCGTACGGCCGGTCGGACGCCGAGGGGTTCGTCACGGGGATGGTCGCCGAAGGCTGGGCCCGGGAGAAGAACTTCACCTGGGCGATCCGGGAGCCTGGCGGCGTCGACGGCCCGGTGCTGGGCATGGTCGGCGTCAGCTGCGAGGACGCCCCCGGCACGGACCGCATGGGCGAGCTCGGGTACTGGTGCGCCCCGGACGCGCGGGGCAGGGGCCTCACGACCGAGGCGGCCCGCCTCGTCGTCGACTGGGCGCTGGACCCGGAGGGCCTGGGCCTGGCGCGTGCGCACTGGCTCGCGTACGTGGGCAACTGGCCGTCGCGGCGCGTCGCCTGGAAGCTCGGGTTCCGGTACGAGGGCACGCTGCGGCGGTTCGGACTGCAGCGGGGCACGCGGCACGACTCGTGGGTGGGTTCGCTGCTGCCGGACGACCCGCGCGAGCCGAACGAGCCGTGGCCGGCCGAGGCATCCGCCGCCTGACCGGCCCCGATATCGGGTTGCCGCGGGCGCAGGGGGCGTGGCATGGTCGTCGCCGTCCCTGCGGCTCCCGCCGTGCGTGAGAGGGGACGGCTCCCGGACGAGAGGCGGCCACGGCGATGACGGGCACCCAGGCCACCGCCTGACCGCGTCGACCCCACGGCTCCCCGCCGGCCACGTGCCGCGCGCGAGGAGAGAAGTCGGCGTACCCGCCGTCCGTCCTCCCCACGCCACCGCTGGAGCCCGCCCGTGCCTGTTACCCACCCCTCCGTCGCCCTGCGCGACGTCACCTTCTCGTGGCCCGACGGGGCCACCCCGATCGCCGGCGTCTCCGGCGCCTTCTCCCGTGGCCGCACCGGCCTCGTCGGCCTGAACGGCACCGGAAAGTCCACGCTGCTGCGCCTCGTCGCCGGCCGGCTGCGACCGTCGTCGGGTGCGATCGCCGTCTCCGGGGACGCGGACTACCTGCCGCAGCACCTCACCCTCGACACCCGCGCCACCGTGGCCGACCTGCTCGGCGTGCGCGGCGTCGTGGACGCCGTGCGCGCCATCACGGACGGCGACGTGGCACCCGACCGGCTCGAGAGGCTCTTCGACACCGTCGGCGACGGCTGGGACGTCGAGGAGCGTGCGGTCGCCGCGCTCGGTGCTGTCGGGTTGCCCGCCGCCGACGGCGTGCTCGACCGCCCGGTCGGCACGCTGTCGGGCGGCGAGGCGATGCTGGTGGCAGTCACCGGCGTGCGGCTGCGCGGCGCGGACGTCGCCCTGCTCGACGAGCCTACGAACAACCTGGACGGCGCCGCGCGCGAGCGCCTCCACGAGATCGTGCGCACGTGGCGCGGGGCGCTGGTGGTGGTCTCCCACGACCGCGACCTCCTCGAGCTCGTGGACGACACGGCGGAGCTGCGCACCGGCTCCCTGGCCACCTTCGGTGGGCCGTACTCGCAGTACGAGCAATGGCTCGAGGGGCAGCAGGAGGCGGCCCGCCAGGCGCTCCGTGACGCGGAGCAGACGCTGCGCCGGGAGAAGCGGCAGCGGGTCGAGGCCCAGGAGCGCATCGCGCACTCCGAGCGGCAGGGCCGCAAGGATGCCGCGAACAGCCGGTACGTCAAGGCCGTGATCAACGACCGCCGCAACTCGGCGCAGAAGGCGCAGGGCGCGCGGCGCGGCGCGGCGGCGGACAAGGAGGCCGTCGCGCGGGCCGCGGTCGAGTCGGCCGAGCGGTCGGTGCGCGACGACGACCGTATCGTCGTCGACCTGCCCGACCCCGACGTGCCCGCGGGCCGTCGCCTGGCCGTGCTGCGCGGGACGGACGGCCGCGAGATCGTCCTCGCCGGGCCGGAGCGCGTGGCGCTCACCGGCCCCAACGGCGTCGGGAAGACGACGCTTCTGGAGCAGCTCGTCGGGGGGTCGCCGGACGCACGGCCCGAAGGCTTCGGCTCGGGCGCCCGGGCGGAGGCGCTCACCGAGCGGGTCGGCTACCTGCCCCAGCGGCTCGACGTGCTCGACGACGACCAGACGGTGCTGGACGCGGTCCGCTCGGGTGCCCCGCACCTGACCCCGGGCGAGCTGCGCAACCGCCTCGCGCGGTTCCTCGTACGCGGCGACCAGGTGGACCGACCCGTCGCCACGCTCTCGGGCGGGGAACGCTTCCGCGTCACCCTCGCCCGACTGCTGCTGGCCGACCCGCCGGCGCAGCTGCTGGTGCTCGACGAGCCCACCAACAACCTGGACCTCACCAGCACCGATCAGCTCGTGCAGGCGCTGTCGGCCTACCGCGGCGGCCTGCTGGTGGTGAGCCACGACCGGGCGTTCCTGGAGCGCGTCGGGCTCGAGGCCGAGCTGGTGCTGGGGGCCGACGGCACCCTCGCGCGCACCTGACCGCCAGCATGCCGGGAGGAGCCCGGGTCCGGGCTCGTCCCGGCGGTGCGGCGACTACGGTGGGCCGCATGACGACCGAGCCGACGACCCGCCCGACGACCGGACCGACGGGCAACCCTGTCGTGCCGCCCACCGCCCCGACCAGCGCCGAGGACGAGGTCGCGCGGATCTGTCAGGACCTGCTGCGGATCGACACGTCGAACTACGGCAACGGCGAGGGGCCGGGGGAGCGGCGGGCGGCGGAGCACGTCGCCGCGCTGCTCACCGAGGTGGGTCTCGAGGTGGAGCTGTTCGAGTCGGAGCCCGGCCGGACCTCGGTCGTGACGCGGCTCGAGGGCACCGACCCCACGCGGCCCGCGCTGGTGCTGCACGGGCACACCGACGTGGTGCCCGCCGCCGCCGAGGACTGGTCGGTGGACCCGTTCGCGGGCGAGGAGATCGACGGCCTGCTGTGGGGTCGCGGCGCGGTGGACATGAAGGACATGGACGCGATGATCCTGTCCGTGGTGCGGCAGATGGCCCGCGAGGGACGCCGCCCGGCGCGCGACGTCGTCGTCGCCTTCTTCGCCGACGAGGAGGCGGGCGGCGTCCGCGGCGCGCAGTGGGCCGTGCGGCATCGGCCGGAGCTCTTCGAGGGCGCCACCGAGGCGATCAGCGAGGTGGGCGGCTTCTCGGTGGAGGTCGGCGGCCGGCGCGCCTACCTGCTGCAGACGGCGGAGAAGGGCCTCGCGTGGCTGCGCCTGGTCGCCGACGGGCGGGCCGGGCACGGCTCCCAGGTGAACCACGAGAACGCGGTGACGGAGCTCGCCGCGGCGGTCGCGCGCATCGGACAGCACAGCTGGCCCTCCACGCTCACGCCCACCGTGGACCAGCTGCTGCGCGGGGTGTCCGACCTCACCGGCCTCCGGTTCGATGCCGAGGACCCCGACGCGGTGGACGCGCTGGTGGCGGCGCTGGGCCCGGCGGCGAAGTTCGTCGGCGCCACGGTGCGGAACACCTCCAACCCGACCCAGCTCGAGGCCGGGTACAAGGCGAACGTGATCCCGGGCCGCGCCGAGGCCGCGATCGACGTCCGGCTGCTGCCGGGGCACGAGGAGGAGGGGATGGCGACCCTGCGCGAGCTGGCCGGCCCGCGCGTGCGGGTGGAGCCGATCCACCAGGACACCGCCCTCGAGGTGCCGTTCTCGGGCGACCTGGTCGACACGATGGTCGCCTCCCTTCTGGCGGAGGACCCGGGGGCAGTGGTGCTGCCGTACACGCTCTCGGGCGGCACGGACAACAAGTCCCTGTCGCGCCTCGGCATCACCGGCTACGGGTTCGCCCCGCTGCGGCTACCCGGGGACCTCGACTTCGCCGGCATGTTCCACGGCGTGGACGAGCGGGTCCCGGTCGACTCGCTGCGCTTCGGCACGCGCGTGCTGGACCGGCTGCTGCGCACCTGCTGACGGCCGCGGACGACCGCACACGACGGGCGCGTCAGGCCGCGCCCAGCCGGGCCAGCAGGTGGCGGGTCTGCTGCACGTACCCGCCCCCGAACAGCACGGCGTGCACCGCGAGCGGGTACAGCTGGTGCAGGCGCACCCGGTCGCGCCAGCCCGGCGCCGGCGGGTGCGCCGCCTCGTAGCCGGCCATGATCTCGTCCAGGTGCGGCGCGCCGAAGAGCGCGAGCATCGCCAGGTCGGCCTCGCGGTGCCCGCCGTGCGCCGCAGGGTCGATCAGCACCGCCTCGGCGGCGGACGCCGGCCCGGGAGCCCACAGGACGTTCCCCGACCAGAGGTCGCCGTGCACGCGCGCCGGCGCCTCGCGTGCAGCTGGGCCGGCGAGCGCGCCGAGCCGCCCGCACACGCGCTCGAACGCCGCAGCGTCCTGCGCGGTGAGCACGCCGCGCTCGCGCCCCTGCGCGGCGACCGGGCGCAGCCGCGCGTGGGCGTAGAACGCCGGCCAGTCGCCCCACGTGCCGGCGACCATGGGCAGCGGGTCGTCCAGCGGGCCGAAGTACCCGCGGACCGCCCCGGGCGGCAGCACGCCGAAGCCGTCCGCCCCGGCGTCGTGCAGGACGGCGAGCCGGCGCCCGAGGTCGCGTGCGGCGCTGGGCGTCGGGCGCGCCGCCGAGACCCGCTCGAGGTCGAGGTGCCCGGCACCGACGTCGAGGACCCGGGCGACGCGCGGGCCGCCCGGCACTCCGAGCCAGCGCAGGCCGGCGGCCTCCGTGTCGAAGAACCCGGGCGGAGCGTCGGGGCGGGACTTGCGGAAGGCCTCCGCCATGCCCGTCACCTGCCCCTGCTGTCGCCCGCTGTCGTCTGCTGTCACCTGCGCGTCCTCCTCGACCGGTGCGGTCGAGGTCAGAACGTCGGCGTGACCTTGATGATCTTGCGGCGCAGCCACACCCGGCGTTCGCCACCCATGTAGAGGCGGGTGCGGGCGAGCTCCCACCGGCCGTACTCGGCCTCCTCGGTGAGCATCCTGCGTGCGTCCGGGACGCTGGTGCCCCGGTCGATGGTGAGCACGCGGTACTCGTACTGTCCGTGCTTGCGCCAGGCGGACGTCGCGCCGGAGCGCGCGCCTGCCTGCGTCGTCGACGGGATCGAAGCCATCCGCCGTCCTCCCGAAGTGCTCGCGGGCGGTTTTTGTCTGCCCATTGTGCCCCCGGGGCGCTACCGTCAGAGCATGACCGCAGACCCGCGTGCCGCGCTGGACCGCTTTGTCGCCGCGTTGGAGGCGCACTACCACGCGGTGTCGACCCGCAGGGGGGACGACGACCCGGCGGTCGACGACGCGTACGAGGTGCTGGCCGATGCGTTCGAGGTCTACGAGGACGCGCTCGCCCAGGTGTACTCCGAGGTGACGCCCTTTTTCCTCGACGACGGTGAGGACGACGGCGACGAGGACGACGACGACGAGGACGACGACGGCGACGAGGAGGAGGACGACCTCGACGCCGATCTCGAAGGTGCCACCGACCGCGCCGAGGTGGAGCCCCCCGGCCAGGCCTACCAGCGCTCGGGGTAGCCGATCTCGGGGGCGGACACGTCGTCGAGAGCGGCGTGCACCTCGCCCGGGAGGTCGAGGTCCAGGGCCGCGACGGACGCGCGCAGTTGCGCCGGGGTGCGGGCGCCGACGATCGCGCTCGCGACGGTGTCACGGGCGAGGAGCCACGCGAGGGCCACCTCGAGCGGTGCGCGGCCGAGCCCGTCGGCGGCGGTGGCCACTGCCTCGACCACCGACGAGGAGGCCGCGTCCAGGTAGGGGTCGACGAAGGCCGCGAGGTGCGCGGACGCCGCCCGGGAGTCCGCCGGGATCGCCCGCCGGTACTTGCCGGTGAGAACGCCACGGCCCAGCGGGGACCAGGCCAGCAGGCCGAGGCCGAGGGCGTCGGCGGCGGGCACCACGTCGCGCTCGGCGCCGCGCTGCAGCAGGGAGTACTCGAGCTCCAGGGCGGTCAGGCCGGTGGCGTCGGCCTCCAGCAGGGTCGCCGCGCGGGCCGCCGCCCACCCGGGATGGTTGGAGAGCCCGACGTAGCGGGCCCGGCCGGACGCGACGGCGAGGCGCAGTGCGGAGACGGTCTCGGCGAGCGGCGTCGTCGGGTCGGGGCAGGCGACCAGGAACAGGTCCACGTGATCGGTGCCGAGGCGGGCCAGGGACGCGTCCAGGTCGGCGAGCAGCCCCGCCCGGGACGCGTCGACGGTGGCCCCGGAGCGGCCGGCGCGCACGCCGCCCTTGGTGCACAGCACCAGCTCGTCGCGGGCGACCTTCACGTCCAGGAGGGAACCGATGAGGCGTTCGGCGTCGCCGTCGCCGTACGTGGCGGCGGTGTCGACGAGGTTCCCGCCCGCGTCCACGAAGTCGCGCAGCTGCTCCCCGGCGTCGAGGTCGTCGGTGTCCCGCCCCCACGTCATCGTCCCCAGGCCCAGCTCGGACACGCGCAGGCCCGTGCGGCCCACCTGACGACGCTCCATGGCGGGCCAGGCTACCGGCAAACCCTCTGCGCCCGGGTAGTGTGACCGCCCGTGAATGCCTGGGAAGCGATCCTGCTCGGCCTGGTCCAGGGCCTGACCGAGTTCCTGCCGATCTCCTCGAGCGCGCACCTGCGCATCGTCGGGGAGCTGCTCGGCGGGAGCGATCCCGGGGCGGCGTTCACCGCGATCACCCAGATCGGCACCGAGGCGGCCGTGCTCCTGTACTACCGCCGCACCATCCGGGACATCTGCGTCGCCTGGTGGCGTTCGCTCGTGGGTGCCCACGGCCGCGACTGGCGGGCCCGCCTCGGCGCGCACGACGCGCAGGCACGCATGGCCTGGTTCATCGCGCTCGGCTCGATCCCCATCGGCGTGCTCGGCCTGCTCTTCCAGGACCAGATCGAGACGTACCTGCGCAACCTCTGGATCACCGTGACGACGCTCGTCGTCTTCGGCCTCCTGCTGGGTTGGGCGGACAAGATCGGGCGTCGCACCCGCAAGCTCGACGAGCTGACGCCGCGCCGCGCGGTCGCCTTCGGGTTCGCGCAGGCACTGGCGCTCATCCCGGGCGTGTCGCGCTCCGGTGGCACCATCACCGCGGGCCTGCTCATGGGGTTCACGCGCAAGGCTGCCGCGGACTACTCGTTCCTGCTGGCGGTCCCCGCCGTCCTCCTCTCAGGCTTCTACCAGCTCGCCAAGTCGGTCGGCGACGACCCCGCCCCCGGGGCGCCCGGGGCCGGCGCGACCCTCATCGCCACCCTCGTGGCGTTCGTCGTCGGCTACGTGGTGATCATCGGCTTCCTCAAGCTGATCACCACGCACTCCTTCATGCCGTTCGTCTGGTACCGGCTCGGCCTCGCGGCCGTGGTCGTGGTGCTGCTCCTCACCGGGGTGCTCACGGCGAACGGCGGGATCGTCGTTTGACGGGTCGGCCCGTGACCTTGCCGGTGACGGACCCGGTGACCTGACCGGTAGCCTGGGCGCGTGCGTTCCTGGCCCGCCCCGCAGATCCCCGAGCTCCCCGAACCGGCCGACGGCCGCCGCACCCCCGTCCGGGTGCACGACAGCACCACCGGACGGCTCGTGGACCCGGCGCCCGGGGAGTCCGCCCGCTACTACGTGTGCGGCATCACCCCGTACGACGCGACCCATCTCGGTCACGCCAGCACCTACCTGGCGTTCGACCTGCTGCACCGCGCGTGGCTCGACGCGGGCAAGGACGTGACCTTCGTCTCGAACGTCACCGACGTCGACGACCCGCTCCTGGAGCGTGCCACGGCCACCGGCGTCGACTGGCGGGACCTGGCGGCCGACCAGATCGCGCTGTTCCGCGAGGACATGACGGCGCTCGGCATGGTCCCGCCCGCCACCTGGACCGGCGCGGTCGAGTCGGTGCCCGCCGTCGTCGAGGCCGTCGAGCGGCTGCTGGAGGCCGGCTTCGCCTACCGCGTGCCGATCGAGCCGGGCGCGGGCGGCGACGACCCGGGCCTCGGCGACGTGTACGCCGACCTGTCCGCCGACCCCGACTTCGGCCGGGTCGGCGGGTTCGACCCGGCGACCATGGCCGCGCTCTTCGCCGAGCGCGGCGGCGACCCGCAGCGCGAGGGCAAGAAGGATCCGCTCGACCCGCTGCTGTGGCGGCGCGAGCGCGACGGCGAGCCCGCGTGGGACGGCGCGTCCCTGGGCACGGGCCGCCCGGGCTGGCACATCGAGTGCGCGGTGATCGCCCGGGACGGCCTCGGCCTGCCCTTCGACCTGCAGGGCGGGGGAGCGGACCTGCTGTTCCCGCACCACGAGATGTCCACCTCCCACGACCGCCTGCTCGGCGGCGGCGGCGCCCGGGTGCATGCGCACGCCGGTCTGGTCGCGTACCAGGGCGAGAAGATGAGCAAGTCGCGCGGCAACCTCGTGTTCGTCTCCGCGCTGCGGCACGCGGGGGTCGACCCGATGGCGATCCGGCTCGCGCTGCTCGGCCATCACTACCGGGACGAGTGGGAGTGGACCGACGCCGACCTCGACGCCGGCACGGCGCGGCTCGAGCGGTGGCGCACCGCGGTCTCCGGCAACGGCGGCCCCGACGCGGCCGGCACGCTCGCCGCCGTCCGCGCCGCGCTTGCCGACGACCTCGACGGCCCGGCGGCGCTCGCGGCCGTCGACGCCTGGGCCGACCGCTCGCTCGAGGAGGGCCGCGACACCGCGTCCGACCACGAGGGTGCTCCCGGCGTGCTGGCCCGGGCCATCGACGCCCTCCTGGGCGTGCGGCTCTAGCCTCCGCGCCTTCGCCCCGCCCGGCTCAGGCGACCGGGTCCGCCCGGATGCCGTCGTCCATGCTCAGCAGCCCGGTGCGGACCAGGGCGTCGACCCAGTCCTCGAGCTCCCCGACCTCAGGCGCGGGCGTCCACCGCTCGCCGATCCGCACCGACCCGGACCACACCGGCAGCGCGATCGTGGCGCCGAGCGCCGGGTTCTTGCAGAGGCCGCCACGAACACAAAGGGCGCGAGCTCGACCCCCCCCAGTACGTCTCACCCTCGATGCTCGTCACGGTGCGGGCGTGCAGGCTCGGCCCGTCGAGCTCGGCGTCCAGACCGCCGTCAGGATGTCGGATGAAGGAGGGGTGGGCCTAGCCCCGGTCGCCCTTGTCCCCCTTGTCGCCCTCCCCGCCCTTGTCGCCGCCCTTGTCGCCGCCCTTGTCGCCGCCCACGTCGCGGCGGCGCAGATAGCGCTCGAACTCGCGGGCGATGGCATCGCCGGACGCCTCGGGCAGCTCGGCGGTGTCCTTGGCCTCCTCGAGCTGCTGCACGTACTCCGCGATCTCGGCGTCGTCCGACGCGAGCTCGTCGACGCCGTGCTGCCAGGCCTCGGCGTCCTCGGGCAGCTCGCCCAGCGGCACCGGGGCGGCGATCAGCTCCTCCACACGGGTGAGGATCGCCAGCGCGGCCTTCGGCGACGGCGGGTTGGCGACGTAGTGCGGCACCGCCGCCCACAGCGACACGGACTGGAACCCGCGCCGGTCGGCCTCGTGCTGCAGCACCCCGACGATCCCCGTGGGGCCCTCGTAGGTGCTGGGCTCGACGTCGAGCACCGCCTGCAGCCCGGAGCTCTCGGTGGTGGCCGTCATCGGGATCGGGCGGGTGTGGGGGACATCGGCGAGCAGCGCGCCCAGGGTGACCACGGTGCGCACGCCGTGCTCGGCGGCGAGGTCGAGCAGCTCCGCGCAGTACGACCGCCACCGGAACGACGGCTCGATGCCGTGCACGAGCACCACGGAGCGGTCGGGCAGCTCGGCGACGGAGACGGTGGTGGTGGGCCAGGTGAGCGTGCGCTCCCCGTCGGGCCCGGTCTCCGTGACCGGGCGGTTCACCTGGAAGTCGTGGTAGTCCTCCGGGTCCAGCTCCCGCACCTGGTGGGCGTCCCACACCTCGGCCAGGTGGGTGAGGGCCGCGGTCGCGGCGCTCCCGGCGTCGTTCCATCCCTCGAACGCGGCGATCATCACGGTCTGCCGTGCGGCGTGGCGCCCGGTGTTCTCCGGCTCGGTCGTCATCCGTCCAGCGTATACAGCGCCCGCGCGTGCCCGACGTCACGCGGACGCGGGGAATGGGCGCGCGCCCGGTCCGTACGATGGAGGGGTGCCAGAGACCCTCGCCCCCGCCCCGGAACCGACCGCCCCGACCCTGCCGGCCGCGGTCCTGTGGGACATGGACGGCACGCTCGTGGACACCGAGCCGTACTGGATCGCGGCGGAGCACGAGCTCGTGGCCGAGCATGGGGGCACGTGGAGCGACGAGCAGGCGCTGCAGATGGTCGGCAACGCCCTGACGGTCTCGGCGGCGATCCTGCGCGACCAGGGCGGTGTCGACCTCCCCGTGGATGAGATCGTCGAGCGGCTCCTGCGGCGCGTGATCGAGCAGGTGCGCGTGGAGGTGCCGTGGCAGCCCGGCGCGCTGAACCTCCTCACCGCGCTGGCCGACGCGGGCGTGCCCTGCGCGCTGGTGACGATGAGCTACACCGAGCTGGCCGGGGAGGTCGTGTCGCGGGCTCCGGCCGAGTCCTTCGCCACGATCGTCACGGGTGACCAGGTGACGCGGGGCAAGCCCGACCCGGAGCCGTACCTGCTGGCGGCCGAGAGGCTAGGCGTCGACGCGAGCGCCTGCGTCGCGATCGAGGACTCCCCGACGGGGATCGCGTCGGCGCGCGCCGCGGGCGTGACCACGCTCGGCGTCGAGGCCGTGCTGCCCGTCCCTCGGCTGGAGGGCCTGAGCCGCGTGTCGTCCCTGGAGAAGGTGGACGTCGCCACCATCGCGCGCATCGGCGCCGGGCAGGTCGTCGACCTCACGGTGTGACGGTGACGGTCACGGTGTGACGGGCGCAGCCGCCTCGACCTCGACCCCGAGCCGCTCGCGCAGCGCCTCCGCCGGCACGACGGGCGGCTCGCCGCCGAACTCGGGGCACACCGACTGGTGCGCGCACCACCCGCACAGCCGGCTGCGCCGCGGGCGCCAGTCCCCGGTGCGCGCCGCGTCCTCGATCGCCGACCACAGGGCGCGCACCTTGGCCTCCGTGGCCTCGAGCTCCCGCTCGCTGGGCTCGGCCCGCAGCACCTGGCCGTCGCCGAGGTACACGAGCTGCAGCATGCGCGGGAGCACCCCGCGCTCGCGCCACAGCACGAGCCCGTAGAAACGCATCTGGAACAGGGCCGACGCCTCGTACCCCGGGCCGGGCGCCCGGCCCGTCTTGTAGTCGACCACCCGCAGCGCGCCGTCGGGCGCGACGTCGAGCCGGTCCACGATCCCCCGCAGCGCGGGACCGTCGTCCAGCAGGGTCTCGACGCGCAGCTCACGGGCCTCCGGCTCCAGCCGGTTGGGGTCCTCGAGCGTGAAGTACGTGCCGAGAAGCTTGCGCGCGCGCCCGAGCCAGTCCTCGGGCGTGGTGCCGGCGGCGTCGCCGCCCGGCTCGAAGAGCGTGGCGTACCGCGGCTCGGCCGCGACCAGGCGGTGCCACTCGCCCGGCAGCAGCGCCACCGCCGCCTCCGGGGTGCGCTCGCCGCGCGGGGCGTCGTAGAGCCGCTCGAGGACGGCGTGCACCAGCGTGCCGCGCGCCGCGGCCGACGACGGGGGCTCGGGCAGCCGGTCCACGACGCGGAAGCGGAACAGCAGCGGGCACTGCATGAAGTCGTTCGCGCGAGACGGCGACAGCCCCGGGATGCGCACGGAAGGCGCCGCGGGCGCTGCGGGTGCCGTGGGCGCCGTGGGACCCGTGGTCGTCGTCATGCGCGTCACCCTACGGGCGGCTCCGGACACACCCGGACACGCCGGGACGCACCCGGTGCGGCGGCTAGCCTGGCCCCGTGACCTCTCGCTCCCGGGGATGGGTGGTCGGCCGCGTCGCGGGCGCCCCCGTCCTCGTCACCCCCTCGTGGTTCCTCGGCGCCGTCGTCCTCACCCTGGTGTTCGCGCCCACCGTCAGCCGGTTCTCCCCGCAGATGGCGACCACCAGCGTGCTCGTCGTCGCCTTCGCCTTCGTGCTGCTGCTGTTCGCCTCCGTCTTCCTGCACGAGATGGCGCACGCGCTCGTGGCCAGAGCGCGCGGGCACAAGGTGACCGAGCTGGCCGTGACGCTCTGGGGCGGGCACACGGCGTACACGGGCGCCGGGGCGCGCCCCCTCGACGGCGCGCTGGTCGCCGTCGTAGGGCCCCTGACCAACCTGGTCCTCGCCGCGGCATTCTGGGTCGCGTTCCAGCTCCAGCCCGCGGCGACGGTGCCGTCGATGCTGCTGCTCGCGGGGGCGTTCTCGAACGCGTTCGTCGGGATCTTCAACCTGCTGCCCGGCCTGCCGCTCGACGGCGGGCAGATCCTCGAGTCGATCGTCTGGGGTGCGACCGGCTCCCGCACGCGCGGCACCGTGGCCGCCGGCTGGGTGGGTCGCGTGGTCGCCGTCGGCGTCGTCGCGTGGGCGCTGCTATGGCCGCTGCAGGACGGCCGGTCGCCCTCCTGGGTCACGGTCGTCTGGGCGGCGCTCATCGGCGCGTTCCTGTGGTCCGGGGCCGGTGAGGCGATCAAGGGCGCGCACTCGCGGGCGCAGGTCGCGGGGCTGTCCGCGCGCGGGCTGGCCGTCCCCGCCGTCGTCGTCCCGGTCGGCACGACGGTCGCCGGCGTGTCGGACGCCGCGGCCGCCCACCCCGGCGCGGTCGTGACCGTGGCCGGGCCACAGGGCGAGCCGGTGGGCTGGGTGGACCCCGCGGCCGCCGCCAGCGTGCCCGCCGACCAGGCGCGCATGACCCCGGTCGAGGCCGTCGTGGTCCCGTTCCCGCCCGGCTCCGCGGTGGCGGCCGGCCTGGAGGGCAACGACCTGCTGACCCACCTGGCCCGCGCGTCGTCCGGGGCCCGCGTGGTGCCGGTCGTCGAGGGCGGCCGGGTCACCGGGGTGCTGGACGTGGCGAGGGTGGCGGCTGCGCTGCGCCGGTAGACTCGCCCGTCGTGACTCCCGCCGACCCCGCACCCCGCCCGACCGACATGTCGACCTCTCTCTCGACCGACTCGACGGTCGGCACGGCCACCGGCGCCGAGCTGCGCCGGGGCCCTCTGCGCGTGGGCGACAGGGTGCAGCTGACCGACCCCAAGGGGCGCCTGCACACCATCACCCTGCAGCCCGAGGGCACGTTCCACACGCACAAGGGCTACTTCCGGCACGAGGACCTCATCGGGCGCCCCGAGGGGTGGGTCGTGACCAACACGGCCGGCATCGAGTACCTCGCCCTGCGGCCCCTGCTCAGCGACTACGTGCTCTCCATGCCGCGCGGCGCGGCGGTCGTCTACCCGAAGGACGCCGGCCAGATCGTGCAGATGGCCGACATCTTCCCGGGCGCGCGCGTCGTCGAGGCCGGCGTCGGTTCCGGCGCGCTGACCATGTCCCTGCTGCGTGCCGTCGGCGACGCCGGCGAGCTGCACTCGATCGAGCGCCGCGAGGACTTCGCCGCGATCGCGCGCGGCAACGTCGAGTCCTTCTTCGGGGGCGCGCACCCGGCGTGGCGGCTCTCGGTCGGCGACCTGTCCGACGTGCTGCCCACCGTCGCGGACCCCGGCACCGTCGACCGCGTGGTGCTCGACATGCTCGCCCCGTGGGAGAACACCGACGCCGTCGCGGAGGCGCTCGCGCCCGGCGGCGTGCTCATCTGCTACGTCGCGACGGCCACCCAGCTCTCCCGCACCGCCGAGGACCTGCGCGCCGACGGCCGGTTCGCCGAGCCCCAGGCCTGGGAGTCCATGGTGCGCGGCTGGCACCTGGAGGGCCTGGCGGTGCGCCCGCAGCACCGGATGATCGGCCACACGGGCTTCCTGGTGACGGCGCGTCGGCTCGCGGACGGCGTCACCCCTCCCGAGCGCACCCGCCGCCCCTCGAAGGGCGCGTACCCCGGCCCGGAGGCGACCTGGTCGGAGGAGGCCCTGGGCGAACGCCCCGTCTCGGACAAGAAGGTCCGCCGGGTGCGCCGCGACCTCGGCGTCGCTCCCGGGGACGGGGCGCCCGACGCGACGGATGCCGCCCCCGAGGCACCCCTCGAAGTCTCCCTCGAAGCTCCCCGCGAGGACCCGGAGCAGGTCTGAGGCCCGGTCACCGGGAGGTCTCGGTCGTGTGAACGTCGCGACCGCTCCGTGAAATGAACCCCCGGACGTCCTTGTTGATGTCTAGGGTGCGTGTTGATGTCTAGGGTGCTTAGTCCGGGGGCACCTTCCCGCCCGGGGAGGCGGCCACCCGGCCCGCACGAGAGGGGATGCGATGACCGACTACCCTGTCCGACCGGAGCCTCGACCGGAGCCGTCGGGGCTCCCCACCGGGCCGAGCCACGACGCGCAGCTTGCTCTCATCGCCGCCAAGAACGAGCGGCTCGCCGAGGCGCTCCGCGCCGCGCGCGACCAGATCGTCGAGCTCAAGGGCCAGATCGACGAGCTCGCCAAGCCCCCGGGCACCTACGCGACGTTCCTCGCGGCGCACGAGGACGGCAGCGTCGACATCTCGTCGGCCGGCCGCAAGATGCACGTGCAGGCGAGCCCCGGCCTCGGGGTCGACACGCTCCGCCCGGGCCAGGAGGTCAAGCTCAACGAGGCCATGACCGTGGTCGAGGCCGGCGGGTACGAGCGCACCGGCGAGCTGGTCACCGTCAAGGAGGTGCTCGACGCCGAGCGGGTGCTCGTGGTCGGTCGCGCCGACGAGGAGCGGGTGGTCCGCCTGGCCGGGTCGGTCGCGGACGCCGCGTTGCGCGTCGGGGACGCGCTGACCGTCGACGTGCGGAGCGGCTTCGTGTACGAGGTGGTGCCCAAGTCCGAGGTCGAGGAGCTCGTCCTCGAGGAGGTCCCGGACATCGCCTACGAGGACATCGGCGGGCTCGGGCCGCAGATCGAGCAGATCCGTGACGCCGTCGAGCTGCCGTTCTCGCACCCGGACCTCTTCCGCGAGCACGGCCTGCGCCCGCCCAAGGGCGTGCTGCTGTACGGGCCCCCCGGCTGCGGCAAGACGCTCATCGCCAAGGCAGTGGCGAGCTCCCTCGCGGGGATGGTCGCGACCACGCAGGGCGGCGACCCCGGCGCGAAGAGCTATTTCCTCAACGTCAAGGGCCCGGAGCTGCTCAACAAGTACGTGGGCGAGACGGAGCGGCACATCCGGCTGATCTTCGCCCGCGCCCGGGAGAAGGCGACCCAGGGCGCCCCCGTCGTCGTGTTCTTCGACGAGATGGAGTCGCTCTTCCGCACCCGCGGCACGGGCCTGTCGTCGGACGTCGAGACGACGATCGTGCCCCAGCTCCTGGCCGAGATCGACGGCGTCGAGCGGCTCGACAACGTCATCGTCATCGGCGCCTCCAACCGCGAGGACATGATCGACCCCGCGATCCTGCGGCCCGGCCGGCTGGACGTGAAGATCAAGATCGAGCGGCCGGACGCCGAGGGCGCCACGGAGATCTTCGGCAAGTACCTCACGCCGGCGCTGCCCATCCACCCGGACGACCTGGCGGAGCACGGCGGCAGCGAGTCCGAGGCGATCGAGGCCATGATCAGCAGCGTCGTCGAGCGCATGTACTCCGAGGACGAGGAGAACCAGTTCCTCGAGGTCACGTACGCCTCGGGGGACAAGGAAACGCTGTACTTCAAGGACTTCAACTCCGGCGCCATGATCCAGAACGTCGTGGACCGCGCCAAGAAGTCGGCCATCAAGGACCTCCTGTCCACGGGGCAGCGCGGCATCCGCGTGGAGCACCTGCTGTCCGCGTGCGTGGACGAGTTCAAGGAGAACGAGGACCTGCCCAACACGACCAACCCCGACGACTGGGCACGGATCAGCGGCAAGAAGGGCGAGCGCATCGTCTTCATCCGCACGATCGTCCAGAAGAAGGGCGGGGACGGTACGCCGCGCACCATCGACACGGTGACGAGCACGGGCCAGTACCTGTAGCCCCGGGCCGCACCAGGGGCCCGGACCCCTAGGGTGGTGGCGTGAGCGTTCGTCGCGTGATGGGGATCGAGACCGAGTACGGCGTGCTGGCACCGGGACGGCCGATGGCCAACCCGATGCTCATGAGCTCCCAGGTGGTCATGACGTACCGCGCCCTGGTGGCGCGGGCGGGCGCCCGCCCGCCCGCGCGCTGGGACTACGACGACGAGGACCCGCTGCAGGACGCCCGCGGCTTCCACCTGCAGCGCGCGTCCGCCCATCCGTCGCTGCTCACGGACGACCCGTCGCGCCCTGCGCCCTCGGGGCCGGGCGCGGCAGCCGCCGGGGAGGGACCCGTGTCGGCACAGATCGCGTCCGCGGGCGGCACGCCCGGGACGTCGGGTCGCGGACGCGCCGCCGGGCGCTCGGCGGCCCGGCAGCAGCCGGAGGACGTCGAGCGGCCCTCCACCGAGGACTACGACGACCCGAGCGCCGCGAACTGCATCCTCACCAACGGCGCCCGTCTGTACGTCGACCACGCCCACCCCGAGTACTCCTCGCCGGAGGTCACCGGGCCGCGGGACGGCGTGCTGTGGGACGTCGCGGGGGAGCGGGTGATGCTGGCGTCGGTGCGGGCGCTCGCGGAGGTGCCCGGCGGCGAGGTGGTGCTGTACAAGAACAACGTCGACGGCAAGGGCGCCAGCTACGGCACGCACGAGAACTACCTCGTCGACCGGGAGCTACCGTTCGGCACGCTCGTCGAGCTGCTGACGCCGTTCCTCGTCACGCGCCAGGTGTTCACCGGCTCCGGCCGCGTGGGCCTCGGGGCGACGGGGGCCGAGCCGGGCTTCCAGCTCTCCCAGCGCGCGGACTACATCGAGGCCGAGGTCGGTCTGGAGACCACCCTGCGCCGCCCGATCGTCAACACCCGCGACGAGCCGCACGCGGACCGCGCACGCTGGCGCCGGCTGCACCTCATCATCGGCGACGCCAACCTGTTCGAGGTCGCGACGTTCCTCAAGCTCGGCACCACCTCGCTCGTGCTCTGGGTGCTCGAGCACCTGGAGGAGCTGGCCGAGGCGGGCGTCCCCGCGCGCGAGGAGCTGGCCGCGCTCCGGCTCGCCGACCCGGTCGCGGACGTGCAGCGGGTGTCGCGCGACCTGAGCCTGACCGTCCGCCTGGAGCTCGCCGACGGCAGCCGCCGCACGGCGCTGGAGATCCAGGAGGCGTACGTCGACGTCGTGGCGCGCGCCCTCGGCGCCGTGGGCACCGGCGAGGGGGTCGAGGGCGTCGACGACGAGACCGCGCAGGTGCTGGACCGCTGGCGCTCGGTGCTGAGCCGGCTCGCCGCCGATCCGGCGACGTGCGCGCGCGAGGTCGAGTGGGTCGCGAAGCGTCGCCTGCTGGAGGGGCTGCGCTCCCGCGACGGGCTGGACTGGGACCATTCGCGGCTGCGCGCCCTCGACCTGCAGTGGACGGACGTGCGCCCGGAGCGGGGCATCTACCACCGGCTCGTGGCGTCGGGCGCCGTGGAGCGCCTCGTCGACGACGACCGCGTCGCGGACGCGGTGCACCACGCGCCCGCGGACACTCGCGCCTGGTTCCGGGGCGAGGTCATGGCGCGCTACGCCGACCAGGTCTCGGCCGCGAGCTGGGACTCCGTGATCTTCGACGTCCCCGGCGCCGCTGCCCTGCAGCGGGTCCCGATGCTCGACCCCGCGCGCGGGACGCGGGAGCACATCGGCGCGCTCCTGGACGCCAGCCCGGACGCGGCCGCGCTGCTCAAGGGGCTGCGCGGCGAGGGATGACCGCCCAGGTGGAGGCGCCCGCGGGGGCGGACGGCCCGCCCGTGGGTGGTCTCTTTCAGCCCAGGGCGCAACCGGCACGGACGTCGGCGCGCGCTGTCGGCCCCAGCGCATAGGCTGGCGATCGCGAGACACTCCCGGAGCCTCCCGCCGGGGGCCCGCAGCAGCAAAGGAGGCGGACCATGGCCGGTCAGGAACGGATCAACCCGCAGCACGAGGACCGCGCGCCCGACGACGACGCGGGCACCCCCGCCCCGGCCGCCCCGCAGGCGTCCGAGCGGGACGCCGAGGTGGACGCCCTGCTGGAGGAGATCGACGAGGTCCTCGAGACCAACGCCGAGTCGTTCGTGCGCGGCTTCGTGCAGAAGGGCGGTCAGTGATCGCCCATGGCCACCATTGATAGCCCAGGCAGCTCGGGGCGGCTCCCGGACGCGTTCCTGCGTCCGGGATCGTCCTCGTTCGTGGACTTCCTCGCCGCCCACGCGCCCGACCGGCTGCCGGGCCACCGCGCCACCCTCGGCGGAGCCGGGGCGTCGGCCGACGGGCTGGCACCGCATGCGACGACCGTCGTCGCCCTCACGTTCGGCACGGACGACGGGGGCCGCGGCGTGATCATGGCCGGCGACCGGCGGGCGACCGCCGGGAACCTGATCGCGAGCCGGGAGATGGAGAAGGTCTTCGCGGCCGACGCGTATTCGGTGGTCGGCATCGCCGGCTCCGCGGGCGTCGCGATCGAGCTCGTGCGGCTGTTCCAGCTCGAGCTGGAGCACTACGAGAAGATCGAGGGCTCCCTGCTCTCCCTGGACGGCAAGGCCAACCGGCTCTCGACGATGATCCGCGGCAACCTCCCGATGGCCCTGCAGGGCCTCGCGGTGGTGCCGCTCTTCGCCGGCTACGACCTCGACCGCGGCTACGGCCGGCTGTTCAGCTACGACGTCACCGGCGGGCGCTACGAGGAGTACGACCACCACTCGGTCGGCTCCGGCTCCGTGTTCGCCCGGGGCGCCCTGAAGAAGCTGTGGCGGCCGGGCCTGGACGCCGCCTTGGCCGTGGGCGTCGCGATCGAGGCGCTGTACGACGCGGCCGACGACGACAGCGCGACCGGTGGCCCGGACCCCGTGCGCCAGATCTGGCCCGTGGTCAACGTCGTCGCGGCCGACGGCGTGCGCCGGGTGGGCGACGACGAGCTCGCCGCCTTGGTCCAGCGGATCGTGACCGAGCGGAGCGCGGCCCACCGGGCCGCGCACGGCGACCGGCCCGCCGGCGGCGCCCCGCGAAACCGCCAGCAGGGGACGCAGGGAGGTGCGCACGCATGACGATGCCGTTCTACGTCTCGCCCGAGCAGCTCATGAAGGACCGGGCGGACTTCGCCCGCAAGGGCATCGCCCGTGGCCGGTCCGTCGTGGTGCTGGCCTACGACGGGGGGATCGCGTTCGCCACGGAGAACCCGTCGCGCGCGCTGCACAAGATCTCCGAGATCTACGACCGCATCGCGTTCGCCGCGGTCGGCAAGTACAACGAGTTCGAGAACCTGCGCGTGGCCGGCGTGCGCTACGCGGACCTGCGCGGGTTCTCCTACGACCGCACCGACGTCACGGCGCGGGGCCTCGCCAACGCGTACGCGCAGACACTCGGCACCGTCTTCACCACGGAATCCAAGCCGCTCGAGGTCGAGCTCGTCGTCGCGGAGGTGGGGTCCACCCCGGCCGAGGACCAGATCTACCGCCTCTCCTACGACGGCTCGGTCGCCGACGAGCACGGGCACGTGGTCATGGGCGGACAGGCGGAGCAGCTGGCCGCACGGGTCGGAGAGGCCTGGCACGAGGTCATGACGCTGCCGGAGGTGCTGGCCCTGGCGGTGCGCACGCTCGGAGCGGTGGGGGCCGACGGCGCCGTCGTCCCCCCCGGCGAGGAGCGGGAGATCGCACCCGCGGGGCTCGAGGTGGCGGTGCTCGAGCGCGAGGGCCGGCGACGGGCGTTCCGCCGGCTGCAGGGCGCCGCGCTCGCCGGGCTGCTCGAGCAGCCCGGCGACTGAGACGGGTTCGAGCAGGGCCGAACGGGTCGAGCAGGACCGACAGAGGGAGGCGTCGTGGACCGCAGGATCTTCGGTCTGGAGACCGAGTACGGGGTGACGTGCGCGGCGGACGACGGGCGGGGCCTCTCCGCCGACGAGGTGGCGCGCTACCTGTTCCGCAAGGTCGTGGCGTGGGGGCGGTCGTCGAACGTCTTCCTGCGCAACGGCTCGCGGCTGTACCTCGACGTCGGCTCCCACCCGGAGTACGCCACCGCGGAGTGCGACGACGTGCACCAGCTGGTCGCCTACGACCGCGGGGGCGAGCGCATCCTCGAGGGGCTGGTCGCCGACGCGCAGGAGCGACTGGAGCACGAGGGCCTGTCCGGCAAGGTGCACCTGTTCAAGAACAACACCGACTCGGCGGGCAACTCCTACGGGTGCCACGAGAACTACCTCGTGCGCCGCCAGGGAGACTTCTCGCGGCTTTCCGACGTGCTGGTCCCGTTCCTCATCACGCGCCAGGTGCTCACCGGCGCCGGCAAGGTGCTCGCCACGCCGCGGGGCGCGGTCTTCTGCCTGTCGCAGCGGGCGGACCACATCTGGGAGGCCGTCTCCAGCGCCACCACGCGGTCACGGCCGATCATCAACACCCGCGACGAGCCGCACGCCGATGCCGAGAGCTACCGCCGCCTCCACGTCATCGTGGGCGACTCGTCCATGGCCGAGCCGACGACGATGCTCAAGGTGGGCGCCACCGACCTCGTCCTGCGGCTCGTCGAGGCCGGCGTGCCGATGCGCGACCTCACCCTGGAGAACCCGATCCGCGCGATCCGGGAGATCAGCCACGACCGCACCGGGCTGCACCCGGTGCAGCTCGCCAACGGCCGCACGGCCACGGCCGTCGACATCCAGTGGGAGTACTTCCACCGGGTCCGCGAGCACGTGGACGCGCACCTGGGCGCGACACCCGTCGTCAAGCAGGTGCTGGAGCTGTGGGAGCGCGGGCTGCGCGCCCTGGAGACGTCCAACCTGACCCTGGTGGACCGGGAGCTGGACTGGGTCATCAAGCTGCGCCTCATCGAGCGCTACCAGGCCAAGCACGACCTGGCCCTGGACGACCCGCGCATCGCCCGGCTCGACCTGGCGTACCACGACATCTCCCGCACCGAGGGCCTGTACAACCTGCTCGCCGCGCGCGGCATGGTCGAGCGGGTGGTGACCGACCTCGAGGTCTTCGAGTCGACGGCGGTGCCGCCGCCCACGACGCGGGCCAAGCTGCGCGGCGACTTCGTGCGCGCCGCGCAGGAGGCGCGCCGCGACTACACGGTCGACTGGGTGCACCTCAAGCTGAACGACCAGGCGCAGCGCACCGTGCTGTGCAAGGACCCGTTCCGCAACGTGGACGAGAGGGTCGATCGGTTGATCGAGTCCATGTAGTCGTCGCTGGTCGAGCTGGTCGAGATCCGGTGGTCGGGTCTGTCGAGATCCGGCGGCCTCTCTGCGTGGACGCGTTCACGGGCGCCAGGGCGCCCTCCACTTCGGGAGGGATACGTCCACGCGGAGAGGCCGCCGAATCTCGACAGGCCCTCTGGTGGGCGCCTTGCGCACGGTTTTCGGGTGAACGGATACATCGTTCGTCGGGTGGGCATGGCAAGATGTCGCGGTGCTTCGCCGCCGACTGAAACTGCTGCTGGTCCTGCTGCTCGGTGGCACCCTCGTCCTCGGCGGCTGCAGCTCGTCCCTGCTGAATGACGTGGTGCCGACGTCGACGCCCTCGGTGGCGCCCGTGCAGGTGTCGGGAGCTGTGGGCGAGCCGCCCGCCCTCGAGTACACGCAGCCCTACGACGTGGTGCGCTCCGGGGCCCGGACCGTGTGGCCGGGCTCGGGCGAGCCTGTCGTGGACGGCGAGCCGGTGCTGCTCAACATGTACGCCGAGGACGGCCGGGACGGCAGCGTCATCTCCACCACATACATCGACGCGCCGGCCTGGTACACGATGTCGGCCGACTCGCTCGGCTCCAACCTCTACGACACGCTCCGCGGCCAGCAGGTGGGGGCGCGCATGCTGCTCGCCGAGGAGGACGACGAGGTGCCCGTGATCCTCGTGGTCGACGTGCTGCCGACGCGTGCGGCGGGGACGGACGTGCCGGCAGCCGACGGGCTCCCGACGGTCGAGCGGGGCGACGACGGGGCTCCGGAGGTCCGGGTCGACTCGGACGCGGAGCCGCCCGAGGAGCTGCGCGTGCAGCCGCTGGTGCGCGGTACGGGCCCGCAGGTGCAGGTGGGGCAGGTCGTGACGATGCGCTTCACCGCGGTGCGCTGGAGCGACGGGAAGCAGTTCGACACGACGTGGACGCCGGACACCCGCCCGCAGTCCGCGACGGTCGGGATCGGGCAGCTCGTCGACGGCCTCGACCAGGGCCTCGTGGAGCAGACGGCGGGGTCCCAGGTGCTGCTCGTCGTGCCCCCGGACCTCGGCTACGGTGGCACCAGCAGTGACCTCGCGGGCGAGACGCTGGTGTACGTCGTCGACATCCTTGACGCGCACTTCCAGGTGACCGAGGACGAGTCGACCGGCAAGGGCGACGACGGCGGGAGCCCCGACGAGAAGTCCGGCGACAGCGACACGAAGGAAGAGTGAGCCCCGCATGTCCGTGGCCGTCCGTGTGATCCCGTGCCTCGACGTCGACGACGGGCGGGTCGTCAAGGGAGTGAACTTCACCAACCTCCGCGACGCCGGCGACCCCGTCGAGCTCGCCGCGCGCTACGACCGGGAGGGCGCGGACGAGGTCACGTTCCTCGACGTCTCCGCGTCCTCGGGCGACCGCGCCACGATGATCGACGTCGTGCGCCGCACCGCGGACCAGGTCTTCGTGCCGCTCACGGTGGGCGGCGGGGTGCGGTCGACGGACGACGTCGACCGCCTGCTGCGCGCCGGCGCGGACAAGGTGGGCGTGAACACGGCGGCCGTCGCCCGCCCCGAGCTCGTCGCGGAGATCGCGGCCCGCTTCGGGCGCCAGGTGCTGACGCTGTCGGTCGACGCGCGGCGGGTCACGGGAGAGACGGTCACGCCGTCGGGCTACGAGGTGACGACGCACGGCGGCCGCCGGGGCACCGGCATCGACGCCGTCCAGTGGGCGCAGCGCACGGCCGAGCTCGGCGCGGGCGAGATCCTGCTGAACTCCATGGACGCCGACGGCACCACTTCGGGATTCGACCTGGAGATGCTCGCCGCGGTCCGGGAGCGCGTGGGCGTGCCGCTGATCGCGTCGGGCGGCGCGGGCACCCCCGACCACTTCGTCGCGGCCGCCCGTGCCGGCGCCGACGCGCTGCTCGCCGCGAGCGTCTTCCACTTCGGCACGCTGTCGGTCGGCCAGGTCAAGGACGCGCTGGCGGCGGCGGGCATCGAGGTCCGCCGGTGAGCCGGTGTCGATGACGAGCGGCTGTCCATGACCGGGAGACCTCCGGCCGCAGCCCTCTCCGGGTCGCGGCTGCGTCGCTCGGCGACGCTCGTGTGGCGCGGGATGCGCTCCGAGCCCCGCCTGTACGTGCTGGCCGTGGCGGCGTCCGCGCTCTTCGGGGCGGCCACCGTGGCGGTGAGCCGCGCGGTGGGCTGGGCCACGGACGCCGTCGTGGTGCCGGCCATCGGGGGCGACCCGGCGGCGCGGGACCGGATCTGGCTGGCCGGCCTGGTCCTCGCCGCGGTCGCCGTCACCCTCGCGCTCGGCGTGGCGGGTCGGCGCATCTGGGCCGGCTACGGCTTCGCCGCGATCCAGGCGCACCACCGGCGCGGGCTGTCGGGCCAGTACCTGCGGCTGCCCATGTCGTGGCACCGGGCGCACCCGGCCGGGCAGCTGCTGTCCGCGGCGAGCGCGGACGTCGAGGCCGCCACGGGCGTGTTCAACCCGCTGCCCTTCGCGCTCGGCGTGGTGGTCATGATCGTGGTGGCCACGGCGATGCTGCTGGCGATCGACGTGTGGCTTGCGGCCGCGGCCCTCGTCGTCGTGCCGGCCGCGATTGTCGCCAACGTGGTGTTCCAGCGGTACATGTCGCCGGCGGTCACCCGCGCCCAGCAGCTGCGGGCCGAGGTCGCCGACGTCGCGCACGAGTCCTTCGAGGGCGCGCTCCTGGTCAAGTCCCTGGGCACCGCCGACCGCGAGGAGCGGCGGTTTGCTGAGCGCACGGACGAGCTGCGGGCGGCCAACGTGCGGGTGGGCACGGTGCGGGCGTTCTTCGACCCGGTCATCGAGCTGCTCCCGTCGCTCGGGACGCTGGCGGTGCTCGGCGTGGGCACGTGGCGCGCGGCGTCGGGGGCGGTGGACGCCGGGGACGTCGTGACGGCCGCGTACCTGCTGACGGTCATGGCCGTGCCGGTGCGCGCCTTCGGCTGGGTGCTGGGCGAGCTGCCGCGCGCGCTGGTGGGCTACGACCGGATCGCCCGTGTGCTCGACGCCCCCGTCACCCTCATCCCCGGCTCCCGACCGCTGCCGGGCGGGCCCGGCGGCCTGGCGGTGCGGCTGGCCGGGGTGGGCGTCGACGTCCCCGCGGCCGGCACCACGGTCACCCTGCTCGACGGCGTGGACCTCGACATCCCGCCCGGCACCACGGTCGCCGTCGTCGGCAGCACCGGGGCGGGCAAGACGACCCTCGTCTCGTTGCTCGCGCGCCTCAGCGACCCCAGCCGCGGGCAGGTGCTGCTCGACGGCGTCGACGTCCGGGAGCTTGCGGGCGGCGAGATCCCGACGCGGGTGGCGTTGGTGGCGCAGCAGACGTTCGTCTTCGAGGACACCGTGCGTGCCAACGTGACGCTGGCGGACCAGGACGAGGGCCGGGACCAGGACGAGGACCAGGACGAGGGCCAGGGAGATCGGGTCGGCGGGACGGGTACGACGCCGGACGACGCCGCGGTCTGGGAGGCGCTGCGCGTCGCCCGGGTCGACGACGTCGTGCGGGCGCTGCCCGGCGGGCTCGACGCGCCGCTGGGCGAGCGGGGCGCGAACCTCTCCGGCGGCCAGCGCCAGCGCCTCGCGATCGCGCGCGCCCTGGTGCGCCGCCCTCGGCTGCTGGTGCTGGACGACGCCACCTCGGCAGTCGACCCGAGGGTGGAGTCCGAGATCCTCGGGTCCCTGGCCCGCGCACGGGGCGGTGACGACGGCGACGACGGGGCGCCCGCCACGACGGTGGTCATGGTGGCGTATCGCATGTCGTCCGTCTCGCTGGCCGACGTCGTCGTGCACCTCGAGGGCGGGCGGGTCGTCGACGTCGGCACGCACGGCGAGCTGCTCGCGCGCGACCCCGGGTACCACGACCTCGCGACGGCATACGAGCGCGAGACGGCCCGTCGGGCCCGGGAACTCGCGGACGAGCGCGCCGCGGGGGAGACGCTGGGAGAGGACGTGCCGTGAGCCGGTCGCGGATCGCCACCGCCAGCGAGCTGGGCGTCCTCGCCACGTTGCGCCGGGGCGTGCAGATCTCCCCGCAGATCGTGGACGGGATCTGGCTCACCCTCGCCCTCGCCGTGCTCGCCGCCGCCGGGCGCGTCGTGGTGCCGGTGGCCGTGCAGCGCACGATCGACGACGGCATCCTCGCCACGGGTGGCCCCGACGGCGGGCGAGTCGTGCTCCTCACGGTGCTCGCGGGCGGGGCGGTGATCGTGTCCGGGCTGTGCACGGCGATGGTCAACGTCCGCCTGTTCCGCAGCACGGAGACCGGCCTCGCGGCGCTGCGGGTGCAGGCGTTCCGCCACGTGCACGACCTGTCCACGCTGACACAGGGGACCGAACGACGCGGGGCGCTGGTCTCGCGGGTCACCTCCGACGTCGACACGATCTCGCTGTTCGTGCAGTGGGGCGGCATCATGCTGCTCGTCTCGAGCATGCAGGTGCTGGTGGCCACCGCCCTCATGGCGGTGTACTCCTGGCAGCTCACCCTGGTGGTGTGGCTGTGCTTCGTCCCGCTCTTCCTGGTGCTGCGGCGAGCGCAGCCCACGGTGAACCGGGCCTACTCCGCGGTGCGGCAGGCGGTCGGCGCGATGCTCGGCACGATCTCGGAGGCCGTGGTCGGGGCGGAGACCGTCCGCGCCTACGGCGTGGCCCGGCGCACCGGCCGCCGGATCGACGCCGCGGTGGAGGAGACCCGCTCGACGCAGGCACGCGCCCAGCTGCTGGTGGCGTCGGTGTTCTCGGGCGGCGTGCTGGTCGCCAACCTGGTGCTGGCCGTGGTGGTCGTGGTGGGCACGCTGCTCGGGGTCGGCGGTGGCCTCACCGCGGGGCAGGTGGTGGCCTTCCTCTTCCTGGTGCAGCTCTTCACCGGGCCCGTGCAGATGGCCACCGAGATCCTCAACGAGCTGCAGAACGCGGTGGCGGGGTGGCGCCGGGTGCTCGCGGTGCTCGAGACGCCCGTCGACGTGGCCGAGGCACCCGACGCCGTGGCGAGCCCGCGCGGCCCGGCCGCCGTGACGCTGCGCGGCGTGCGGTTCGCCTACCCGGACGGCCCGGAGGTGCTGCACGGGGTGGACCTCGAGCTGCCCGCGCGCTGCAAGATCGCCGTCGTCGGGCGGACGGGCTCGGGCAAGACGACCGTCGCCAAGCTCGTCACCCGGCTCATGGACCCCACCGACGGGCAGGTGCTGCTGGACGGCACCGACCTGCGCCGCCTCCGGCTCGACTCGCTGCGTGAGCGCGTGGTGCTCGTGCCGCAGGAGGGATTCCTCCTCGACGGCACGGTCGGGCAGAACATCGCCTACGGGCTGCGGCCGAACTCGTCGGTCGAGCCGGTCGAGCCGGTCGAGCCGGTCGAGACCTTGGCCCGCGTCGCCGGAGCGGTCGAAGCACTCGGTCTGGCCGACTGGGTGGCCGGGCTCCCGCAGGGCCTGGCGACGCCGGTCGGCCAGCGCGGTGAGGCCCTGAGCGCGGGGGAGCGGCAGCTCGTGGCGATCGCGCGCGCCTTCCTCGCGGCGCCGGACCTGCTGGTGCTGGACGAGGCGACGTCGGCGGTGGACCCGGTGGCGGAGGTGCGGATCGCGAGGGCGCTGGACTCGTTGACGTCCGGCCGCTCGACCCTGACCATCGCCCACCGGCTCTCGACGGCGGAGGCCAGCGACCTCGTCGTCGTGGTGGACGACGGCCGCGTGGTCGAGGTGGGCGGGCATGCCGAGCTCGCCGCCGCGGGCGGCGTCTACGCGCGGATGCACGCGAGCTGGGTCGCGCAGTCGCGGTAGGGCGGTCGTGACGAGGATGACGTCGGCCGGCGGCGGAACAGGGGCCCGGCGGGCGGCGCGGGCGTGTCAAGATGCTCGGGTGCAGACGCCCACCCTCCCCGCATCGCACCTCGACCCAGCGATCGCCGCACGGCTCAAGCGCGACGAGCACGGCCTCGTCGCCGCGATCGTGCAGCAGCACGACTCGGGCGAGGTGCTCATGCTCGGCTGGATGGACGACGAGGCGCTGCACCGCACGCTCACCGAGGGCAGGGTGACGTTCTGGAGCCGGTCGCGGCAGGAGCACTGGCGCAAGGGCGACACGTCCGGCCACGTGCAGCACGTGCGCTCCGTGGCCCTGGACTGCGACGGCGACGCGCTGCTGGTGCGCGTCCACCAGGTCGGCGCCGCCTGCCACACGGGTGCGCGCACCTGCTTCGAGGCCGGGGGCGACCTCGGCGCCGTCGTCGGCACCGAGCCCGACGACGCCGTCCCCGACGAGACCCAGCCCGACGAGACCCAGCCCGCCACGACCCAGGAGGACCGGTGACCACGCCCGCCGTCACGCCGCCCGCGCCCGCCCCGCTGCCGACCTCCGTCGCGGGGCCGACGCAGGACGACCTGGCGTGGGGCGCCACGTGGCCGGGCCTGGGCACGTTCCGCGTGCTGGCCGCGGATCGCCGCGTGATCCCCGTGGTGCGGCGCGTCCTCGCCGACGACGTGACGCCGGTCGGCCTGTACCGCACGCTGGCTGCCGACCGGCCGGGCACGTTCGTGCTGGAGTCCGCGGAGTCGTCGGGCGGCTGGTCGCGCTGGTCCTTCATCGGCGTGGACTCGCGCGCGACCCTGACGGCCGTCGACGGCCGGGCGGTGTGGCACGGCGACGTCCCCGCCGGCATCCCGACCTCGGGCGACGTCGTCGAGGTGCTGGGCGCCGCGCTGGAGGCCCTGCGCACGCCGCCGATCGAGGGGCTGCCGCCCCTCACCGGGGGACTCACCGGCGCGCTGGGGTGGGACGTCGTGCGGCACTGGGAGCCCACGCTGCCGGCGAGCGCGCCCGACGAGCTCGGCGTGCCGGAGGTGGCGCTGAGCCTCGCCACCGACCTGGTGGCGGTGGACCACCACACGGGCACAGCCTGGCTGATCGCCAACGCGATCAACGGCGACGGCACGGACGAGCGCGTCGACCAGGCGCACGCCGACGCCGTGGCGCGGCTCGATGCGATGCAGGCGCGGCTCGCCGCCCCGGCTCCCGCCGAGCCGACCGTGCTGCGCCCGACGGACGAGGTGGCCGAGCCCCGCCTGGAGTTCCGCTCCACCCGCCCGGAGTTCGAGGCGGCCGTGCAGGCGGGGCAGGAGGCGATCCGCGAGGGCGAGGTGTTCCAGGTGGTGCTGTCGCAGCGCCTCGACCTGGACTGCCCGGCCCCGCCGCTCGACGTCTACCGCGCGCTGCGCACCATCAACCCGAGCCCGTACATGTACTACTTCCGGCTCACCGGCCCCGACGGCCGTGACTTCTCCGTGGTCGGGTCCAGCCCCGAGACGCTCGTCAAGGTCACCGACGGGCATGTCACGACCTACCCGATCGCGGGGTCGCGCCCGCGCGGCGCCACGGTGGAGGAGGACGTCGCCCTCGGCGAGGAGCTGCTCGCCGACCCCAAGGAGCGGGCCGAGCACCTCATGCTGGTCGACCTGTCGCGCAACGACCTGGTCAAGGTGTGCGAGCCGACGTCGGTCGAGGTGGTCGAGTTCATGTCCACCCGGCGGTTCAGCCACATCATGCACCTGTGCTCCACCGTGGTCGGGCGCCTGCGGGCGGGCGCCACGGCGCTCGACACGCTGCGCGCCACGTTCCCGGCCGGCACCCTCTCGGGGGCGCCCAAGCCCCGGGCGATCGCGCTCATCGACGCCCTCGAGCCGGCGTCGCGCGGGATCTACGGCGGCACGGTGGGCTACTTCGACTTCGGCGGCAACATGGACATGGCCATCGCGATCCGCACGGCGTGCATCCGCGACGGCCGGGCGTGGGTGCAGGCCGGCGGCGGCATCGTGGCCGACTCCGTGCCCGCGCTGGAGTACGAGGAGTCGCGCAACAAGGCCGCCGCCGCCGTGCGCGCGGTGCAGCTGGCCGCGCGGTTCCGGTCGCTGTGAGCGGGCATGACGGACGGGCACGACGGACGGGCACGACGGACGGACGGGACTGATGGACGACGAACGAGGGACGACGGGCGGCGGGGCCCGCACGCGCGGCGGGGGCCGCACGCGCGGCGGGGGCCCGCTGCGGGTGCGGTCGCGCGCCGTCTGGTCGGTGGTGGCGGTCGGCGGGCTCACGCTCGCGACGGCGTCCCCCACCTGGCTGAGCACCACCGTGGCGACCGCACTGGAGCCGACGGTCGACGTCGCGGTGACGGGCACGAGCGCGGCACCGGCGGTCGGGGCCGCCGCCCTGGTCGTCGTGGCGGCGGGCATCGCGCTCGCGATCGCGGGCCGGGTGGCGCGCTGGGTGGCGCTCGCGGTGGTGGCGCTCGCGGGCGTGCTGGCGGCGGTGTCGGCGGCCGGGGTGCTGGCCGACCCGGTGCCTGCGGCGACGTCGGGGGCGTCGGAGTCGGCGGGCGTGACGGACCTCACGTCGGCGATCACGGTCGCGGTCTGGCCGTGGCTCACGGTGGTGCTCGGCGCAGCCGCGGTGGTCGTCGCGGTGCTCGCCGCCCTCGGGTCCGCGGCTTGGGGCGCGACGTCCGGCCGCCACGAGCGGGCCCCGGGCGCCGGCTCCGAGGACGCCCCGGGCGGCGACCTGCCGGACGCCGACGGGAGGGGGCCTGGCGAGCAGGCTGACGAGGGAGGTCAGCACGACCCGCACGACGCGTGGGACGCGCTCTCCCGGGGCACGGACCCGTCGACGGACCGCTAGGCTGGTCCGCGCACCACGTCACGAAAGGGCAATCACATTCCATGACCGAGAACCGCAACGCCGAGGTCGCCTACCTGCCTCCGGCCGTCCCGCCCTCGAACCACGGCCACACGACCGCGGCGTGGACCGCGATGATCGGCATCATGCTGGGAGTGCTCGTCGGCGCCGTCGGGATACTCCCCGGTGTCCCCGACGCGCTGGTCTGGGTCGGCGCCGTGATCGTGGTCGGCGCGCTCGTGGTCGGCGGCGTGCTCCGCAGCATGGGCTACGGCCAGGCCAAGGCGGGCGTCACGCCGCGGCGTACCTCCTCCGGTCACTGAGCGGACCAGCACCGCAGAGACGGCGCGCGCCCACCCCCTCGGGGCGGGCGCGCGCCGTCGTCTCACGCTCGGAGACGTGGCAGGGGCCCCTCGCGGGCGGGCCTACGATGACAGTCAGACGCCGGTGCGGCGTCGCGGGGACGGGGGAGGCAGACCATGACGGTCCTGGAGGACATCGTCGCGGGGGTCCGTGAGGACCTGGCCGTGCGTCAGGCGCGGACGCCGCTCGACGACCTGAAGGAGCGCGCGGCACGCGTGCCAGGCGCTCTCGAGTGCCAGCGCCGCCTGCTCTCGGAGGATCGCGTCGCCGTGATCGCCGAGGTCAAGCGTTCGAGCCCCAGCAAGGGCGACCTGGCACCGATCTCGGACCCGGCGGCGCTGGCGGAGGACTACGCCCGCGGCGGGGCGAGCGTCATCTCGGTGCTCACCGAGCAGCGCCGGTTCGGCGGCAGCCTGGCCGACCTGGACGCGGTGCGCGCCCGCGTCGACGTGCCGGTGCTGCGCAAGGACTTCGTCGTCACGCCCTACCAGGTGTGGGAGGCGCGGGCGCACGGGGCGGACCTGGTGCTGCTCATCGTCGCGGCCCTGGAGCAGACCGTGCTCACGTCGCTGATCGAGCGCGTGCACTCGCTCGGCATGACGGCGCTGGTCGAGGCCCACACCGAGGACGAGGTGCGCCGCGCGCTCGACGCCGGGGCACGGGTCGTCGGGGTCAACGCCCGCAACCTCAAGACCCTCGAGGTGGACCGGTCGACCTTCGCCCGGCTCGCCCCGCTCGTCCCGGACGACGTCGTGCGCGTCGCCGAGTCGGGCGTGCGGGGCCCGCACGACGTGCTCGACTACGCGCGCTCCGGCGCGCACGCGGTGCTCGTGGGCGAGGCCCTCGTGACCGACGGGACGCCGCGTCGCTCCGTGGCCGACCTGGTGGCGGCCGGCCAGCACCCGGCGCTGTGGTCGGTCCGCCCGGCGGCCCAGCCCTGATCCCTCGCAGGGGCGGCGCGCGGCGGGCCACCCTGGACGGCAGCACCACGCCCGGCCCCGAGGCCACTGCGGACCGGTAGCCTCGGACGACTCACCATGCACCGCCCCCACCGAGACGGAGGACCCGTGCCCGACCAGCCCGTACGGGAGGCGCTGACCGAGACCCTGGCCCACCAGGTGCTCGGCAAGCTCGCGGACGTCGAGGGCCCGTACTTCGGGCAGTTCGGCGGCCGCTTCGTGCCCGAAGCCCTGATCGCCGCGCTCGACGAGCTCGAGACGGAGTACCGCAAGGCCCTCGGCGACCCCGCGTTCACCGACGAGCTGGCGCGGCTGCACCGGGACTACACCGGCCGCCCGTCGCCCCTGACCGAGGTCCCGCGCTTCGCGGAGCACGCGGGGGGCGCGCAGGCGGGTCACCGGATCTTCCTCAAGCGCGAGGACCTGAACCACACCGGTTCGCACAAGATCAACAATGTGCTGGGCCAGGCCCTGCTGGTCAAGCGTATGGGCAAGACGCGCGTGATCGCGGAGACCGGCGCGGGCCAGCACGGCGTCGCGACGGCGACCGCTGCCGCCCTCCTCGACCTCGAGTGCGTGGTGTACATGGGCGAGGAGGACACGCAGCGCCAGGCGCTCAACGTCGCGCGCATGCGGCTCCTCGGCGCCGAGGTGATCCCCGTGAGCATCGGCTCGCGTACGCTGAAGGACGCCATCAACGAGGCGCTGCGCGACTGGGTCGCCAACGTCGAGTCCACGCACTACCTGCTCGGCACCGTCACCGGGCCACACCCGTTCCCCGAGATGGTGCGCGAGTTCCACCGCATCATCGGCGAGGAGGCGCGCGAGCAGATCCTCGAGCGCACGGGCCGGCTGCCGGACGCCCTCGCCGCCTGTGTGGGCGGCGGCTCCAACGCCCTCGGGCTCTTCAACGCCTTCCTCGACGACGAGGGCGTGGCCCTGCACGGCTACGAGGCGGGCGGCGAGGGCATCGAGTCCGGACGACACGCCGCGCGCTTCTCGGGCGGTGCGCCGGGGGTGCTGCACGGCGCGCGCTCCTACCTGCTGCAGGACGACGACGGCCAGACGCTGCCGAGCCACTCCGTCTCCGCGGGCCTGGACTACCCGAGCGTGGGGCCGGCGCACGCGTGGCTGCACGACCTCGGTCGGGCCACGTACGAGCCGGTGACGGACGACGAGGCCATGCAGGCGTTCCAGCTGCTGTGCCGCACCGAGGGGATCATCCCCGCGATCGAGTCGGCGCACGCGCTCGCGGGCGCGCTGCGCCTCGGCCGGTCCGAGGCGGCGGCGGGTCGCACCGACCAGATCATCCTGGTGAACCTCTCGGGCCGGGGGGACAAGGACGTGGCCACGGCGGCGCGGTGGTTCGGCCTCCTCGACGACCAGGAGACCGGCGGCCCGAGCGAGCACGAGGGGGACCTGTGACCACGACGACCAGCACCTCGCCGACGGCCGCCCGACTCGACGCGCTGCGTGCCGAGGGGCGCGCGGCGCTCGTGGGCTACTTTCCCGTCGGCTTCCCCGACGTCGACCGCTCCGTGGAGGCCGTGCTCGCCATGGTCGACGCCGGCGTCGACGTCGTCGAGATCGGTGTGCCGTACACGGACCCGGTCATGGACGGCCCGGTGGTCCAGCGCGCCGCGGAGGTGGCGCTCGCCGCCGGCGCGCGGGTGCGTGACGTGCTGCGCGTCGTCGAGGCGGTCGCGGAGCACTCCGGCGGGCGCGTGCCCGCCTTGGTGATGTCCTACTGGAACCCGGTGCTGCGGTACGGCGTCGACGCGTTCGCGCGGGACCTCGCCGGCGCCGGCGGCGCCGGTCTGATCACGCCCGACCTGATCCCTGACGAGGGGGCCGAGTGGATCGAGGCCTCTGCCGCGCATGGGCTGGACCGGGTCTTCCTCGTCGCGCCGAGCTCGACGCCGGAGCGCCTGCGGCTCACCGCCCGCGCCTCGCGCGGCTTCGTGTACGCGGCGTCCACGATGGGCGTGACCGGCGTCCGGGCCACGGTGGGCGGGCGTGCCGAGCAGCTGGTGGCCGACACCCGGGCAGCAGGAGCCGAGCACGTCTGCGTCGGTCTCGGCGTGTCGACGGGCGACCAGGCCGCCGAGGTCGGCCGGTACGCCGACGGTGTCATCGTCGGCTCCGCGCTGGTGCGCCCGCTGCTGGCCGACCGTCCCTGGGCGGAGCGGGTCGAGACGTTGCAGTCGACCGTCGCGGAGCTCGCCGACGGGGTCCGCCGTTCTCGCGCGCCCGACCACACGGCCGACCAGTCCGAGCATGCCCCCCTTCAGGAGGAGACCCCGTGATCGCGACGTCCCTGGTGACCGCCGTGCAGGCCGCCATCCCGAGCCCGTCGCAGCACACCTGGTACCTGGGCCCCGTGCCCCTGCGCGCCTACGCGCTCGCGATCCTGGCCGGCATCGTCGTCGCGATCTGGATGACGACCAAGCGCTGGGTCGCCCGCGGCGGCGAGGCCGACGACGTGCTCGACATCGCTTTCTGGGCCGTCCCGTTCGGCATCGTCGGCGGGCGGCTGTACCACGTGATCAGCACGCCCGAGCCCTACTGGGGCGCGGGCGGCGACCCCATCCGCGCCCTGTACGTGTGGGAGGGCGGCCTGGGGATCTGGGGCGCCGTCGCGCTCGGCGGCCTCGGTGCGTGGATCGGCTGCCGCCGCAAGGGCGTGCGACTGAGCTCCTTCGCCGACGCCGTCGCCCCCGGCCTGCTGGTGGCACAGGCCGTCGGCAGGCTGGGCAACTGGTTCAACCAGGAGCTCTTCGGCGCCCCCACGTCGCTGCCGTGGGGCCTGGAGATCTCTCCCGAGGTCATCGAGCGTCTGAACTACTCGACCGGCACCTCGTTCGTGGAGGGAACCCTGTTCCATCCGACGTTCCTGTACGAGATGCTCTGGAACCTCGCGGCGGCCGCGGTTCTCATCTGGCTCGACCGACGGTACAGACTCGGTCATGGGCGGGTATTCTGGGCCTACGTCGCGCTCTACACTCTCGGCAGGGTGTGGATCGAGATGCTCCGCATCGACACCGCCGAGCACGTGCTCGGACTCCGGCTGAACGTGTGGACGTCGATCGTGGTGGGCCTCGGCGCCGTCATCGCGTTCGTCGTCATCGGCAGGCGGTACCCGGACCGAGAGGTCGGGGTCGCACTGCCCGGCGCCACCCCTGCCGGGCAGGCTGAGGGCGACCGCACCCAGGATGCGTCGGCCGAGGCCGGCGCGGACGACCTGCACGACACCGAGCTCGACACCCAGCTCGACACGACGAGCACCGCGGACGCGGACGCCGCCGGGCCCGACCAGGGGCCGGCCGGCCGCGTCTGAGGCGGTACCGACCGGGGACCACCCGGGGGTGCCTCTCATATTTCCGACGGGCCGAGGGCGTCCCGACCACGTTTGAGCATGACGCGCCCGCGTGCGGGCGTGCAGGAGGACGGTGTTGATGACCACGCCGCAGCATCGGGTCGCGCGGCCCTCGGCCCAAGGCCTCTACGACCCCGCGGCCGAGCACGACGCGTGCGGTGTCGCGTTCGTCGCGACCCTGCGCGGGACGCCCGGCCGCGACATCGTGGACGCGGGTCTGACGGCCCTGCTGAACCTGGACCACCGTGGCGCTGTGGGCGCCGAGGAGAACAGCGGTGACGGGGCCGGGATCCTCACGCAGATCCCGGACGCCTTCGTCCGCGACGTGGTGGCCGCCGAGCTGCCGCCCGCCGGCCACTACGCGATCGGCATGGCTTTTCTGCCGCAGGATCCCTCCGAGGCCGAGGCCGACGCCGTCGCGCGCCGGTTCGAGACGATCGCCGCCGAGGAGAAGCTCGACGTGCTGGCCTGGCGCGACGTGCCCGTCACGCGCGACCTCGTCGGCCCCACCGCGCGGGCGTCGATGCCGTTGTTCCGCCAGGTCGTCGTGGCGGACCCGTCGCGCGAGCTGTCCGGGCTCGAGCTCGACCGCCGCACGTACCGCCTGCGCAAGCGGGCGCAGCACGAGCTGGACCTGTTCCTCGCGTCGCTGTCGAGCCGCACCCTGACCTACAAGGGCATGCTCACCACGGCGCAGCTCGAGCCGTTCTTCCCCGACCTCAGCGACCCCCGGTACGCGTCCGAGCTCGCACTCGTCCATTCGCGCTTCTCGACCAACACGTTCCCCTCCTGGCCGCTCGCGCAGCCGTTCCGGCTCGTGGCGCACAACGGCGAGATCAACACGGTGCGCGGCAACCGCAACTGGATGGCGGCCCGCGAGAGCACCATGGCCAGCGAGGCGCTGGGCGACCTCGCCCCGCTGCTGCCGGTGTGCACCGAGGGGTCGAGCGACTCTGCCAGCTTCGACGAGGTGCTGGAGCTGCTGCACCTGTCGGGCCGGTCGCTGCCGCACGCCGTGCTGATGATGGTTCCCGAGGCGTGGGAGAACCACGCCGAGATGGACCCCGCACGGCGCGCCTTCTACCAGTACCACGCCAATCTCATCGAGCCCTGGGACGGGCCCGCCTGTCTCACGTTCACCGACGGCACCCTGATCGGCGCGGTCCTGGACCGCAACGGGCTGCGCCCGGGCCGCTACTGGGTCACCGAGGACGGGCTCGTGGTCCTCGCCTCGGAGGCGGGCGTCCTGGACCTCGACCCGGCGACCATCGTGCGCAAGGGCCGCCTGGAGCCGGGCCGGATGTTCCTGGTGGACACCGCCCAGGGCCGGATCGTCGAGGACGACGAGCTCAAGTCGCAGCTCGCCGCCCAGCGCCCGTACGGCGAGTGGATCGCGGGCAACACGATCACCCTCGACTCGCTCCCCGAGCGTGAGCACGTCGCCCACTCGCCCGCGTCGGTCCAGCGCCGGCAGCGGGCCTTCGGGTACACGACCGAGGAGCTCAAGGTCATCCTGACGCCGATGGCGGACACGGGCGCGGAGCCGCTCGGGGCGATGGGCTCGGACACGCCGATCGCCGTCCTGTCGAGCCGGCCGCGACTGCTGTTCGACTACTTCACGCAGATGTTCGCGCAGGTGACCAACCCCCCGCTGGACTCGATCCGCGAGCAGCTGGTCACCGCGATCGACAGCACCATCGGCCCGGAGCCGAACCTGCTCGAGGAGGTCGCGCAGCACGCCCGCAAGCTCGACCTGCCCTTCCCGGTGCTGGACAACGACGAGCTCGCCAAGATCGTGCGCATCGACCGGGACCCGCGCCTGGAGGGCGAGTTCCGCGCGGGCATCGTGCGGGGCCTCTACCAGGTCTCGGGCGGCGGCAAGGCGCTCCAGGAGCGGCTGGACGAGATCTTCGCCGAGGTGGACGCGCAGCTCGCGGGCGGCGTGACGCACGTCGTGCTGTCCGACCGCGACTCGGACTCCGAGCTCGCGCCGATCCCGTCGCTGCTCCTGACCAGCGCGGTGCACCACCACCTGCTGCGCCGGGGCACGCGCACCCGCATCTCGCTCGTCGTCGAGGCCGGTGACGTGCGCGAGGTGCACCACGTGGCGCTCCTCATCGGCTACGGGGCGGCGGCGGTCAACCCGTACCTCGCGATGGAGACGGTCGAGGACCTCGCCCTGCGCGGCTACCTCGACGTCACCCCCGAGACGGCGGTCGCCCACCTCATCAAGGCGCTCGGCAACGGTGTGCTCAAGGTGATGAGCAAGATGGGCATCTCGACGATCATGTCGTACCGCGGTGCGCAGATCTTCGAGGCCGTCGGGCTGTCGCACGAGCTGGTGGAGGACTACTTCACCGGCACCACGAGCCGGCTGGCCGGCATCGGCCTGGACGTCGTCGCGGCCGAGGTCGCGGCCCGGCACGCCGAGGCGTACCCGGCGTCCGGCAACCACAAGCCGCACCAGCGGCTCACCAGCGGCGGCGAGTACCAGTGGCGCCGCGACGGCGAGGAGCACCTCTTCGACCCGGAGACGGTCTTCCGCCTGCAGCACGCGACGCGCACCGGCCGGATGGATATCTTCCGCCAGTACACCCGGCGGGTGGACGAGCAGTCGCGTCGCCTCATGACGCTGCGCGGCCTGCTGCGCTTCGACCCCGAACGCGAACCGGTGCCGATCGACGAGGTCGAACCGGTCAGCGAGATCGTCAAGCGGTTCAACACCGGCGCCATGTCCTACGGCTCGATCTCGGCCGAGGCGCACGAGACCCTGGCGATCGCGATGAACCGCCTCGGCGGACGCTCCAACACCGGCGAGGGCGGCGAGGACTCGGAGCGCCTGTACGACCCCGAGCGTCGCTCGCGGGTCAAGCAGATCGCGTCGGGCCGCTTCGGCGTGACCAGCGAGTACCTCACGAACGCCGACGACATCCAGATCAAGCTCGCCCAAGGCGCGAAGCCGGGGGAGGGCGGCCAGCTGCCCGGGCCCAAGGTGTACCCGTGGGTCGCGAAGACCCGGCACTCGACGCCCGGCGTCGGCCTCATCTCGCCGCCGCCGCACCACGACATCTACTCGATCGAGGACCTGGCGCAGCTGATCCACGACGCCAAGAACGCGAACCCCGCGGCGCGCGTGCACGTCAAGCTCGTGTCCGAGTTCGGCGTCGGCACCGTGGCCACGGGCGTGTCCAAGGCGCACGCGGACGTCGTCCTGATCTCGGGGCACGACGGCGGCACGGGTGCGAGCCCGCTCACGTCGCTCAAGCATGCGGGGACCCCCTGGGAGATCGGCCTCTCCGAGACCCAGCAGACCCTCGTGCTCAACAACCTGCGCGACCGCATCGTCGTGCAGGTGGACGGGCAGATGAAGACCGGGCGCGACGTCGTCGTGGCCGCGCTGCTGGGGGCCGAGGAGTTCGGCTTCGCGACGGCGCCGATGGTCGTCTCGGGCTGCGTCATGATGCGCGTGTGCCACCTGGACACGTGCCCGGTGGGCGTGGCGACGCAGAACCCGGAGCTGCGCCGGCGGTTCACGGGCAAGCCCGAGTTCGTCGTGAACTTCTTCGAGTTCATCGCCCAGGAGGTGCGCGAGCACCTCGCCTCGCTCGGCTTCCGGTCCGTCGAGGAGGCGGTCGGGCACGTCGACGCGCTCGACACCCGCAAGGCCGTCGACCACTGGAAGGCGCAGGGACTGGACCTGGCGCCCGTGCTGGCCGCCACCGAGGCGGCGCCGGGCTCGAAGCTGCACCAGGTGCGGACGCAGGACCACGGCCTGGCGAAGGCGCTCGACAACCAGCTCATCGAGAAGGCGCGCCCGGCTCTCGAGGACGCGCTCCCCGTGCACATCGAGGCGCCGGTGCGCAACGTCAACCGGACGATCGGCACGATGCTCGGCCACGAGGTGACCAAGCGGTACCGCGGCGTGGGCCTGCCTGACGACACGATCGACGTCACCCTGACCGGCTCCGCCGGCCAGTCGCTGGGCGCGTTCCTGCCGCGGGGAGTCACGCTGCGGCTCTTCGGCGACGCCAACGACTACGTGGGCAAGGGGCTGTCGGGCGGGCGGATCGTCGTGCGGCCGGACCGCTCGGCCGTGCTTGAGGGCGCCGCGAACGTCGTGGCGGGCAACGTCATCGGTTACGGCGCGACCTCCGGCGAGATCCTGCTGCGCGGGCGGGTCGGCGAGCGCTTCGGCGTGCGCAACTCGGGCGCGACGCTGGTCGTGGAGGGCGTGGGCGACCACGGCTGCGAGTACATGACCGGCGGCACCGTGCTGGTGCTGGGCCCGACGGGCCGCAACTTCGGCGCGGGCATGTCGGGCGGCGTCGCGTACGTGCTCAACCTGCGGGACGTCGCGATGAACGGCCGGGCCGTGGCGAGCGGCGAGCTCGACGTGGGGCCGCTGGACGACGAGGACTGGGCCCGCGTGCGCGGGCTGCTGGAGCGGCACCGCGAGGAGACGGGCTCGCCCGTGGCGGCGGAGCTGCTCGAGGAGGCCGACGTCAGGGCGCGCTTCTCGCGCGTCGTGCCGGTGGGCTGGGCGCGCGTGCGCGCTGCCCTGGCCGACGCGGAGGCCGCCGGGAAGACGCTGGGCGAGGGCGACGACTTCGACCCCGCGATGTGGGAGCGGATCATGGAGGTGGCGCGTGGCTGACCCCCGCGGATTCCTGAAGGTGCGGGAGCGCGAGCTCCCTCCCAACCGTCCGGTCGAGGTGCGCCTGCGCGACTGGAAGGACACGCACGACCACCGGGAGGACGGGCAGCCCTTCCTGAAGGAGCAGGCCGGCCGCTGTATGGACTGCGGCATCCCGTTCTGCCACCAGGGCTGCCCGCTGGGCAACCTCATCCCCGAGTGGAACGACCTGGTGTGGCGGGGCCAGTGGGCCGACGCCATCGAGCGCCTGCACGCGACCAACAACTTCCCGGAGTTCACCGGTCGCGTCTGCCCGGCGCCGTGTGAGACGAGCTGCGTGCTGGGCATCAACCAGCCCGCGGTGACGATCAAGAACGTCGAGGTCTCGATCATCGACGAGGCGTTCGCCCGCGGCCTGGTCACGCCCCAGGTGCCTCAGCGGCTCACGGGCTCGACCGTCGCCGTCGTCGGCTCCGGCCCGGCCGGCCTCGCGGCGGCCCAGCAGCTCACCCGGGCCGGCCACACCGTCGTCGTGTACGAGCGGGACGACGCGATCGGCGGCCTGCTGCGCTACGGCATCCCGGACTTCAAGCTGGAGAAGCTGCACATCGACCGGCGCCTGGCGCAGATGGAGGCTGAGGGCACCAGGTTCCGGCCGGGCGTCGCGATCGGCCGGGACATCACCTGGGACGCGTTGCGCCGGCGGTTCGACGCCGTCGTCGTCGCGACCGGCGCCACCGTGCCGCGTGACCTGGGCCTGCCCGGCCGCAACCTGGCGGGCATCCACGTCGCGATGGACTTCCTGACGCCGTCCAACAAGGCGGTGCAAGGGAACCACGTCGAGGGCGCCCCGAGCGCCGAGGGCAAGCGCGTCGTCATCATCGGCGGCGGCGACACCGGCTCCGACTGTCTCGGCACGTCGCTGCGGCAGGGAGCCGCGAGCGTCACGACGCTGGCGATCGGCAAGAAGCCGCCGCTCGAGCGGTCGGCGACCCAGCCGTGGCCCACCGACCCGATCGTCTTCGAGGTCTCGACGTCCCACGAGGAGGGCGGTGAGCGCACCTACCTCGCCTCGACGGTAGAGTTCGTGGGCGACGGGTACGGCAACGTCCGCTCCCTGCGGGTCGCGGAGACCGAGTACCTGCCGGACGGTCGTCGGGCGCCCAAGCCGGGCACCGAGCACGAGATCCCGGCCGACCTGGTGCTGATCGCCATGGGCTTCACGGGTCCGGAGACGGACGAGCTGGAGACGCAGACCGGCGCGGAGCTGACCAGCCGTGGGCTCGTGCGGCGCGGCGACGACTACGCCACCAGCGTGCCTGGCGTGTTCGCGACGGGCGACGCCGGCCGGGGGCAGTCGCTGATCGTCTGGGCGATCGCGGAGGGGCGCGCCACGGCGGCCGCCGTCGACGCCTACCTGCAGGGCAGCACCGAGCTGCCCGCGCCGGTGGGCCCGCGGACGGTCGCGCTGCGAGGATAAGCAGTACAAGGATGAAGCAGTACCCGGGTGCCGGGACCGGCACCCGGTGCCGGTCCCGGTTCGCGCCGGGGCCGATCGACGACGAGGCTGGAGACATGCGCAGAGCGAAGATCGTGTGCACCATCGGACCCGCGACGGAGTCCCCGGAGAAGCTCCGGGAGCTGGTCGACGCGGGCATGGACGTGGCCCGGATCAACCGGAGCCACGGCGAGCAGGCGGAGCACGAGGCCGTCTACCACGGTGTACGAGCGGCGGCGAAGGACTCCGGTCGTAACGTCGCGGTCCTCGTCGACCTGCAGGGTCCGAAGATCCGGCTCGGCCGGTTCGCGGGCGACGTGAAGCACTTCCTCAACGAGGGCGACACCTTCACCATCACCACGGAGGAGGTCGCGGGCACCAAGGAGCTCGTCTCGACCACCCACAAGGGCCTGCCGAACGACGCCCGCGTCGGCGACCCGATCCTGATCGACGACGGCAAGGTCCGCGTGCGGGTCACCGCCGTCGAGGGCCCGCGCGTCGTGACGACGGTCGAGGTGGGCGGCCCGGTCTCGAACAACAAGGGTCTGAACCTGCCGGGCGTCGCGGTCTCCGTTCCCGCGCTGTCGGAGAAGGACACCGACGACCTGCGCTGGGCGCTTCGCCTGGGCGCGGACATCATCGCGCTGTCGTTCGTGCGGTCCGCGAAGGACTACGACGACGTCGCGCAGATCATGGCCGAGGAGGGGCGCACCGTGCCCGTCGTCGCCAAGATCGAGAAGCCGCAGGCGGTGGAGAACCTCGAGGAGGTCGTCGCCGCGTTCGACGCCTTCATGGTGGCCCGTGGCGACCTTGCCGTGGAGATGCCGCTCGAGCAGGTGCCGCTGGTGCAGAAGCGCATCGTGGAGCTCGCGCGCCGCAACGCGAAGCCGGTCATCGTCGCGACGCAGGTGCTGGAGTCCATGACGACCAGCCCCACCCCGACGCGCGCCGAGGCCTCCGACTGCGCGAACGCCGTGCTCGACGGCGCGGACGCGGTCATGCTCTCGGGCGAGACCAGCGTCGGCGACTACCCGATCGTCACCGTGCAGACGATGGCGCGGATCATCGAGGCGACGGAGGAGGCGGGTCGCGAGCGGATCGCGCCGCTCGGCTCGACGCCGCACACGCGTGGCGGCATCATCACCCGCGCCGCCGCGGAGATCGGCGACTCGCTCGGCGTGAAGTACCTCGTGACCTTCACGCAGTCGGGCGACTCCGCGAAGCGCATGTCGCGCCTGCGCTCGGGGATCCCGCTGCTGGCGTTCACCCCGGAGGAGAGCGTGCGCAACGTCCTCGCGCTCACGTGGGGCACCACCTCCTACCAGGTGCCGCGGGTCGAGAGCGTCGACGCGATGGTCGGCCAGGTCGACTCGACCCTGCGCGCGAACGGGCTCGCGGAGCCCGGCGACCGCGTGGTGATCGTCTCCGGCGCCCCGGTGGGCGTCCCCGGGACGACGAACTCGATCCTCGTGCACCAGGTCGGCAGCCACAGCGACATGTGAGCCCGTCCCGGGTCGGCAGCGACCCGGTCGACCTCGAGCACGAAAAGGACCCCGTACCGCTCCGGCGGTGCGGGGTCCTCGTCGTGGTGTCCGGGCCTGAGGGGTACCCCGAGCGGGATTCGAACCCGCAACACTCCGATTTTGAGTCGGATGCCTCTGCCAGTTGGGCTACCGGGGCGTGCGTGGACCATCGAACCACAACGGCAGGGGGCCGCCCAATCGCGCGCAGCGGGGCGAACGGCACCTCGCCGGGTCGCATGCGTCACACCGGTGACCGCACGCGACCTGCCTCCCGCGGACTAGGATGTGGGACGTGACCGACGAGAAGCCCAACGACGAGACCGGGGCGACGGTGCCGCTCGACCTGCCGCCCATGATCGACCAGGCGCCGGAGGAGGCGCCGAAGCCGACGAACGAACGGCCGGCCCGCCGGGCCGTCGTCGTCGAGGACGAGGCGCTCATCCGGATGGATGTCGTCGAGACCCTGCGCGAGGCGGGGTTCGAGGTCGTCGGCGAGGCCGGCGACGGCGAGACCGCGGTGCAGCTGGCGATCGAGCTCAAGCCCGACGTCGTGGTCATGGACGTCAAGATGCCCGAGCTCGACGGCATCTCCGCGGCCGAGCGGATCGGCAAGGCCCACGCCGCCCCGGTCGTCCTGCTCACGGCGTTCTCGCAGACGGAGCTCGTCGAGCGGGCGCGTGACGCCGGCGCGATGGCGTACGTCGTCAAGCCGTTCACCCCGGCCGACCTGCTGCCGGCGGTGGAGATCGCGATCTCCCGCTACCAGCAGATCGGTGCGCTCGAGTCGGAGGTCGCGGACCTCACCGAGCGGTTCGAGACCCGCAAGCGCGTCGACCGCGCCAAGGGCCTGCTCATGACCAAGATGGGTCTGAGCGAGCCGGAGTCCTTCCGCTGGATCCAGAAGACGTCGATGGACCGTCGCCTCACGATGCGCGAGGTCGCCGACGCCGTGATCGAGCAGGTCGGCGGCGCCTGACCCGCGGGCCGTGATCCGGCCGTAGGACACGTTCCTGCGGCCGGGCCACGGCCATTGTGCGACACCCCCACGGCCGCTATCGTCGCGTGGGTGTCGTGACCAATCTGTGATATTCATGCTTCAACGACCGTGAGGCCGGGCGCCGCCCGAGCCGAGGTCCGGGGCGACGACGGGAACGTTCCCGCGTGCACGGGCCACGGTCCTCGTCGAGGAGGTGCCGATGCGTGCAACGGTCGAGGTCCGGCCGGCCGGCCGGGACGACATGGTCGACGTCGCGCACCTGGCCGAGCGCGCCGTCGAGGAGTCGCCGACCGTCGTGCAGGGGCCGCCCGCCGAAACCTCGCGTCTGCTGGAGCACCTGAGCGTGCTCGTCGGGGCCGGCGGGCAGGTGCTCGTCGCGACCCACGAGGACGAGGTCTGCGGCTTCGCGGTGCTGCGCGTCATCGACCCTCTCCTGTTCGCGACCACGACGAGCCTGTACGTCGACGCTGTCTTTGTCTCGCCCGCCGCCCGGCGGCGTGGCGTCGGGCACGCGCTGCTCGCCTCGGCGGCCGCGACGGCCGCGGACCGAGGTGCGGAGAACGTGTACTGCGCCCCCGCCCCGGGTGCCCGCGGGATGCACCGGTTCCTCGCGCGTCTCGGGTTCGCGCCCACGTCCGGCCACCGCGTGGTGGCCGCGGCCACGCTCCAGCGACGCCTCGTCCAGGAAGGGCCGCGGTCGTCGCGAGCGGCGGCGCGCGTCGGCCGGCGGGCCGCCACTCGGGCCGCCATCGAGGACCTCGTCGCCCGCCGCCGTCGCGCGCGGGCCGCGGGGCTACCCACCGGTCCGGTCGACCTGCGGGTGTTCCAGGCCGAGCGGGACGCGGCCCTGCACGAGGCGACCGGACGGGCCGCGGAGAACCAGGCAGGCGACGCCGTCGACGCCGTGGTGGACGGCGCCACCGCGCTCGGGATCGTCCCCCGCCGGGACACCAGCGAGCCCATCCCCTCCTGAGGTCCGGGGGCCGGGCTTGATCGAAGCCGGTCGCGCCGTCGGACCGGGGATCAGCGGGCGTCGAGCACCATGCACGTGAGCCGGGCCGTGCAGACCCGGCGGCCCTCGTCGTCGGCGATCACGATCTCGTAGGCGGCCGTCGAGCGCCCGAGGTGCAGCGCGCGCGCCTCGCCGTGCACCGTGCCCGAACGCACACCCCGATGGTGGGTGGCGTTGAGCTCCAGTCCCACCGCCGCGCGCCCGGGGCCGGCGTGCTGCTGCGCCGCGACGGACGCGAGGGTCTCCGCCAGCGACGCCGTCGCGCCGCCGTGGAGCAGCCCGGCGGGCTGGATGTTGCCCGCCACAGGCATGGTCCCGGTCGTCAGGTCGGCCCCGACGCTCGTGAGGACGATGCCCAATCGCTCGATGAGCGTGCCACGGCTCGCGGACACCCACTGCTCCAGCGTGCGGGGGAACTCCGGCTGGGAGGCGTCGGTCGGGGTGTCGGTCATGGGCGATAGGTTGGCACCCGTGACGACCTCTGCGCGAACCGGGACCGCGAGCACCGGCGTGAGCCCGCACGGGACCCGCCCACGCCTCCTCCTGATCGACGGCCATTCCATGGCGTACCGCGCGTTCTTCGCGCTGCCGGACACCCTGGTGACGTCGAGCGGACAGGTAACGAACGCCGTCTACGGCTTCACCTCGATGCTGACCAACCTGCTGCGCGACGAGCAGCCCACGCACGCCGCCGTCGCGTTCGACGCGGGCCGCGTCACGTTCCGCACGGAGAGGTTCCCCGAGTACAAGGGCAACCGTGACGCGACGCCGGAGGTGTTCCGGGGGCAGGTGCCGCTCATCAAGGAGGTCCTCGAGGCGCTCCGGATCCCGGCCCTGGAGCGCGACGGCATCGAGGCCGACGACATCCTGGCCACCCTGGCCCGAGAGGGCGCCGAGGCGGGTCTGGACGTGCTGGTGTGCTCCGGCGACCGCGACGCGCTCCAGCTCGTCACGGAGCGGGTGACCGTGCTCTACCCGAAGCGCGGCGTCTCCGATCTCGCGCGCATGACGCCCGAGGCTGTCGCGGAGAAGTACGGCGTACCCCCGGAGCAGTACCCCGACCTGGCGGCGCTGGTCGGGGAGACGAGCGACAACCTGCCCGGTGTGGCCGGCGTCGGGCCCAAGACGGCGGCGAAGTGGGTCACCACGTACGGGGGCCTCGAGCCGCTGCTCGACCACGTGGACGAGCTCAAGGGCAAGGCCGCCGAGAACCTGCGCGCCGCCGTCGAGCAGGTGCGGCTCAACCGCGAGCTCAACGCCCTGCTGGACCACCTCGAGCTGCCACTCGCGGTGGACGAGCTGAAGCTCAGCGGGTTCGACCTCGAGGCCGTGCACCGCGTCTCCGACACGCTGCAGTTCGGCACCCTGCGTGACCGACTGCTCGCGGCGGACCCCGCGGCCGAGCCGGCCGAGCCCGCCGCGGTCGCCAGTGTCCAGGTCGCGCTCGCGGCGCTCGAGGCGGGCGGCCTCGGCGCGTGGCTCGCGGCGCGGGCGGGCCACGCCCTTGGCCTCGAGGTCACGGGGACGGCGACCCCGGGAGCCGGCGACGCCTGGGAGGTCGCGATCGCCGACGGCGCCACGGACGAGGGCGCGGCGGCGGTCGTCGACCTTTCCGACGCGGCGCCCGAGGACGAGCGCGCCCTGGCGGCCTGGCTCGCGGACCCGGCGGCGCCCAAGGTGGTGCACGGGGCCAAGACGTCCTGGCACGAGCTCGCCGGGCGAGGGCTGGACCTGTCGGGCGTGACCTTCGACACCGAGCTCGCCGCCTACCTGTGCTACCCCGACCAGCGGGGCTACGACCTGGCGGACCTGTCGGTGCGGCTCCTGGGCCGTGAGCTGACAACGGGTGAGCCTGCCGGTGCGGGCGGGCAGGGTGCCCTCGACCTCGCGCTCGACGGCGTGGACACCGACGACCCGCGCGCCCGGCAGGCGGCGGTCCGGGCCGCGGCCGTGGTCGATCTCGCCGAGGCGTTGTCGGGCCAGCTCGCCGACCGCGGGGCGGACGGGCTGCTCACCGACCTCGAGCTGCCGCTGACCGGCGTCCTGGGCCGGATGGAGGCCACGGGGATCGCCGCCGACGTCGAGTACCTCACCGAGCTCGAGCAGCAGTTCGCGGTCGCGGTGGCCGACGCCGCGGCCGAGGCGTACGACGTCATCGGCCGGCAGGTGAACCTTGGCAGCCCGAAGCAGCTCCAGGAGGTGCTCTTCGACCAGCTGGGGATGCCCAAGACGAAGAAGATCAAGACGGGCTACACCACCGACGCCGCCTCGCTGCAGGACCTCTACGTCAAGACGGAGCACCCCTTCCTCGAGCACCTGCTCGCGCACCGGGACGCCACGCGCCTCCGGTCGACCGTGGAGGGCCTGCTGAAGTCGGTCGCGCCCGACGGCCGGATCCACACGACGTTCCAGCAGACGATCGCGGCGACCGGGCGGCTGAGCTCGACCGACCCGAACCTGCAGAACATCCCGATCCGCACGGAGGAGGGTCGCCGCATCCGCCGGGCGTTCCGGGTCGGCGAGGGGTACGACACGCTGCTGACCGCCGACTACAGCCAGATCGAGATGCGCATCATGGCGCACCTGTCGGGCGACGAAGGGCTCATCGAGGCGTTCCGGTCGGGCGAGGACCTGCACCGTTACGTGGGCTCGCGGGTGTTCGAGGTGGCGCCCGAGGACGTCACCGCCGCGATGCGCTCGAAGATCAAGGCCATGAGCTACGGCCTCGCGTACGGGCTCAGCGCCTTCGGCCTCTCGCAGCAGCTGACCATCCCGACCGGCGAGGCCCAGTCGCTGATGGACGACTACTTCACGCGCTTCGGCGGCGTGCGCGACTACCTCACGGGGGTGGTCGAGGAGGCGCGCGCCACCGGGTACACGGCGACGATCCTCGGCCGTCGTCGCTACCTGCCCGACCTGACGAGCGACAACCGGCAGCGCCGGCAGATGGCGGAGCGCATGGCGCTCAACGCCCCGATCCAGGGCAGCGCGGCCGACATCATCAAGGTCGCGATGCTCGGAGTGCAGCGCGAGCTGGACGAGCGCGGGCTCGCGTCCCGCCTGCTGCTCCAGGTGCACGACGAGCTCGTGGTCGAGGTCGCGCCGGGGGAGCGGGAGGCCGCCGAGGACGTGCTGCGCACGCAGATGGGCTCTGCCGTGAGCCTTGATGTGCCGCTCGACGTCTCGGTCGGGGCCGGGCCGACCTGGCACGACGCGGGGCACTGACCGACCGTGGGCGCGCGCTGGCGGCGGTGCGCGGGCTCAGCCCTTGGTCGTCACGAAGACCGCCGTGCCGGGCAGGTAGGCGCCGCGGTCGGGCCCCCAGCCTCCCCAGGTCGCGGTGTTCCACGCGGGCCACTCCGGCTCGATGATGTCCCGGACCTGCAGCCCGGCGGCGACGACGTCCCGGACGTGGTCGCCCAACGTGCGGTGGTACTCGGCGTACGCGACGTCGCCGCGGTCGTCGATCTCGACGTAGGGCCGCCGGTCGAAGTACGAGCGGTGCGCGGTGAGGCCGCGGAGGCTGGGGTCGTCGGGGAAGGCCCAACGCAGCGGGTGGGTCACGGAGAACACCCAGCGCCCACCGGGCCGCAGCACGCGCGCCGCCTCCGCGTGCACCCGCACGGCGTCGGCCACGAACGGGATCGCCCCGAACGACGTGAAGACGGCGTCGACGCTCGCGGACGCGAAGGGCAGCGCCCGCGCGTCGGCCTGGACCAGCGGGACCGCGACACCGGTGCGCGAGTTCAGGCGCGCCGCCCCGGCGAGCATCTCCCCGGACACGTCGGTCGCCACCGCGTGGGCGCCGCGGGTGCGGAGCCACCGCGAGCAGTGCGCCGCCCCGGCTCCGACCTCGAGGACCTGGGCACCGTCGACGTCACCCAGGAGACCTGCCTCCGCCTCGGTCAGGCCCTCGGGCCCCCAGCGGAAGCCCGAGTCGCCGAGGAACCCGCCGTGCTCCTCGAGGTACTCGGCGGCGTTCGCGTCCCACCACCCGCGGGCGGCGGCGCTGCCGGCGGCGACCGGGACCTCGCGGTAGCCGGTGCGCTCGATCGGCCGGGGTGCGGGAGGATGGTGGCTCACCCGGTCATCGTGGCACGCCGGAGGGTCGCGTCGCCGGGCCGGGCCGAGGGGCGATCGACGGGTTCGCCCTGCGGCGGGAAGCCGCCGCGTTGACCCTTCGCATCCCCATCGATAGGATTGCCGGCGGTGCAGTGCGCCCGAGCACGTCCGGGGCGCGGAATCTCTCGCCTCGTCGTCTGCCCTGTCGCCCCGTACCAACTTCCTCTGTCCGCACTACGTCCTGTCCGCATCGGAGCATCCACTCAATGACCATCTCCACCACGAAGTCCGCCCCGCAGGTTGCCGTCAACGACATCGGCACCGAGGAGGACTTCCTTGCCGCCGTCGACGCCACCATCAAGTACTTCAACGATGGTGACATCGTCGAAGGCACGATCGTCAAGGTCGACCGCGACGAGGTTCTCCTCGACATCGGCTACAAGACCGAGGGCGTGATCCCCTCCCGCGAGCTGTCGATCAAGCACGACGTCGACCCCGGCGAGGTTGTCGCCGTCGGTGACGCCGTCGAGGCGCTCGTCCTCCAGAAGGAGGACAAGGAGGGTCGTCTGATCCTGTCCAAGAAGCGCGCACAGTACGAGCGCGCCTGGGGCACGATCGAGAAGATCAAGGAGGATGACGGCGTCGTTACCGGCACCGTCATCGAGGTCGTCAAGGGCGGCCTCATCCTCGACATCGGCCTGCGCGGCTTCCTCCCCGCCTCGCTCGTGGAGATGCGTCGCGTCCGCGACCTCGCGCCGTACGTCGGCAAGGAGATCGAGGCCAAGATCATCGAGCTCGACAAGAACCGCAACAACGTGGTCCTGTCGCGCCGCGCCTGGCTCGAGCAGACGCAGTCCGAGGTTCGCTCCACCTTCCTGCAGACCCTGCAGAAGGGCCAGGTGCGCCCCGGTGTCGTCTCGTCGATCGTCAACTTCGGTGCGTTCGTGGACCTGGGCGGCGTGGACGGCCTCGTGCACGTCTCCGAGCTGTCCTGGAAGCACATCGACCACCCGTCCGAGGTCGTCGAGGTCGGCCAGGAGGTCACCGTCGAGGTGCTCGACGTCGACTTCGACCGCGAGCGTGTCTCCCTGTCGCTGAAGGCGACGCAGGAGGACCCGTGGCAGACCTTCGCCCGTACGCACGCCATCGGACAGGTCGTGCCGGGCAAGGTCACGAAGCTCGTGCCGTTCGGTGCGTTCGTCCGCGTCGAGGACGGCATCGAGGGTCTCGTGCACATCTCCGAGCTGGCCGTGCGCCACGTCGAGCTGCCCGAGCAGGTCGTCAGCGTCGGTGCCGAGGTGTTCGTCAAGGTCATCGACATCGACCTCGAGCGTCGTCGGATCTCGCTGTCGCTCAAGCAGGCCAACGAGGGCATGGACGCGGAGTCCGAGGACTTCGACCCCGCGCTCTACGGCATGGCTGCCGAGTACGACGAGAACGGCGAGTACAAGTACCCGGAGGGCTTCGACCCGGAGACCAACGAGTGGCTCGAGGGCTTCGAGACCCAGCGCGAGGCCTGGGAGGCGGAGTACGCCAAGGCGCACACCCGCTGGGACTCGCACCGCGAGCAGGTCCGTGCGGCCATCGCGGCGGACGCTGACGCGGCCGTGAACGACGCGGTCCCCGGCGGCAGCAGCAGCAGCTCCGGCTCCTCCTCGTCGTCGTCCTCGTCGTCGTCCTCCTCCTCGTCGTCTTCGTCGTCGTCCTCGTCCTCCTACTCGTCGGCTCCGCCGGCGGAGGAGGCCGCGGGCACGCTCGCCTCGGACGAGGCGCTCGCCGCGCTTCGCGAGAAGCTCACCGGCAACTGATCCGGCCGGGTCGCCCCGCGACCCACCGGTGCCCACGACGGCCCGTCACCCCGAGGGGTGACGGGCCGTCGTCGTCCCGTGCCGCTCTCGTCGCCGCTCTCGTCGCCGCTGTCGACCACCGCCCTCGCGACCACCGCCCTCGCGACCACCGCCCTCGCGACCACCGCCCTCGCGACCGGCGGGAGAACGGGCGCCCGGGCCCTGTGCCTACGCCCGGGGCCCAGGGGTGCCGTCGGCGAACTGGGTCGCGTAGAGCTCGGCGTACAGGCCGCCGGCGGCGAGCAGCTCGGGGTGCGTGCCGTGCTCGACGACGCGCCCGTCCTGCAGCACGACGATGGCGTCGGCGGCCCGGACGGTGGAGAGCCGGTGGGCGATCACCAGCGAGGTGCGGCCCGCCAGCGCCTGGTCGAGCGCCGCCTGCACCGCGGCCTCCGACTCCGAGTCGAGGTGCGCGGTCGCCTCGTCGAGCACGACGACGTCCGGGGCCTTGAGGAGGAGCCGGGCGATCGCGAGGCGCTGCCGCTCGCCGCCGGAGAGCCGGTAGCCCCGGTCGCCGACGACGGTGTCGAAGCCCTCGGGCAGCCGCGACACCAGGTCCCAGATCCGTGCCTGCCGCAGGGCCCGCTCGAGGTCGTCGTCGGAGGCGTCGGGGCGGGCGAACCGCAGGTTGGCGGCCACTGTGTCGTGGAAGAGGTGCGCCTCCTGGGAGACGACGCCGACGGTGGCGCGCAGGGACGCCGCGGTGACGTCGCGGATGTCGAGGCCCGCGACGCGGACGACCCCCGACGTCGGGTCGTACATGCGCGAGACGAGCTGCGAGATGGTCGTCTTGCCGGCTCCGGACGGCCCGACGAGCGCGACCATCGTGCCTGCCGGGACGGTGAACGTGACGTCACGCAGCGTGTCGCCGCTCGGGTCGGACCGCAGGGTGGCGACGGACTCGAGCGAGGCCAGCGACACCTCGTCGGCGCGCGGGTACCGGAAGGAGACGTGCGCCAGCTCGACCGAGGCCCCGCGGGCGGCCACGGCGGCGCGCAGGTCGGCGGCGTCGGGCTTCTCGTCGAGCATCGGGACGAGGTCGAGCACCTCGAGCACCCGCTCGAAGCTGACCAGCGCGGTCATGACGTCCACCTGGACGTTCGACATCGCGGAGAGGGGGCCGTACAGCCGCCCGAGGTACGCCGTGAGCGCCACGAGGGTCCCGACCGTGAGCTCGCCGGCGATCGCCTGCAGCCCGCCGACGCCGTAGACGAGGGCGATGGCGACGGACGCCAAGGTCGTCAGCCCTACGCGGAACCAGGTGCCCAGCAGGGCGGTGCTCACGCCGAGGTCCCGGAGCCGGCCCACCTGCGCCGCGTACCGTTCGCTCTCGCGTTCGGGGTCGCCGAAGATCTTGACGAGGTGCGCACCCGCGACGTTGAACCGTTCGTTCATCATCTGCCCGGCGTCGGCGTTGAGGTCGTAGCCCGTGCGCGCGAGCGCGGACAGGCGGCGGCCGAACCAGCGCGCGGGCAGGACGAAGACCGGCACCAGCACGAGCGAGAGCAGGGTGAGCTGCCACGACATCGCGAACATCGCCGCGAGGGTGAACACGATCGTCAGCCCGTTGGACACGACGGTCTGCAGCGTGGACGTGAACGCCTGCTGGGCGCCGAGGACGTCGCCGTTGAGGCGCTGCACGAGCGCCCCGGTGCGCGCCCGGGCGAAGAACGCGAGCGGCATGCGCTGGACGTGATCGAAGACTGCCGTCCGCAGGTCGAGGATCAGCCCTTCGCCGACGCGCGCGGAGAGCCATCGCTCGGCCACCGCCAGGAGGGCGGTGAGGAGGGCGATGCCCGCCGCGCCTGCGGCGAGGAGCACGACCAGGCCGCGGTCGCCGCCCGCGATGCCGTCGTCGATGAGCCGCCGGAAGAGGAGCGGCGTGACCGCGCCCGCCGCGGCGCTGACGACGAGCAGCGCGACGAACACGGCGAGCTGCCCCCGGTAGGGGCGGGCGAACCCGAGGATCCGGCGGAGCGTGGTGCCGGCGAGGCGGTGGTCGGTCACGGACGAGTCGTTGAGGAACGTACGCATCCCGCGCCCGCCGGGCATGCCGCCTCCTTGTCCGGCCCCGGGCCATCGGCCCGGGGCGTGCTCATGGCGGGAAGCCTACGCCGGGGGCAAGATGGTCCCCATGCTCCGCATCGGCCTCACGGGCGGCATCGCCGCAGGCAAGTCCGTCGTCGCGCACCACCTCGCCGAGCTGGGCGCGGTGGTCGTCGACCACGACGTCCTCGCCCGGGAGGTGGTGGCCCCCGGCACGATCGGGCTGGAGGAGGTCGTCGCGGCCTTCGGCGAGGGCGTACTCGCCGAGGACGGATCCCTCGACCGTCCCGCGCTCGGCAGGCTCGTCTTCGACGACGACGCCGCGAGGGCCCGGCTCGAGGGGATCTTGCACCCCGAGATCCGAAGGATCGCCGCGGAGCGGGAAGCACTCGCCGGGGCGTCGGACGACCGCGCCGTCGTGGTGCACGACATCCCGCTCCTGGTCGAGACGGGGCAGGCGGACCATTTCCATCTGCTCGTCGTGGTGCACGCCCCGGCAGACCAACGCGTGGCCCGGCTGGTGGCGGGCCGGGGGATGGACGAGCCGGCGGCGCGGGCACGGGTGGCCGCGCAGGCCACCGACGAGGAGCGGGCGGCCGTCGCCGACGTGACGCTCGACGGCTCCGGGACCGAGGACGGGCTCAGGGCGCAGGTGGACCAGCTGTGGCAGCGGCTCGTGCGGGAGGTCGACGAGGAGTCCGAGGCCGAGACCTCCCGGACCTGAGCGTCGGTCCGGTGTCATTCGGTCGGGTGTCAGAGGGGCGCCGTACGGTGGTGACATGCGACCTGTGACCGACCTGCAGCGTGCGGTGGCGCCCTTCGAGGTGGTCTCCGAGTTCGTGCCCTCGGGCGACCAGCCGACCGCCATCGCCGACCTGACCTCGCGTGTGCAGGCGGGCGAGAAGGACGTCGTCCTGCTCGGCGCCACCGGTACCGGCAAGAGCGCGACCACGGCGTGGCTCATCGAGAAGGTGCAACGGCCGACGCTCGTGATGGCGCCGAACAAGACGCTCGCCGCGCAGCTCGCCACGGAGTTCCGCGAGCTGCTGCCGAACAACGCCGTCGAGTACTTCGTCTCGTACTACGACTACTACCAGCCCGAGGCGTACATCGCGCAGACGGACACCTACATCGAGAAGGACTCGTCGATCAACGACGAGGTGGAGCGCCTGCGGCACTCCGCGACGTCGTCCCTGCTGACCCGACGCGACGTGATCGTGGTCGCCTCGGTGTCCTGCATCTACGGCCTCGGCACGCCGCAGGAGTACGTGGACCGGATGGTGCGCCTCGACGTCGGCGACGTCGTGGACCGAGACGACATGCTCCGGCGCTTCGTGCAGATGCAGTACCAGCGCAACGACATGGCGTTCACCCGCGGCACTTTCCGCGTGCGCGGTGACACGGTGGAGATCATCCCCGTGTACGAGGAGCTCGCCGTGCGCATCGAGATGTTCGGCGACGAGATCGAGTCGATCCAGACGCTGCACCCGCTCACCGGCGAGGTGCTCCGCTCGGAGCAGAGCGTCTATCTCTTCCCCGCCACCCACTACGTGGCAGGGCCGGAGCGGATGGAACGGGCGATCACGGGGATCGAGGCCGAGCTCGCGGACCGGCTCGCCGAGCTGGAGCAGCAGAACAAGCTGCTCGAGGCGCAGCGGCTGCGCATGCGCACCACCTACGACATCGAGATGATGCGTCAGATCGGCACCTGCAGCGGCATCGAGAACTATTCGCGGCACATCGACGGGCGCGAGCAGGGAACGCCGCCGAACACGCTGCTCGACTACTTCCCGGAGGACTTCCTGCTCGTCATCGACGAGTCGCACCAGACCGTGCCGCAGATCGGCGCCATGTTCGAGGGCGACATGTCCCGCAAGCGGTCGCTCGTCGAGCACGGGTTCCGCCTGCCGAGCGCGATGGACAACCGCCCGCTGCGGTGGGAGGAGTTCGTCGAGCGGATCGGGCAGACGGTCTACCTGTCCGCCACGCCGGGCGACTACGAGCTGTCCGTGTCGGACGGCGTCGTCGAGCAGGTGATCCGCCCGACGGGCCTCGTGGACCCGCAGGTCGTGGTCAAGCCCACCACGGGGCAGATCGACGACCTGCTGCACGAGATCCGGGAACGGGTCGACCGCGACGAGCGGGTGCTGGTCACCACGCTCACGAAGAAGATGGCCGAGGACCTCACCGACTACTTCCTCGAGAAGGACGTGCGGGTGCGATACCTGCACTCCGAGGTCGACACGCTTCGCCGCGTCGAGCTGCTGCGCGAGCTGCGGTTGGGGGAGTATGACGTCCTGGTGGGCATCAACCTGCTGCGCGAGGGACTCGACCTGCCCGAGGTGTCGCTCGTGGCGATCCTCGACGCGGACAAGGAGGGTTTCCTGCGCTCGGCGCGGTCGCTGATCCAGACCATCGGGCGCGCGGCGCGCAACGTCACGGGCCAGGTGCACATGTACGCCGACAGGATGACGCCCGCGATGCAGTTCGCGCTCGAGGAGACCGACCGGCGGCGCGCCAAGCAGGTCGCGTACAACGAGGAGCGGGGGATCGACCCGCAGCCGCTGCGCAAGAAGATCGCCGACGTCACCGACATGCTTGCCCGGGAGGACATCGACACCCAGGAGCTGCTCTCGGGCGGGTACCGCAAGACGCCCGCGTCGGGGCAGGGTCGCGGCCGCGCATCCGTGCTCGGTTCACCCAAGGAGGGGGCCACCACCGGGAACCGCCTCGCCGGCGCGGCGGCGAGCGAGCTCGCCGAGCTGATCCAGGAGCTGAGCGACCAGATGCACGCCGCCGCGGCGGAGCTGCAGTTCGAGGTCGCGGCCCGCCTGCGCGACGAGATCGGCGGGCTGAAGAAGGAGCTGCGCCAGATGCAGGCCGCCACGGCCTGAGGGGCTCTCATCAGCGGTTCCGCACCCTGACGTGCGCGGGTTGCCGGGCCAAGGTCTCATGTAGGGTATGCGGGTTGGAGGGGAGTACCCCGCCCACGATGAGGTCGTCATCACGTCCGGCGCAGACGCCGGTCCGGCCTCGTTGGCCCGGACGTTCGGCATGCAGCCGCTCCGGGTGGGGAAGACCTCCGGTGCTCAGTGTCACGTACCGGAGGTTTGCCCGTGAATGTTCCCGTGTGGGTCTGGATCGTCACCATCGCCGTCATCCTGGTGATGCTCGCCGTCGACTATCTCGGCCACGTGCGGACGCCGCACGCCCCGACCCTGCGCGAGTCCGCGAGCTGGTCGCTGGCCTACGTCGCGATCGCCGTGGTCTTCGGGGTGGTCGTGTGGATCGTGTGGGGCAGCACGTACGGCGGGGAGTACTTCGCCGGCTACATCACCGAGAAGTCGCTCAGCGTCGACAACCTGTTCGTCTTCGTCCTGATCATGACGAGCTTCCGCGTCCCACGGGAGTACCAGCAGCGGGTGCTGCTCATCGGCATCACGATCGCGCTCGTGCTGCGCACGGTCTTCATCGTCGCCGGCGCCGCGATCATCGCGAACTTCGCGTGGGTGTTCTACGTCTTCGGTGCCTTCCTGATCTGGACCGCGATCGCCCAGGCGCGCTCGGGCACCGGCCATGACGAGGAGTGGAACGAGAACGGCCTGCTGCGCCTGACGCGCCGCCTGTTCCCCACGACCGACTCCTACGTCGGCGACAAGATGATCACGAAGATCGACGGCAAGCGGTTCATCACGCCGATGCTCATCGTGATGGTCGCGATCGGCAGCGCGGACCTGCTGTTCGCTGTCGACTCGATCCCCGCGATCTTCGGGCTCACCCAGGAGACGTACCTGGTCTTCGCGGCCAACGCGTTCTCGCTGCTGGGCCTGCGCCAGCTCTACTTCCTCGTGGACGGCCTGCTCGACCGGCTCGTCTACCTCAACTACGGGCTCGCGGCGATCCTCGGCTTCATCGGCGTCAAGCTGGTCATCCACGCGCTGCACACCAACGAGCTGCCGTTCCTCAACGGCGGGCAGCACGTCGAGGTGATCCCCGAGATCCCGACGACCTTGTCGCTGGGCTTTATCGTGGTCGTCCTCGCCGTCACCACGATCGCCTCGCTCGTCCGTGACCGCCGCGACCGCCGCGACCGCCAGGTCGGGGCAGCGTCCGCGGCGCAGCCACCCTCTGAAGGAGATGCATGATCCACGAGTTGCCGTTCTGGTTCGAGGGGGCGTCGCTCGCGGCGCTCATCCTGCTGCTGGCGGTGGACCTCGTGGTCGTCGGCCGGCGCCCGCACGTGCCCAGCATGAAGGAGAGCGGCATCTGGGTCGCCTTCTACGTGGGCCTGGCCTTGGTGTTCGGCCTGATCGTGCTCGCGGTCGGCGGCGCGGCGCCTGCCGGTGAGTTCTACGCCGGCTGGCTCACCGAGTACTCGCTGAGCGTGGACAACCTGTTCGTCTTCGTGATCATCATGTCGCGCTTCGCGGTGCCCAAGCAGCACCAGCAGATGGTGCTCATGGTGGGCATCATCATCGCGCTGGTGCTGCGCGGCGCCTTCATCCTGGCGGGCTCGGCCATCCTCGAGCACTTCGTGTGGGTGTTCTACCTGTTCGGCGCCTTCCTCATCTACACCGCCGTCAAGCTGGTGGCGGGCGGCGACGAGGACGACTTCAAGGAGAACGTCGCGATCCGGATGCTCCGGAGGGTGCTGCCCCTCAGCGAGCAGTACGACGGCGGCAAGGTGCGCACGGTGGTGGACGGCAAGCGTCTGTTCACGCCGATGCTCGTGGTGTTCGTCGCGATCGGATCGACCGACCTGCTGTTCGCGCTCGACTCGATCCCGGCCATCTTCGGCCTGACGAAGGACCCGTTCATCGTCTTCACCGCGAATATCTTCGCGCTCATGGGCCTGCGCCAGCTCTACTTCCTCCTCGGCGGCCTGCTGGAGCGGCTGGTCTACCTGCCGATCGCGCTCGCCGTGATCCTCGGCTTCATCGGCGTGAAGCTCATCCTCGAGGCGCTGCACACCAACACGCTCCCGTTCATCAACGGAGGCGAACACGTCGCGTGGGCGCCCGAGATCCCGATCTGGCTGTCGCTGGCCGTCATCCTCGGGTCGATCGCGATCGCGACGGTCGCGAGCCTGCTCAAAACGCGCTTCACGGCGGCGCTGGCGGCGGACTCGGTGTCGCCGTCGGACCGGGCCGAGCAGTCCGACGGCCAGTCCGACGGCCAGTCCGACGGCCAGTCCGACGGCCAGGCCGACGACCGGGCCGACGTTCAGGCCGACGACCGGGCCGGCTCCCCGACCGGGCCGGACCCGTCGGCCACCTGATCCGACCCACCCGGCGTCAGGCCGCGAAGCCGCCGATCACGGGGACGAACTCGCGCGCGGCGCGGTCGGCGACGAGGCCTTCGCGCCGCATCGGGTCGGGCTCGAGCAGCTCGAGCGCGGCCGTGGCGTCCTCGGCCTCGACGACGAGCAGGGCGCCGCGGGGCTCGCCGTCCGCGGTGGCCGGGAGCGGGCCGGACACATGCAGCTCACCGCGCTCGTGCAGGCCGCCGAGGAACTCGCGGTGCTCGGGACGAACCGCGTCGAGGCGGTCGGGGTCGGTGACGTAGACGTAGGTGACGGCGTAGGTCGGCATGGCGGTATTCAAGCACCGCGCGGCCCGTCCCATGGTGGCCAGCGGGTCGTCCATCGGGTCGATCAGTACAGCTTGATCGACCCGCCGTCGGCCATGATCGTCTGCCCCGTGACGTAGCGGGATCCATCTCCTGCGAGGAAAGCGACGACCGGGGCGATGTCGTCCTCGGGGGATCCGAGCCGGCCCAGCGGGATGCCGTCGACGACCTGCTGGTAGTCGGCGGGGTAGGCCTGGGACCACTGAACGATGCCGGGGGTCATGGCCACCGGCGACACGACGTTGACGCGGATCCCGTCGGCCGCCCACTCGTTGGCGGCGACGCGGCTCAGGGCGCGGATGGCCTCCTTCGCCGCGGCGTAGGCGCCCTGCGTGGGCAGGCCCTTGATGCCGGCCCCGGAGCCGAAGTTCACGATCGCCCCAGAGGCCTTCGCGAGCTCTGGGTGCGCCGCCTGCATCAGGCGCAGGGTCGCGAGGGCACCGGTACCGAAGGACAGGTCCCACATCTCCTGGGTGGTCTCCAGCAGGGGCGCCTGCCTCGACGCGTGCGCGTTGTTCACCAGCACGTCGAGCCTGCCGAAGCGCTCCACCGTGGCTGCGACGATCTCGGCGGGCGCATCGGGCTGCGCGATGTCCGCGCGGACGTAGGCGGCCTCGCCGTCCCGCTCGCCGTCGTGCTCGCCGTCCAGCCGGGAGACGAGGTCGGCGACGAGCTGCTCGCCATCGGCCTGCGGGAGCAGGTCGACGATCATGACCCGTGCGCCGTCGGCGAGGAAGCGCGAGACGATGCCGCGGCCGATGCCGCCGGCGCCGCCGGTGACGATCGCGACCTTGCCGTGCAGCTCTGCGTGATTGGTCATGGGTGGTGGTCCTTTCATCGGGAGGATCCGGTCGGGATCCGTGGAGCGGCCGGGGCGCGTCGCGCTGAGACGGATCCGCCGGTCGATGCCGTCGAGGTAGGCGGCGAGGGTGAGGTCGTGCACGCGCCGGGCCACGGGGGCCGCGAGCCCCCGCGCGTGCAGGGCGGCGTACGGCGCCGGATCGTCGGCAGCGAAGTTCCCTGGGAGATGGTTCGCCACGTGGTGGTCCGCCGTGAGCGGGTCCGCCGCGACGTCCTGGCGCGGGGGCTCGGCCAGCTCCTCGGAGGCGTCGACGACGCGGGGCGGGTGGGGGTGCCCGAGCCCGGTGAGCGCCGCGACGCCGACGGGGATGCCGGCGGCACCGAGCAGGGCGTCGAAGGCGTCGTCCTCGGCGAGGCCGGCGGTGCGGAGCCGGCCGAGGACGTCTGCGAGCGTGGACCGGGGCGTGAGGTTCAGCACACGGTCGGGCGCGAGGGCGAGGGGCAGCATCCAGGGGTGCGCCTCGAACGCGCGCCGCCCGGACTCCGCGACGGCGGCGAGCCCGTCGCGCCAGCCGGCGCCCGGCGCCGGGGCGGTCCGCGTCTCCTCGGCCGCGAGGGCCGCCATCGCCGCGAGCAGGCCTTTTCTTCCGTCGACGTGCCGGTAGAGCGCCATCGCGGAGACGCCGAGGTCGGCTCCGACCCGGCGCGTCGAGACGGCCTCGAGGCCGCCCGCGTCGGCGACGGCGAGGGCCGCCTGAGCGATGCGGCGACGGGTGAGGGGCGCAGCCATGTTTACAGTGTAAACCCGTCAGAGGACGTCGAACGCCTGTACGACCGTCGGTATGCGGACGTAGGATGCCGGGGTGAGCAACCGCCTCGTCATCTCCGGCGCCCGCGAGCACAATCTGCGCAACGTCGAGCTCGATCTCCCGCGTGAGAAGCTCATCGTCTTCACCGGCCTGTCGGGCTCGGGCAAGTCGTCGTTGGCGTTCGACACGATCTTCGCCGAGGGTCAGCGCCGCTACGTGGAGTCGCTCTCCGCCTATGCGCGCCAGTTCCTGGGCCAGATGGACAAGCCCGACGTCGACTTCATCGAGGGCCTGTCGCCCGCCGTGTCGATCGACCAGAAGTCCACCAACCGCAACCCGCGGTCCACCGTCGGCACGATCACCGAGGTGTACGACTACCTGCGCCTGCTGTTCGCGCGGGCGGGCACGCAGCACTGCCCTGTGTGCGGGGAGCCCGTGCGCTCGCAGACGCCGCAGCAGATCGTCGACAAGCTGCTGGAGCTGCCGGAGGGCACCCGCTACCAGGTGCTCGCGCCCGTAGTGCGCGGGCGCAAGGGCGAGTACGCGGACCTGTTCACGGAGCTGCAGACGCAGGGCTTCGCCCGCGCGCGGGTGGACGGCGAGGTCGTGCAGCTGACCAGCCCGCCGGCGCTGGAGAAGAAGCTCAAGCACGACATCGAGGTGGTCGTGGACCGCCTTGTCTCACGGGACGGCGTGCAGCGACGGCTCACCGACTCGGTCGAGACGGCCCTGCGGCTCGCCGGCGGCCTCGTCCTGATCGAGCTGGTCGACGCCGACGTCGACGACCTTCTCCGCGTCCGCAAGTTCTCGGAGAAGCGGGCCTGCCCCAACGACCACCCGCTGACCCTCGACGAGATCGAGCCGCGCACGTTCTCGTTCAACGCGCCGTACGGCGCGTGCCCGGAGTGCACGGGCATCGGGTTCCGCCTCGAGGTCGACCCCGACCTGGTGGTCCCGGACGAGGAGCGGACGCTGCGCGAGGGCGCGGTGGTGCCGTGGGCACTGACGTCGTCCGAGTACTTCGAGCGGGTACTCACGGCGCTGGCGGAGGAGATGAGCTTCTCCATGGACGTGCCGTGGCGCGCCCTGCCGCAGCGGGCCCGCGAGGCCATCCTGCACGGCCGCAACCACCAGGTGCACGTGAAGTACCGCAACCGCTGGGGGCGCGAGCGGCAGTACTCGACGGGCTTCGAGGGAGCGGTGACGTTCCTGGAGCGGCGGCACCGGGAGACCGAGTCGGACTGGTCGAAGGAGAAGTACGAGGCCTACATGCGCGAGGTGCCGTGCCCGGTCTGCTCCGGGGCACGGCTGAAGCCGGAGGTCCTGGCGGTCACGATCGGCGACAAGTCGATCTGGGACGTCTGCCGGATGCCGATCGACGAGGCCAAGCATTTCCTCGACGGCCTGGAGCTCGGGCAGCGGGAGCGCGCCATCGCCACCGAGGTGCTCAAGGAGATCCACGCGCGGCTCGGCTTCCTGGTCGACGTGGGCCTGCACTACCTGTCGCTCGAGCGTCCTGCGGGCACGCTTTCCGGCGGCGAGGCTCAGCGGATCCGGCTCGCGACGCAGATCGGGTCGGGGCTGGTGGGGGTGCTCTACGTGCTCGACGAGCCGTCGATCGGCCTGCACCAGCGCGACAACCGCCGCCTCATCGAGACCCTCACGCGGCTGCGCGACCTGGGCAACACGCTGATCGTCGTGGAGCACGACGAGGACACCATCCGTGCCGCGGACTGGATCGTCGACGTCGGTCCGGGCGCGGGGGAGCACGGCGGGCAGATCGTGCACTCCGGCGACTACGCGGGACTGCTCGAGGCCGAGGGCTCGGTGACGGGCGCCTATCTGTCGGGCCGGCGCCGCATCGCCCTGCCGGTCGAGCGCCGCGCGACGGACGCGGGGCGGCAGATCACGGTGGTCGGAGCGCGGGAGAACAACCTGCGTGGCGTGGACGTCTCGTTCCCGCTCGGCGTGCTGACCGCCGTCACCGGCGTCTCGGGGTCGGGCAAGTCCACGCTGGTGAACTCGATCCTGCACACCGTGCTGGCGAACGAGCTGAACGGCGCGCGCCAGGTCCCCGGCCGGCACACCCGGGTCACCGGGATGGACCAGCTCGACAAGGTCGTGCACGTCGACCAGGGGCCGATCGGGCGCACGCCGCGCTCGAACCCCGCCACGTACACCGGGGTCTGGGACCGGATCCGCAAGATCTTCGCCGAGACCGAGGAGGCGAAGGTCCGTGGCTACGGGCCGGGCCGGTTCTCGTTCAACGTCAAGGGTGGGCGCTGCGAGGCGTGCGCCGGCGACGGCACGCTGAAGATCGAGATGAACTTCCTGCCGGACGTCTACGTGCCGTGCGAGGTGTGCCACGGTGCGCGCTACAACCGCGAGACCCTCGAGGTGCACTTCAAGGGCAAGACCGTCGCGGACGTGCTGGACATGCCGATCGAGGAGGCCGCGGAGTTCTTCGCGGCGTTCCCGGCGATCTCGCGCTACCTCTCCACGCTGGTCGAGGTGGGCCTGGGCTACGTCCGTCTGGGGCAGCCGGCCCCCACGCTCTCCGGCGGCGAGGCGCAGCGCGTGAAGCTGGCGAGCGAGCTCCAGAAGCGTTCCACCGGCCGCACGGTCTACGTGCTGGACGAGCCGACCACCGGGCTGCACTTCGAGGACATCCGCAAGCTGCTGGGCGTGCTGCAGTCCCTCGTCGACAAGGGCAACACCGTCCTCGTCATCGAGCACAACCTGGACGTCATCAAGAGCGCCGACTGGATCGTCGACATGGGCCCCGAGGGCGGCTCCGGTGGCGGCACGGTCGTCGCGGAGGGGACGCCGGAGGACGTCGCCCAGGTCGAGGCGAGCCATACCGGTGAGTTCCTGGCCCGGGTTCTCAGGGAGCACCCGGCCGTGCCGACGGCGCCCCGAACGCAGGCGCGCAGCGCGGCCGCGACGTCGACGTCGTCCGCGTCGCGCACCCGGAGCTCGACCAAGGTCTCCGCCAAGGGCACGACGAAGCCGGCCGCGTCGAAGGCCAAGCGGCCCGGTAAGCGCAGCGCGGCCTGAACCTCTAGCGTGTGGCCATGGGTTCGCACCACAACTACGCCGTCACCGTCGCCTGGCCCGACCCTGACGTGGGTGGTGGAGCGACGGGGACGACCTCGTACACGTCGTACCCCCGCGATCACCGGGTGCTCGTGACGGGCAAGCCGCCGCTGCTGGCCAGCGCCGACCCGGCATTCCGGGGCGACCCGGCCAGGCACAATCCGGAGGAGCTGTTCGTCGCGAGCCTCGCGCAGTGCCACATGCTGTGGTTCCTCCACCTCGCTGCGGAGCAGGGGCTCGTGGTGCGGGAGTACGTCGACGACACGACGGGCACCATGCGCGTGGAGTCCCGTGGGGAGGGCCAGTTTACCGACGTCACCCTGCGTCCACGGGTGACCGTCGACCCGGGGCCGCACGTGTCGGACGAGTTCGTCGCAGGGCTGCACCACCGTGCGCACGCGCTGTGCTTCATCGCGAGGTCGGTGAACTTCTCGGTGCTGGTCGAGCCGGCCCCCGTGCGCCTGTCGACGCCGGCCGCCTGACGGAGCGCCTGCCCGAAGGGTGAAGGCCGGTACCAGTCCGGTTACAGGTGCGCGTCAGATGTTGACGTACCGACCGCGCGTGAATACTTTCCATGCATCCCTCCAATGATGGGAGAAAGTTCCGTGCGCGGTGTGGACGTCCGGTCGGTCGGCGATCGTCGGCCGGGCCCGCCCGCGCGCCCCCGGTGCGCCCGCCTGTTCGACACGTCCCGTGCCGGCACCCTGACGCGATCCCGGCCCAGGGGGATCTACCGCACCCCGTCCCGAGGCCGATCAGGCCCCAGAGCCACCTGCTGACGGGGCGCCGATCGGCGCACCCTGACACGAAGGGCATCAACGACGATGACCAGCAACCTCACCTCGACCCCCAGCTCTCCTACCGCCGCACCCTCCCGCAGGTCCGTGCTCCGAGCAGTGATGTACACCGCGGCAGCGGTGCCGCTCGGCCTGCCCCTCGCCGCCTGCGCCACGGGCGGCGGGCAGCAGGACGACGAGACCACGGCGCCGACGGGCAGCGCGGACCCCAAGAACCCGTTCGGCATGACGGAGAACACCACGGTGGACGCCGTGGTGTTCGACGGCGGCTACGGCGTCGACTACGTCGAGTTCGCGGGCGAGGTCCTCGCGGGCCTGCACGCCGGGTCCTCCGTCAAGGTCTCGCCCTCGACACAGATCGCCACGGAGCTGCAGCCCCGGTTCGTGGGCGGCAACCCGCCGGACCTCGTGGACAACTCCGGCGCCCAGTCGATCGGCTTCAACACCATCCTGGACCAGCTCGAGGACCTCACCGACATCATCGACGCGCCCAACATCGAGGGCACGACCATCCGCGACACCCTCTACGAGGGCGTGCTCGCACCGGGCACGTATGGGGACAAGTTCGCGGCGCTCAACTACGTCCTCACCGTGTACGGCGTCTGGTACTCCGGGAGCCTTTTCGAGAAGAACGGGTGGACGCCGCCGACCACGTGGGAGGAGGCCAAGGCCCTCGGCGCTGAGGCCAAGGCGGCGGACAAGTACCTCTTCCTGTGGGGCACCGAGGCTGCGACGTACTACCAGACCCTGGCGATCGAGTCCGCCATCAAGGAGGGCGGCGACGAGGTGCGCCTCACCCTGGAAAACCTTGAGCCGGACTGCTGGTCGAACGACTCGCTCCAGGCGACCTTCGCGATCATGAAGGAGATCGTCGACCTCGGGTACTTCAAGCCCGGCGGGTCAGGCACCCAGTTCACGGCGGCGCAGGCGCAGTGGAGCAACAAGCAGGATGCTCTGCTCTACCCCTCGGGCGCGTGGATCGAGAACGAGATGAAGAAGCAGACCGCGGACGGCTTCGAGATGAAGGGGGTGCCGAGCTTCTCGGTGACCTCGGCCGCCGCGATGCCCGCCACGGCCCTCCACTCGACCGCCGGCGAGCCGTTCATCGTGCCGTCGGACGCCAAGAGCGTGGCGGGCGGCAAGGAGCTGCTGCGCGTGATGCTCTCCAAGGACTCGGCCACGAAGTTCTCCAAGGAGAAGCTGGCGCCGACCATCGTCAAGGACATCGTCCCCGCCGACGGGTTCGGGTCGACGGCCCTCGTCTCGCAGACGGACATGCTCAGCGCGGCGGGCAGCGACATCTTCACCTTCAACTTCGTCAACACCTACGGCATGAACCCGGAGCAGCTGCCGATCTGGAACTCGTTCCTCGACGGCAAGAAGTCGGTGGCCGATACGACCAAGGAGCTGCAGGCCATCACCGACCGGATCCGCGAGGACGACACCATCGACAAGATCGAGGTGTCATGACCGCCATCCCCCCGGCGGTGCCCTCTACGGAGGGCTCTCTTGCGGGGCCCGTCGCCGGGCCCCGCAAGAGGCGGTTTGGCAAGGCGTCCTTCGACAGCGTCAGCTTCTTCGTGGTGTTCCTCGGCATCCCGCTGGCGCTCTTCCTGATCTTTGTGATCTGGCCGTTCGCCCAGGCGTGCTTCTATGCCCTCAGCGACTGGTCGGGATTCTCGGCGGAGTTCAACGTCATCGGCCTGGACAACTTCGCGGCGCTCCTGTCGGACCCGAGGTTCGTCAACGCCGTCGGCAACAGCGTGATGTTCGGGATCTTCATCCCGTTGATCACCATCACGATCGCGCTCGTGTTCGCCATCCTCATCACGGTGGGGGGCGCGGGCAAGGGACGGATCCGCGGTGTGCGGGGCTCGGGTTTCTACCGCGTCGTCTCGCTCTTCCCGTACGTCATCCCGGCGATCGCCGTCGCCATCATGTGGCGACTGATCCTCGACCCGAGCAACGGCCTCGTGAACGGGATTCTCACCGGGCTAGGGCTGGAGCAGTTCGAGTCGTTCGCGTGGCTGGGGAACGTCGGGACGGCGATGCCCGTGACGATGTTCGTGGTCGTGTGGGGCTTCGTCGGGTTTTACATGCTCCTGTTCATCGCCGCGATCAAGGGCGTGCCCGCCGAGACCTACGAGGCCGCGCGGATCGACGGCGCCGGGCGCCTGCGGATGTCGTGGTCGATCACGCTCCCGCTGATCCGGGACAACGTGCAGACGGCGTACATCTACATCGGGATCGTCGCGCTCGACCTGTTCGTCTACGTCCAGGGTCTCAACCCGCAGGGCGGCCCCGACAACAGCACGCTCGTGATGTCCCAGCAGCTGTTCCGGACCGCGTTCACCGAGGGGAAGTTCGGCTACGCCAGTGCCATGGGCGTGTCGATGGCGATCGTCACGCTGGTCTTCGCGGCGCTGGTGTTCGCCGTCAACCGGCTCACCAGGGGCAAGGACGAAGGAGGGCGACGATGAGCGCCGCGACGAGCACGGCGGCCGGAACCGCCACCCTGCAGATGCCGTCCCGACGGGTGACCGGGCCGGGTGGTGACCGGGCGGTCACCGGCGCCTCGCACACGGTGCTGGTGATCTGGTGCGTCCTCGTGATCGCCCCGATGATCTGGGTACTCATCGGGTCGTTCAAGACGAGCGACGAGATCTTCGGCTCGCCGTTCTCGCTGCCGAGCGAGTGGTCGTGGACCAACTACGTGAGCGCCTGGACCGACGCGGAGATCGGTCGGGCGTTCTTCAACACGATCATCGTGGTCGGCGCGTCCCTGGTGCTGGTCATGATGTTCGGAGCGATGTGCGCCTACGTGCTGGGGAGGTTCGAGTTCCCGGGCCGGCGCGCGATCTACTACCTGATGCTCGCCGGGCTGACGTTCCCGGTGTTCCTCGCGATCGTGCCGCTGTTCTTCGTGCTGGACAACATCGGCCTGCTGGGGACCCTGCCTGGGCTGGTCATCACCTACGTCGCGTTCGCGCTGCCGTTCACGGTCTTCTTCCTGTACGCCTTCTTCCGCGGGCTGCCGGACGACATCGCCGAAGCGGCGGCGATCGACGGCGCCGGGCACTGGCGCACCTTCTTCCAGGTGATGCTGCCGATGGCGCGGCCGGGGATGGCGTCGGTGGCGATCTTCAACTTCCTGGGGCTCTGGAACCAGTTCCTCCTGCCCGTCGCCCTGAACCCGAACTCGGACAACTGGGTGCTCTCCCAGCGTCTCGCCGCCTTCGTGTCCTCCGCGGGGTACGCGGCGGACTTCGGAGCGATGTTCGCGGCCGTGGTGATCACGATCGTCCCGGTGCTGATCGCCTACCTGATCTTCCAGCGCCAGCTCCAGGGATCCGTGTCGGCTGGCGCGATGAAGTAGCGCCAGGTGTTCCGACCGGAGGCGTCGGTGGCCTGACCTAGGCTGGCGGGCATGGCAGACCCCGCGACGTACCGCCCGAAGCCGGGGGAGATCCCGACCTCGCCCGGGGTCTACCGGTTCCGTGACGTGCACGGCCGCGTCATCTACGTGGGTAAGGCGAAGAACCTGCGCGCTCGGCTGTCGAGCTACTTCCAGGACGTCGCGCACCTGCACCACCGCACGCAGACGATGGTGACCACGGCCGCGTCCGTCGAGTGGACCGTCGTGGGCACGGAGGTCGAGGCGCTCGCGCTCGAGTACTCCTGGATCAAGGAGTACGACCCGCGGTTCAACGTGAAGTACCGCGACGACAAGTCGTACCCGTACCTCGCGGTCACCATGGCCGAGGAGGTGCCGCGCGCGCAGGTGATGCGAGGCGCGAAGCGGCCCGGCACCAGGTACTTCGGCCCCTACGGGCACGCGTGGGCGATCCGCGAGACCCTCGACCTCCTGCTGCGGGTCTTCCCGATCCGCACGTGCTCCGCGGGGGTCTACCGGCGCGCGCACCAGACGGGCCGCCCCTGCCTGCTCGGGTACATCGACAAGTGCTCCGCCCCGTGCGTGGGCCGCATCGGCATCGACGACCACAAGCAGCTCGCGCGCGACTTCTGCGACTTCATGGCGGGGGACACACAGCGGTTCGAGCGCCGGCTGACGGAGCGGATGAACGAGGCCGCCGCCTCGATGGAGTACGAGCAGGCTGCGCGGCTGCGCGACGACGTCCAGGCCCTGCGCCGCGCCACCGAGAAGAACGCCGTGGTGCTGCCCGACGCGACGGACGCCGACATCTTCGCGCTCGCGGGCGACGAGCTGGAGGCCGCGGTCCAGGTGTTCCACGTGCGCGGCGGCCGCATCCGCGGCCAGCGGGGCTGGATCGTGGAGAAGGTCGAGGACGTCACCGACGCGGAGCTGGTCGAGCACCTGCTGCAGCAGGTGTACGGCGCCGTCGAGGACGCGCGCGCCGTGGGCGAGGGCGCGGCCGGCGATGCCGAGGCGCGCGCGGCAGCTCGCCGGGAGGCGCGCGACGCCGTGCCGCGCGAGGTCCTGGTGCCGGTGCTGCCGCCGGACCCGGCCCAGATGACGGCGTGGCTGACCGGCCTGCGCGGGGCGCGGGTGGAGCTGCGTGTGCCGCAGCGCGGCGACAAGCGCGAGCTGGCCGCGACCGTCAAGGCCAACGCCGAGCACGCCCTCGTGCTGCACCGCACCCGGCGGGCGGGCGACCTGACCACCCGGAGCCAGGCGCTGCGCGAGATCCAGGAGGCGCTCGGTCTCGAGTCCGCGCCGCTGCGGATCGAGTGCTACGACGTGTCGCACACGCAGGGCACGTACCAGTCCGCCTCGATGGTGGTCTTCGAGGACGGGCTGGCGCGCAAGAGCGAGTACCGCACCTTTTCGGTCCGGGGCCCGGAGGGGGACGGCGCCCGGGACGACACGGCCGCGATGCACGAGGTGATCACGCGCCGGTTCCGGCGGTACCTGGCGGACCGGCTCGCGTCGGGCGAGGTGGAGCTGGACGACGGCGACGGGACCGAGCCGGGGGCGGGCGAGGCTCCGCGCGGCGGGGTGCCGCCGCGGTCGGGCGAGGTGTCCGCGGAGCCGGGCGAGCGCAAGCGGTTCGCCTACCCGCCGAACCTCGTGGTGGTCGACGGCGGCCCGCCCCAGGTGGCGGCCGCGCAGCGGGCGCTCGACGAGCTCGGCGTGACCGACGTGGCGCTGTGCGGCCTGGCGAAGCGGCTCGAGGAGGTGTGGGTGCCCGGCGAGGACTACCCCGTCATCCTGCAGCGCTCGTCCGAGGGGCTCTACCTGCTCCAGCGGGTGCGGGACGAGGCGCACCGGTTCGCCATCACGCAGCACCGGCGGCGGCGCAGCAAGGGCATGACGGTGTCGGCCCTCGACGACGTGCCGGGCCTGGGGCCCGCGCGCCGCAAGGCGCTGCTGGCCCGATTCGGCTCCGTGAAGCGGATGCGCGCGGCGAGCGTCGAGGAGATCGCCGAGGTCCGCGGCATGGGCCGCCGCACGGCGGAGGCCGTGGTGGCCGCCCTGGCCGGCGATGCGGCCGGCAATGTGGCCGGTCCTGCGGCCGGAGAGGGCGCGAGCAGCGCGCCTATCGGCCAGGACGCCGTCGCCCCTGGCATGCTGGACGCATGAGCGAGCCGTCGCCCACCACAGTCCCGCAGGGCATCCCCGAGATCGAGGCCACCACACACTCGCCGGAGGCGTCGGAGCCGGAGGTGCTGATCATCACCGGCATGTCCGGCGCCGGCCGGTCGCGTGCCGCCGGCGTGCTGGAGGACCTCGACTGGTTCGTCGTCGACAACCTGCCGCCGCTGATGATCGTGCCCCTGGTCGACCTGATGACGCGCGCCGGGTCGTCGGTGGAGCGCCTCGCCGTCGTCGTGGACGTGCGCGGCCGGGAGTACTTCGCCGAGCTCACCCGGGTGCTCCAGCACCTGCACGACGCCGGCGTGAACTATCGCATCCTCTACCTCGACGCGCGGGACGAGACCCTCGTGCGCCGGTACGAGAGCGTCCGCCGCCCGCACCCGCTGCAGGGGGAGGGCCGCATCCTCGACGGCATCGGCGAGGAGCGTCGCCGGCTCGCGTCCCTCGAGGAGCGGGCCGACGTCGTCATCGACACGTCCGAGCTGTCGGTGCACGACCTCGCCCGCGAGGTCCGGGCCGCCGTCGCCGACGGCGCGCCCGAGGCGCTGCGGGTGAACGTTCTGGCATTCGGCTTCAAGTACGGCCTGCCGCTCGACGCGGACCACGTGGTGGACGTGCGGTTCCTGGCGAACCCGTACTGGATCACGGAGCTGCGCCACCTCACCGGCCGCGACGCCCCGGTCCGGGAGTACGTGCTGGCGCGGCCCGGGGCGATCGAGTTCGTGGACCGGTACGTCGCGGCGCTCGAGCCCGTCCTGGCCGGCTACCTGGCCGAGGAGAAGCGATACGTCACGATCGCCGTCGGGTGCACGGGGGGCAAGCACCGGTCCGTGGCGATCGCCGGCGAGATCGCCCAGCGGCTGCGCGACGCCGGCCAGCGCGTGACCCTCACGGCACGCGACCTGGGGAAGGAATGACGACGCCCTCCACAGGGATGGGCGCGCCTGCGGTCACGGCGCTGGGCGGCGGGCACGGGCTGTACGCGAGCCTGTCGGCGCTGCGGCTCATGTCGGACCGGCTGACCGCGGTCGTCACGGTCGCCGACGACGGCGGGTCGTCCGGCCGGCTGCGCGACGAGCTGGACGTGCTGCCGCCCGGCGACCTGCGCATGGCGCTCGCGGCCCTGTGCGACGACTCGGAGTGGGGGCGCACCTGGAGCGGCCTGCTGCAACACCGGTTCGTGTCCGGCGGGAGCCTGGACAAGCACGCGATAGGCAACCTCATGATCGTCGCGCTCTGGGAGCTGCTGGGCGACACCGTGTCGGGCCTGGACTGGGTGGGCAAGCTGCTCGGCGCGCGCGGCCGGGTGCTGCCCATGGCGTCGGTCCCGCTCGTGGTGGAGGCCGACGTCCGGCGGGGCGCCCCGGGCGGAGTGGACCGGCTCGAGACCGTCGTCGGGCAGAGCGAGGTCGCGGTCACCGACGGGCGCATCGAGCAGCTGCGGCTGGTGCCGGCCGACCCGCCGGCGTGCGTCGAGGCCGTCGAGGCGGTGCGCACGGCCGACTGGGTCGTGCTCGGTCCCGGCTCCTGGTACTCGTCGGTGCTCGTGCACCTGCTGGTCCCGGAGCTCGCACGGGCGCTGCACGAGACCGACGCGAAGGTGTGCGTGACGCTCAACCTCAGCGCCGAGCGGGGCGAGACTCAAGGGCTGACGGCGACCGACCACCTGGAGGCCCTGTACCGGCACGCGCCGGGCCTGCGCGTGGACGCGGTGCTCGCCGACCCGTCGGCCGTCGAGGACGTGGACGGGCTGGCCAGGGCCGCGGGAGCGATGGGCGCCAAGCTGCTGATGCGGCAGGTGCGGCGCGGCGACGGCAGCGCCCGACACGACCCGTTGCGCCTCGCGGCCGCGTACCGGGACGTGTTCGAGGGGGTCTACGGCGACGTCTGACGTCACGTCGCATCGCACGTCGCATCGCACGTCGCATCGCACGTCGCATCGCACTTCGTAGCCCACGTCGGCCCGTCCTCGGGCGGCGGGAGGGTGCTTGTCGCGCGTGGCAGGATGACGCCATGGCGCTGACGGCAGAGGTGAAGGACGAGCTCGCTCGGATCAAGGTGACCCGGACGTCGTGCCGTAAGGCGGAGGTCTCGGCGACGCTCCGGTTCTCCGGCGGGCTGCACATCATCTCCGGGCGCGTGGTGATCGAGGCGGAGCTGGACGACGAGGCGGCCGCGGCGCGCCTGCGGCGGTCGATCACCGACCTCTACGGGCACGTGAGCGACCTGATCGTGGTGCAGGCGGGCGGGCTGCGGAAGAACAACCGTTATGTGGTGCGCGTGGTGCGCGACGGCGAGTCGCTCGCCCGCCAGACGGGGCTGCTGGACTCCCGCGGGCGACCCGTGCGGGGGCTCGCCCCGGAGGTCGTGTCCGCGGGGGTCGCGGAGGCGGAGGCCGTGTGGCGCGGGGCGTTCCTCGCGCACGGCTCGCTCACGGAGCCGGGCCGGTCGATGGCGCTGGAGGTGACCTGCCCCGGCCCGGAGGCGGCGCTCGCGCTGGTCGGTGCCGCACGACGCCTGGGGGTGCAGGCGAAGTCGCGCGAGGTGCGTGGCGTGGACCGGGTCGTGGTGCGCGACGGCGAGGCGATCGGCGAGATCCTGCGCCGCATGGGGGCCGAGCGGACCCGCGAGGTGTGGGAGGAGCGGCGCGCCCGGCGCGAGGTGCGCGGCACGGCGAACCGGCTCGCGAACTTCGACGACGCCAACCTGCGCCGCTCGGCCCGTGCGGCGGTCGCCGCGGGGGCGCGGGTGGAGCGTGCGTTCGAGATCCTGGGCGAGGAGGTGCCCGACCACCTGCGCCAGGCCGGGGAGCTGCGCCTCGCGCACAAGCAGTCCTCGCTGGAGGAGCTCGGCCAGCTCGCCGACCCGCCGTTGTCCAAGGACGCGGTGGCGGGGCGGATCCGGAGGCTGCTGTCGACGGCAGACAAGCGCGCGCTCGAGTTGGGTCTGCCGGACACCGAGGCGGGTCTGAGCCCGGACCTGCTCGACCTCTGACGGCCGTACGAGGGCCCCTCGCCGCGGCCGCCAGGCGTCTGGCGAACGGCTGCCTTGGCTGTGGTCAGACCACCCGTCTCACGCCTCCGCGAGGGTCGGCGGGCGTGCCGATCTGGGTATAGGCTCGTGACGTCAGGTGACGACGACGTGACCCAAGGCTGACCGCCCGGAGGAAGACGTCGGGGGTCCCAGGGTCGCGGCGTGAATCATCAGCGCGCCCATCGCGGCGCGCGGAAGTCGGCATCAACCGTGTGCGCCGGGCATGACCGGGCGCGCCCTGAGGAGGGCAATCGTGACCATCCGCGTCGGGATCAACGGCTTCGGTCGGATCGGACGGAACTTCTACCGGGCTCTCGTGGAGTCCGGTGCGGACATCGAGGTCGTCGGAGTCAACGACCTGACCGATAACAAGACGCTGGCCCACCTGCTCAAGTACGACACGGTGCTCGGCCGCTTCCCCAAGTCTGTCAGCCATGACGACGACAACATCATCGTCGGCGGCGTGAAGATCCGTGCGCTCGCCGAGCGCGACCCCGCCAACCTGCCCTGGGGCGAGCTGGGCGCGGACATCGTCATCGAGTCCACCGGCTTCTTCACCGACGCCACCAAGGCGAAGGCGCACATCGACGCCGGCGCCAAGAAGGTCATCATCTCCGCCCCGGCGAAGAACGAGGACGCGACCTTCGTCATGGGTGTGAACAACGACCAGTACGACCCGGCCGTGCACCACATCATCTCGAACGCGTCCTGCACCACCAACTGCCTCGCGCCGCTCGCCAAGGCCCTCAACGACTCGATCGGTATCGAGCGCGGCCTCATGACGACGATCCACGCGTACACCGGTGACCAGAACCTGCAGGACGGCCCGCACAAGGACCTGCGTCGTGCCCGTGCGGCCGCGCAGAACATCGTGCCGACCACGACGGGTGCCGCCAAGGCCGTGGCCCTCGTGCTGCCCGAGCTGAAGGGCAAGCTGGACGGCTACGCCCTGCGCGTGCCGGTCATCACCGGCTCGGCCACGGACCTCACCTTCGAGGCGCCGAGGGAGGTCACGGTCGAGGAGGTCAACGCCGCGGTCAAGGCCGCCGCCGAGGGCCCGCTCAAGGGCGTGCTCGAGTACGTCGAGGACGAGATCGTCTCGTCGGACATCGTCACCGACCCGCACCAGAGCATCTTCGACTCGAAGCTCACCAAGGTGATCGGCAACCAGGTCAAGGTCGTCTCCTGGTACGACAACGAGTGGGGCTACTCCAACTCGCTGGTCTCGCTGACGGTCTACGTCGGCGAGAAGCTCTGACGATCTCGGCGCCCGACACCGCTCGAGCGTGAGCTACGACGTCCGCGTGCGCGCCGAACCCCGGCTGCGCACGCGGACGTCGTCATGTACGGAAAAGATCACCCTCGCCCGGGACGTGCGGCCATGCGACACGCACCGGGCCTTGACGGACAGGTGTGCCCCATGAAGACCATCGACTCCCTGGGCGAGCTGCGCGGCAAGCGCGTCCTCGTCCGCTCGGACTTCAACGTGCCGCTCGACGGCACCACCATCACGGACGACGGCCGCATCCGGGCTGCGCTGCCCACGCTGCGCCGCCTGGTCGACGCGGGCGCCCGCGTCGTCGTCACGGCGCACCTGGGCCGCCCCAAGGGCGCTCCCGACCCCGCGTACTCGCTCGCGCCCGTCGCGGCCCGCCTGGGCGAGCTGCTCGGGCAGGACGTCGCCCTCGCGGGGGACGTGACCGGCGCCTCCGCGCAGCAGACGGTCGCGGGCCTGGTGGACGGCCGCGTGGCGCTCCTGGAGAACGTGCGGTTCGACGCCCGCGAGACCTCGAAGGTGGACGCCGAGCGCGAGGACCTGGCGACGGAGCTGGCCGCGCTCGCGGACGCGTTCGTGTCCGACGGCTTCGGCGTCGTGCACCGCAAGCAGGCGTCGGTCTACGACGTCGCGAAGCTCCTGCCGGCCGCCGCCGGCGACCTGGTGCTCACGGAGGTCGAGGCGCTCTCCCGCGCCACGACCGACCCGCAGCGCCCGTACGCCGTCGTCCTGGGCGGGTCGAAGGTGTCGGACAAGCTCGGCGTCATCGAGAACCTGCTCGCCAAGGCCGACCGCCTGCTCATCGGCGGCGGGATGGTCTTCACGTTCCTCGCGGCGCAGGGCCACCCGGTCGGCTCGTCGCTGCTCGAGGCCGACCAGGTCGAGACGGTCAAGGGCTACCTGGCGCAGGCGAGGTCGGCCGGCGTGGAGATCGTCCTGCCGACCGACATCGTCGCGGCAGACTCGTTCGCCGCCGACTCCGCGCACCGCACGGTGGCGGCCGACGCGATCCCGGACGGCACGATGGGCCTGGACATCGGCCCGGACTCCGGCGCGCTCTTCGCCGCCAAGCTGGCGGACGCCAGGACGATCGTGTGGAACGGACCCATGGGGGTGTTCGAGTTCGACGCCTTCGCCGCCGGCACGCGTGCCGTGGCGCAGGGGATCGTCGACGCGACGGCCGCCGGCGCCTTCTCCATCGTCGGCGGCGGCGACTCGGCCGCGGCCGTGCGCACGCTCGGTTTCGACGAGGCCGGCTTCAGCCACATCTCGACCGGTGGCGGTGCCAGCCTCGAGCTGCTCGAGGGCAAGGTGCTCCCCGGCCTCGCCGTCCTCGACGACTGACCTTTCCGACCATCCGTAGCACGAGAGACGAGGACCCATGGTGGCCACCACCCGCACGCCCCTGATGGCGGGCAACTGGAAGATGAACCTGGACCACACCGAGGCGATCGCCGCGGTGCAGAAGCTCGCGTGGACGCTCAAGGACGCGAAGCACGACTACGAGGCCGTGGAGGTCGCCGTCCTGGCGCCGTTCACGGACCTGCGCTCGGTGCAGACGCTCGTGGACGCCGACAAGCTCGAGGTGCGCTACGGCGCCCAGGACCTGTCGACGCACGCGTCCGGCGCGTACACCGGCGAGATCTCCGGTCCGATGCTCAAGCGTCTGGGCTGCACCTACGTGGCCGTGGGCCACTCGGAGCGCCGCGAGTACCACGCGGAGGACGACGTCCTGGTGGGCGCGAAGGTCCGCGCGGCCTTCGAGCACGGGCTCGTCCCGATCCTGTGCGTGGGCGAGGGCCTGGACGTGCGCAAGGCGGGCGACCAGGTGCCGTACACGCTCGCGCAGGTCGACGCGGCCCTCGATGGTGTGCTCGCCGAGCAGGCGGCCACGGTCGTGATCGCGTACGAGCCGGTGTGGGCCATCGGCACGGGCGAGGTCGCGACCCCCGAGGACGCGCAGGAGGTCTGCGGCGCGATCCGTGGGCGCCTCGCCGAGCTGTACGACGCCGAGCTTGCCGCCGGCGTGCGCGTGCTCTACGGCGGCTCCGTGAAGTCGGGCAACGTCGCGCAGATCATGTCCCAGACCGACGTCGACGGCGCCCTCGTCGGCGGCGCGAGCCTGGACCCCGTCGAGTTCGCGAAGATCGCGCGCTACCAGTCGCACGTCGCGTGACCCTGCGGGTGCCGCGGCGCTAAGCCGGACACCCGGCCGGACGCCTTCCGAGATCGTGACACCGTGAAAAGTACGGTGTTCGCCTCGGGAGGCGTCCGTCACTTACTCTTGACCCGGCCGGGACGACGTCCCGGAGCCGGGCCCGTCCTGCGGGACGGACGACGAACGAGGACGGCCGAGGACATCGTGAACGCGTTGCAGATCATCCTTCAGGTTCTTCTGGTCATCACCAGCGGCTTCCTGACCCTGCTCATCTTGATGCACAAGGGCAAGGGCGGCGGGATGTCCGACATGTTCGGCGGGGGGATCTCGAGCGCCGCGGGCGGCTCGGGTGTCGCCGAGCGCAACCTCAACCGGATCACGGTGAGCTTCGCGCTCGTCTGGTTCGTCGTGGTCGTGTTGCTCGGTCTCATCACGCGGGTGAGCTGAGGCCCGGCCGCGCGCCGCGACCGTCGTCGGCCCCCAGGGGTCGGTGCGGGGGCACACGAAGATCGTCCGTGGGTAGACGCCCACTCAGTCGAAGGTGAGGACGACAAGACGTGGCTACAGCCAGTCATGCGATCCGGGGCTCGCGCGTGGGCGCGGGCCCGTTGGGAGAGTCCGAGCGCGGGGAGGCGGCACCGCGGGTGCGCGTCTCCTACTGGTGCGCCAACGGGCACGAGACGACGCCGAGCTTCTCGGCGAACCGGGATGTCGAGGCCCCGGAGTTCTGGGACTGTCCGCGGTGCGGGTTCCCTGCCGGGCTCGACGCGGCGAACCCGCCGGAGCCGTCCCGCAACGAGCCGTACAAGACGCACCTCGCCTACGTGAAGGAACGCCGGTCCGAGGAGGACGGGGCGGCCTTGCTGGAGGAGGCGCTCGCGACGCTGCGGGCACGCCGGTCGGGCCTGCGCCGGGCCGGCTGACCTGCCGCAACGCCACATCGGCGTCCCACCTGTCGATACAGGTGCGCCGGGCGTAGTCTGTCGGCATGTTTGAGGAAGGTCAGCTCTACGCCCCTGTCACCGAGGACGAGAACGGCGTCACGGTGCACCTTGCCGACGACCACCCCGGTGCGAAGGATCCCGAGTACCGGCGCCGGCGCGAACTCATCGCCGGCCCCGCACTGCGCTGGTCACCGGGGGACCCGGTGCCGCAGGTGGACTACACGGACGCGGAGAACGCGATCTGGCGCACGGTGTGCACCGAGCTTGCGCCGAAGCACGAGCGGCTCGCGATCCGCGGGTTCCTCGAGGGCAAGGAGGCCCTCGGCCTGCCGACCGATCACGTCCCGCAGCTCGACGAGGTCAGCGCGGGGCTCGAGCGGCTGAGCAGGTTCCGCCTGCACCCGGCCGCCGGGCTCGTGCCCCTTGACGTGTTCTACGGCTCGCTCGCCGACGGCGTCTTCCACTCCACGCAGTACCTGCGGCACGGTTCGCAGCCGCTCTACACACCGGAGCCGGACATCATCCACGAGGTGGTCGGGCACGGGAACCTGCTGGCGAACCCGGCGATCGCCGAGGTCAAGCGACGCGCGGGGGAGGCGGCCCGGCGGTGTGAGACCGCGGAGGGCCTCCAGTTCGTGGCGGACGTCTTCTGGTTCACCATCGAGTTCGGTGTGATGTACGAGGAGGGCGAGCTGCGCTGCTACGGCGCCGGCCTGCTGTCCTCCTACGGCGAGATCGAGGAGTTCCGGGGCGCCACGATCCTCCCGCTCGACTTCTACTCCATGGGCACGGTCGAGTACGACATCTCGCACTACCAGCCCACGCTCTTCGCGTGCGACGGGATGTCCGAGCTCACGGAGCGCGTGGGGGAGTTCTTCGCCGAGTTCGACGACGAGACTCCGGGCAGGCTCCTGGCGGCCCGCAAGCGGTCCGCGAGCTAGTCCGTCCCGGCGGACGGCCCCTCGCCGGCGGACGGGGGGCCGCCCCGCCCGGGTCAGTCGGCGGGCGCCGCGGCGGCGGCGTCGAGGAGCCAGAGCGTGCGCTCGGTGCCCCGCGCGCCGGCCGCCGGGACCACGACGACGTCCGCGCCGGCCAGTGCGGCGGCGGCCTGCGCGGCCTTCTCCGCGCCGGCTGCCACGACCCAGACCTCGCGGGCGCGGTGGACGGCGTCGAAGGTGAGCGAGACGCGCTCCGGCGGGGGCTTGGGGGAGCCGTGCAACCCGACCGTGGCGCCGCTCGCCGAGAGGGCGGCGTGGCCCGGGAACAGGGAGGCGACGTGCCCGTCCGGGCCCATCCCGAGCAGCAGCACGTCGAAGGCCGGCACGGCCACGGCCGCCGCCGGTTCCCCGGCCGTCCCGTCGAACCGGGCGAGCTCCGCCGCGTACGCGGCGGCGGACTCCTCGGGCGTGGTCACCGGCCGACCGTCGATGACGGCGCCGAGCGCCGGCATCGCGTGCACGTGGTCGGCCGGGAGCCCGGACTCCGCCTCGAGCGCGTCGACCAGCGCGTCGCGGGCCTGCGTCTCGTTCCGGTCGCCATCGCCGTCGGGGAGGAAGCGTTCGTCGCCCCACCACAGGTGCACCCCCGACCAGTCCACGGCCGGTCGCAGCGGGCTGGCCGCGACCGCCGCGAGGGTCCTGATGCCGACGGTGCCGCCGGTCAGGACGACGTGCACCGGGGTGCGGACCGACTGCGCGTCGAGCAGCCGGGTCAGGAGCCGTGCGGCGGTCGCCTCCGCCAGGAGGCCGGCGTCCGGGTGGACGACGACGAGCGGCGCGGACGCGTCGTGGCTCACGCGCTCGCCTGCACGGTCTCGACGCGGGCCAGCCCCTTGGTGAGGACCTCCCCGTACAGCTCGTCGGGGTCGAGGCGCCGCAGCTCCTCGATCAGCGCCTCGCTCAGCACGCGGATCGGCAGGGCCATGCGGCGCTCGGGCTTCTCCGGCTGGGTGATCGTCACGACGCGCCCGTCGGGGCGGTCGAGGACGATCGGCCCGCTCTTGCGATCGAGCGTGACGCGCGTGATGGCGTCGTCGCTGTCGGTGCGCACGACGGTCGCGGGGCAGCGGAGCTTCTGTCCGAGCCAGGCCGCCAGCAGGTCGAGGGACGTGTGCTGGTCCTGGCCCTCGACCCGCACCGCGGTGACCGGCTCGAAGGGCGGCTGCTCCACGGCCGCGGCGATGAGCCCGCGCCACAGCGTGACCCGCGCCCACGCCAGGTCGGTGTCGCCCGGGGCGAACGTGTCGGCGAGGCGGTGCAGCATCGCGACCGGCTCACCGGACGTCGTCGTGTCGGTGATGCGCCGCTGCGCCATCGCGCCGAGCGGGGAGGACGACGGGTCGACCGGGCCGCCCGCCGGCCACCACACGACGATCGGCGCGTCGGGCAGCAGCAGGGGCATGACGAGCGTGTCGGTGTGCTCGACCATGGGTCCCGACCCGCGCAGCACCAGGACCTCGGACGCACCGGCATCCCCGCCGATCCGGATCTCGGCGTCGAGCCGGGGGGTGCCGTCGTCCTGGGTCAACGACGCGACGACGATGACCCGGCACGGGTGCTCGTGGCTGGCCTCGTTCGCCGCACGGACGGCGTCCTCGATGTCCGCCTCCTCGGCGACGACCACGAGGGTCAGCACACGCCCGAGGGCGACGGCGCCGCCCTCGTCGCGCAGGTGCGTGAGTCGCTTGCCGACGGCGTTCGCCGTGGTGTCCGGCATGTCGATGATCATCGGGGCTCTCCTCGGTCGAGGCCGGTCCGTACGTCGACGGTGTGTCGGGTCTGGCTGGGGGCGGCTGCGTCGTCGGGGCTCACGGGCGCCGCCACGTGCGGCCGTCGCGCGCCATCATGGCGTCGGCGGACGGGGGGCCCCAGGTACCGGACGGGTACGGCTCGGGCTTGCCCCTGCTCGCCCAGTACGACGTGATCGGGTCGACCACCTGCCAGGACAGCTCGACCTCCTCGCGGGTGGGGAACAGCGGTGGGTCGCCCAGGAGGACGTCGAGGATGAGCCGCTCGTAGGCCTCCGGGGAGGACTCCGTGAACGAGTGGCCGTACCCGAAGTCCATCGTGACGTCACGGACCTCCATCGCGGTGCCGGGCACCTTGGCGCCGAAGCGCAGGGTGACGCCCTCGTCGGGCTGCACCCGGATGACCAGGGCGTTGCTGCCCAGGTCGGACGTGAGCGACGACTCGAACGGCAGGTGCGGGGCCTTCTTGAAGACCACCGCGACCTCGGTCACGCGCCGGCCCAGCCGCTTGCCCGTGCGCAGGTAGAACGGGACGCCCGCCCACCGTCGGTTGTCGATGTCGAGGCGCGCCGCGGCGAAGGTCTCGGTCGTGGAGTGCGGGTTGAACCCCTCCTCCTCGAGGAAGCCGGGCACCTTCTCTCCGCCCTGCCAAGCAGCGGCGTACTGGCCGCGGGCCGTGTGCCGGCCCAGGTCGCGGGGGAGGCGCACCGAGGACAGCACCTTGATCTTCTCGGCGCGCAGGGCCTCGGCGTCGAAGTTCACCGGCTCCTCCATGGCGACGAGCGCCAGGAGCTGCAGCAGGTGGTTCTGGATCACGTCGCGGGCGGCGCCGATGCCGTCGTAGTAGCTGGCCCGCCCCCCGATGCCGATGTCCTCGGCCATGGTGATCTGCACGTGATCCACGTAGTTGCCGTTCCACAGCGGCTCGAACATCTGGTTCGCGAACCGCAGCGCCAGGAGGTTCTGGACGGTCTCCTTGCCCAGGTAGTGGTCGATGCGGAACACCGACTCGGGGTCGAAGACCTGCGAGACCACCGCGTCGAGCTCGCGGGCGCTCTCCAGGTCGTGCCCGAACGGCTTCTCGATGACGACCCGGCGCCAGGCATCCTGGGAAGACTTCGACAGACCGGACTCCGACAGCTGGCGGCACACCAGGGGGAAGGCGCTCGGCGGCACGGACAGGTAGAAGGCGTGGTTGCCGCCGGTGCCGCGCTCGGCGTCGAGCTGCTCGACGGTCTTGCGCAGGCGCTCGAAGGCGTCCTCGTCGTCGAAGGAGCCCTGGACGAAGCGGATCCCCTCGGCGAGCTGCTTCCAGGTGGCCTCGCGGAACGGCGTGCGGGCGTGCTCCTTGACCGCGTCGTGGACGACCTCCGCAAAGTCCTGGTCGTCCCAGTCCCGGCGGGCGAAGCCGGTGAGCGCGAAGCCCGGCGGCAGCAGGCCCCGGTTCGCCAGGTCGTACACGGCGGGCATGAGCTTCTTGCGCGAGAGGTCGCCCGTGACGCCGAAGATCACCAGGCCGCTGGGGCCGGCGATGCGGGGCAGCCGCAGGTCGAGGGGGTCGCGCAACGGGTTGTGGTCGGCGGTGATCTTGGCCGGTCTCACGAGGTGGGCACCGTTCTTCGTCGTGCGGGCGGGAGAGGGTTGCACCCCGGCGCGCCACGGGCGCCCCGGGTAGGGCGGGTCAGCCGTCCTGCGCCTGCAGCCCGGCGGAGGCGGTGTCCAGGAGCTCGGTCCAGGAGTCCTCGAACTTGCGCACGCCGTCCGTCTCGAGGTGGTCGGTGACCTCCGAGAGGGAGATCCCGAACGACTCGATGGTGTCGATCGTGCGGCGCGCGGCGGTCGCGGTGCCGCGGACCGTGTCCCCGGTGACGACGCCGTGGTCGGCGAACGCCTGGAGCGTGGGCTCGGGCATGGTGTTCACGACGCCGTCCGTGACCAGCTCGGAGACGTACAGCGTGTCGGGGTACTCGGGGTTCTTCACGCCGGTCGAGGCCCACAGCGGACGCTGCGGGTGGGCGCCGGACGCCGCGAGCGAGCGCCACTCGTTCGTGGCGAGGAACTGCTCGTACGCCTCGAAGGCGAGCCGCGCGTTGGCGATCGCGGCCTGACCGCGCAGGTCGAGCGCCTCGGGTGTGCCGACCTTCTCCAGCGCCGCGTCGACCGAGCCGTCCACGCGGGAGACGAAGAAGGAGGCGACCGACCCGATCGGCCCGAGGTCGATACCGTCGGCGCGGGCCTGCTCGAGGCCGATCGCGAACGCCTGGAGCACGGACCGGTACCGCTCGAGCGAGAAGATCAGGGTCACGTTGACGCTGATGCCCTGGGCGAGGGTGCGCGAGATCGCGTCGAGCCCGGGCACCGTCGCGGGGATCTTGATGAAGATGTTGGGCCGGTCCACGGTGCGCCACAGCCGCTCCGCGACGACCACCGTCTTGTCGGCGTCGTAGGCCAGGCGCGGGTCCACCTCGATGGACACGCGGCCGTCGACGCCGTCGGTCGCGTCGTAGACCGGCCGCAAGAGGTCGGCCGCGGCCCGCACGTCGTCGGTGGTGATGGTATCCACCGCGGACTCGACGTCCGTGCCGGCGAGCTCGGTCAGCTGTTCGTCGTAGGCGTCGCCGGCCGACATGGCCTTGGCGAAGATGGTCGGGTTCGTCGTGACGCCGACCACGCCGCGTTCCGCGACGAGCGCGGCCAGGCTGCCGCTGCGCAGGCGCTCGCGCGACAGATCGTCGAGCCAGATGGACACCCCGGCTCCGGTCAGGTCGGTGATGGGTGCTGGGACGGTGCTCTGCGTCATCGGACGTCCTTCCAAGTCGGAGGCCCCTCGCCGGTGATGTCTCGAGGGGGCCGGGTGAGGCGCCGGTGGCCGACGCCCCACCCTGGGAATCTACGAGCGGTCAGGCGGCGTCGCCAGTGCCGCGCACCGCGGCGATCGACTCGCGCGCGGCGGCCGCGACGGCCTCCGACGTGATGCCGAACTCGCGGAACAGGGTCTGGGAGTCCGCCGACGCGCCGTAGTGCTCGAGCGAGACGCTGCGGCCGGCGTCGCCGACGACGTCACGCCAGCCCTGGGCGATGCCCGCCTCGACGGACACGCGCGCCTTGACCGCCGCCGGCAGCACCGACTCGCGGTACGCCGCGTCCTGCTTGTCGAACCACTCGCGGCTCGGCATTGACACGACGCGCGCGGTCACGCCCTCGGCGGCGAGCAGCTCGCGCGCTTGCACCGCGAGCTGCACCTCGGAGCCGGTGCCCACGAGGATCACGTCGGGCTCGCCGTTCTCGGCGTCCAGGAGCGTGTACGCACCTCTGAGCGTGCCCTCGGCGCCGGCGAACCCGGCGTCGCCGCGGGGGAACGTCGGCACGTTCTGACGGGTCAGGACGATGCCGGCCGGGTTGGCGGTGTTCTCGAGGATGCCGCGCCAGGCCCAGGCGGTCTCGTTGGCGTCCGCGGGGCGCACGACGTCGAGGCCAGGGATGGCGCGCAGCGCCGCGAGGTGCTCGACCGGCTGGTGCGTGGGGCCGTCCTCGCCGAGGCCGATCGAGTCGTGCGTCCACACGAACGTCGTCGGGATCTCCATGAGCGCGGCCAGGCGGACGGAGGCGCGCATGTAGTCGGCGAACTGCAGGAACGTGCCGCCGTAGGGGCGGGTCAGGCCGTGCAGCACGATGCCGTTGAGGATCGCGCCCATACCGTGCTCGCGGATGCCGAAGTGCAGCGTGCGGCCGTACTCGTGGCCGGGGAACTTCTTGGTCGCGTGCTCGACGGGGATGAACGACGGCTCGCCGTCCATCGTCGTGTTGTTCGAGCCCGCGAGGTCGGCGGAGCCGCCCCACAGCTCGGGCAGCACGTCCTTGAGCGCGGTGAGGACCTTGCCTGAGGCGGCGCGCGTCGCGACGCCCTTCTCGGAGGCTTCGAAGACCGGCAGCTCGTCGGTCCAGCCCTCGGGCAGGTCGTGCTCCACGAGGCGGTCGAGGAGGGCCGCGCCCTGCGGCGTCGCCGTGCGCCAGGCGGCGTACGACCGGTCCCACGCGGCGCGCTGCTCGGACTGGTGGTCCGCCACGGCGCGCGTGTACGCCAGCACCTCGTCGTCGACGGCGAAGGAGGCTGCCGGGTCGAGGCCGAGCGCCGTCTTGAGGCCCGCGACCTCGTCCGCGCCCATGGCCGAGCCGTGGATGCCACCGGTGTTCTGCTTGGTGGGCGACGGCCAGCCGATGATGGTGCGCAGCGCGATGAACGACGGCCGGTCGGTCTCGGCCTTGGCCGCGTCCAGGGCGGCGGCGAGGACATCGACGTCCTCCGCGTAGCCCGTGCCGCCCTGCGTCCAGTCGACCTGCTGAGTGTGCCAGCCGTAGGCCGCGTAGCGGGCCACGGTGTCCTCGGTGAACGAGATGTCGGTGTCGTCCTCGATCGAGATCTTGTTCTGGTCCCAGATCACGACGAGGTTGCCGAGCTTCTGCGTGCCCGCGAGGGACGACGCCTCGGAGGTCACGCCCTCCTGCAGGTCGCCGTCGGACGCGATGACGTAGACGTGGTGGTCGAAGGGCGACTCGCCGAGCGCGGCGTCCGGGTCGAGCAGACCCCGCTCGCGGCGGGAGGCGATGGCCATGCCGACCCCCGAGGCGAGGCCCTGGCCGAGCGGGCCGGTGGTCATCTCGACGCCGCGGGTGTGGCGGTACTCGGGGTGGCCGGGGGTCTGGGAGCCCCACGTGCGCAGCGCCTCGAGGTCGGCCAGCTCCATGCCGTAGCCGGCGAGGAAGAGCTGCAGGTACAGCGTGAGCGAGGAGTGCCCCGCGGAGAGGACGAACCGGTCACGACCCACCCAGTGCGGGTCCGCCGGGTCGTGCCGCATCGTCTTCTGGAAGAGCAGGTACGCGGCGGGGGCCAGGGAGATCGCGGTGCCCGGGTGGCCGTTGCCGACCTTCTCCACGGCGTCGGCCGCCAGCGCCTTGATGGTCTTCACCGCACGGTCGTCGAGTTCATTCCACTCGAGCGGGGCGACGACGGGGTCGAACGCGTTCACAGATGTGCCTCTTTCCTGCCTGGAGCGAGCCCCGGGTGATTGCTGCTGCTCTGCCGGTACGGGGCGCCGGCGCGTCGTACGCCACTGGGGGCTCCTCCGCGCGCCGGCGCACGTGGCGGGCCACGTGGTCGTGCGCGCGTGTCGACGCTACGGCGGGGCATGGTGGCGAAGGCTGCCCCGGACAGGCCGTGTGGACATGTCGCGAAGAGGTCTTCACCGTTGTGCAGCACCACCCTAGCGCCGTGCATTCCCGCGGCGCCTGTCCCGGGGTCGTTCGTCCCACCTGGTGAGCGGACGTCGACCGGAGCGCAGGCGGGCATTTCTCACAACCGCGCCACGTCGCCCCGGGCCACCACGCGGAGCACCTCGGCGTACGATGAGGCGGCGGCGGTCCCACGTCGCACTAGCTCCCCGGACCCCAGCCGAGACCCCCCGGACCCCAGCCGAGAACGGACAAGCACGCGCGTGAGCAGCACCACGAGCACCACGACGTCCCACCCGTCGACGCCGACCCGAGCGGCAGTGCGGGCCCGGCGGGAGCGTGCCGACGCCGAACGGTCCGACCAGTCCGACCAGTCCGGCGTGCCGGCCGAGGACCAGGACGCGGGGCCGCGCAAGGGCTGGCGCGACGTGCTGGGTGCGTACGTCGCGCTCACCAAGCCGCGGATCATCGAGCTTCTGCTCGTCACGACGCTGCCCACGATGATCCTCGCCCAGGGCGGCCTGCCCGACCTGTGGCTCGTGCTCCTCACCCTCGTCGGCGGCACCCTGGCGGCCGCCTCGGCCAACGTCTTCAACTGCTACCTCGACCGCGACATCGACAAGGTCATGAATCGCACCAAGCGGCGGCCGCTCGCGACCGGAGAGATCGCACCCCGGTCCGCGCTCGTCTTCGCCACCGCGCTCGGCGTCGTCTCGCTCGTGTGGTTCGCGCTGCTGGTCAACGTCGCGTCCGCGTGGCTGACGTTCGGGGCGATCGCCGTCTACGTCGTCGGCTACACCATGATCCTCAAGCGGCGCACCCCGCAGAACATCGTCTGGGGCGGCATCGCGGGCTGCATGCCCGTCTTCATCGGCTGGGCCGCGGTGACCGGGTCGCTCAGCTGGTCTGCACTCGCGCTGTTCGGCGTCATCTTCTTCTGGACGCCCCCGCACTACTGGCCGCTGTCGGTGAAGTTCAAGAAGGACTACGCGAACGCGGGCGTACCGATGCTCCCCGTCGTCGCCAGCGACCGCCGGGTCGCGATCGAGATGGTCGCGCACACGGTCGCGATGATCGCCTGCTCGCTCGTGCTCGTCCCGCTGGCGGGGATGACATGGGCCTACACCGTGGTGGCTGTCGCCGCCGGCGCGTGGTTCCTGTGGCTCGTGGTCGCGATGCTGCGCCGCGCCGACCACCCCGAGCGCGGCAAGCTCGGCGCGATGAAGGTCTTCCACGGCTCGATCACCTACCTCACGGTGCTGTTCATCGCGGTGGCGGTCGACGTCTTCCTGCCGTTCTGACGATCGCGTCCGACGATCCGAGAAGTCGCCGTCGCGCGGCATGATGGGCCGGTGCCCGACTCGTCGCCCGCCCTGCCCCTGCCGCCCGCGCTGACCAGCGCGCTGCAGGGCTACCTCGCACACCTCGGCGTGGAGCGCGGGCTGTCGACCAACACCGTGGCCGCCTACCGCCGGGACCTCGCGCGGTACGCCCGCCATCTGCACGCGACCGACCGTCGCACCCTCGACGACGTGGGGGAGCGCGACGTCGAGGAGTACGTGCTGGTGCTGCGTCAGGGTACGGACGGCGGGGCGACCCTGTCGCCGTCGTCGACCGCCCGGGCGCTCGCCGCGGTGCGCGGCTGGCACCGGTTCGCGCACGCCGAGGGGGCGACCCGGGCCGACCCGGCCTCCCAGGTGCACGCGCCGAGCGCGCTGCGTCGCCTTCCCCACGCCCTGTCGATCGACGAGGTGGCCCGGCTCCTGGACGCCGCCGGCGCCGGGGACGGAGCCGTCCCGCTGCGCGACCGGGCGCTGCTCGAGCTGCTCTACTCGACCGGCGGCCGCATCAGCGAGGTCGTGGGCCTCGACGTGGACGACGTCGACGGGCTGCTCAGCGTCCCCGGGATCGGCGGGCAGGTCGAAGCGGGCGACGCGCAGGGCGGCGTCGTCCGCCTGCGCGGCAAGGGCGACAAGGAGCGGGTCGTGCCCGTGGGCTCGTACGCGTGCGCGGCACTCGAGGCCTACATGGTTCGCGCCCGCGCGCCGCTCGCGTCGGCGGGCCGGGGAACCCCGGCGCTGTTCCTCAACACGCGCGGCGCGCGGCTCTCGCGGCAGAGCGCCTGGTCGGTGCTGCAGGCGGCGGCGGGACGCGCGGGGCTCACCCAGCACGTCTCGCCGCACACCCTGCGGCACTCCTTCGCGACGCACCTGCTCGCGGGCGGCGCCGACGTGCGCGTGGTCCAGGAGCTGCTGGGGCACGCGTCGGTGACCACCACGCAGATCTACACGATGGTGACGCCCGAGGCACTGCGCGAGGTGTACGCCGCGGCGCACCCGCGGGCGCTCGGCTGACACGCGCCGCGCCCGGCGTGCCGCCCGGAACCAGGGAGGCCCTGGGGTAGCGTGACGCAGGTGAGCGAGGGACTCGGGAGCGACATCATGACGCAGACGACCACGAGCGACGCCTCACCGGCCGCGGCCTCCGCGGCCAGTCCCACCCCGGGCAGTCCGGCCGGGCAGGTCGAGGAGCCGCGTACCGACGTCGTCGGGCGACCGATGCCCGATTTCCGCGACCCCGTGCCGCTGGCGTCCCACGGACCGGCGCGCATCGTCGCGATGTGTAACCAGAAGGGCGGCGTCGGCAAGACCACCACGACGATCAACCTCGGCGCCGCGCTCGCCGAGTACGGCCGCCGGGTGCTCCTCGTCGACTTCGACCCGCAGGGCGCGGCCTCCGTCGGCGTGGGTGTCAGCCCGCACGACCTCGACCTCAGCGTCTACAACCTGCTCATGGAGCGGGACGTGAGCTTCCAGGACGTGCTCCAGCCCACCAGGATCGAGGGCATGGACGTGCTGCCCGCAAACATCGACCTGTCGGCGGCGGAGGTGCAGCTCGTCGGAGAGGTCGCCCGCGAGTCGGTCCTCGCGCGGGCGTTGCGCCCGGCCCTGGACGACTACGACGTCATCCTCGTGGACTGCCAGCCGTCCCTGGGCCTGCTGACCGTCAACGCGCTCACCGCCGCGCACGGCGTGCTCATCCCGCTGGAGTGCGAGTTCTTCGCGCTGCGCGGCGTCGCCCTCCTCGTGGAGACGATCGAGAAGGTGCGCGACCGGCTCAACCCGGCGCTCGAGGTCGACGGCATCCTGCCCACGATGTACGACTCCCGCACGCTGCACTCGCGCGAGGTGGTCGCCCGCGTGCACGAGGCGTTCGGCGACACCCTGCTGCACACCACCATCGGTCGCACCGTGAAGTTCCCGGACGCGTCCGTGGCCGCGGAGCCCATCACCAACTACGCCCCGGCGCACGCCGGCGCCGCCGCGTACCGGCAGCTCGCGCGCGAGCTCGTCGCCCGTGGTGACGCTGCCTGAGGCCGACGACGTCGCGTCGGAGCCTGACGCCGCGACGTCGGGTGGCCGGCCCGGGTTCGAGGTGCACCTCGACAACTTCACGGGTCCGTTCGACCTGCTCCTGTCGCTGATCGCCAAGCACGAGCTGGACGTCACGGAGGTGGCGCTCGCGGCGGTGACCGACGAGTTCATCGCGCACATCCGCGCGGCGGACGAGGAGGCGCGTGCCGCGACGGCGCGCGGCGAGGAACACCCGTCCTGGGACCTCGGGACGGCGAGCGAGTTCCTCGTCGTGGCGGCCACGCTGCTGGATCTCAAGGCCGCGCGCCTGCTGCCCGGCGTCGTGGAGGACGACGCCGACGACCTGGAGCTGCTCGAGGCCCGCGACCTGCTCTTCGCGCGGCTGCTGCAGTACCGCGCGTACAAGGAGATCTCCGGCGTCCTCGCGGAGCGATTCGAGACCGAGGGCCGCCGGGTGCCGCGGGCGGTGACGCTCGAGCCGGGTCTCGCGGCGCTCCTGCCGGAGCTCGTCTGGACGCTCGACGGCGCACGGCTCGCCACGCTCGCGGCCAAGGCGCTGGAGCCGAAGGCTCCGCCGGTCGTGGGGCTCGACCACCTGCACGCCTCCACGGTGAGCGTGCGGGAGCAGGCCGGCATCCTGGCGCGCCGGCTGCGGCGGGACCACGCGGCGACGTTCCGCGCCCTCGTCGCCGGGGAGGAGCGGCTGGTGGCCGTGGCCCGGTTTCTCGCCCTGCTGGAGCTGTTCCGGTCCGGGCAGGTGGCGTTCGAGCAGGTGACGGCGCTGGGCGAGCTGACGGTGCGGTGGACGGCGGAGGACGGTGGGGACCCCGACGAGGATCCCGCCTTCGCGGCCGGTTTCGAGGAGTTCGACGGCGCGACGGAGGTCGTGGCATGACGGAGGAGGCGGGCGTGCCGGCGGACACGGCGGCGGACACGGCGGCGGACACAGGGACGGACGCGGCCGACGCGGAGGGGGCGCCGCCCCCGGCCGTGGTCGACGTCGACGACCTGCCCGGGGGCCTTTCGGCGGCGCTGGAGGCCGTGCTGATGGTGACCGACTCGCCGGTGACCGTGGAGCGCCTGGCGGCCGGGGTCGCGCGGACGGTGCGGGAGGTTGCCGGCACGCTGCAGGAGCTGGCGGCGGAGTATCGCGGCGAGCTCGGGGGCCGGCCCCGGGGGTTCGAGCTGCGCGAGGGTGCCGACGGCTGGCGCGTCTACTCGGCGCGGGCGCAGGCCGACGTGGTGGGCGCGTTCGTCCTGGAGGGGCAGTCGTCGCGGCTGAGCCAGGCCGCGCTGGAGACGCTCGCCGTGGTCGCCTACCGGCAGCCGGTGACGCGTGGTCAGGTGTCGGCCGTGCGCGGCGTCAACGTGGACGGCGTCGTGCGTACCCTGCTGGCGCGCGGGCTGATCGCGGAGACCGGCCAGGACCCGATGACCGGCGCGGTGCTGTTCGGCACCACGAGCGAGTTCCTGGACCGGATGGGCTGGTCGTCCCTCGACGCGCTGCCGCCGCTCGCTCCCCACCTGCCGGGCGTCGAGGAGGCGGTCGGTCTCGACCCCTCCTCGACGCGGCTCACGCTCGGCGCAGTGGACGAGCCTGGCGACTAGACCGGTGACCGGACCGGCAAGCAGACCGGTGGCACCGGAAGGCGGCGTCAGGCGATGGTGGCGTCGACCGTGACGTCGACGTTGCCGCGCGTGGCGTTCGAGTACGGGCACACCTGGTGCGCGGCCTGGACCAGGGCGTCGGCGGTGGCCTGGTCGACGCCGGTCATCTCGGCGTGCAGCGCGACGGCGAGCCGGAAGCCGCCCTCGTCGGTGGGCAGCACCGAGACCTCCGCCACGACCGCGGAGTCGGCGACGGCCGCCTTCTGCCGCCGTGCGACGAGCTTGAGCGCGGAGTGGAAGCAGGCCGCGTACCCGGCGGCGAACAGCTGCTCGGGGTTCGTGGCGCCACCCGCGCCGCCCATCTCCTTGGGGACGGCGAGGTCGACGTCCAGGATCCCGTCGTCGGTGGTGCTGCGGCCGTCGCGCCCCTCGCCGGTGGCGGTGGCGACGGCGGTGTAGATCGCGCTCATGGGTGCTCCTCAGGTAGAGTTACTAGTTCGTCTACTAAATCATGTCGTGACGGCTGCCGCAAGCAGCCGGTACTCCGGCCGACGATGCGGCCGATGATGCGGCCGATGATGCGGCCGATGATGCGGCCAGCGACGTGGCCGATGACCGTGAGCGATGGCCGTGAGAGGTTGGACCGATGGGAACCAGGGCAGCAACACCGGCCACACCCGTGCCTGCGCCCGCGCCACGCGGGGACGTGCGCGGTCGGATCCTCGACGCGGGGGGCGCGCTCTTCTACACCGACGGGATCCGCGCGGTGAGCGGGGACAAGGTGATCGCCGCGGCGGGCGTGTCCAAGGTCACGTTCTATCGCCACTTCCCGACCAAGGACGACCTGGTCGTGGCCTACCTGGACGCGAGTGCCGCCCAGGAGCAGGACCAGCTCGAGCGGCTCCGGCAGGAGCACGCCGGCGACCCGGACGGCACGCTCGCGGCGCTCGCCGAGACCCTCGGTGGCGTGGCGCGGAGCGACCGGTTCCGCGGCTGCGCGTTCGTCAACGCCGGGGCGGAGTTCGCCGACCCGGACCACCCCGTGCGCAGGGCGGTCGCGCGCCATCGCGCCTGGTACGAGGGCTTCTTCGCCGACGTCGCGCGCGCCGCGGGGGCGCGCGACCCGCAGGCCGCGGCCGCCGAGCTGATGATGCTGCGCGACGGGGCGATGGTGTGCGGGGACGTCGGCGACGCGGCCGCGGTGGGCCCGCGCCTCGCGTCGGCCTTCGCCGCCGTCCTGGCCGCCCACCGGGCGCCCGCCGCCCGCCGCTGACCGCGCGGAATGGCCCGGGTGGAGTGGCCCGTGCGTCGCGGCCCGGTGCGGCGAGACCGGCCCGACCTGAGAGAATCGGGCACCATGAGCACCGAACGCCGCGGCGGGAGCCGCCGCACCAACCGCCCGCAGGGCCCCACCACCCGCCGCCCGACGCAGTCGCGCGGCAACCAGACGGGCAACCGGTCCGGCCGGACACGCCCCGCCGCCGCACGTCCCGCGGAGCCCGTCCGCGACGTGCACGTGGCCGACGGCGTGCGGCTGCAGAAGGTGCTCGCGCAGGCCGGGCTCGGGTCGCGCCGCAAGTGCGAGGAGCTCATCGCCGAGGGCCACGTCGAGGTGGACGGGGTGCTGGTGACGGAGCTCGGCGTGCGCGTCGACCCGGCCAAGGCCGTCGTGCACGTCGACGGGCTGCGCATCCAGCTCGACACCACGAAGGTGACGCTCGCGCTCAACAAGCCGCTCGGCGTCGTGTCGACGATGAGCGACCCCGAGGGTCGCGCCACGCTGGCGGACCTGGTCAAGGACCGGCCCGAGCGCCTGTTCCACGTGGGCCGCCTCGACGCCGACAGCGAGGGCCTGCTGCTCCTCACCAACGACGGGGAGCTCGCCAACCGCCTCGCGCACCCGAGCCACGAGATCCGCAAGACGTACCTGGTGACGGTCGAGGGCGGCGAGTTCTACCCCCGCCACGCGAAGCAGCTGCTCGACGGCGTGGAGCTCGAGGACGGGCTCGCCCGCGTGGACAAGGTGCGCGTGGTCGACTCGGTGCCCGGCTCCACGATGCTCGAGGTGGTGCTGCACGAGGGCCGCAACCGCATCGTGCGCCGCATGTTCGACGCCGTCGGCTTCCCCGTCGCGCGCCTGGTGCGCACCCGCATCGGGCCGATCGCCCTGGGCGACCTGCGGGTCGGGCGCACGCGGGTGCTCGGCCGTATCGAGCTCGGCACGCTCATGCGGGCCGTCGACATGTGATCCGACGGCGGGCCTTGCCGTCCGCCGTCCCGCCCCCGTCCTCCGCAAGCGCTGCGCGGCCCGGCCGTGCGACAACAGAAGGTGAGCTCTCACGTGGTCGTCATCGCCGTCGACGGTCCCTCCGGGTCCGGCAAGTCCAGCGTCTCGAAGGCGGTGGCCGCCCGGCTCGGGCTCGCCTACCTCGACACGGGCGCGATGTACCGGGCGGCGACGCTGTGGTGCGTCGAGGGGGGCACGGACCTCGCGGACCAGGCCGCCGTCGCCGACGCCGTGCGCGCGATGCCGCTCGAGATGGGCGTGGACCCGGGCGAGCCCACGGTGCGCCTGGACGGCCGCGACGTGGCTGAGGCCATCCGCACCACCGAGGTGTCGACGGCGGTCTCGCAGATCGCGACCAACCTGGACGTGCGCGCGGAGCTGCGCCGCCGCCAGCGCCATATCATCGAGGTGGAGAACGTCCCGGGCGGCTTCTCGGGCGGCCACGGCATCGTGGCCGAGGGCCGCGACATCACCACCGTGGTCGCGCCCGACGCCGACGCCCGCGTGCTGCTCACCGCGAGCGAGGAGGCGCGCCTGCGCCGCCGTTCGCTCGAGGTGCACGGCGCGGCGGACGACTCCGCGGTCGAGGCGACCCGCGACCAGGTGCTGCGCCGCGACCGCGACGACTCCACCGTGAGCGAGTTCCGGGTGGCCGCCGACGGCGTCGCCACCGTGGACTCGTCCGACCTCGATTTCGACCAGACGGTCGACGCCGTGCTCGCGGTCGTCGCCCAGGTCACGGCCTGACGAGACCCCGCGCCGGACGGCGGGACCCCCGCCGCGCACCGCGTGACGGGGGTCTCGTTCGTGACACCTGCCCAGGCCTGGGAGAATGGACTCCATGACCCCTCCCGCCGACGGCTCCGTGCCCGCTGCCGAGCCCACCGACGACCCCATCGCAGGCGCCGGCCCCGAGCTCGATGACGCGCCCACCGACGAGCCGACCCGCGACGCCGTGGCCGAGGTCCTCGAGGACGACGGCGACGACGAGGCGCGCGAGCGCGCCCTGCGCGTCGGCCTGGAGGAGTTCGAGCTCGACGAGGCCGACCGTGCGCTCCTCGACGCGGACTGGGACTCCGACGGCTTCGGGCCGGGCGAGATTCCGCTGCCCGTGCTGGCCGTCGTCGGCCGCCCTAACGTCGGCAAGTCGACCCTGGTCAACCGCATCCTCGGGCGCCGCGCGGCCGTCGTCGAGGACACCCCGGGTGTCACCCGCGACCGCGTCAGCTACCCCGGTGAGTGGGCTGGGCGGGAGTTCACCCTCGTGGACACCGGCGGCTGGGAAGTCGACGTCGCCGGGATCGAGTCCAAGGTCGCGGAGCAGGCCGAGGTGGCCGTCGAGCTGGCCGACGCCGTGCTCTTCGTCGTCGACGCGACAGTGGGCGCCACCTCGACCGACGAGCGCGTGGTCGAGCTGCTGCGCCGCTCGGGCAAGCCCGTGATCCTGTGCGCCAACAAGGTGGACGGCCCGTCGGGCGAGGCCGACGCCGCCTACCTCTGGGCCCTGGGCCTGGGGGAGCCGCACCCGGTCTCCGCGCTGCACGGGCGCGGCACGGGCGACCTGCTCGACGCCGCCATGAAGCTGCTGCCCGAGGTCTCCGAGCACGGCGAGCTGCGCCCGGCCGGCCCGCGCCGCGTCGCGCTCGTCGGGCGCCCGAACGTCGGCAAGTCGTCGCTGCTGAACAAGATCGCCGGCTCCGAACGCGTCGTCGTCGACGAGGTGGCGGGTACCACGCGCGACCCGGTCGACGAGCTCGTCGAGATCAAGGGCGTGCCCTACTGGTTCGTCGACACGGCAGGCATCCGCCGACGCGTGCACCAGACCCGCGGCGCTGACTTCTATGCCTCCCTGCGCACGCAGGCGGCGATCCAGAAGGCCGAGGTGGCCGTGGTGCTGGTCGACGCCTCGCAGCCGATGACGGAGCAGGACACGCGCGTCATCTCGCAGGCCGTCGACGCCGGGCGCGCGCTCGTCATCGCCTACAACAAGTGGGACCTCATGGACGACGACCGTCGTCCGTACCTCGAGCGCGAGATCGAGAAGGACCTGGTGCAGGTGCAGTGGGCGCCGCGGGTCAACGTCTCGGCGCGCACGGGGTGGCACACCGACAAGCTGGAGCGGGCCCTCGAGGCGTCGCTCGCATCATGGGACACCCGCATCCCGACCGGACGGCTCAACGCGTTCCTCGGCGAGCTCGTGGCCGCGCACCCGCACCCGCTGCGGGGCGGGAAGCAGCCACGCATCCTGTTCGGCACCCAGGCGGCCACGCGGCCGCCGCGGTTCGTCATCTTCGCCACCGGCTTCCTCGAGGCCGGGTACCGCCGGTTCATCGAGCGCCGCCTGCGCGAGACCTTCGGCTTCGAGGGCACGCCCATCGAGATCAGCGTGCGCGTGCGCGAGAAGCGGCGGCGGTGATCGGGCGGTGCGCACCTCGGTGAGCCGTCGATGAAGCCAGAGCCGCTCGTCAGGAGGGGGCGCCTGCTGCGCCTGGGCGCGGCGCGCGACACCTCGGCCGTGCGGCACCTGGTGACCTTCCTCGTGCTCACCGTGGCGACCGTGCTGGTCACCCGGTTCCTGCTCGCCGCCTCCGGCTACCCGCAGGTGGGCGGCGGGGGGCTGCACGTGGCGCACGTGCTGTGGGGCGGGCTCGGCATGGCGCTCGCGGTCGTGGTCCTGCTGTCGTGGGTGGGCCCGGCGCTGCGCTCGCTGGGCGCGGTGCTCGGCGGGATCGGCTTCGGCCTGTTCGTCGACGAGATCGGCAAGTTCGTCACGTCGGACAACGACTACTTCTACGAGCCGACGGCCGCCCTGATCTACGCCGTGGTGGTCGTGCTCGTGCTGCTCGTGGAGGCGCTGCACGGGCGTCGGGAGCGCCACCCCGCCGAGTACCTGGCCGTCGCCACCGACCGCGCCGTGGCGGGGGTGGCCGGCGGCTTCACGGGCGCAGAGCGCGCGGAGGCCCGCGCCCTCGTGGAGCGCGGGCGCGACGAGCCGTTGGCGGCGGAGGTCTCGGCCCTCGTCGAGGCCGTGCCGCGGGACGACGTCGCGGTGCCTGACCCGGTGCGCGCCCTCGTGCGCAGGGGGTCGGCGTGGTTCGCCGACGCGATGGAGCACCGGTGGGCGGCCACCGTCGTGGCGGTTGTGGTGCTCGGCACGGCCGCGGGGTCGCTGGTGGTGGGGCTGCGGGCGGCGACCGGCGCCCTCGACGTGCCCGGCTGGGTGGGCGTCGGGATCCTCTCCGCGGCGGCCTGCACGGTGGCCTGCGTGGTCACGGGGATCTTCGTCGGGCGCGGCGACCACCGCTCGGGCGCGGTATGGGTGCGGCGCGGGGTCCTCGTCAGCCTGCTCGTCACGCAGCTGCTCGCGTTCCGCGCCGTGCAGTGGGTGGCCGTGTCCGGGCTGGCCGTGGACCTGCTGGTGCTCGCCGCCCTCGAGGTGGCCCTCGGTCGCGACGACGAACGACGGGTCGCCCGCCGTCGTGCCGCTGCGTGAGACGTCTGTCACTCGGGCTTGCAGTGCCGTGGGCTCCGTGGCACGGTCAGCGATGACGAGCGAGAAGCTCGCGTGCTCTGGGGTCGGTGAAAATCCGAGCCGGCGGTGAAAGTCCGCGACCCGGTCACATCCTGTGACCGGTTGACCAGGTGGAACTCCTGGACCGACGGTCAAAGTCCGGATGGGAAGCGCACGCGGCGGGCTCCCCGTCCGGTCCGTTCCCGGTCCCTTGTGGGCCGGCGCCCCCTCGTGGTGGCGTTCGCGGCCCGGCCGGTCGTGAGCACGTCCGACCCAGCCTTCCTGTCTCCGGGGTCCGCGACCGGACGACGGAGGCAGGGAAATGACACAGCCGGCCGGCACCACGGGTGCCCTGGCGGGGGCGAGCGCGGCGGAGGACGCCGCGATGCGGCGGGCGCTGGAGCTCGCGAGGCAGGGCCCCGCCCGCGGGCCGAATCCGCGGGTCGGGTGCGTGCTGCTGAGCCCCGACGGCCGCGTGCTCGCCGAGGGATATCACCGTGGCGCGGGCACCGCGCACGCCGAGGTCGATGCGCTGCTGCGGGCGCGCGAGGCCCACGGTCCGGATGCCGCCAGCGGGACGACCGCCGTCGTCACCCTCGAACCCTGCGCCCACCGCGGCCGTACCGGCCCGTGCGCCGACGCGCTGCGCGAGGCCGGGGTGGCGCGCGTCGTGCACGCCCAGCGCGACCCCAACCCCGCCGCCTCCGGCGGCGGAGCCCGGCTGCGCGCCGCGGGCGTCGACGTCGCGAGCGGGCTGCTCGCCGACGAGGCGCGCGCCCTCAACGAGACCTGGACGCGGGCGCTCGAGCTCGGCCGCCCGGTCGTCACCTGGAAGCTCGCCAGCACCCTCGACGGGCGCGCGTCCGCCGCCGACGGCACGTCGCGTTGGATCACCGGCCGGGCGGCGCGCCGCGACGTGCACAGGCTGCGCGCCGGCGTCGATGCTGTGCTGGTCGGGACGGGCACCGCCCTGGCGGACGACCCCGACGTCACCGTGCGGCACGGGCACCTGCACGGGCCACAGCCCGACCGCGTCGTCGTCGGCCTGCGCGACCTGCCGTCGTCGTCCCGCCTTGCGCGCGCCGCCGCGGCGGGGGAGGCCGTGCACCACCTGCGCACCCACGACCCGCACGCGGTGCTCGACGCGCTCTGGCACCGCGAGCACCGGCACGTGCTGCTGGAGGGCGGCCCCGCGCTCGCCGCCGCCTTCTGGCGCGCCGGGCTCGTCGACCAGGTGGTCGCCTACGTGGCACCCGTGCTGCTCGGCCTCGGAGCCCCCGCCGTCGCCGACCTGGGCATCGGCACCATCGCGGACGCCGCTCGCCTCGACCTGATCGACGTCACCGTGCTGCCCGCCGAGGCCCCCACGGCCGGCGACGCAGCGGACCCCACCGACACCACCACCGTGCGGCTCACCCTGCGGCCGCGGAAGGAGCGCTGAGCCATGTTCACCGGGATCGTGGAGGAGCTGGGCACCGTCATCGCAGTGCGCGAGGACGCCGACGGCGCGCGGCTGACCGTCGCCGCCGAGACCGTGCTGGGGGGCACCCGGCTCGGCGACTCCATCGCCGTCGACGGCTGCTGCCTGACCGTGACCTCCGTCGAGGGCGGGGAATGGACCGCCGACCTCATGGCCGAGACGCTCAAGCGCACCAGCCTGGGCACCCGCGAGCCCGGCGACCGCGTGAACCTGGAGCGGGCGCTCGCGGCCGACGGGCGGCTCGGCGGGCACGTGGTGCAGGGGCACGTCGACGGCGTCGGCACCGTGCTGTCGCGGACGCCCGGCGAGCGGTGGGAGGTGGTGGAGATCGCGCTGCCGGTGGACCTCGCGCGGTACGTCGTGGCGCAGGGGTCGATCGCCGTCGACGGCGTGAGCCTCACCGTGGTGCACGCGGGCGACGAGTCGTTCACGGTGAGCCTCATCCCCGAGACGCTGGCCCGCACGACCCTCGGGCGCCGCGGCGCGGGCGAGGCCGTGAACCTCGAGGTGGACGTACTGAGCAAGTACGTGGAGCGGCACCTGTCGTACGGCGCTGCGCAGGGCCTGCGCGCCCCCGCCGGGAGCGGGGCGGACCGATGAGCGCGGGGACGGCTCGGGAGGCGACGGCGGCATGGGAGCGTGTCGCGCGGGCGATCGCGGACGTCGCCGCCGGGAGGGCCGTCGTCGTCGCGGACGACGCGGACCGGGAGAACGAGGGCGACCTCATCTTCGCTGCCGACGCCGCGACGCCGGAGCTCATGGGCTTCCTCGTGCGGCACTCGAGCGGGCTGGTGTGCGTCGGGACGTCCGGCCGGACGCTCGACCGGCTGTGGCTGCCGCTGATGGTCGGTGAGAACCAGGACGCCTATCGCACGGCCTATACGGTGACCGTGGACGCCGCCGCGGGCGTGACGACGGGCATCTCGGCGGCCGACCGGGCGCTGACCGCCCGGGTGCTCGCGGACCCCTCGTCCGCGGCCGGTGACCTCACCCGGCCGGGGCACGTGCTGCCGCTGCGGGCCCGGCCCGGCGGGGTGCTGGAGCGCCGCGGGCACACCGAGTCCGCCGTCGACCTGGCCCGCCTGGCCGGGCGCGGCGTTGCCGGGGTGCTTGCCGAGCTGGTGCACGACGACGGCACGATGATGCGGCTGCCCGCGCTGCGGGAGTTCGCCGCCGAGCACGGGCTGACGCTGATCAGCGTGGCCGACCTCGTCGCGTACCGGCGGGCCACCGAAATGCTCGTGGAGCGGGTCGCGGTCACGACCCTGCCGACGACCCACGGCGAGCTCACCGCCGTCGCCTACCGGGACACGCGGACCGGCGACGAGCACGTGGCGCTGGTCGCCGGTGAGCTCGACGCCCTGACGGACCCCTCCGCCGGTCCCGTGCTCACGCGCGTGCACTCCGAGTGCCTGACGGGCGACGCGTTCGGCAGCCTGCGCTGCGACTGCGGGCCGCAGCTCGACGAGTCGCTGCGCAGGATCGTTGCCGAGGGCCGTGGGGTCGTCGTCTACCTGCGGGGGCACGAGGGCCGGGGGATCGGCCTCGCGGCCAAGCTCGCCGCGTACGCCCTGCAGGACGCGGGCCTCGACACCGTGGACGCCAACCTCGAACAGGGCCTGCCCGCTGACGCCCGCGACTACACCGCCGCCGCGCACGGGCTGCGCGACCTCGGCGTCGGCGCCGTGCGTCTGCTCACCAACAACCCGGCCAAGCAGGCGGGGCTCGAGGACGGCGGAGTGGAGGTCGTCGAGCGGTTGCCGCTCGCCGTGCCCACCGACCCGCGCACGCTCGGCTACCTGCGCACCAAGCGCGACCGCATGGGTCACGACCTGCCGCACCTGGGCGGCGCCCCGCGCGACACCGAACTCGATACCGGACTCGATACCGGACTCGATACCGGACTCGACACCGCTGGAGGAACGATGACGCACCGCCCGCTGACCACCGCCGCAGGGACCGCCCGATGAGCGGCGCGGGGGCGCCGGCGACCGCGCCGGTCGACAGCTCGCACCTGCGCGTGGCCGTCGTCGCCGCGAGCTGGCACGAGACGGTCATGGACGGCCTGCTCGACGGCGCGCTGCGGGCGTGCGCGGACCACGGGGTCGTCGAGCCGCGCGTCGTGCGCGTGCCAGGCTCGTTCGAGCTGCCCGTCGCCACCCAGGCGCTCGCGGCCGCCGGGTACGACGCCGTCGTCGCGCTGGGCGTCGTCGTCCGGGGTGGCACGCCGCACTTCGACTACGTGTGCGCCGCCGCGACCGACGGTCTCAGCCGCGTGGCGCTCGACCACACCGTGCCCGTGGGCTTCGGGCTGCTGACGTGCGACGACGAGCAGCAGGCGCTCGACCGCGCCGGCCTCGAGGGCTCGCACGAGGACAAGGGCTACGAGGCCGCCGCCGCCGCGCTGGCCACCGCGCGCGTGCTCGGCGAGGTGCGCGGAGCACGCCCCGACGCGGCCCTGGTCGATGCAGAAGCAGCGTCCGACCTGGGGTAGTATTTCCGTCGGCCCTCCGGGTGACATCCTTGCTGGTGTCACGACTTTGAGGGCCGGCGGGCTGTGGCGCAGCTTGGTAGCGCACCTGACTGGGGGTCAGGGGGTCGCAGGTTCAAATCCTGTCAGCCCGACAGATGCGAGGCCCGGGATGAAGCCGATCCCGGGCCTTCGTCATGTCGCCGCCGATACCGAGGTGCACACCTCGCCCCTCAGTGCCTGTCGGTGAGGCGACTGAAGGCGCCACTGGCGCTCCCACGACTGGGCCCTCCGAAGAGGCCACCTCCGACAAAGGCACCTGGGGCACCTGGCGGCCTCGGCGAGACCAACACCGAGACCTCCATGGAGTCGACCGTCGGAGAGGTCCACATCGCCGCGTCGGCCGACCGGAAGGTCGCGGGCGGCGGAAGAGGAGTTGGCCCTGGACGGTACGCCCCCGGGCCGGATCGGCGAGGAGCCGGTTCGCCTGCGTTCGAGCCCGCCCGGCCTGTATCACTCGGAGAACCCAGCAACTCTCTTCTTTGTAGACGCGTCGGCCTAGCCGTCCCCGGCAAGCCGGCCGCATGACTCACGCTGGCGGAAGGCACGACGATGGCTGAGTTCTTCAAGGGTCGGTGGCGCGGAACGGTCACCGGCAGGACGGCTCTTTTCGGCCAGCGGGTGCTGGTCACCAGCGGTGGGAGCGGCAACGGCGCCTACAACGGCGTCGTCGGCAACAGTTTCGAGTTCTCGGACGCGCAGGTCGAGCTGCAGTGGAACGACGGCGAGGGTTCCGGCTGGCAGCCGAGCGGGGTCATCAGTGCGGTGGGCCAGACCAGTCCGCTGGTGATCGCACGCTTCCTCAGGGCGGACGACAACTTTCCCGACAAGCGCGACGGCGACTTCGACGACCTCACGGTGAGGTTCGAGTGCCTTGATGCGCCGTTCGCGGTGGACCAGCGGCCGTTCGCCGTCGAGCGCGGCAGCAAGGTGATGCTCCCCGACGGGGTCTTCGACACCTCCCAGGGCGTGCAGTACATGGGCGTGACCGTGCGCAACTCCTGGTTCTTCGACTGGCAGTCGACCTTCCCCGCGACGGGGATGAAGATCGGCATCTCGCCGCAGTCCCGTGCCTCGCTGGCCGCCCAAGGCATCGTGGTGCACGACGACTGGCAGCCCCGCGAGCAAGAGGCGTTCGGCCAGGTGGTGGACGGCGGCTACGTCCTGGTGCCGGATCTCGACGTCGGCGAGACGACAACGGTCTACTTCAAGCTCGACGTCGCGGCCGCGGGGCCGTCCAAACCCACCATCGGGTTCGTCGCCCAGCGGGCAGCCTTCGACCCGCGCTTCGACGAGCCCTCGCGCGTGGTGCGCAAGCAGATCTTCATCAGCCGCAGCTCGTTCGACCCGGTGACCAAGGAGCTCGTCTGCGACGTACCCGAGGGCCGCCTGCGGGCGCGGGTGACCTCCATGGTGGTCGACCTCAAGGCCGCCAATGACGCGGCAAAGGACCTCATCGCCTGCCTGAACCAGGTCGCGGCCGGGCGGCACGCCGCAACCCGGCCCGGCGGCGGAAGGCCCGGAACGTCCGGCCACGGCTCAGGCGAGGACGACGAACTTTCCCGCCTGCGCGACCTCGTGCTGGCATGCTGTGGAGCACCGTCGGACACGAAGTGCCGCGACTGCGGCGGGCAGGACCCCTGCCGAGGCCGCTGCGACCACCCCGGCGGCCCGTGCATCCCCTGCGACCACGGGGACGGCGGCCACGACGACGGCGGCTGGGGCGGGGGCAGCGGGAGCGACGGCTGGTGCCGGGTCAAGCCCGTCGGCTGGCTCCCGTTCGCCATCGAGTACTCGATCGAGCCCAACCCTGCTTACGCGGGGCAGCTCGGGCCGCTGGCGTTCGAGGACCCGTGGTGGAAGGTGGTGCTGATCATCGTCGCGGTGCTGCTGGCGATCGCTTCCCTGGTCTACGACTACGTCAGCGCCGGCCAGGACCCGCAGTACGTCATCGGCTCCGTCCTGCGCAACGGCGACGCCATGACCAACGGGGTCGACGCCGCGGTCAGCAGCCTCAACGGCTCGCGCGGCCTCGACCTCGGATCGCAGGACGCGCAGGGCGACGACGTCAACAACGGCCAGCCGATCGAGGCGCTCGGAGGCGTGATCTCTCTCGACCGCACCGACAACGGTGCCTTCGGAGTCGGACCGCCGACCGTGGGCAACGTCGTCTGGAAGTCCGGTGGCCGCAGCGGCACGACGCGCGGCGTCGTGACCAGCGTGACCTATGCGACCAACGTCCCCTACGACACCCACGACACCATCTCAGGCACGGTCAGCTTCACGAACCAGGTGCTCGTGGAGCAGATCGTAGGGATGGAACAGCCATTGTCCCAGGGCGGCGACTCCGGTTCCGCATGGGTCGATCTAGCGACGAAGCGCCCGGTCGCCCTGAACTTCGCCGGCGACACCGAGGACCTGGGCGTCTCCGCCGTCGGCAACCCCCTGACCGAGGTGGTCGACCGCCTCGGCATCCGGTTCAACACCTGACCCGCACCCACGTTCGGAGGACCCGCCATGAACACCTTCGACGACGCCGTAGCCGCCGCGATCGCCGCCGCCGAGGCGCACGAGACCGAGCTGCTCAGGATCCCGGGCGTGATCGCTGTCGGTGTCGGGCCGCGACGACGAGGCGGCGTCGTCACCGACGAGTTCGCCGTCGTCGTGACGGTCAGGACCAAGCGCAGCCCCGACGAGCTCGAGGCCGACGACGTGCCCGCGCTTCCCCACGAGCTCGGCGGCGTCCCGGTGGACGTCGTCGAGCAGGGAGCCCCGGCCGAGGCCCCCGAGATCGTCGCGTCCCAGACTGCCGCGGCTGCCGCCCTCGACCGGATCCGCGAGGCGTGGCTGGCCGAGCCGAACGTCACCGGGATCGGCGTGGCCTACAAGGTCACGGGCGGGACGACCGACTACCGGACCGTCGCCCTGACCTTCTTCGTGGCGCGCAAGCTCACGGGCGAGCAGCTCGAACGCCGTCAGCTTCGCGAGGTGCCGCGGGAGATCGACGGCGTTCTGACCGACGTCCGGGAACTGCCGCAGCTGCGCCCGACCGGCGCGTCGGGGTCGCGGGACGACCGCAAGGACCCACTTGTCGGTGGGATCACCGTCGGTGTCAACACGAAGCCGTTCTGGTACGGGACCCTGGGGTCGGTCGTCTTCGACCGAACCAGCGGCGACCCGCTCGTCCTGAGCAACCAACACGTGCTCGACGGCGCGCCCGGCACGCAGGTGGTGCAGCCGTCCCCCGTCGGGCTGGACGACTCGCTCGAGATCGGGTTCCAGCTCGACGTGTGCAACCCGCTGCACTTCTTCCGGCTGGACTCACCGAACACCACCGTCGGCACCGTGCTCGCGGGGGCAGCGGTCGCGGCCGTGGTCGCGGCGGCACTGAGCGACGAGATCGACCCGACCCGGCGCGGGCAAGAGGCGACGGTGCCACCCGCCGGAGCGCTGACGGTGCGCGAGTCGACATCGGTCGCGCTCAAGTACCCCACTCTGCCCGTTCCCGGTACGCATTTCGCCGTCGACACGGACTGGGAGTACACGCGGCACACGACGGCGGCGGACCTCACCCACGAGGTGAGCGAGTCGAAGGTCAACCCGCACGTCCTCACGGACAAGTTGCTGCTCACCGACCGGACGCACTACGCGCCCGGCGAGACCATCCGGCTCTATGCGCTCATCCTCCCCGAGCGCTGCGCACCCCGCGGCGACCGGCCCGACGAGCACGTGGAGCTCACCCCCGAGGAGATCGCCGCGTTCTCCCGGCGCACGGGCCCGGCGCCGGTGCGGCTCGGCCAGTTCGTGAGCGCACCGCCCGAGGTGACGAGCGAACAGCCCGGGCCGGCGTCGGAGGGGCGGGACACTGCCGGCAGCACGACGGCGTCGGCACGGGCGATCATCGTCAAGCGCTGCCGCTGCTCCAGCTTCCAGGTGACTGCCCTGCTGGCCCCCAGCGGGATCGACAGCACCTATCCCGTCGTGCTCCGCGAGCCCGTCCGGGCGCAGAAGGAGGAGGCGCTCACGGGACTCGTCGCGACCCTGCAGCGCATCGACGACCCGAAGCTCATCGAGCGCGCGGTGCGGATCCTGCGTCACGGCTGCCTGTACACCGGCGCGATGCAGGCGATCGACGTCCCGCTCGGCGAGTGGAAGCACTACCTCTACGTCCAGACGGTGAACACCGCGGGCGCGGGCTTGAAGCCGACCGAGGCGGCGCAGATCATCGGGGGCCTTCCCGTCAGCCAGAACACCGTGCCGCAGCTCGACGTCGCCTGCGGGCCGCTCGTCGTCGAGGACGGCCAGTTCGACATCGAGCTGATCTGACTGCAATCGGCGCCGCCGTGCATCGGTGATCAGAAGCGGATCCTCCTGAGGTAGTCGTACCCGACGTCCGCCGTCTGGAGGTACGTCACGTCCGGGGTGTCGTTCTCGACGATGTACTCCTCCACCTCCTGCGCGCGGAAGAACCGCTCGAAGTCGATGAAGCCCGTGCCGAGGTCGGCGTGGCTCGTCTCCTCGGGGCCTGTGGTGTGGCGGTCCTTGACGTGGTACTGCCGCACGCGGAGCGGTGACCTGCGGATGGTGCGGATGGCGAACCGCTGGGCGGCGTCGTTGGACAGCCCAAGGTTCACGCCGCCGGTCACGACCCAGTAGATGTCGATCTCGAGGTGCACGTATCGGCGGTCGAGCCTAGACGTCAGCACGTCCCAGGGCGTGATGCCGCCGCCGAGATCGGTGGTGAACTCGTGGGCGTGGTTGTGGTAGCCGTACGCGAGTCCGTACTGCCGTGCGACGCGGCCCTCCCGGTTCATCTGGTCGGCCCACTGCGTCCAGTCCGACAGGGACGCCGAGTCCAGGAACGGCACCACGACGTAGCGCTGGCCGAGGGTGACGGCGTTCTGGAACTTCTCATGCATGGCCGCCCGGGATTCGGAGATGCCGTCGTGCGACGACGTCGCTCGCAGACCGATGTCGTCGTAGAAGGCGCGGAGCTCTCTCGCCGTCCTGCCGAAGTAGCCGAGCGCCTGCTCCACCCGTGGATAGCCGGTCCGGGCGGCGGCGGTGAGGGTTTCGTCGTAGACGCCGGGTCCCCACGGCTCGCCGAGGCCCTCGCGCACCGTCCACAGCTGGAGGCTGATGCGCCCGGGCGGAACCCGGCGGCCCCTGGAGGGCCACCGGTGCTGGTGCGGGTGTGCGGCCGCGGTCCCCGCGGCGGCGCCCGTCAGGGCGAGCCCGGCGGCTCCGGTGGCGGCGACCCGCAGCAACGCGCGACGGGAAGGGCCAGCGGGCGCGGGCGCGCCCGGGGTGTCGAGCGAACGGCGCAACGCTTCGTCGCCGTCGTAGCCGTAACACATGATTCGACTCCTCTTCGTTGAGGCATCAGGAAAGGGGGGTGCCCGGCCATCGCCGGCCGGGCACCCGTCGTGCCGTCACTCGGTGGGCACGAGCACCACCTCGTCGCTGCCGGTGAGGCCGGGGAGGCCATCGGTCCCGGGATCGGTGTATTCGGCGACGAAGACGCCGCGGAGGGTGTCGTTCCCGGGGTCGTGGCCCGACGGCACCGTGGTGACGATCGAACCCGTGCAACCGGACGCGGTGGTCTGCGGGTGGCCGTGGTCGTCGTGCCCGACGACGAAGGTCACCTCGACCAGGGCGCAGTCCACCGGCTGGTCGTCCGTGACCGCGACCTCGTAGGTCACCGTGTCCCCGAAGGAGAACTCCTGGCCCTCGACCGGGGTCACGAAGCTCACCTGCGGGGTCTCGTTGCCCACGACGATGTCGACGTCGGCCGAGGCGTGCCGTCCGCGGTCCCGCCCGCCGACGTCGGTGACGGTCAGGGTGGCGCGGAACACGCCGGGCTCGTCGTAGGTGTGGGTCGCGTCGGGTCCACGCGCGTCGACGTCGCCGTCACCGTCGAAGTCCCACGCGTAACGGAGCCGGTCGCCGTCCGGGTCGGTCGTCCCCGCGCTGGAGAAGGTCACCGTCAGCGGGTCGAGGCCGGAGGTGACGTCGGCACCGATGACCGGGACCGGGCTGTGGTTCCCGCCGCGGCCGATGTGGTCGTACCGCGCGAGCTGTGCGTCGGGGTTCTCTGCGAAGTACCCGTCGCCGTACTCGAGGACGTAGAGCGCGCCGTCCGGCCCGAACTCCATGTCCATCGGGTTGTCGAACACGAACGAGGGCAGCACCGGCTCGATCTCTGCCAGCCCGCCGCGCCTGTCGAGGTGCATGGCCTTGACGTAGTCGCGCGTCCACTCGTAGAACAGCGGGACGCCGTCGTAGTAGGACGGCCATGCGACCGCCCGCGGCCGCTGGGCGTCCTTCCGGTCGAACTGGTACACCGGGCCGGCCATCGGTCCGATGCCGTCGTCCTCGCCGACGCTGAGCTCGGGGAACTCGGCGGACACGCCGTAGGAGTACCAGACATCCGGTTGCAGGACCGGTGGGAGCACTGTCCTCCCGGTGTTGTGCGAGGAGTCGTTGACCGGGCGGGTGCAGTCGAACGGCTCGCCGGACTGCCCCGTCGCGAAGTCGTAGTCGACATAGGGCAGCTCCGCCGTCGCGCAGAGCGGCCAGCCGTAGTTGGCCGGCCTGTCGACGATCGTCCACTTGCCGTGCCCTGCCGGACCGCGCGCGGGGTCGGCCTCGCCGGCGTCGGGGGAGTAGTCCCCCACGTAGACGGCGTCCGTGTCCGGGTCGATCTCGATGCGGAACGGGTTGCGCAGCCCCATCGCGTAGATCTCCGGACGGGTGTCCGGAGCGCCGGGCCTGAACAGGTTGCCCTTCGGGATCGTGTAGCCCCCGCCGCGCTTCGGCGTGATCCGCAGGAGCTTGCCGCGCAGGTCGTCGGTGTTGCCCGCCGTGCGGCGCGCGTCGAACGCGGGGTTGGTGCCGGGGGAGTCGTCGATCGGGGTGTACCCGTCCGAGGAGAACGGGTTGGTGTCGTCCCCGGTCGAGAGGATCAGGTTGCCGTCGGAGTCGAACACGATGTCGCCGCCGACGTGGCAGCACATGCCGCGGTCGACCGGGACGTCGATGATCTGCTGCTCCGAGCCGAGGTCGATCTCGCCGCGGTGGTACTGGAACCGCGACAACCGGATGAGTCCCTCGAACGGCGCGAAGTCCTCCGGCGTCCCCGTCGCGGGCGCGTCGCCCTCGTTGACGTCGGGGGTCGAGGGGTCGTCGACCGGGGTGTCCAACGGCGGCGAGTAGTACATGTAGATCCAGCGGTTGGTCTTGCCGTCGAAGTTCGGGTCGAGGGCGATGCTCTGCAGTCCCTCCTCGTCGTGCTGGTAGACGTCGAGCTCGGCGATCATGCGGTTGACCCCGGTGGCCGCTTCGTTGAGCCAGACCTCGCCGGCCCGAGTGACGTGCAGGACGTCGTTGTTGGGGAGCACGGCGAGGTCCATCGGCTCGCCGGGCCGGTCGTTGAGCGTGACCTTCTGAAATCTGTCGTCCGGAGGTGGGCCGTCCGTGGTGGACGCCTGTCCGGTGGTGACGAACGCGACTGTCAACAGCGCGGCCGCTGCGCCGGTCGCGACGTTGCGACGAGCATTTGTGCGCACAGTGCCTTCTCCCGTCTGGCGACGACTCACCTGTGGTGCGGGTGGTTGTCACCGTGGTCGAGTCAGCAAGACGAAACGATCATGCCGCGCGCAGGAGCCGGTCGCGACCCCTCGGACGAATCGCTCCAGGTGGTTGCCCGGAGCTCCGCGAGCGGGTCCGGGCCTTCGTCGTGCTCGAGGATGGAACGGGTGGGTGGCGTCAGGCACGCGTCAGCACGGTCGCGGCGATGACGACGTTGCTGACGATCGTGGCGGTGACGGTCCGCGCCACGGCCTCGGCCGCGGCGCGGGGCTCCCCAGTGGACTCGCTCGAGCTCCTGGGCCCGCGCGATGACGGGGCTGCTCCAGGGAATCTCGCGGTGGAACTGCGGGAGCGTCCCGCTGCCCGAGATCACCGCGGTCGACGAGCCGGTCCAGCAGTGGGGACGCCGAAGCGGAGATGCCGTTGTGGGCGTAGATCGTGTTGTCCTGCGAGAGGCTGGGGAGGCGGCCTCTGAGCCGTGCTGCCGGGTGCGGCGCGCGATCGTTGCCGCGCGCCGGGCATGATGGTCGCGTGCCTGACGACGCCCGCCCCGGTCTGTGTGTGACGCCCACGCTGGCCATCCCGGAGTCGGAGCTCTCCTGGCGGTTCTCCCGCTCGTCGGGTCCCGGCGGCCAGGGGGTCAACACGGCCGACTCGCGCGTCGAGCTGTCGTGGGACGTCGCGGCCTCGAGGGTCCTGAGCGACGCACAGCGCGCCCGGATCCTCGAGCGACTCGAGCGCCGCCTGGTCGGGGGAGTGCTGACCGTCGTGGCGTCGGAGCATCGCGCGCAGCTGCGGAACCGGGAGGCCGCGCGGGATCGGCTGACCGCCCTCGTCGGCGACGCGCTCGCCCCGCCCGGTCCGCGCCGCCGTGCGACGCGGCCGAGCCGCGGGTCCGTCCAGCGGCGGATCGAGGGGAAGAAGCGCCGTGCGGGGGTCAAGCGGATGCGGCGTCCGCCGCAGGACTGACCCGCCGCCGGGCGCACGGCGGCGGTGACGGCCCTCGTCGTGGGGCCCGGGCCTCAGCCTTGGGCCATGTCGCCCGTGGCGGGAACGCCGTCGGCGAGGCCGTAGTGCAGGAACACGACGCCCAGGGGGCTGGCGGCCGGTGGCTCCAGGAGCGTGAGGTTCGTGGGCACGCCGCCGCCGTCGAAGAGTTTCTTGCCCTCGCCGAGCACGATCGGGTGCACCCAGAGGTTGAGGCGGTCGAAGAGCTTCTCCCGCAGGAGGGTCTGCACCAGGTCGAGGCTGCCGACGACGCGTACGTGCTCGTGCCGGTCGCGGATCTCGCGCACGGCGGCGGGCAGGTCGGGCCCCAGCCGGGAGGACCCGGCCCAGGTGAGGTCGGGGGTGCCGCGGGAGGCGACGTACTTCGGGATGCGGTTGAAGAGGGTGCCGAAGTCGTCCTCCTGGTGCGGCCAGTAGGCGGCGAAGATGTCGTAGGTCCGCCGTCCGAGCAGAAGGGCGTCCGTCCCCTCCGCGTACGCGGCGGCGATCTGCGCCCCCGCGACCTCGTCGAGCAGCGGTGCCTGCCAGCCGCCGAAGGCGAACCCTTGCGGGTCCTCCTCGGGGCCGCCGGGCGCCTGCGCGACGAGATCGAGGGTGGCGAACACCTCGAGATGGATGAGGCCCATGATTCCTCCTGACGGGTGGCTCCGGTCACGAGGGGAGACCCGTGACCGGAGCCGAACTCATCGGGAGGGCTCAGACCTTGGGCGCGAACGGGTTGTCCAGCCGCGGGCCCGTCGATCACTGACCAGGTCGGGCGCCACGGCCAGCGCGGCCGCGGCGCTCATACAGCCGACGGCCGCCAGCACGGCGCGGCGGGGTGAACGTGTCGGTGCTCGAGGAGTGATGCAACGTGGCGTCTTCAGTCCGGTCATGGACGGGCGTCGACGTCGGGGGCGGGCTCCCAGAGAAACCTTCCACTGTGAGGTTTTGGGAGTAGGCTCTGCGAAGGCTTCCGGCGCACCGCGGCGTACTTCTGCATGCGGGGCGACGGAAGTCGCCCCAACGACCACGCCAAAGGAGCTCCAGATGTCCACCACGTCCGTGCAGCTGTACTCGCTGCGCGATGCCATTGCCGCCGACCTCGACGGCGCCGTGGCCCGTGTCCGCGAGATCGGGTACGAGCAGGTCGAGCCGTACGCGTTCGTCGAGCGCGTCGCCGACTTCGAGCGCGCGTTCGCTGCGAACGGCCTGACCGCGCCGTCCGGTCACGCCGCCGTCATCGACGCCGTCGACCCGGACGTCGTGTTCGACGCCGCCGCCCGGCTCGGGATCGGGATCGTCATCGACCCGTTCGTCCCGACCGACCGCTGGCAGACCGCCGACGACGCGAAGAAGATCGCGGACCGCGTCAACGAGCTGACCGCCCGTGCCGCCACCCACGGCCTGCGCTTCGGTTACCACAACCACCAGTGGGAGTTCGCCAACAAGGTCGACGGCCGGCCCGTCTACGAGCTCTTCGTCGCGCAGCTCGCCCCCGAGGCGGTACTCGAGGTCGACACGTTCTGGGCGACCGTCGGCGGCGCCGACGCCGCGGCCGTGCTGAAGACCCTGGGGGACCGGGTCGTCGCGATCCACGTCAAGGACGGCACCGTGTCCGGCGACATCGCCACGGTGCTGCCGTCCAGCGAGAGCGCCCTGGTGGTGCCGGAGGCCCTCAAGGCCGCCTTCGACAACCAGGTGCCGGCCGGTCAGGGCGACGTCGACGTGCCGGCGATCCTCGCCGCCGCGCCGCAGGCGATCCGCGTGGTCGAGTTCGACTCCTACGCGGGCGACATCTTCGAGGGCATCGCCTCTTCCTTCGTCTGGCTGCGGGAGAACGACAAGTGAGCGGGGTGGGCGTCGGCATCATCGGTGCCGGGAACATCTCGACGCAGTACCTCGGCAACCTCACGAAGTTCGCCGACGTCGAGGTCCGCATGGTCGCCGACCTGCGGCTCGACCGGGCCCAGGCGCAGGCGGAGGCGTACGGGGTACCGTCCGCCGGCACCGTCGACGAGCTGCTCGCCCGCGACGACATCGAGATCGTGCTGAACCTGACGGTCCCGGCCGTGCACGCCGAGGTCGGGCAGCAGATCGTCGCGGCCGGCAAGCACGTGTGGAGCGAGAAGCCGATCGCGACCGACCACGCGTCGGCCGCCGAGCTGCTCGCCGCCGCCGAGACCAAGGGCCTCCGCGTCGCGTGCGCGCCGGACACCGTGCTCGGCGCGGGCATCCAGACGGCTCTGCGGGCCATCGCCCGCGGGGACATCGGCGAGCCGCTCACCGCAACGACGATGTTCCACGTGCCCGGGCCCGAGGCTTGGCACCCGGACCCCGACTTCCTGTACGCCACGGGCGCCGGCCCGCTGTTCGACATGGGGCCGTACTACGTCACGACCCTGGTGCACGCGCTCGGCGGCGCGTCCCGGGTGCAGGCCGTGTCGTCCAAGTCCGTCGAGCAGCGGACGATCGCGTCGGGCCCGCGCGCCGGGGCCACGTTCCCGGTCGAGGTGCCGACCCACCACGCCGCGCTCATCACGTTCCGCGGCGGCCAGTCGGCGCAGTCCACGTTCTCGTTCCAGCACGCCCTGCCGCGGGCCGGCTTCGTCGAGATCAACGGCACGCTGGGCACCATCGTGCTGCCGGACCCGAACAACTTCGACGGCGACTCGACCCTCTGGCGCTACGGGAGCGACGAGCCCACGACGCTCGAGGCCACCGGCTCCACCTCGGGCCGCGGTACCGGCGTCGTCGAGCTGGCCCGCGCGATCCGCGACGGCCGCCCCGAGCGCGCCTCCGGCGCCGTCGCGCTGCACGTCCTCGACGTGCTCCTCGGGATCCGCGACGCGGCCGAGTCCGGGACGGCCGTCGAGATCGCCTCGAGGGTCGACCCGATCCCGCCGCTGCCGGAGGACTTCGACCCGGCGTCGGCGTCCGTCTGAGCGCCCGCCGGTTGAGCCTGTCGAAACCACGAACCGGGTTTCGACGGGCTCAACCGGCGGGCGGGTTTCGACGGGCTCAACCGGCGGGGCGGGTTTCGAGAGGCTCAATCAGCGGGCGTGGCCGGGGGCGGCACCAGCCGCTCGAGCAGCTGCAGCACCCGCGCGCCGTCGACGGCCTCCGGGTCGAGCAGCCACTGCACCTGGATGCCGTCCGACGCGGCGATGGCGAGCGCGGCGAGCTCGCCGGCGTCGACGTCGGGGTCGATCCGCCCGGCCTCCTGGTCGGCCCGGACGCGCTCCGCGAGGTCCGCGCGCAGGCGCGCGAAACGGGCCCGGAAGAACTCCCGCGTGACCGGGTGGCTCTCCTGCACCGCGTTCCCGGCGAGGGTCGTGTAGAGCTGCACCAGCCCGGGGACCTCCCGGTTCAGCACCGCGCTCTCGCGCATGCCCCCGACCGCCGACGCGGGCGACGTGCCGGAGCCACCGCGCTGCGCCTCGTGCTCGTGGTAGACGGCGACGAGGAGGTCGTCGCGGGTGGGGAAGTAGTGCCGCAGCGCGGCGTGCGAGATCCCCAGCGCCTCGGCGATCGACCGGAGCGAGGACGCGTCGACGCCCTGTTCTGCGACCATCCGGATCACCTGGTCGAGGATCTGCGCTCGGCGGGCGGCCCCCTTGGCGTAGCCGCGCCGGGGAGCCGCCTCGTCGTGCCGTGCGTCTTCCGGTGCGCTCACCCCGCCAACCTACCGACCTCCTCAGAAGTCGAAGTCGCCGATGTTGTCCTTGGTGAACCGGAACGGGTCGCCGAGCAGGACGGTCGTGTCGGCGTCGACGGTGAAGTCGCCGAGGTCGCCGGCGGTGAACGTGTCGCCCTCCTCTCCGGTGATGGTGCCCTCGACCAGGGCGTCGGCCGCGAACGCTGCGAGGTAGCCGAGGTCCTCCGGGTTCCACAGCGCGAACTCGGTGACGGTGCCGTCGTCGATGTACTCCCGCATCTGGTTCGGCGTCCCGAGGCCGGTGATGGCGACCTCGCCCTTGGCGTCGGAGGTCGAGACGTAGCGGGCCGCCGCGGCGATGCCCACGGTGGTCGGCGAGACGATGCCCTTGAGGTCCGGGTGGGACTGCAGGAGGGCGGCGGTCTTGTCGAACGACGTCTGGTCGTCGTCGTTGCCGTAGACCGTGTCCACCAGGGTGATGTCCGGGTGGTTGTCGGCCAGGTCCTGCTCCATGAGCTCGATCCAGGCGTTCTGGTTGGTGGCGTTGGCGCTCGCGGACAGGATCGCGATCTCGCCGGCGTCGCCGATCTGCTCGGCGATCATGTCGACCTGGACCTTGGCGATGCCCTCGGGGGACGCCTGGTTGATGAACAGGTCGCGGCACGCCGGGTCGGTGTCGGAGTCGAAGGTGACGACCTTCGTCCCGGCCTGCCGGGCCTCGTCGAGCGCGTCGCAGATCGCCTGCGGGTCGTTCGCCGAGACGATGAGCGCCTTGGTGCCCTGCTGCGCCGCGGTGTTGATGAACGACACCTGGGCGTCGGGCGACGCGGTGTCGGGGCCGACCTCGGAGAAGGTGCCCCCGAACTCCTCGGTGGCGGACTTCGCGCCCTTGGTGCTGGTGTCGAAGTAGGGGTTGCCGAGGTTCTTCGGCAGCATGACCACCGAGACGTCGCCGCCCCCGCCCCCGGTCTCGTCGCCTCCGGATCCGCCGTCGTCTTCCGAGGAGCATCCTGCGAGTGCCAGTGCTGCGGTCATCGCGAGGGCTGCCAGGGCAGCCGACCGCCGGGTCGTGAACTTCATCTTCATCGTTCTTCCTTTCGGACGCGCGCGGGTGGGTCGGGCACGGTGGTGCGCCGGCGTCGGACGAACCAGCCGAAAACGCTCGGGGAGATCACCGACAGCACGAGGAGCGCGCCGATGATGATGTTGATGACGTTGACCGTGACGCTCTCCAGGCGCAGCGCGCTGGAGACGACGCCGATGAGCAGGACGCCGGCCAGCACCCCGGGCAGGGCGCCGCGGCCGCCGAAGATCGACACCCCGCCGAGGAGCACGGCGGCGACGACCTGGAGCTCCAACCCGCTGGCGTTGTCGCCGCGCGCGCTGCCGTACCGGAGCGTGAAGTAGACCCCGGCGAACGCGGACACGGTGCCCGTGAGGACGAAGAGGAGCAGCTTGGTGCGTGCGACGCCCACCCCGCTGAAGTGCGCGGTGTCCTTGCTGAGGCCGATGTCGTAGACGCCGCGGCCGAACGGCGTGAAGTGCAGCAGCACGACGAACGCGGCGGCGAGCACGACGATGGGGACCAGGACCAGGGGGAGCTGGGTCTCCCCGAGGCGTGCGGTGGCGAGGTCGGTCCAGCGGTCGGGGAAGTCGGTCACGGCCTTCGTGCCGAGCAATCCCACCGCGACGCCGCGGAACAGGGCGAGCGTGCCGATGGTGACGGCGAGCGACGGCAGCCCGACCCGGGCGACGAGGAAGCCGTTGAGCAGCCCGCACACCACGCCGACGAGCAGCGCGACCCCCGCGGCGGCCGGCACCGACCAGCCCCCCTCCACGAGCACGCCGAGGGTGACGCTGCTGAGTCCGACGACGCTGGCGACCGACAGGTCGATCTCCCCGGTGATGATCACGAGCGTCATCGGCAGCGCGATGAGCAGGATCGGCGTGGTGTCGAGCACCAGGTAGGGCAGCGTGAGCGGGCTGCGGAAGTTGTCGACGTACTGCAGCGACGCCACGACCACCACGACGAGGAGGGCGATGATGCCCGCCTCGCGGGTGAGCAGGACGCGCCGCCACCACGGCCGGGCGTGGGCGGCGTACGTGCGGGCGGAGCTCGTCATCGGGCATCCCTCGCTTCGACGAGCCTGCGGGCGTTGCGTGCGGCGAGCACGCGGTCGAGGACGATCGCGCCGATGATGAGGACGCCGACCACGGCCTGCTGCCAGAAGTCGGGGATGCCGAGGATCGGCAGGGCGCGGTTGATGGTGATCAGCAGGACGGCGCCGAGGGCGGCGCCCCACACGGTGCCGCTGCCGCCGAAGATGGCGACCCCGCCGATGACGGCGGCCGCGACCGCCTGCAGCTCTACGCCGAGCCCGGCGCCGGAGCTGATGGTGCCGTAGCGCGCGGCGAACATGATGCCGGCCATCCCCGCCAGGGCGCCCGAGAGGGCGAAGGCGCCGAGCACGCGGCGGCGCACGGGCAGGCCGAAGAGGACCGCGGCGTCGGGGTCGGAGCCGATCGCGTACAGCTCGCGACCCCCTCGGGCGGTGTGGAGGTAGTAGCCGACGACGGCGAGCACGGCGACGGCGAGGATCGTCAGCACCGGGATCGTGAGCACGGTCCTCGTGCCGAGCGCCAGGAACTCGCCCGGCAGGTCGGAGGCGTTCACGCGGTTGCTGCCGGCCCACGACAGGACGACGCCGCGGTAGATGTACAGGGTGCCGAGGGTGATGACGAGGGCGGGCACCCTGCCGAACCCGACGAGGACGCCGTTGAGCAGGCCGAGCGCGGCGCCCGCGGCGACGGCGACGAGGAACACGACCGGGATCGGGAGGCCGGGGTTCGCGATGAACAGCCGCCCGCTGAGGTACGCGGTCAGGGCGAGGATCGAGCCGACGGACAGGTCGACGTTCCGCGTGACGATCACGACGGCCTGGCCGACGGCCAGCACGACGAGCACCGACGGCGTCAGGAGCAGGTCGCGCCAGCTGTTCGGGCTGAACAGGAAGCTCTCGGTCGCGACGGTGGCGGCGGCAATGACGACGAGCAGCACCAGCGCGACGGCGAGCTCGCGCGAGCGCAGCACCGTGCGCCAGGCGCGCCGCGCGGGGGAGAGCCGGCTGGGCTCGACGAGCTGTTCGGTCACGGGTGGTGCTCCAGGGACGCGGTCGCGGCGTGCATGACGGCCTCGGCGGTGGCCTCGTCGCGCGGCAGGTCGGCGGTGATGCGGCCCTCCGCGACGACGAGGACGCGGTCGGCCATCCCGAGCACCTCGGGCAGCTCGGAGGAGATCATGAGGATCGCCATGCCCTGGCCGGCGAGCTCCGACAGCAGGCGGTGCACCTCGGCCTTCGTGCCGACGTCGATGCCGCGCGTGGGCTCGTCGATGATCAGCAGTGTCGGGGTCGTGGCGAGCCACTTGGCGATGACCACCTTCTGCTGGTTGCCGCCGCTCATCGTGGCGCCGGTCATGTCGAGGGCGTTGGTCTTCACCTCGAGGCGCGAGGCCCAGGGCGCGGCGACGTCGCTCTCGCGCCGCGTGGTGAGCAGGCCGAGCCGGGAGATCCGGGACCGGATGACGGCGGTGACGTTGCGGGCGACCGAGGCGTCGGTGACCAGGCCCTGCTGGCGCCGGTCCTCGGGGATCAGGGCCATCCCCGCTCGGACCGCAGCCCGCGGGCTGTGCGGCGGCACCGGCCGCCCGTCGAGGTGCACGCCGCCGGCGTCGTACGGGTCGACGCCGAAGACGGCTCGGGCGATCTCGCTGCGGCCGGCCCCGACGAGCCCGGCGAGCGCGACGATCTCCCCGGACCGCACGCGGAACGACACGTCGTGGAACACCCCGGCACGCTGCAGGCCCCGGACCTCGAGCCGGACGTCGCCGACGGCGGCCGGCGTCTTGGGGAACAGGTCGTCGACGGCCCGCCCGACCATGTCGGTGACGATCTGTGAGATCGAGGTGTGGGAGACGGCGGCGGTGGACACGTACTCGCCGTCGCGCAGGACGGTGACGTTGTCGCACAGCTCGACGACCTCGTCGAGCCGGTGCGAGATGAACACCAGGGCCTTGCCCTCGTCGCGCAGGCTCCGCGCGACCTGGAACAGCCGGCGCACCTCGTGCCCGGACAGCGCCGCGGTGGGCTCGTCCATGACGAGCACGCTCGCGTCCAGCGAGATGGCCTTGGCGATCTCGATGATCTGCTGGTCGGCGATCGACAGGCCCTCCGCGGGCCGCAGCGGGTCGATCCCCACGCCCAGCCGGGCGAACAGCCGTGCCGACTCCTCGCGCATCACCCGGCGGTCGACGCGGCGCCCGGGCTTCAGCGGGTGGCGGCCCATGAAGATGTTCTCCATGACGCTGAGGTCCGGGAACAGGGTGGGTTCCTGATAGATGACCGCGACGCCCGCAGCCTTCGCCTCGGACGTCGTCGTGAAGTCGACGTCCTGGCCGTGCAGCCGGAACGTCCCGCCGTCGCGGCGATACAGGCCCGAGAGGATCTTCACCAGGGTCGACTTTCCGGCCCCGTTCTCGCCGACGAGCGCGTGGATCGACCCGGCGTCGACGCGTAGCGCGCCGGAGCGCAGCGCGACCACGGGGCCGAACGCCTTGCGGACGTCCAGCAGCTCGAGAACGGGGGCCAGGGGCGGGCTCGCCACAGGCTCTCTCCCTCCGACGTCGTTGTCGTGAGCGATTCCTAAAACGATTCAAGATCGATGCCACTGCACGCTATTCGCCCCGTCGGCGCAGCGTCAACGGACCACACGGATCGTGTCGATGTCGTGACCATGCGGGTTCGGTGCAGGCACGAGGACGGCGGGACCCCGCACGGGCTCCGCCGTCCTGCGCCGTCACCTCAGCCTTCAACTCATCGGAGCGCGACGGCCGTGCGGCTGATCGTGTCCTCGATGCCGGCGAGGCCCTGCATCCGGTCGTACAACGCTGGCCGCATCGCGATGTGGTCGTCGTCGGCGGTGCCGGCGACCTGGTCCGGGCCGATCGCGTAGGTGTGCAGCCGGTTGCCGGTGTTCATCACGCTTGTGGGGTCGTCGAGGTCGTCGGTGTGGAAGCTGCCCAGGAAGTGCCCGATCTCGTGGGCGGTGGTGTTGCCCAGCGCCTGCCCGACCGCCTGCAACCGGTCGCTGTCGTCGGTGAGGAACCGGCTGAGCGAAATCGGGTTGTCGTCGCCGATCATGAGCTCCGGCATGACGACTGCCGTCTCCTCGCGGGCGAAGTTCCCCGGGTCGACGGACTCCGACAGCCCGAACGCGGGCAGGAGGCCGGTCTCTGCGATCGTGCCGCCCACGATCACGCGGCTGACCCCCGGCTCACCGAAGAGGTCGGGGTCCTCGAGGTCGTTCGTCACGCGCACCTCGGACCCGGGGATCTCGTCGTGCAACGTCTCGCGGACGCGCTCGGTCGTGGCCTCGATGACGGCGCGCTCGTCGGACGCCGTGAGTCCCCAGTGCGGCAGGAAGTCGCGCAGGGGGCTGATCTCCCGCACCCCGGGCTCGAGGGCCAAGGACTTGAAGATCCGGTTGTCGAACGACGGGCCGCTGAAGTCGAGCAGTACCGTGTGCGTGGTCTCGCCCTGGGTCGACGGCGCGCGGTGCGACCCCACGGTGAGCTCGTAGTCGCCGGCGCCGTCGGCGACCGAGACGAGGTACAGCCCGGTCTTGTCGACGACATGGTTGGCGGTGGCGTTGCCGCCACGGGGCAGCGGCGAGTCGTCGGGGTAGACGACGCCGGAGTCGAAGGCGGAGGCCTGCACCAGGTCGCCGTCCAGCTCGTGGATCGCGACCTGCCGGGCGGCGCCGGACACCGAGGCGCCCAGCACGTCGCCCTGGCGCAGCGGGACGGCGTACACGTCCGTGTCGGCGGTGCCCCGCGCGTGCAGCGTGACGTCGAGCTCGTACGGGCCCTCGGTGAAGACGGCCAGGCCGGACGCCGGGTCGAAGGGGTCCTCGGGGAAGAGGTTGCCGACCGCCACGTAGTAGGTGCCGCGCTGCTCGATCCGCTGGGAGAGATGCACGGCGCCGTCGCCGGTCATGTCCTGGGTGCCGACCAGGAGGTTCCCGTCGGCGTCGTACAGGAGCGCGTTCGGCGTCAGCTCGCCCTCCGGGGCGAGGTCCACGGTGAGGGTCTCGCCCTTCGCGGCGTCGACGCGGTAGAAGTCGTAGTCGCCGGTCTGGCCGCCGTCCGACCCGTGCGGCCCGTCGCCGATGACGCCGGTGGTCGTGACCCCGCGGCGCTCCGCGCCGAGGTCCAGGTCGCGAGCCAGCGGGATGGCACCGTCGTCCTCCTCGTTCGGCGCGACCTTCTCCCCGGTGATGGTCGTCGTGCTCAGACTGCCCTCGACGCGCAGGTCCCAGCCGCTCGCCGCCCGAGGTGCGGGGAGGCGCTGGGCTCCCTCGCCGCCGTCGTCGACACTGTCGCCGGAGCCCTTCTCCTGCACGCGCGGGGTGTCGTCTGCGGCGCGGAGCCTCGGTGCGTCCGGGTCCGGCCCCTCGTGCACCAGCCGGTGCCGCATGGCCTCGCCGTCGATGCCACCCGTGGCGTCGGGGCCATGGATGTGCGACGCCGTGGCGGGGGAGGCGCGCGGCGCGAGGCCGGAGGGGGTGCTGGCCTCCGCGGCGGACGCCGCGGCACCCGCCAGGGCGAGCGGGGCGGCGAGCGCCGCGGCGCTGACCAGGTATGCCGCCCGGTGCGGGGTCCGGGCGCGGTCGTCCGGACTGTTCCTGTGATCAACCATGTGACCGAATGTACAAGCCCCCGAGCGGAGCGCCGTCAGGCTGCGCTCCGGGCGCGCCGGGCGTACAACCGGAAGATGTCCTCGACGGGGAGCGAAGCGGCGACGCTGCGGACCATCACCACCGACATCCCGGCCCGGCTGGACCGGCTGCCGTGGGCGCGCTGGCACTGGCTGATCGTGATCGGCCTTGGCACGGTGTGGATCCTCGACGGCCTCGAGGTGACGATCGTCGGCAACCTGTCCGACGCGCTGAAGGGGGAGACGGGTCTCGGCCTCACCAGCGCGGACATCGGCCTCGCGGGTGCGGTATACGTGACGGGCTCGTGCCTCGGGGCGCTCGTGTTCGGGCAGCTCACCGACAGGTTCGGGCGCAGGAAGCTGTTCATCCTCACGCTGCTCGTGTACCTCACGGGCACCGTGCTGACGGCCTTCTCGATGAACCCGCTGTACTACTTCGCGATGCGGTTCGTCACCGGCCTCGGGATCGGCGGCGAGTACGCGGCCGTGAACTCCGCGATCGACGAGCTGATCCCGGCGAAGTTCCGCGGCCGCATCGACATCGCGATCAACGGCTCGTACTGGATCGGCGCCGCGGGCGGCGCGCTGCTGACCATCCCGCTGCTGAACCCGGAGCTCGTCCCCGCGTGGCTGGGCTGGCGGCTGTGCTTCGCGCTCGGCGCGGTGCTCGGGCTCGCCGTGCTGTTCGTACGCCGGAACGTGCCGGAGAGCCCGCGCTGGCTCTTCATCCACGGCAGGGAGAAGGAAAGCGAGCGGATCGTCTCCGGCATCGAGCAGCGCGTGACGCAGGAGGACGGCGTCGAGCTCCCCGAGCCCGAGGGCACCCTCACCGTGAAGCAGCGCCACACCGTGAGCCTCGCCCGGGTGGCGCGCACCGTCTTCGCGGACTACCCACGCCGCACCGTGCTGTGCCTCTCGCTGTTCGTGGGCCAGGCGTTCCTCTACAACGCGTTTTTCTTCACGTTCGGCGACACGCTGCAGACGTTCCTCGGCGTCGGCCAGACCGGTGCATACATCGCCCTGTTCGCGGTGAGCAACTTCCTCGGGGCGCTCGCGCTGGGGCCGCTGTTCGACAAGGTCGGCCGCGTGCGCATGATCTCCAGCACGTACATCGTCTCGGGCGTCCTGCTCGCCGTCGCGGGTCTCCTGCTCGGCGGGCTCACCGCGTGGACGCTGACGTTCCTCGGGATGGCGATCTTCTTCATCGCGTCGGCCGGAGCGAGCTCGGCGTACCTCACCGCGAGCGAGGTGTTCCCGATGGAGACCCGGGCGCTGTGCATCGCGTTCTTCTACGCGATCGGCACGGCGGTGGGCGGCATCACCGGTCCGCTGCTCTTCGGGCGCCTCATCGAGTCCGCGGGCCAGGCCGGCGACATCACGGGCATCGCGGTGGGCTACTACCTCGGCGCGGCGCTGATGATCGGCGGGGGAGTGGTGGCGATGTTCCTCGGCGTCGGGGCCGAGCAGAAGTCGCTGGAGGACATCGCGACGCCGCTGTCGGCCACGGACGCTGCCACCGACGCCGAGGATGCTCAGGGCCCCGACGGCGGCTGACGGGCGGCCGCCGTGAACCGCACGCCGAGGCGGCCTAAGGCCGCGGCGAGCTCGGGCGGCCCGATCACCTCGACGTCGGCGTCGAACCGGCCGATCGCCGCGGCCAGGCAGTCACCCGCTACTGGGCTCCTCGAAGGGCCACCTCCTGGACCGGCCAGTCGAAATCCTCGGCCCAGCTCACGGAGATAGCCCGCGTCGGCCCCCAGCGACCAGCCGGCGCCCGCCGGGGCGTCCGGCCAGCGCGTCGCCCGCAGCCGGGCACGCAGGTCGTCGACCACCGCCGGGTCGGTGCGCGGGGTGAAGGGCTCGTACGAGTCGGTCGTCACGTCTGCACGCTACGACCGATCTGCCGCCGCCCTCCGCCCGGCGTCGGTTCGGCGTCCGTCACGCGGGCGGCAGCCAGGTGCGGGCCGCCGTGACGAGGGCCGTGACGCCGTTCGTGAGGGTCGGCTCGATGATCGGGGCGTAGTGGGGCGAGTGGTTGGACGGCACCTTCAGCAGCGCGGGGTCGGTCATGTCGCCGGTGGTGAACAGCGACGGGTCGGTGCCGCCGAGCAGCCAGTAGGACAGGGGCGCCCCGGCCGCGGTGGCGAGGATCCCCACGTCTTCGCTGCCGGCGCCGGCGCCCGGGTCCATGATCTTGTCGGGCCCCAGCCAGGCGGCGAAGGCGTCGAGCGTGCGCGAGAGCGCGGCCTGGTCGTTGACGACGACGGGGAACCGCTCGATCGGCGTGACGGTGGGCTCCTCGGGGGCGCCCGCCGTCGCCGCCTCGCCCTTGACGATGCGGTCGACCGCGGCGAGGATCTGCTGCCGGGTCGCCTCGTCGTAGCTGCGGATGTTGAGCTGCACCTCGGCCTCGCCGGGGATGACGTTCGCGGCGTCGCCGGCGTGGATCGAGCCCACGGTGAGGACGGCCGTCGCGGTGCTCGGGATCTCCCGGGAGATGACGGTCTGCAGGCGCAGTACGGTCGCCGCCGACATGACGATCGGGTCGATCGACGCCTGCGGCGTGGAGCCGTGGGCCCCGCGACCGACGAGCCGGACACGGAGCGAGTCCGAGCCTGCGTAGGACGCACCGGCATGCCCGGCGATCTTCCCGGCGGGCAGGGGCGCCACGTGCTGGCCGAGGACGACGTCGGGCCTCGGGAAGCGCTCGTAGAGGCCGTCGTCGACCATCGCCTGCGCGCCCGCCCCGAGCTCCTCGGCGGGCTGGAAGACCGCCAGCAGCGTGCCGGACCAGCTGGCCGTGTCCTTCGCCAGCACGTCGGCGGCGCCCAGGAGGCACGTCGTGTGTAGGTCGTGGCCGCACGCGTGGTCGACGGGGACGGTCTTGCCGGCGGCGTCGGTGGTCGTCTCCGTGCTGGCGTAGTCCAGCCCGGTGTCCTCCTTGACGGGCAGGGCGTCCATGTCGGCGCGCAGCAGGGCGACCGGGCCGGGCCCGTTCTTCAGCACGCCGACCACGCCGGTAGTCCCGATCCCGGTCGTCACGTCGAAGCCCGACGCGCGGAGCCGGTCCGCGACGATCCCCGCGGTGCGGTGCTCGGCGAACCCGAGCTCTGGATGGCGGTGCAGGTCCTTGTACAGGTCGGCGAGCGTGGGATCGACGTGGACGTCCGCGTGTGCGGGCTGGTGCGTGGGCATGTCGCCCCTTTCGCAGGTGGGTTTCAGCGTAGGTCGGCATGCCGGATCCGGCAGGGCGGGCGGTCGAGGGCGAGGTCTTCGGAGTTCGACGTCGAGATTCGTGTCGAGATTCATGTCGAGAACGTGTCGAGAACCGCGGGTCGGCTCCGTCCCCGGGGCGAGAGGCGGTGACACGCATCGCCCCGCATTGGAGGATGGACCCATGGCCAAGTACCTGCTGCTCAAGCACTACCGCGGGATCCCGGAGCCGGTGCCGGGCACCGACGTGCCGATGGACCGGTGGACGCCCGCCGAGGTGAGCGACCACATCGCCTTCATGGACTCGGTGATCGACGACCTGCGCGAGCGGGGCGAGTTCGTCGATGCCCAGGCGCTCTCCCCGCGCGGCGAGTTCGTGCGGTACGGGGGCGAAGGGAAGCCCCCGGTCACGGACGGCCCGTTCGCGGAGACGAAGGACCTCATCGCCGGGTGGATGGTGATCGACGTGGACTCGCAGGAGCGGGCGCACGAGGCTGCCGCGTACCTGTCCTCGGCGCCCGGCCCGGGCGGACGCCCGCTCCACGAGTGGATCGAGGTGCGCCCGTTCCTCACCGACGCGGCCGAGGTCACGGGGTGAACGACCCCCGGCGGGACGAGGCGTCGAGAGGCCCGGTACTGAGAGGCCCGGTACTGAGAGACCAGGTGCTCAGAGACCAGGTGCTGCGGGACGTGGCACCCCAGGTCCTCGGCGTCCTCGTCCGCCGCGGGGCGGCCTTCGGCGACGCCGAGGACGCCGTCCAGGAGGCGCTCCTGGAGGCGGTGCGCCGGTGGCAGGGGTCAGACGGCCCGAGCGACGCGGTGAACGGCGGGATGCCGGACGACCCAAAGGGTTGGCTCGTCACGGTGGCGTGGCGCAAGTTCCTGGACGCCCGGCGCTCCGCGTCCTCCCGCGCCCTGCGCGAGGTCAAGGTGAGCCTCGAACCGGCGTCCGGACCTACGGAACAGGCCGACGACACCCTGCTGCTCCTGAGCCGCTGCTGCCACCCGGCCCTCACGCCGGCGTCGTCCGTGGCGCTCACGCTGCGCGCCGTGGGCGGCCTGACGACGGCGCAGATCGCCCGGGCGTTCCTCGTGCCGGAGGCGACGATGGCCCAGCGCATCTCGCGGGCCAAGCGCACGGTGACGGGGGAGCGCTTCCGGGAGCCGGGCGACGTGTACGCGGTGCTGCGCGTGCTGTACCTGATGTTCAACGAGGGCTTCACCGACCACGCGACCGACCGCGCGAACGACCGCGCGAACGCCCGCGCGACCGACGGCGCGACCGACGGCGCGACCGACGGCGTGGACCTCGTGGACGAGGCGATCCGCCTCGCCCGGCAGCTGGTCGCCGCCGTGCCCGACGACGCCGAGGCCGCGGGCCTGCTGGCCCTCATGCTGCTGCACGACGCCCGCCGTCCCGCCCGCACGTCGCCGTCGGGGGAGCTCGTGCCGCTCGCGGAGCAGGACCGTGCGCTGTGGGACACCGCGACGATCGCCGAGGGCGTCGCCCTGCTACAGGGCGCGCTCGCCCGCGACCGGCTCGGCGCCTACCAGGCGCAGGCCGCGATCGCCGCACTGCACGACGACGCCGCGTCGGCCGAGGAGACGGACTGGCCGCAGATCCTCGGGTGGTACGACGAGCTCGCGACGCTCGACCCACGCAACCCCGTGGTGGCGCTCAACCGCGCGGTCGCCGTGGGGCACGTGGACGGTCCGCTCGCCGGCCTGCGTGTGGTGGAGGGCCTGGCTCCCGACCTTCCGCGGCGCGACGCTGCGGCCGCCTACCTGCACGAGCGCGCCGGCGACCTCGCGGAGGCGGCCCGGCTCTACGCCGCCGCGGCCGAGGCGTCGCTCAGCTCCCCGGAGCGGACGCACCTGGTGAAGCAGGCGGCGCGGCTGCACCACGCGGGAGGGTGACGCGGGACACTCAGCCGCACTCGTCGCAGACGCCGGTGGCGGGGAGCGCGGTGTTGCACGTCGGGCAGATGGCGAGGACGGGCTCGGGTGCGACGGGCTTGCGGACGGGGGCGGCGCTCGCGGCCTTGCGGCGTGCGGCGGGCTTCTTCGTGGCCGCCGGGGCGGCGGCGGAGGCCGGCGCGGTGGCCTCGAAGCCGTGCTTGGTCAGGATGGCGGCGTCGTCGCACTTGGCATCGACAAGGTCATCCGTCGTGGCGAGCTGGCCGGTCGCGTACTTGTGCGCGACCCCCAGCACGGCCTTGGAGTCGTAGGTCTGGCCGGAGTGCACGAACGTGTGCCCGGGGTTGGGGGTGAAGCCGTACACGCCGACGAAGGCGTCGACCCCTCGGTCGTCGGCCTCCTCGATCGCCTTAAGGATGTGCTGACGGGTCACGCTCGAGAAGGTAGCCACGGTCTCAGGTTAGTCGCGTCCGGAGGGCCTCCCCGACGCCCGGGCCCCGACTGCGGCGAGGACCACACGACGGGGGCCGGGTCTCAGTACCCCGCGTGCCGGTCCACGACCCCCGTGAGCTCCCGTCCCGAGGCGAACCGGGAGAGGTTCTCCTCGATCCGCGCGCGCAGCAGCGGCGCCACCATCTCGGCCGTGTCGGCGGTGTGGGGGGTGATCAGAGCCCGCGGGGCGTCCCACAGCGGGTGGCCGTCGGGCAGGGGTTCCGGGTCGGTGACGTCGAGCGCGGCGGCGCCCAGGTGCCCCGAGGACAGGGCGTCCACGAGGGCGTCCGTGTCGACGAGCCCGCCGCGCGCGATGTTCACCAGCACGGCGCCGGGCTTTACCGCGGCGAGCTCGGCCGTGCCGATCAGGGCCCGCGTCCGCGAGGTGAGCGCGGCGGCGATCATGACGACGTCCGCCTCGGCCAGCTCCGCGGTCAGGTCGTCCGCGGTGACGGTCCGGTCGGCGCCCGGCACCGGCTCGGGGCGCCGGCGCACCACGACGTTGCGCGTGCCGAACGGAGCGAGCAGGTCGAGGTACGTCCGGGCGATGCCGCCGGCGCCGAGGACGAGCACGTTCGCTCCGAACAGTGTGGTGCCGGCCGGCTCGCCCCACGACCGGGCGCGGGCCCGCTCGGGCAGGTGGCGCAGCGACGCCAGCGTGAGGGCGAGCGCGTGCTCGGCCACGGGGCGGGAGAACGACCCCTTGGCCGACGTCCAGGTGATGCCGTCGCCGGCGAACAGACCGGCGTCCGCGTACGCGTCGACCCCCGCCGAGGGGAGCTGCACCCACCGGGTGCGCGGGGCGGCCGCGAGGGCCTCCCGGAGGTCGGTCACGGCGCCGCCGAACCACAGCAGGCCCTCGGTCTCCGGCCCGGGTGGCACCTGTCGGGCGCCGGCGTCCGCGGCCGCGTCGCGCACCCAGGCCGGAGCCTGCGGCGCGGCGGTGATCCCCGGGGCGCTCATGCGTCCACCCGCAGCCGGTACCACTGCGGGCGGGTGCGGTTCATCGGCCAGCCCAGTCCGGCGGTCTCGGCGGCCCGGACGTCGAGCAGCTCCCAGCCCTCGAAGGCCGCCACGACCTCCTCGGGCGCGACGCCCTCCACGAGCCGGCGCAGCCGCGTGGGCTGGAACGCCAGCACGAGCAGCGTGGCGCCGGGGTTGGCGAGGGCGGTGACCCCGCGGCCCTCGGCGCGGCGTTGCTCGGTGTCGAGACCCTGGAGGCAGCCGACGTCGAGGAAGAGGTCGAAGGCGCCGAGCTCGTCGGATCCGGCCTCCAGGTCGGTGACGTCGCCGACCACATAGGTGACCCCGTCCCGGTCGCGCCGGCGCGCCTCTTCGATCGCCTGCGGTACGACGTCGACGCCCACGGCGTCCCAGCCTCGCCGCGCGAGGGTCGGGGTGAATTGGCCGCGGCCGCAGCCGAGGTCGAGCACCCGCCCGGGGGGATGCGGCCGGTCGGCCTCCTCGCGATCGAGCAGGGCGGCGATGCTCGGTGCCGCGGCCTCCGCGTACCCCTCCCAGGGACGGACGCCGAGCCGATACAGGCGGGCATAGTTGGTCATGGCCCGAGCCTGCACCAAAATCCGTGCAAGGACGCCCAGAACACCGCGGTGAACGTCTCCGGGTCGATGCCGTCGCCGGCGACCTCGCCGAGACGCTCCAGCAGCGCGGCGAAGGCATCCTTGAGGGGTTCCGGCGTGCCCTCCTGTGCGTACGCGAGGCCGCCGTCGAGCTGGAACATGGCGTCGAACACCGCCGTGCTGCGTTCGGCGAAGTCGAGGGAGGCGCGCGCGAGAGCCGCGACCCCCTCGTGCGGGCCATCCACGGCGGCGGTCGCGGCCCGCGCCGCCGAGGCCATCTCGGTGGCGCCCTGGAGTGCGACGGCGCCGATGATCTCGCGCTTACCGCGGAAATGGCTGTAGAAGACGGGCTGGCTGTACTCGATGCGCCGGCACGGTGACCTCCGTGCTGATGTGGTTCGCCCTCGCCGTGGTGCTCCTGGCGCCGCACTACCCGAACCACATCGTGTACACCCGCAACTTCATGACCGTGGTGCGCGGCGCGGCGCCACGCTGCGCAACGCGCTGGTGGAGCGGCTGCAGGCGCTGTCCATCGGGTACTACTCGCGCGCCAGCTCGGGGGTGGTGCAGAGCAAGGTGGTGCGCGACGTCGAGAACGTCGAGCTGATGCTGCAGCAGGTCACCCATCCGCTGCTCAACCTCGTGCCCGTCACCGCGCGCGGGATCGAATCGGTGCGCTCGATCGCGGAGGTGCTCGCCGAGCTCGACCTCGAGCAGAACGAGGGACGCCGCCACGTGGACCACGTACAGGGCAGCCTGCGCCTCGCGCATGTCTCGCACCGCTACGCCGACGCGTCCGAGGACTCGCTGCACGACGTCGACCTCGAGGTGCGCGAGGGCGAGACCGTCGCCTTCGTGGGGCCGTCCGGCTCCGGCAAGTCCACCCTGCTCAACCTCGTGCTCGGCTTCGTGCGGCCCACGGCGGGCCGGATCCTGCTCGACGGCGCGGACATGGCCGAGCTCGACCTCCGTACGGTGCGGCGCTCGGTCTCGGTGGTGCCGCAGGAGTCGGTGCTCTTCGAGGGCTCGATCAGGGAGAACGTGGCCTACGGGCTCGACGACGCGTCCGACGAGCAGGTGCGGGCGGCCAGCGGCAGCGCCTGGCGATCGCCCGGGCGCTGGTGTGCGACCCGCGCATCCTCTTCCTCGACGAGGCCACCAGCGCGCTCGACCCCGAGGCTGAGGCGACCGTACGCGAGGCGCTCGACCGGCTCATGGCGTCGCGGACCACCCTGATGGTCGCCCACCGGCTGTCCACCGTCCGCGCGGCCGACCGCATCGTCGCGCTCGAGCACGGGCGCGTCATCGAGGTCGGCAGCCACGACGAGCTGCTCGCGCGCGGCGCCCGGTACGCGGCGCTGCACGCCGCGCAGGCGGGGGCGGCGTGGTGCCCGGAGCAGTGCCCGGAGTAGTGCCCGGATCAGCCGCCGTGTCAGCGCCCGGGTCAGGCTGCGGCGCGCAACCGGGGGAGGGCGCGCACGACCTCGTCGAGCTCGGGCAGCGCGGCGTCCCCGGAGCTCAGCACCACCACGAACTCCGTGACGCCCACGGCCGCGTAGCGCCCGACCAGCCCCGGCAGGTCCGCGACGTCGTGCTCGCGCAGGCGCAGCTGCACGGTGCGGCGGATCTCGGCCGGGTCCCGGCCGACGTCCGCGCAGTGCCGCTCGAGCACCTCGCTGAGGGCGGCGACCCGCTCCGGGGTGCTCGAGGTGTCGTTCCACGCGTCGGCGTACTGCGCCACGAGGCGCAGGGTGCGCCGCGGCCCGGAGCCGCCCACCCAGATCGGCGGGTGCGGGCGCTGCACCGGCGCGGGCTCGGCCACGGCGTCCGTGAGCCGGTAGTGCTCCCCGGCGAACGTGGTGCGGGGCCGCGTCCAGAGCGACGTGAGCACCTGCAGCGACTCCTCGAGCCGGTCCATGCGGGACCGGACCGTGCCGAGGTCCAACCCGTACATCGCGTGCTCGTGCTCGTTCCACCCGGCGCCGATGCCGAGCTCGAGGCGGCCGCCCGAGAGGTGGTCGACCGTGGTGGCGAGCTTCGCGAGCATCACCGGGTGGCGGTAGGTGTTGCCGGTGACCATGCAGCCGATCCGCACGCGCGACGTGGCCACCGCCATCGCCGCCTGCATGGCCCACGCGTCGAAGATCGGACGCGAGTCGTCCGCTCCGAGGGAGGCGAGATGATCCATCACCCAGACGTGGTCGAACCCCGACTCGTCGGCGGCCTGCCACACCTGGCGGAACGTCCCGATCGGCGCGTCCTGCGTGAGCTTGATCCCGAAGCGGAGCGTCGGTCCAGATGTCGGTCCAGATGTCGGTCCAGATGTCGGTCCAGATGTCGGTCCAGATGTCATGGGACCATCCTGGCGGCAGGCGGCCACGCCGACGAGACCGGGGCCGACACGGGGGAGCGCACATGGTGACCATCCACGACGTCGCACGGCACGTCGGGGTGTCCGCGGCCACGGTGTCGAACTACCTCAACCGCCCCGAGAAGGTGGCGCCCGCGACGACGGCGCGCATCCGGGACGCCGTCGAGCAGCTCGGCTTCGTCCCGAGCCTGTCCGCCCGCCAGCTGCGATGGCGCAGGTCGGGGATCGTCGGCGTCTCGGTGATCAACGCATCCAACCCGTTCTTCGCCGACGTGGTCAACGCCGTCGAGCAGGTGCTGGCCGCGGCGGACCTGACGCTCGTGACGGGCAGCACCCACGAGTCGGGCGACCAGCAGGAGCGGCTCGTCGCGCTGTTCGAGCAGCTGCGCTTCGACGGCATGGTGGTCGCGCCGTCCGACGCGCAGATGGCGGCGCTCGCGGCCCGCAAGGAGCGCGGCACCCCCGTGGTCGTGGTGGACCAGCAGGACCCCACCCGCCGCCTGTCGACCGTGTCGTTGCGGCACCACGAGGGCGGGCGCGTCGCCGCGCAGCACCTGGTGGACCGCGGCCGGCGCCGCCTGCTCGTGGCCACGGGTGCGCCCCGGGTGCAGCAGATCAGGCGCCGCCTCGACGGAGTCCGGGAGGTGGTCGGCCGGACGCCGGGCGCGACGCTGCGGGTGGCGCACGCGGACGACCTCGGGCTCGCCGAGGGCGCGGAGGTCGGGCGGCGGATCGCCGCCGCCGCGCCCGACGAGCGGCCGGACGCCGTGCTGGCGGGCAACGACATGCACGCGCTCGGCCTCGTGCGTGCCCTGCTCGACGGCGGGGTGCGGGTGCCCGAGGACGTCGCGCTCGTGGGGTACGACGACATCCCGTTCGCGACCACGGGCGCCGTGCCGCTCACCACCGTGCGCCAGCCCAGCCGGGCGATCGGCACCGCGGCGGCCGAGATCCTGCTGCGCGAGATCGCCCAGCCGGACGCGCCGAGCGAGGAGGTCCTCTTCGACCCGGAGCTGGTGGTGCGGTCCAGCAGCTGAACCGGTGCTCGGGAGTGTCAGCGCGGGGGCAGCGCGACGGGTGGGGGCAGTGAGGGTGGGTGCAGTGAGGCGGCGTCATCCGACGGCCGGGTCGCCCTCGAGCAGCGTCAGGTACGGCGCGATCGCGGGGAACACCCACAGGAACAGCACCGCCACGACGGCCGTGACGAGCACGAGCGACACCAGGATGCGCCAGAACAGGTTGCCGGGCAGGTGCCGGAAGATCCACGCGTACATCAGTCGCCCTCCTCGCGGACCTGGTCGGGGGTGCCGTCCGCGCGGTCCATCCACCCGACGAACTTCGCGTAGGTGATCCAGCGGTGGTCGTTGCCGTACTCGCCCAGGGTCAGCGAGTGGCAGGTCGTGAGCGTCAGCAGCCGCTCGGTGGGCTCCTGGTCCGGATGGTGCGGCACAGGGGCCACCACGTCCACCTGGTCGGGCGTCACGAGCTCGTCGCTCGTGACCTCGTAGACGTACCAGGTCTTCGCCGTCTCGACGATGATCTGGTCGCCCTTCTCCAGGACGTCGACGTGGCGGAAGGAGTTGCCGTGCGTGCGCCGGTGCCCGGCGAGGGCGAAGTTCCCCACCTCGCCCACCTGCTGCGACGTCTCGTAGCGCCCGGCCATCGCCTGGTCGAGCACGTCCATGCCGGTGCCCTCCGCGATGGGCATCGCGTTGGTCGTCAGGCCGTACCAGGCCGGCACGATGAGCGTGCCGATCGTCTCGCCGTAGGGCGTCTGATCCGGCACCGGGGGTTCGTCGGTGCGCAGCTCGGCGGGCGCAGGGTTGGGAGCCGGGAGTGTGTCGTAGAACTCCGACATGACCTTGTCCGCCTGGGCGGTTGCCTCCACCGACGTCCAGAACAGCTGCCAGACGACGAACAGGCCGAGCACCACCCCGAGCGTGATGAGCACCTCGCCGACGCCGCCCACGACGCCGCTGCCGGTGCCTCGGCGTCGGACGGGGCGAGCGTGGGCAGGACTGGTCACGTGCGCGATGCTACGTGGTCTCCGCAGGCCCCGCGGCACGCGGGCGCGGTCGCGTCCGGCGCGGGCGCCCCACGGCCGGGACGTGGGACGCTGGAGCGGTGACCAGCGACGACGGAGTGGGATCGGGGCGCGCCGCGCGGCTGCGCCGGCGGTGGGACCGCGAGGCGTCGGGGTACGACCGTGCGTTCGCGGCGGCCGAACGGCGGATGTTCCCCGACGTGCGGCAGCGGCTGTGCGCCCGCGCCGAGGGCCGCACGCTCGAGGTCGCCGTCGGGACCGGGCTCAACCTCGAGCACTACCCGCGCGAGGTGGTGAGCGGCGGCTTCACGGGCGTCGAGTGGAGCCCGGGCATGCTCGACGTGGCACGGCGGAGGGCCGCCCGCCTGGGGCTAGGCCTGGACCCGGACACGGACCTACGGCTCGGCGACGCGCAGGCCCTGGACCTGCCGGACGACGCCTTCGACACCGTGGTGTGCACCTTCTCCCTGTGCGCCATCCCCGACGACCGCGCGGCGCTCGCCGAGATGGTGCGGGTGCTGCGCCCCGGCGGGCGCCTGCTGCTGGCCGACCACGTGGTGTCGAGCTCGTGGCCGCTGCGGGTGCTGCAGGCGGTCGCGGACCTGGTGAGCGTGCCGCTGGCGGGCGAGCACTTCCGCCGCCGCCCGCTGGTGTGGGTGCGCGAGCACGGCCTCGTCGTCGAGGAGCACGAGCGCACCCGGGCGGGCGTCGTCGAGCGGGTGGTGGCGCGGGCGGGCTGACCGCTCGGTCCGACGTCGGGGGTCGGGCGGTCAAGGGGCCCGGCGCTTCAGGGGTCGGACGGTTCAGGGGGTCAGCGGGTCACGAAGCTGTCGGTGTCCCCGCGCGGGGACACCTCCTCGACGTCGATCCCGCTGACCACCGCCGCCGCGGGCCCTTCGCGCAGGAACGCGAGCATCGCGTCCACCGCGGCCGGGGTGCCTTCGACCTCGGCCTCCACGGTGCCGTCCGCCAGGTTCCGCACCTGGCCCCCGACGCCGAGCCGCGCGGCCGCGTCGGCGGCCGCCCAGCGGAACCCCACGCCCTGGACGCGGCCGTGCACCACGACCCGCCGCCGCACCGTCCCGCTCATCCGCCCTCCCACACAGCCGTGAACCCGTCGCGTCAGTCGAACAGGTCGCCGATGTCACCCATGTCGTCGAGGAGCCCGCCCAGCACCATGCCGCCGAGCACGGCGCCGAAGACGTCCGAGCCGGAACCACCACCGCGACCGGGCCGACGCCCGCGGCCGCCCTGCCAGCCGCCGTCGTAGCCACCGTCGTTGTAGCCACCGTCGTTGTAGCCACCGTCCCAGCGCTGGCCGTGGCCCCCGCGGGCGAGGTCGCGGTGGGCGAGCGTCGCGGCTTCGGCGGCGAGGGCGGCGCCCCGTCGCGCGGCGGCGACCCCGCGCTCGGGGTCCTCGGCGGCCCGCGCCAGCGCCACCTCGCGCTCCGCCTCGGCCAGCCGCGTGCGGGCGTCCGGGCCCACGGGGGCGCGGTAGTCGTCCACCACCGACCGGGCGGCCGCGAGCTGACGCTCGGCGTCGTCGAGGGCCGGGCCGAGGCGAGAGGTGGCCCTGCGGGTGCGCTCGTCCTGCTCCGCGCGCTCCGCGACCGCGTCGTCCAGCGCCGTGTTCGCCTCCCGCACCCGGGTCAGGGCGTTCACCGGGTCGCCCGGCTCGCCCGCGGCGGGCAGGGCGGCGAGGGCCTCCTCGAGCGAGGTGACCGCGCCGTCCACGGCACCCGAGCGCTGGGCGGCGGGCAGGGCCCGCGCCGCGGCCAGCTCGGTGCGCGACTCCGCGACGATCGCGCCGAGGGCGGCCTCGGCGCGCAGCGCCTCCGCCTCGTAGTCGTCGACGGCGCGCAGCAGCCCCTCGGCGCGGCGCACCGCCTCCTCCGCGGCCCGTGCGGCGGCGCCGGCCTCGGCGACCTGCTGCGTCGTGAGCCGCTTGCGCGCGGCGGCGGCGCTGCGCCCCGCGAACTCGAGCAGCCGCTCCGCCTGGTCGGGGTTGTCTGCCACCGAGAGCAGCGCCCGCTCGGCGTACTGGCTGCGCAGGCGGTCCAGGTCGGCGCGCGCCCCGGGAATGGCGGCGCGCACCCGCCCGAGCTCGTCGTCGACCCGGGCGACGGCGTCCGGCGTGGCGCGCACGGTCCGGCGCAGGGCGGCGAGGCCGCTGTCGAGCTCGTCGAGGGATCCGCCGGCCGAGCGGCACAGGTCGACGATGCGGGCCGACCACTCGCGCCGCTGCTGGTCCGTGTCCGGCACGTGATCGTAGAGGAGCTGGTTGAGGTGGAAGGCCTCGGCGAGACGCTCGCGCGCCCGGCGCAGCGTCGGCGCGAGGTCCTGCGTCTCGCGGTCGCCCAGCTCCGCCACGGCGAATGCGAGCTCGTCCTCGGCGAGCCGTGCGCGCTCGTCGGCGCGCACCAACGCCGAGCCGGCCTCGATCCCGAGCCGCTCCAGCTCCGCCGCGTGCGTCCGCGTGTGCTCCCGGGCGGCGCGACGGCGGCGCGTCACCCAGACGGCGACCGCCGCCACCAGCACCAGCACGACGACCAGGCCCGTCACGATCCCGACGATCTGCCCCGCATCCATGGTGGGCATCGTAGGCGGCGCCGGCGCTGTTCCGGGCATCTGCCGGTGACGCACCGGCCGGCGCGGCGATGCTGCGGGGCGGTGTCGCCGGGCCCGCGGCCCGACGACACCGCCCGTGCACCCGCTCAGCCCCGGCGGCGCGCCACGCGCAGGGCGATCAGCACGGACGCCCCGGCGAGGACGACCACGCCGCCGGCGATGCCGAGCACGACGAGCAGGTCGTCACCCCCGGCTTCGGTGCCGGACGCCGCACCGGCGTGAGATTCCGACCCAGCTTCCGACCCAGCCTCCGACCCCGCGTACCCGTCGGACGTGCTCGAGGCCGCCTCGCAGCCGGCGGCCTCCGCGGGCGGTGCCGACTCGCTCGGCGCGCCTGCCGCGGGGGAGTACGTGAACGAGTACCGGCCGCTGGTGGGGTGCCCGTCGGCGGAGACGATCCGCCAGTCGACGGTGTATACGCCGGCCGCGCCCAGCGCCACCGGCACGGACGCGGTGCGGTCCTGCGTGGTGGCGCAGCCGGTGGCGTGCTCCGCCCCGTCCGCGTCCGTCACCGTGACCACGGTGCTCGTGCCGTCGGCCGACAGGTTCAGCACCACGTCGTCGAACGTGATGTCGACGGTCTCGGGCGCCTCGGACACGGACGAGTCTGCCGCCGGGGAGGTGTCCACGACGACGTTGTGCGCGCTCGCGGGGGCAGCGGCGACCATGGTGCCGGCCGTCCCCGCGAGGCCGGCCAGGCCGGCCATCCCGGCGATCCCGGCGACGAGCACGCCCGCCCCCGCGCGCCGCGTCCTCGCGCGGCGGCGGCCCGGCCGGCGCGTCACGCCTGCCCCGAACGGGCGCGGACGAGCGCGACGACGCCCGTCACGGCCCCGACCAGCCCGAGGCCCAGGCCGGCGGCGCCGAGCGCGAGCGGCAGGGTGTCGCTGCCGTCGGAACCGGTGGCCTCGGTCGTGCCGCCGGCCGGCCCGTCGCCGGAGCCGCCGAAGCCGCCGGACGCGGCCGCGTCGTGCCCGTCCGCGTCGTGCCCGTCCGTCTCGGCGGGGGTCACCTGCAGCACGGGGGCCGGGTGCTCCGGCTCCGCGCCGTCGGTGGCCTCCTCGTCCCACGCGACGACCTCGCCGTCGGAGTAGGTCTGGGTGGCGGGCAGGGCGAGCTGCTCGGCACCCTCGGGCACGGCGCCTGCGGAGACGGTGAAGCGGAGGAACTCGCCGGGGGCGATCGCGGCGTCGGGGTCGTCGGCCGTCCACTCGACGGTGGCCGGAGCCTCGGTCACCTGGGTGCCGTGCACGTCGACCGGCTCGGGCAGGGGCGCGTCGGTGACCTCGGCCGTCCACCCGGGCACCGGCTCGACGGACACGCTGGTGAACGGCGTGTCCGCGGGCAGGGTGACCTTGACGCCGGTCGTGGACGCCGTGTCCGACTCGTTGGGAACCTTGACGATCAGGGTGGCGTAGCTGCCGGCCGCGGCGGACTCCGGCGTCACGGTGACGTGTGCCGATGCGGCGCCCGCGCCGAGCACGAGGGCGGGGATGGCGAGCGCCGCGGCGCCGGCGAGGGCGCGCGCCCGGCGGGAGCCGCGGGCGGGGCGGTTCGTCGGAGTCGGGTCGTGGTCGGTCGGGTCGTGGTGGGTCGGGTCGTGGTGGGTCGGGTCGTGGTGGGTCGGGTCGTGGGTCGTAGGCATGGCTGTCTGCTCCTGCTGGTTCGCGTCGTGGTTCGACTGTCGTGGACGTCGAGGGACCCGCCCTCGTCCGACGTCGGACCGGGCAGGCTCAGGCGGGGCGCACGATGGCGCCCGGGAGCAGCGGCGGGCCGCGCGGCCGGGGGCGACCCAGCCCGTGCCAGGGGTGTGGCCGCCAGGCGCGGCCGGTGACGACGTGCCCGCGCCGCCGGACCACGGGCAGCGGGGGCGGGCCCTGGACCAGCACCCCCACGCCTCGCAGGTGCTCCACGACGTCGGTCGCCGCCCGGTCGCCCGCCGCGAGCAGGAGCGCCGTGGCGAGGACGGCGGCGGCGTGCGCGGCGAGCATCCATGCCGAGGTGCCCGCCCCGTCGCCGTGCAGGTGCGTCAGGCCCGCCTGGGCCGGGGGCAGAGCACCGGGGCCCAGCTCGTGCAGCGTGTGCCCGACCTGGCCAGCCTGGCCGACCTGGCCGACCTGGCCGACCTGGCCGACCTGGCCGGCAGCGGAGAGCGAGCGGCCGGAGTCCGCGGCGGCCATGAACGACAGGGTGGAGTGCTGCACCACCTGCATCGCGACCATGGCGGGCAGGAGGCGGCGGAGGGTCAGCCGGCGGCGTGACGTCCACACGGCGAACGGCGCCGTGAGCGCCGCGACGACCAGCCAGCCGAGGGGTGCCCCGGGAAGCGCGCCGCCGGCCAGGAGGTGCGCGGCGGCCGCGATGCTGAGCGTCGTGCCGGCGACGAGGAGCTCGCGCACACGACGGACGACCACGGGCACCCGGCCACCTTATCGCCCGGGTTCAGCAGTCGGGTCACGGCCCGGATCGTCGCTCCGCCGCGGCGGGGCCTGATCTACGGTGGCGCCGAGACACGGGGTGCGTCCCGGCCCGGCTACCGCCGGTACCGGGACGCTGAGATCACACCCGTCGAACCTGATCTAGCTCGCACTAGCGAAGGGATGTCGACATGAGCGTGCGCGCACGGCTCGACGACGACGCGAACCACACCGCCGTCCACACCGCCGACGTCGCCCCGGGCGCTGGCCCGCGCGAGCCAGCTCGCACCCACGCGGGCGGAGCAGGCGTTCTGGGCCGGCGGCGCGCACGGCGCCCTGGTCACCGAGCTCGACCTGCACGCGCGGTGGCTCGGGGGCGGTTGCCCGGAGGCGGGCGGCCCGGCGACGAGCCGCCCGGCGACGAGCCGCCCGGACGTGGCGGCGAGCCCGGCCACGACGGCCTACCTCGACCACCTGCGCGCGGCCGGGGGCGACTACGCGACCCTCGTGGCCGCCGTCCTGCCCTGCTACTGGATCTACCAGGACGTGGGGGAGCCGCTCGCGGCCCGCGACCGGCCGGGACACCCGTACTCCGCATGGCTGGGCACCACGCCGACGACGCGTTCGCCGGTTGAGCCGGTCGAAACCAGTTCCGCCGGTTGAGCCGGTCGAAACCAGTTCCGCCGGTTGAGCCGGTCGAAACCAGTTCCGTCGGTTGAGCCGGTCGAAACCCGGGTCTCGGTGAGCGCTTGCCCACATGTCGATGACCAAGGCAAGTGTGTCGGTGGTCGGTGACAGAATGGGTGTGATGCCCGACACGACCAGCGCCACGCGCAGCAGCAAAGGCGCCAACAGCGCCGAACCCTCCGACAGCCCCCGGAGGAGCTCCGGCTCCTCCGAGTCCCCACCGACACACGCCCCCGGCACGCCCCCGGGCGACGCCGCCGGGCACCCACCCCCGGCGGGCTCGGAGCTCTCGACGATCGCGTCCGTGCGCAGGCTGTACCCGTACGTTCGTCCCGCGGTGCCCCGCCTGATCGGTGGCCTGCTGTCCGCGCTGGGCGCGAGCCTCGCGGCGCTGGCGATCCCGCGCGTTCTCCAGGCACTGGTGGAGGGCCCGCTCGCGGACGGCGCGGCGGCCCACGACATGGGCTCCCTCGTCGTCCCGCTGGTCGCCGTCCTGCTGCTGGGCGTCGCGGAGGCCGGCTTCGTCCTGCTGCGCCGCAACCTCGTGATGTACCCGGGCACGAGGATCGAGGCGGAGATGCGGATGGCGCTGTTCCGTCACCTGCAGGACCTGCCCGTCGCGTTCCACGACCGGTGGCCGGGCGGCCAGCTCCTCAGCCGCATCATGGGCGACCTCGGGCTGCTGCGGCGCTGGCTGATCTTCGGCCTGCTGCAGCTCGTCGTGAGCGCAGTGACGATCGTGGTCGGCGTCGGGATACTGCTCAGCACGGCGGGCTGGCTCGGCCTCGTCTACCTCGCGGGCGCGATCCCCGTCACGGTGATCGCCTTCCGCTTCTCGCGCCGCTACCGCGTGATCGCGCGGCTCTCGCAGGACCAGTCGGGCGACCTCGCCACCACCGTCGAGGAGTCCGTGCACGGGATCCGCGTCCTCAAGGCGTTCGGCCGGGGGCGCGACGCCCTCGCCTCGTTCACCGGGCAGGCCGAGGAGCTGCGCCAGACCGAGATCCGCAAGGCGGGCAACCAGGCGACCGTCACGACGTCGCTGCAGCTCATCCCCGAGGTCACGCTGGCAGTGTGCCTCGTGCTCGGCTCCGTCCTGGCCGCCCGCGGCGACATCTCCCTCGGCGACCTCGTCGCCTTCTTCCTCACGGCCGCGGTGATCAACGGCCCGGTGGTCGACCTCGGCATGACCCTGTCGATGACGCTCAACGCCCGCACCGCCGTCGACCGCTTCTGCGAGGTCATGGAGACGCCCAACCCGCTCGCCGACCCCGCGGATCCCGTCGAGGTGGGCGAGCCCCGCGGCGAGGTCGAGCTGCGCGACGTGAGCTTCCGGTACGAGGATTCCGCGAACCCGGTGCTGGAGCACGTGAACCTCGAGCTGCCGGTCGGCACCACGACGGCGCTGGTCGGCCTGACCGGCTCCGGCAAGTCCACCCTGGCGATGATCGTGCCGAGGATCTTCGACGTCACGGGCGGCGAGATGCTCCTGGACGGCGTGGACGTGCGCCGCATGCGCCGCCACGACGTGCGGCGCGCCGTCGCGGTCGCGTTCGAGGACCCGACCCTCTTCTCGGCCTCGGTGCGCGACAACGTCCTGCTCGGGGTCCCCGAGTCCGGGCCCGACGCCGTGCCGGAGGCCGAGCGGGAGCGCCGGCTGCACGAGGCGATCGAGGTCGCGCAGGCCGGGTTCGTCGCCGACCTGCCCGACGGCATCGAGACCCGGATCGGCGAGGAAGGCCTGTCCCTGTCCGGCGGGCAGCGCCAGCGCCTCGCCCTCGCCCGGGCGATCGCCGCCCGGCCCGCGGTGCTCGTGCTCGACGACCCGCTCTCCGCGCTCGACGTCACCACCGAGGAGGCCGTGACCACGCGCCTGCGCTCCGTGCTCTCCGGCACCACCAGCCTCGTCATCGCGCACCGCCCCTCCACGGTGGCCCTCGCGGACCGGGTCGCCGTGCTGCAGGACGGGCGGATCACCGCCATCGGCACGCACCGCGACCTGCTCGCGACCGATGCGCACTACCGGCACGTCATCTCCAGCCTCGAGCAGGACTGGGAGAACGCCGACCGTCCCGAGCAGGTCGAGACCGAGGAGGTCGAGCGGTGAGCCGCCCGAACACGTCCACCCCGTCCACCCCGTCCACCCCGTCACCTGCGTCGTCGGCCGACGGCGAGCGCCGGCGCCCCACCGACGCGAACTCCGACGACGCCACCCGCCTCGACAAGGCGACGTCGCGCGCCGTCCGGTCGCGGTCGATGCGTCTGCTCGGCGAGATGCTGCGGCCACGCCGGCGCGCGCTCGCCGTCGCGGGCGTGCTGGTCGTCCTCTCCACGCTCGGCCAGGTCGCCGGCCCGTGGCTGGTGTCCGTCGCCATCGACTCCGCGGTGCCCGACCTCATGGACGGGGACGTCACGACACTCGTGGTCGTCGGCTCCGCATACCTGGTCGCCGCCATCATCGGCGGCGTGTGCGCCGGGGCCTACGTGCGCCAGGCCGCGCGCATCGCGCAGGGGGTGCTGCTCGACCTGCGCAGGCGCGTCTTCCGGCACACCCAGCTGCTCTCGCTCGAGTTCCACGAGTCGTACACGTCCGGACGCATCATCAGCCGCCAGACGTCGGACCTCGAGGCGCTGCGCGAGCTGCTCGACGGCGGTCTCACCGGCGTCGTCTCGTCCCTGATGCTCATGATCTTCACCGGGCTGGTCCTGTTCCTGCTCGACTGGCAGTCGGGTCTGGTGCTCACCGCCGCCCTGATCCCGGCCTGGCTCCTCACGCGCTGGTTCCAGAAGCACTCGCAGCTGTTCTACCGCCAGCAGCGCACCACCTCCGCGCGGCTGATCGTGAAGTTCGTCGAGACGATGACGGGCATGCGCGCGGTGCAGGCGTTCCGCCGCGAGTCCACGACCGAGGCGGAGTACGAGAAGCTCGGCGAGGAGTACCGGGACGCGAACCTGAGCATCTTCAGCGTCAACGGCAAGTACCAGCCTGGCCTGGTGCTGATCGGCAACGTCGCGGTCGCGGTGGCGCTCGCGGTCGGCGGGTGGCGCGTGGTGCAGGGGTCGCTCGACGTCGGCGTGCTCGTGGCCGCGCTGCTGTACGTGAAGCGGTTCTTCCAGCCGATCCAGCAGCTGGGCATGTTCTACAACTCGCTCCAGTCCGCCACGGCGGCGCTGGAGAAGGTGTCCGGGCTGCTGTCCGAGGAACCCACCGTCACCGAGCCGCGGCGGCCGGTCGAGCTGCCGCACGCGCGCGGCGCCCTGCGGCTGCAGGACGTGACGTTCCGCTACGGGGACGGCCCCGTGGTGCTGCCCGACCTGGACCTGTCGGTCCCGGCGGGGCAGACGATCGCGCTGGTCGGCACCACGGGCGCGGGCAAGTCCACCCTGGCCAAGCTCGTCACCCGCTTCTACGACGCGAGCGAGGGGAGGGTCCTGCTCGACGGCGTCGACGTGCGCGACCTGTCGACGACCGACCTGCGCCGGGCCGTGGTGATGGTGACGCAGGAGGCGTACCTGTTCAGCGGGTCGGTGCGGGAGAACATCGCCCTCGGGCGGCCCGGGGCCCCGCAGGAGGACATCGAAGCCGCGGCCCGCGCTGTCGGTGCCCACGAGTTCATCATGGACATGCCCGAGGGGTATGGCACCGAAGTCAACAAGCGCGGAGGGCGGGTGTCGTCCGGCCAGCGGCAGCTGCTGTCGTTCGCACGGGCGTTCCTCGCGAACCCGGCGGTGCTGGTGCTCGACGAGGCCACGTCGTCCCTCGACATCCCGGGGGAGCGGCTCGTGCAGCACGGGCTCCAGACGCTGCTGGCCGACCGGACGGCGATCATCATCGCGCACCGCCTGTCGACCGTCGCGATCGCGGACCGGGTGCTCGTCATGGAGCACGGCCGGGTGATCGAGGACGGGACGCCCGCGGACCTGGCCGCTGGGGACGGGCACTACGCCGCCCTCAACGACGCCTGGCAGAAGTCGCTCGTCTGACGTCCGCGGTCGCTCGTCCGTCCCGTGCGTGTCACGACCGCGGACGCAGGCCCTCGAACAAGGCGTCGACGATGCGATCGACGACGTCGTGAGTCACCGACTCCTGCGTCACGAGGAAGCGGTAGTAGAGCGGTCCGGAGAGGGTGGCCATCGCGAGCTCGAGGTCCGCGCCGCCGGCGACCTGCCCGGCGTCCCGGGCCGTCGCGAGCCGGTCCATCGTCTTGCGCTTCTGCGGTTCGACGAAGCGCGTGTGCAGCGCCGCGGCGACGTCCTGGTCGCGCTGGGCCTCGGCGACCAGGCCGCGGAACAGGGGCGCGACCGCGGGGTCGCCGAGCAGGTCGACGGCGTCGTGGATCTGCCGCTTGAGGTCGGCGACGACGTCTCCCGTGTCGGGGTAGTCGAGGTCGCCGGTGTGCAGCGTCAGCACTGAGTCCAGGAAGAGTGCCCCCTTGGACGACCACCGGCGGTACACGGTGTGCTTGCCGACGCCCGCGCGTGCGGCGACGGCCTCCATGCTGAGGCTGGCGTAGCCGACCTCCTGAGCGAGCTCCAGGGTCGCGCGCATGATGCGCTCGGTGCGGTCGTCGGACGCCGGCGTACGGGGGATGGCCATGACGACGACGGTAGCGGAACGGCACGTGCCGTACTTGACCTGCATGTACGCACCCGCAAGACTTCGTCCAGCGGCACGGAACGTGCCGTTCTATATGCGTGCGGGGCCGGTATGGAGGAGCAGAGATGAACAGAGGGAGCGGAGCCCCGGCGCTCCGGCTGACGGGCCTCTCGAGGTCCTTCGGCCGGAAGGTCGCGGTCGAGAGCGTCGACCTCGACGTGCCGCAGGGGTCCTGGTTCGGCCTGGTCGGCCCCAACGGCGCAGGGAAGTCGACCACCCTCGCGATGGCGACCGGGCTGCTGCGGCCCGACGCCGGGCGGGCCGAGGTGTTCGGCGTCGACGTCTGGTCCCGACGGTCGTCCGCCCTGGGTCTGCTCGGAGTCCTCCCGGACGGGCTCGCGCTGCCCGAGAGGCTCACCGGCCGTGAGATGCTGCGGTTCACCGGGCTGCTGCGCGGCATGGCGCCCGCCGAGGTGGAGCGGCGCGCCGGCGACCTGCTCGGCGTGCTCGGCCTGGACGACGCGCCCCGCACCCTCGTCGCCGAGTACTCCACCGGCATGCGCAAGAAGATCGGCCTCGCCGCGGCACTGCTGCACGCGCCGCGACTGCTCGTGCTCGACGAGCCGCTGGAGGCCGTGGACCCGGTCTCGGCCACGACCGTCAAGCAGATCCTTCGCCGGTACGTCGACGACGGTGGCACGGTCGTGTTCTCCAGCCACGTCATGGCCGTCGTCGAGCAGGTCTGCGACCGGGTCGCGGCGATCGCGGGCGGGCGGGTCGTGGCCGCCGGTCCGACGGCGGAGGTCGCGGCCGGGGCGAGCCTCGAGGAACGGTTCGTCAGCCTCGTCGGCGGCCCTGGGCTGCAGGAGGAGGGGCTGGCGTGGTTGGCACGGTGATCCGCACGAAGCTGGCAGTGCTGCGGCACTCCGCCACTGGTGGCGGCGCGGCCCGCACGATGACCGGCGGCCTGGTCGGGCTCGCCCTCGCCGCGGGGGTGCTCGCCCTCGCCGCGGGCGGCCCACCCCTGGTGCCGGCGCTGCCGGCCCGCGCCGCGTCCGACCTCCTGGCCGGTGCGCTGGCACTGTGGACCCTCGGCTGGTTCGTCGGGCCCGTCCTGTTCGGCGGCGGGGACGAGTCCCTGCGCCCCGAGCACTTCGCGCTGCTGCCGCTCGGGCGCCGCACGATCACCACGGCGCTCGCCGGGGCGGCGCTCGTGGGGGTCGCTCCGGCCGTCACGCTCGTCGCCCTCGCGGGGCTCGTCGTCGTGGCCGTGCGCACGGGCGCGGGCGCACCCGGCGTGGGCGTCGCCGTGCTCGCGGCGGGCGCGCAGCTCGTCGCCACGGTCGTCACCGCACGCCTGGTGACCGCAGCGGCCAACCACGCGATGGGCTCGCGCGCGGGGGCCGGGCTCGCCGGCGTGGTCAGCGCCGTCCTGCTGGCCGGTTCGCACAGCGCGTGGGTGCTCGCGCCGGCATTAGGCGCCGTCACCCGCGACGGGCTCCCGGAGGCCGTGGCCGCCGGCCTGCGCGCGGCGCCGTCCGGCTGGGGGCTCGCCGCGGTCGAGGCGGCGGGTCGCGGCGACCTGCTCGGCGCCGCTGCGGCGGTCGGCGGGCTCGGGGCACTCGCGGTCGGGTCCTGGTGGGGATGGTCGTTCCTGGTGGGACGGCGGCTGACCGCGCCGCCGGCCCGTCGCGCGTCGGGGCGGGTCGGGGGCGCGGGGCGGCGCGCACGCGGCCCCGTGACTGCGGTCGTGGCGCGCGAGCTGCGCACCTGGTCGCGCGACCTGCTGCGCGTGCACCTCGCCTGCTTCGCCGTGTGCTACGCCCTGGTGCTGTGCCTCCTGCCGGTAACGGTGGGAGCGTGGGTGTTCGTCCCGTGGGCGGGGCTGGTGCTGGCGACCTGGCTCGCCGCCGTGTCGGCCAACCTGTACGGGGACGACGGCACGGAGCTGTGGCTCAAGCTGGTCGTGCCAGGTGGGCTCGCGCACGACGTGCGGGGTCGCCAGCTCGCGTGGCTGGTGGTCGCCGCGCCGCCGACCCTGGTGCTGAGCGTCGCCGGGGCGGCGGCGTCCGGCCAGGCCGGGGTGTGGCCGTGGCTGGCCGCGCTCATGCCCGCGGTGCTGGGCGGCGGAGCCGGCGTCGTCGTGCTGGTCTCGGTGCTGCGGCCCGTGCGCCTGCCGGACCCGCACCGCCGCGGCGGCAACCTGCTTCAGAACGGGGTCGACTTCACGCAGGTGCTCGCCGTCCTCGTCCTGACGGCCGCGACGGCGGTCCCCGCGGCGCTGGTCGTGGCGTACGGCCCTTCGTGGGCCGGGGCCGTGGCGGGCGTCGCGAGCGGGACGTTCCTCGCGTGGGCGCTCGGCGGCCTCGCTGCGACACGTCTCGAGGCCACCGGGAGCCGCATCCTGCTCGCGCTGCGCACCGGGGCACGCGAGCCCCGGCCGCGACCCGGGATGGCGCCGCCGTCTCGTCCCGCGGGGAGCGCCCTGCTCTCCCCGCGGGCGGCGCCGCGGCATCCGGCGCAGGCCGCCGCGGACCAGCTCGTCCGCCTCGGGCTCGACCGTGCGCCGGCGCGGTGGCGCGCCTACGTGCTCGTGAGCCTCACGGTGTGCTGGGTACCTCTGGCCGCCCAGGGCGTCGTCCCGGCGATCCTGCTCACGGCCGGCGTGGGGCCGCACGAGGTCTCGCCGTCGTGGTTCCTCGCCCTGCACGTGCCACCCGGCCTCGGGTGGCCGACCGTCGCCGTGATGGTCGCGATCGGCGGCACCCTGCTCGTCAGCGGCCTCGCCGTCGGCCTGCGATACCTGCGGCTGGCACGCCGGGCCTGATCGGCGCCGGGCCCCGGCCCTACCGCGGGAGGACCGGGCCGGCGGGAAGGTCGGTGAGCCGGACGGGGTCCACGATCGTCTCGAGCTCGCGGCGCACCCACCAGTCGCCGGAGCGTCGCCGCTCGTCGCGCGTGGTGAACCGGTAGCGGAACAGCCGCACGCGCACCCAGCGGGGCCGTGCGCCGTCGAACGGGTCGAGCCGTAGCAGCCGCAGGGTGGCGGGGTCGGCCTCCAGCAGCCGCAGGCAGAGCCGCGGGATCCACGGGCCCGAGGCGCCGAGCGGGATGAACCACAGCACCCAGTCGAGCCGCAGGTGGTACGGCGCCACCTGCGGCGGGCGGCGACGCACGTCGCCCGGCTTGCCGCGGAACCCGTACTCGCGCCAGTCACCGGGGCCGGGGCGGGTGGCGGCGGTGCCCTCGACGATCACCTCGTCCCGGCGCCGTGTGACGCTGCCGAAGGCCCCGTAGGCGTTGACCAGCCGCAGCGGCTCGAAGCTCGCGTTCATCCGCTGGTGGCGCGACGCCAGGTTGAGCGCCGGGCGCACGGACAGCACGGCCAGGACCAGCGCGACGGCGGACGCGGCCACGAGATAGCCCGTCGGCACGGCGCCGGGCGCCGCTGCGGCACCGGCGTCGGCGCCGGACGGGACGCCGGGGACCCACCCCAGGAGGGCGCGCCACACGCCGTCGGAGACCATCGCCGCGCCGAGCACGATCGTGGCCCAGTTGAGCCAGGCGAAGTTGCCGGTGAGCACGAGCCAGCCCTGCGTGAGCACGACGACGCCCCCCGCGACGCTGGGCAACGGCTGCGGGAGCCACAGCAGCCACGGCACCAGGAGCTGTGTGACGTGGTTGCCCACCACCTCGGTGCGGTGCCACCACCGCGGCAGGTGGTGGGCGTGCCAGCTGAACGGCCCGGGCATCGGCTGCGTCTCGTGGTGGTAGTCGAGGGCGGTGAGGTGGCGCCACGCCGGGTCGCCGCGCCACTTGATGAGCCCCGCGCCCAGCTCCAGCCGGAACAGCAGCCACCGCGCGGCGAGGACGAGCAGGAACGGCACGGGCACGGCGGGGGAGCCGAACCAGGCGGCGAGGAACGCCAGCTCGCACAGCAGCGTCTCCCAGCCGAAGGCGTAGAACCGCTGGCCCACGGTCACGATCGACAGGTACGCGGCCCACAGCACCAGCAGGACGAGCGTCGTGACCCACCAGGGGCCCGCCTGCGGGAGCCCCGCGACCACCGCGGCGGCGCCGACGGCCCCGGTGCCCGCGACGGCCGCGAGGAATCGGTCGGAGTAGTGCACGTGGAAGACCGACGGCGCGTCGCGGAAGGCCACACGTGCGATGTAGCGCGGCACGGGCAGCAGCCCGCGCTCCCCGAGGAGCGGGCGGAACTGGCCCAGCGCCTGGACGAACGCGAGGCAGAGCAGTGCACCGACGCCGCGCTGCAGCACCTCGCGCGCGACGTCGTAGTCGCCTGTGGCCCACCACCCGTCGAGCCATCCGTCGAGCCACCCGTCGAGCCATGGTGGCAGCCAGGCCCGCAGCTGGAGAGGCACGACCTCACGCTAGCCGCGGGGCGAACCGCCCGCCGCGCCGTCGGGCGTGCCCTCGGGACCCGCGTCGGGCCCTTCGTCCGCGGTGCCCGTCAGCGTGTGGTGCCCGCCGGCCTCGACGAGCCGCTCGACGAGCGCGCGCGCCGGCGGGGTGGGGGCGCCCACCGTGAGGGCCAGCACCTGGCGGGTGGCGCCCGGCAGGTCCTGGACGACGACGTCGGGGTGCCGGTGGGCGCGCAGCGCGAGGGAGGGCAGCAGGCTGACGCCCGCGCCGGAGGCGACCAGGGCCTGCACGGCCACGTAGTCGTCGGTCTCGAACGCGATGCGGGGCGCGAAGCCCGCGGCCGCGCACCGTGCGACGAGGTCGGCCCGGCACCGCTCGCACCCCGCGATCCACGCGGCGTCCCGGAGCTCGGCCAGGTCCGGAGGCCCGTCGCCCGGCGCGTCGCCCTCGAGAGCCTGCTCCGCCCGGCGTACCAGTGCGATCGGCTCCTCGTGCACGAGGGTGACCTCGAAGCGCGACAGGTCCGTGCCGGGGCGGGCATGGCGGGAGTCGGCGTGCTGGAAGACCAGCGCCACGTCCACGTCCCCGGCCCGCAGGGCCGTGATCGCCTCGGGCGGCTCGGCCTCGACGAGGCCGACGCGGACGCCGGGGTGGTCGGTGCGGAGGCTGGCCACCGCAGCGGGCACGAGGGTCGCCAGCGCGGAGGGGAACGCGGCCAGCCGGGCACGCCCGGCCCGCAGGCCCGCCAGGGCGTCCAGCTCGCGCTGCGCGCCCTCGACGCGCCCGAGGATCTCCTCCGCCCGGGCGGCCAGCAGGCGGCCGGCCTCCGTGAGGCGCACCCCGCGGCCCGCGCGCTGCAGCAGCGCGATGCCGGCCTCGGCCTCCAGTCGGGCGAGGTGATGGCTCACGGACGGCTGTGCGTAGTGCAGCTCGCGGGCGGCCGCCGTCACCGATCCGGTGCGGGCGACGGCGGCGAGCACGCGCAGCCGGGTGAGGTCCAGGTGGGGCGGGGGAGCGGGCTCGACGGACATGCCGCCAGCCTACGGCCACTCATCGACGCGATCGATGCTCGGCGGCGGGAACTGGCATTGGACCTATCGATCCTGCGGCGGTCATCCTGCTGAGATGACGAACTCCCCCCGTGCGAGCGACGTGGCGGCGGCCCCGACCATGCGCGACGTGCTCGCCGCGGCGCGCCGGATCGACGGCCTGGTGGTGCGCACTCCCGCCGAGCGCCATCCCGAGCTCGACCGCGCCGTCGCGGACGCCGGGGCGCGGGGGACGACCCTCGTCGTCAAGCACGAGAACCTCCAGCACACGGGGGCCTTCAAGGTGCGCGGCGCCCTCAACCTGCTCCTCGGGTTCGACGACGACGAACGGCGCCGCGGCATCGTCGCGTACTCGACGGGGAACCACGCGCAGGCCCTCGCCCACGCGGCCCGGCGCACGGGCACCGGCTGCACCATCGTCATGCCCTACCACCCGAACCCCCTCAAGGAGCGCGCGGTGCGCGAGCTCGGGGCCGACGTCGTGCTGCGGGGCGAGACCTTCGACGACGCCCGCACGCACGCCGCACAGGTCGCCGAGGACACCGGTGCCCGGCTCGTGGGCGCCGCCAACGAGCCCCTGCTCGTCGCGGGCGTCGCGACGGCCACCCTCGAGCTGCTGCAGCAGGCTCCGGACCTCGACGTCCTCGTCGTGCCCGTGGGCGGCGGCTCCGGCGCCGCCGCCGCCTGTCTGGTCGCCTCGGCGCTCGCCCCCGGCCTGCGGGTGGTCGCCGTGCAGGCCGGCGCCTCCCCGGCGGCCCACGACTCCTGGCGTGCGGGCGACCTGCGCACCGCGGCCAACACCACCCGCGCGGAGGGGCTTGCCGTCGGGTGCGGCTTCGCGCTCACCCAGGCCGTGCTGCGCGAGCACCTCGCCGACTTCCTCCTCGTGGACGACGACGCCATCGCGGCCGCGCAGCGCGCCTATCTCACCGGCGCCCGCACCGTGGCCGAGGGCGCCGGCGCCGCGGCCCTCGCGGCGGTGCTCACCTGTCCCGAGGCGTTCGCCGGCGCACGCGTCGGAGTCGTGTGCTCGGGGGGCAACGCGAGCGAGGCCGAGCTGCGCAGGGCGCTCGCCGGCTGAGGCGTCGGCGGGCCCGTCGGCGGGTGCGGGGGTGGCGCCCGGGGATACGCTGCCGGGCATGGCCCGCTACTTCGACGTGCACCCGGTCGACCCCCAGCCCCGGCTGATCGGGCAGATCGTCGGGATGCTCACCGACGGCGCTCTCATCGCCTACCCGACGGACTCCGGCTACGCGCTCGGGTGTCGGGCCGGGCAGCACGACGGCACCGAGCGGATCCGCCAGATCCGCCACCTCGACGCGCACCACCACTTCACGCTCGTGTGCGCGGACTTCGCTCAGCTCGGCCAGCTGGTGCGGCTCGACAACAGCGCGTTTCGGGCCATCAAGGCGTCCACGCCCGGCCCGTACACCTTCATCTTGCCCGCCACCGCCGAGGTGCCGCGTCGCCTGGCCCACCCGAAGAAGAAGACGATCGGGGTGCGCATCCCCGACTCGCGGGTGGTGCAGGCGATCCTGCGCGAGCTCGGCGAGCCGCTGCTGTCCTCCACGCTGATCCTGCCCGGGTCGGAGCAGCCGCTCACGGACGGCTGGCAGGTCAAGGAGGAGCTCGACCACGCGGTCGACGCCGTCGTCGACGGCGGCGAGGTCCTGGCGTCGCCCACCACCGTCGTCGACTGGTCCGAGGGCTACCCCGACGTCGTCCGCGTCGGGGCGGGCGACCCGTCCCGCTTCGAGTGAGCCACACGCCTGCTCGGGCCGCGGGCGGGCCACCGCGAGTCCGGCGCGGTTAGGGTGCTGGTCATGAGCGACCGCGGACTGGCCCTGGCCCGAGAGAAGATGTCGGCGGAGGGCGTAGCCCCCGCCGCGATCGAGACCTTCACCCGCTTCTACCACCTGCTGGAGTCCGGCGAGTCGGGCTTCGTGCGCGAGGCCGACGTCGAGCCCCTCACCGACCTCCTGCGGCATGCCGACCTCGACGTCTCCGCCGAGGACGCGCAGACCGCCCTCGCGCAGACCGCGATCATCAAGCTCAACGGCGGCCTCGGCACGTCGATGGGCATGGACAAGGCCAAGTCCCTGCTCACGGTGCGCGACGACGCCCCCGAGGGCGGTGCCGGCCCCGACGGTGCCGGCACCGCGCTGACGTTCCTCGACGTCATCGTCCGCCAGGTTCGGGCGGCCCGCGCCGCCACGGGTGCGCGCCTGCCGCTGGTGCTGATGGACTCGTTCCGCACCCGCGCCGACACCCTCGAGGCCCTCGCGCCCTACGACGACCTGGCCGTGGACGACCTTCCGGTCGACTTCCTGCAGAACCGCGAGCCCAAGCTGCGCGCCGACGACCTCGAACCCGTCGAGTGGCCCGCGGACCCGTCCCTCGAGTGGTGCCCGCCCGGCCACGGCGACCTCTACCCCGCGCTGCACGCCTCCGGGGTCGTGCGCGCCCTGCTCGATGCCGGCTTCCGCTACGCCAGCGTCTCCAACTCCGACAACCTCGGCGCCGCGCCCGACGGCGCCATCGCCGCCTGGTTCGCCGCGTCCGGCGCCCCGTACGCCGCGGAGATGTGCCGCAAGACCCCCGCCGACGTCAAGGGCGGACAGCTCGTGGTCCGTCAGAGCGACGGACGCATCGTGCAGCGTGAGACGGCCCAGACGCACCCGGACGACGTGGACGTGTCCCTCGACCCGTCGGTGCACCCGTACTTCCACACCAACAACCTCTGGTTCGACCTCGAGGCGCTGGCGGCCGAGCTCGACCGCACCGGGGGAGTGCTGGAGCTGCCCCTGATCCGCAACGAGAAGACGGTGGACCCGACGGACCCGTCGTCGACGCCGGTCGTGCAGATCGAGTCGGCGATGGGCGCGGCGGTGGCGGTCTTCGAGGGCGCCACGGCGATCGAGGTGGGGCGCGAGCGCTTCCTCCCGGTGAAGACCACCGGCGACCTGCTGCTCATGCGCTCCGACGTCTACGAGCTCACGGCGGACTACCGGCTCGTCGCGCAGGTCGAGGCCCCGTTGGTGAAGCTCTCGAAGACCTATAAGGCGATCTCGGCGTTCGACGAGCGCTTCGCCGCCGGCGCCCCGTCCCTGCGTGGCGCGTCGTCGCTGACCGTCGAGGGCGACTGGGCCTTCGGCGCTGGCGTCCGTGCCCAGGGCGAGGCCGCGCTGCCCGACGCCGGCGAGCCCGCGACCGTGCCCGACGGCGCCACGATCACCGCGGCCGGCGTCCAGCCCTGATCCGCTGGTTGAGCTCGTCGAAACCCGGCAACCCGCTGGTTGAGCTCGTCGAAACCCGGCAACCCGCTGGTTGAGCTCGTCGAAACCCGGCAGCGGCTTCGACCAGCTCAACCAGCGAATGTGTCAACCGGGGAGGTCGACGACGCGGTCGGCGCCCAGCACGGGCGTGAGGGTGCCCGCCGACGCGGCGGCCAGGTCGGCGCGGAGCCGGGGGAGCTCGGCGGGAGGCACCAGCAGGGCCAGCCGCGCGGCGGCGGCGTACGACGGCTCCTCGAGCACCGCGCCGTAGGTGGCGGACCAGTCGCGCAGCAGGTGGTCGACGCGGCCCGCGTCGGCGTGCGGGACGTCGACGGTGACCTCCGTGAGCGTCTCGCGGCGGCGCAGGAGCCCCGCGTCGGCCGCCACGTCGAGGGCCTGGGCGATGGCGCCGGAGTAGGCGCGCACCAGGCCGCCCGCGCCGAGCAGCACCCCGCCGAAGTACCGGCTCACCACCGCCACGACGTCCGTCAGCCCGCGCCGGCGCAGCACCTCCAGCATGGGCACGCCCGCCGTGCCGGAGGGCTCGCCGTCGTCGGAGGAGCGCTGTTGGTCGGCGTGCGTGCCGACCACGAGGGCGACGCAGTGGTGACGGGCGTCCCAGAGCTCTTTGCGCACCCGGGCGACGACGGCCTCGGCCTCCGCGACGCTGCGGGCCGGCGCGACGTGCGCCAGGAAGCGCGACTTCCTGATCACCAGCTCGTGGTCGACCCGGGAGGCGAGCGTCCCCGGCAGCAGGGGCGGCCCGGGGCGACCGGCGGCGGGTCTGTCTGAGCGGCTCACCGGACGAGGCTACGTCGTCGGGCGACACGCCGATCTCCTCCCCGAAAAAAGTGTGCCAAGCACCAGGATGGACCCATGGCAGCCGACGTCGAGGGCATCCCAGCACCCGAAACCCGCAACGATCCCTCCGGCGAGGGGAGCCCGCCGGGCGGGACGCCGGGCCGCTACCCACGCCCGCCGGTGACGCTGGAGGAGGCCGAGTGGGTCTGGCGGGAGCTATCGGTGGAGGCCCTGCGGCCGGGCGGCAAGCCGGAGGTGGTGCGCCTCGCGGTGATCGCGGGGCTCACCCGGGCTACCGGGGCGCGCTACGGGGACCTGCTGCGCGCGCGGGCCGAGGACCTGGACCTGGGGCCGGAGCCCGACGCGGCCAGCCGGCGGGGCCGGGTCGGGGGAGCGCGGGAACCGGGGGAGGGGAGGGTCGTGCTGCGGCACGGCAAGCACCGCGCCGTCCGGGAGCACCGGCTGCCGCCCGAGGTGGTGCTGCTCCTGCGGCACTGGATGGTGGTGCGGACCGAGCTCGCCGCGGAGCTCGAGGGCTCGGTGCCCCGCGCCCTGCTGCTCACGGTGCACCACACGCACGACCACGGCACCACCGTGGCGAGCGGCCTCCCGATCACGCGGCAGGGGCTGGTGCTGTCGTGGCGACGCTTCACCCATCGGACGAATGCGCGGTACGGGGCCGTGCGTTCGCCGCTGCCGACCCGGTTCGAGCAGGTGCGCCGGGCCTGGATCGACGCGGGGACACCGGACCTCGGGAGGGACGTGCCGACGGCGGAGGCCTTGGCTCCTTCGTCAGATGCTCCTTCCGGAGCAAAATAGTGTGCCAAGCGTCCAAAGACACGAGATGCCGCCGCTCGCACCTCACGGACCAGCACGGAACGAGGGGGGCCACGCGACGTCGCGTGGGCCCGCCGACCGGACCTCGGTGTACCACGGCCCGATCGGACGGACGGGCGGATCACGGGCCCAACACGCCGAAGGGGCGCAGCACGCCGGTCGCGTGCTGCGCCCCTCGCGAGCGGGCCGGATGCCGGCCGGTCAGCTGGCCTTCTTCCTGGTCGTCGCCCGCGTCGTCGTCGATCGCTTGGTGCCCGCGGCCTTGCGCGCGGCGCCCTTCTCGGTCGTGGCGCCGGCCGTCGACAGCTCGCCGCCGACGCTCTCGAGGTGGGCACGGACGAACCAGTGGAACAGCTCCAGGTCGTGGAGGTGGCCGATGAGGAGGTCGTTGGTGACGTCGTCGAGCGCCTCGGTGTCCTTCGCCGCCTTCCGATGGGCGAGGATCACTCCCTGGTAGACCTCGTCCAGCGCGCCGAGGTGCTCGATGGCCAAGGCGCGGCCCAGCGCGTAGTCGTTCCACGTGCGCGCCTTGACGAGTGCGCCCGGGGTGCCGACGGGTGCGACCCCGAGCGTCGCGATGCGCTCGGCGATGGCGTCCGTCATGTCCCGCACGACGTCGACCTGCGGATCGATCATCTCGTGCACGGAGATGAAGTGGGGGCCGACGACGTTCCAGTGCACATGCTTGAGGGTGAGATGGAGGTCGGTCAGGGCGTTGAGACGCTCCTGCAGGATGACGGACACCTTGCCGCCCTGGGTAGGCGTCAACGAGGGAACGGTGTAGCGGGGCGTCTTGCGATCGGCCATCGGGTTTCTCCGTCTCGTCGGATCGGCGCGCGGTCCACGAGCGATATCAGCGCGCCCCGCCATCGTCACGCCGCACGACCGTCCACGCGAGCGCAGCCAGCGCCGCGACCCCGATTCCGACCAGCCACTCGAGCGGCCGGCCGGCGATCGCCCAGGCTGCCGCACCGACCGCCACCGCCGCGGCCACGAGGAGGGCGTCGCGCCCACCCGCCCGTGCCAGGGCCGCGAGCTCGACCCGGTCGCGCGCGCTCACGTGCGCGGCCCACCAGCCCAGACGGGTCGTGACGTGCGCCAGCGGGGCGAGCCACAGCGCCGCCGGGTCGAAGGGAGCCGCGGTCGACCCGAGCAGCAGCACGGCGGCGGTCACGAGCGCGACGTGGGCCGGGGCGGCACCCGGCCGCAGCGCCGCCCAGACGGCGATGACGACGGCGAGGGTCACGCTGAGCTCGGGCGCCAGGGTCGTGCGGGAGGCGGCGGCGAGCAGAAGGGCGGGTACGGCCACGACGAACGCGGCGCGGAGCAGCCAGCCGGGCACGGTCCGGCCGAGGCCGACGCGGACGGCCGGCAGTGGGCGGCCCGTGGCGTGCCGGCGTCGCCACCACGACCGGACGGCCGCGACCGGGGTGGCGATCATCGCGGCCCCGCCGCACCGTGGTGGCCCTCGGCGGCCCGCACCAGTGCCTCGAGCTCCAGCGGCGCCTCCTGCCGGGCGCCGCCCGCCCACCGCACGACGGGCACGCCCTCCGCGGTCATGTGGCGCAACCGGTCCTCGCGCTCGAGCCGGCCGACCCGCCAGGCGAGGCGCATGTGCTCCTCCCGCACGGGGCGCACGTCGGGCAGGGTGTCCACGACCACCACCGCGTGCCCCGCCGCGCGCCAGGCGCGCACGAGGTCCAGCGGCTCGTCGTCGAGCACCGTGCTGAACAGGTAGACGATCGCGTCGGCGGGGACCTGCGGTGCCCGCAGCCGGCGCTCGGGCGCCCCGACGGGCCGGCTCAGGGCGAGGGCGTGGAGCACGCGCCGCAGGTGCCGTCGGCCCGCGGCCGGCGGCAGGGGTCGGCGGCGCCGCCCGAGGTCCTCGACGCCCACCCGGTCCCCGCCTGCGATCAGGGCGCCCGCCACGGACGCGGCGGCGTGCCGGGCGAGGTCCAGGGACGTGGGCTCGTCGACGCGCTGCGGGCCGGTGCCGCGCCACGTGCGCAGGTCCGACCCGACGTCGTCGCGCGAGTCGACCACGAGCACCGCGGTCGCCTCCGCCACGGCATAGGTGCGCCGCACGTAGAGCGTGCTGAGGTCGGGCGACCGGCGGGCGGTGGTGCGCCAGTCGATGCGGCGCAGCCGGTCGCCCGGGGTGAACGGGTGCACGTCGCGCAGCTCGCTCCCGTCGCCGAGTCGTCGCGACGTGTGCGGCCCGGTGAGGCCCCGCAGGCGGCGCGGCACCGGCACCCGGCCCAGCGGCATGGCCGTCGGCAGGATCAGACGGTCGGGCGCGGTGACCGGGACCGGGTCCTCGGCGGCGGTGCCCCCGGCCCAGAATCCGCGCACGTCCGCGTGGAAGGTTCGCTGCGGCCCGGTGCGCACCGTGCGGAGCGTCAGCGGGAGCTCCCGGGCGGTCGCGGCGACCACGACGGCGGTGGGGCGGTGCCCCGGCGCGGCGATACGCGTCCGGACCAGCTCGGCGCCGCGCGGCGGGTCCAGGCCGAGGGTGGCCGAGACCTCGCCCGGCGCGGTGCCCACGGTCGGCTCGATCACGGCGGACGTCGGCCGCGAGGGCGTGCCGGCACCCCACGCGCCCGGGCGTCCCGACCATGCGGCGCCAAGCAGGGGGGCCAGGCCCAGCAGCGCGACGTCGGCCCGCCCGACGAGCAGCCCGAGCCCGAGGACGAGCACCCCCGCCCCGACGCCCGCGGCCGCCTGCGGGGTCCGCCGCCACACGGGGGGCCTCACCCCTCGCGACCCACCGTGGCAGGGCCGGGCACCGAGGCGAGCAGCTCCGCCACCACGTCCTCCGCCCGCACGGCCGACGCCCACGCGGTGGGCGTGAGGGTGAGGCGGTGGGCCAGCACCGGGACGGCGACCCGCTTGACGTCCTCGGGCAGCACGAAGTCGCGCCCGTCGAGCACGGCAACCGCACGGGCGAGCAGCAGCAGGTTCTGCGATCCGCGCGGGGAGGCGCCCACCTCCAGCGCCGCGTGGGCGCGCGTCGCGGCGGCGAGGTCGACGCAGTAGCCCGCGACGTCCGGGTCCACCTCCGTGGTCTCGACGCCCGCCTGCATCGCGAGCACCGTCGCGGCGTCGACCACGGCCGACACCGGCGCGGCCTCCCGGCGCCGTGCCACGCGCCGCAGCAGCACCTCCTGCTCCTGCGACCGGTCCGGGTAGCCCACCGCGAGCCGCACCATGAACCGGTCGAGCTGGGCCTCCGGCAGCGGGTACGTGCCCTCGTACTCCACGGGGTTGGACGTGGCCATGACGTGGAACGGGGTGGGCAGCGGCCGGCTGGCGCCGTCGACCGACACCTGCCGCTCGGCCATCGCCTCCAGCAGCGCGGACTGTGTCTTGGGCGGGGTGCGGTTGATCTCGTCCGCGAGGAACAGGCCCGTGAACACGGGTCCGGGGCGGAACACGAACTCGCGCGAGGCCGGGTCGAAGACCGAGGACCCGGTGATGTCGCTGGGCAGCAGGTCGGGGGTGCACTGGAGCCGGACGAAGTCGAGGCCCAGCGCAGTGGCCAGCGAGCGGGCCGCGAGGGTCTTGCCCAGCCCGGGGACGTCCTCGAACAGCACGTGCCCGCCCGCGAGCACCGTGGCCAGCGCGAGCTCGAGCGCGTCGCGCATCCCCACGACGGCCGTGCCGACCTCCTCGAGCACGCGCCGGCCGAGCGCGGCCACCTCGGGGACGGGGAGGGGGTGGGCCGGCAGTGCGGTGGTCGGGACGGTGGGCGGATCGGTCGTCATGGGCGGTGCCTCCCGGCGGTGTGCGGTACGGGCGGGGTCGGGTTCGTCGTGGTCGCATGCACGGGCGCCGTCGGCGGCGGTGGCCCGGCCGCCGCGGGCCGCCCGGTCGTGGGCGGGGCCAGCGCCTCGATCGCGTCCAACCAGCGGTGCACCTCGGCCCGCCCGACGGGACGGCGGGCGGTGAGCCCGGCGACGACGTCGGCGCCGAGCAGCCTCGCGGCGTCCGCGTCGCCCCTGTCGGCACCTCCGTCAGCTTCGCCGTTCCCCATGGCAGCGAGGTCGATACCGTGCTCGGCGAGACGCGCCGCGGCCAGCTCGCGCACGCGCCGCAGCATGCGGTCGCCGACCTGCCCGCTGCGGGTGAACGTGGCCCAGCCGAGCTCGCTGACGTCGCTGCGGGCGCCGTCCCGGCGGTCCTCCGGCGGGTCCGGCCACAGGGACTCGGCGCCGTCGTCGAGCGTCCGCCACAGGTGCGTCGTCGTGGCGACGACTACCACGAGCAGCCCCGCGTGCACCGGGTCGAGCACGCCCGTCGCCACGAGGACCACCCCGGCCGCGAGCGCCGGGAGGGCGGTGGTGAGCGCTGCTCGTAGCAGCGGGCGGCGGGTCATGCGTCGCGGTCCGCGACCACGGGGCCGAGCGCGGGGCCGTCCATGGGGCCGAGCGCACGGGCGATGTGCTCGAGCGCGGCGCGGGAGCGTGCGACGGCGTCGGGGCCGACGGGCCGGTCGGTGAAGCGTGCGCGCTGGTACAGGCGGCGCAGGGTGTCGACGTCGTCCGCGGGGACGGCGTTCCCCTCGGCGCGGTGCCCGGTGAGGAGCGCCGCGGTGAACTCGGTAGAGGTCTGGGCCGGGTCGCGCACGGTGCCGTGGCGGGCGGCGGCGTCCTCGAGCGCGACCCACGCGGCGACGACGGCGTCGTGCGGGGTGGTGGCGTGGTCGATGCGGGCCAGGGCGGTGGCGACGGCGTCCTGCATCTCGGGCAGGGAGATGGTGGTGGGGGCGTTCCCGGTGGCGGTACCGCCAGGGAGATCGTCGGCGTCGTCCTCGTCGTCGAGGGGGGCGAGGGCGCGCATGATGCGGCGCCCGAGGAGGACGAGCAGGACCACGACGAGGAGGGCGCCGGCGATGCTGAGGGCGACGACGACCCAGGTGACGGCGTCGTACGAGGGTCCCGGCCGGTCTCCCGGGACGACGGGGTCCGGCGGCTGCAGCTGGACGGGGTCGCCGGCGGCGGGTTCGGGGAGGTTGACGCCCGGTACGCGCAGCCGCCAGGGGGTGGCAGTGGCGGCGCCGAGGACGACGAGGACCGCGAGCGCCGCGACGGCGAGCAGCGCGGCGCCCGTGCCGCGTGCCGTCGCTCGACGTGCTGTCCGACCTGCTGCCATGCGCTGACGCTATCGGGTCGCGGCGTGCACTCCTGCGACGGCGGCGGCGGCGAACGACGCGGGGTCGGCGTCGAGGCCGCGCCCCATGGTCGACAGGCGGGCGGGGGAGCCGCGCAGGGCGTCGAGCAGGGGCGTGTCGGCGACGACGTCGACGAGCCGGTGCCCTGCGGGGGTGCCTGCGAGAGCGGCGGCCTGGTCGTGCACCTGCCGGGTGAGGTCGGGGCCCCAACCGCGCAGGGCCTCGACGTCGGGGGTGGGTCGGGGGACGACGACGTCGGCGCCCGCGAGCGCCACGCGGCCGTAGGCGGTGAGGCTGTGGTGGGAGACGCCGCGGTGGCGGTCGCGGGGGTCGGCGCCGGAGACCCGCAGGGAGGCGACGGGCCGGCCCCGCAGGACGGCGGCGGCGTTGAGGGCCTCGCCGGCGGCGACGCCGGAGAACCCCCAGCGGGTGCCGGTGCCGAGGTTGCCGGGCCCCTGGGCGACGACGACGAGGTCGGCGCCTGTGACGTGACGGGCGGCGAGCAGGCCGGTGTGCACGGTGACGGCCTCGAGGTCGCCGCCGAACGCCTGGCCGACGGTGATGGTGGCGGCCAGCCACCCGGCCTCGCGCAGGGTGGCGACGGTGCGGGAGAACGCGACGGGCAGGGCGCCGCCGTCGGTCATCACGTAGGCCACGCGGGGGGCGGTGCGGCCCGCGAGCGCCGCGGCGTGCCGGGCGCCGGCGACGACGGCGGGCAGCGCGGAGTGCAGGTCTGCGACGACGACGGGCAGGCCGTCGAGGTCGTCGGCCTCGCGGAGGGTGTCGTGGTGGACGGACTCCTGCTCGTCGACGCCGAGGACCATGGCCTGCAGGGGGGTGTAGCGGGCCTTGACGAGGTGGCCGGGCCCGGGGGGCGGGTCGGCGGGCAGGGTGGCGCCGGCCTCACCGGCGGGACCGACGACGAGGGCGTAGCCGCCGGTGCCGAGCCCGCGGGCGAGGGCGGAGACGTTGAGCAACAGGCGGTCCCCGGCGTCGGGGTCGCCGACGAGGGCGGTGTACGCGAGGCCGCGGGCCTCCCAGGGGGCGGTCGTGAGGTCGCGGGCGGGCAGGGGGGTGTCGAGCCGCACGGTGATCTCGCGCGCGCCGGTCCAGGTCCGGCCGCGGGTGAGGACCGTGCCGGTGCGCCAGGTGACATGACCGGCGTCGTTCCTGGCCGAGCTCCTGGCCCGGTTCCCGCCTGGGTTCCCGCCTTCGTTCCTGCCGGTGTGCTGGGGGTCGTTCGGCGCTGTCGTCACCCGCCCGAGGCTACCGGCGACTACCGTGGACCTGATGCCTGCGAACCCTCTGGACCTCGTGCCGTCCGCGCGGGGTACCGCTCCCGCCGAGCGCCTCCTGAACCTCGTCATCGCCCTCGTGAACACGAGCGCTTCCATGACGAAGCAGCAGGTGCGCGCCGGGGTGGCCGGGTACGGCGACGCACCGTCCACGGAAGCCTTCGAGCGGATGTTCGAGCGCGACAAGGACACGCTGCGGGCGCTGGGCATCCCGATCGTCACGGTGGACGCGGGCGGGCACAGCGACGAGGTCGGGTACCGGATCGACAACGACGCGTACGCGCTGGGCGCGGTGAACCTGACCCCGGCGGAGCTGGGCGTGGTCGCTCTGGCGGCGCAGCTGTGGTCGGACAAGACGCTGCGCACGGACATGTCGCGGGCGATGACGAAGCTGCGCGCGGCGGGGGCGGGGGAGATCGCGTGGGACGCGGTGGCCGGCCTCGCGCCGCGCGTGCGGGCGGCCGGCGACGCGTACGTGCCGCTGCTGGAGGCGGTCTCGGAGCGGCGCGACGTGTCGTTCCGGTACCGGGCGGCGAGCACGGGGCAGGAGCTGACGCGGCACGTGGAGCCGTGGCGGATCGCGGCACGAGGCAGCGGTTGGTACCTCGTGGGCTTCGACCGGGCGCGGGGCGCGGCGCGGGTGTTCCGCCTCTCGCGCATCACCGGGAAGGTGCGTGTCGGGCCGCAAGCGAGGGCGTTCGACGTGCCGGACACCGTGGACGTGGACGCGATGCTGGGGGAGCGGGTCGGGGCGCTGCAGCGAGCGCGGCTGGCCGTCGTGCCCGAGCGGGCGCAGGCGCTGCGGGCGCGCGCGGTGGTCGAACCACCGGCGGTTGATCCTGTCGAAACCCGGGTCTCGACCGGCTCGACCGGCGACGACGGGCGGGACCTGGTCGAGGTGGAGTTCCGCAGCCTCTCCGCGTTCGCGGACGAGGTGTCGGGCTACGGGGCGGCGGTCGTGGTGCTGGCGCCACCGGAGCTGCGAGCCGACGTCCTGCGGCGGCTGACGGCGGCGGCCGGGCTGGACGCGCGGGTACGCACGGCACACCAGTCCGACGAGCAGGTCGAGGAGCAGAGCGACGAGGGGGGCACGGATGGCTGAGCGGGCCGACGACCGGCTGGTGCGGCTGCTGGGACTCGTCGCGTTCCTCGACGGCGCGGGGCCCGTGCGCGTGGAGGAGCTCGCGGAGCGGTTCGGCGTCACGCCGGGCCAGGTGCGCGAGGACGTGGACGCACTGTGGGTGTCCGGCACCCCCGGCTACATGCCGGACGACCTCATCGACTTCGACGCGTTCTCCCTGGAGGACGGCGTCGTGTCCCTCATCCAGGCGCGCGGCATGACCCGACCGCTGCGGCTCGGCACCCGGGAGGCCGTGGCGCTGGTCGCGGCGCTGCGCGCGATGCACGCGTCGCCGGCCGTGCAGGCGGACCGGCGCCGCGCGGCCGTCGTGGCGTCGGCGCTGGACAAGCTCACCGCGGCGACGGGCGAGGCCGCGGGCGCCGTGGACGTGCAACTCGCGGGCGACGGCGACCCGCAGGTCGTGGCGGCGGTCACGTCGGCACTGACCGAGGGGCGGCGGCTGCACCTGCGGTACGTCAACGCCGCGGACGTCACGACCGAGCGCGACGTCGACCCGCTGCGTCTGCTCACGCAGGACGGAGCCATGTACCTCGTGGGTTGGTGCCTGCGCGTGGACGGCCGGCGCACCTTCCGGGTCGACCGGATCCTGGATGCCCACGTGCTGGACGCGCCGGTGGCGGACCATGCCGTCGACGCCGACGGGGACCTGGGAGCGGACGTGTGGGCGTCGGTCGCGCACCGCAGCGCCCCCGCGGCCACGCTGGTGCTCGCCTCCGCCGCCCGGTGGGTCGCGGAGGAGGTGCCGGCCGAGTCCGTGCGGGACCTGCCGGACGGGACGGTCGAGGTGCGGCTGCGCGTGACGAACCCGGCGTGGCTGCGGCGCCTCCTGCTTGCGAACGCCCCCGACGTGGTGTCGGCGGACCCGCCGGACGTGGCGCACGACGTGGCACAGGCCGCCCGCGCGGCGCTGGACGCCTATGCGGGCACGGCCGGCACGTCCCCGGCCGGCAGCACTGTCCCGGGCGAGGGCCCGAGCGACGGCCCCGTAGGCTGACCGTCATGTGGGCCTGGGTGTGGACTCTTCTCGTCGTCGGCATGCTCGTCGGCGCGTTCTTCCTGGGCCGCCACCTGTGGCGGGCCGGAATGCGGCTGCTGCGCGAGGCCTCCCGCGCCGGCGAGACCCTCGGGTCGGCGGGCGACCGTATCTCGGAAGCGGTGGCCGAGGCCGAAACGCACCGGGCCGACACGTCCCCGACGCTCTTCGACGATCCGACCGTGCTGCGCGAGCGCGCGGCCGAGCAGCGTCGTCGCAGGTCCGAGCGCGCGGCCGCGCGCCGCGAGCGCCGGGCGTCGACGTGGCGCCGGTGGGACGAGGAGAGCTGGCTCGTGCGCCGCACGGCCGAGAAGGCGGCCCGCGCGGGCACGAGGCGCGCGGTCTAGTCTCGGGGCTGCGGTACTCCGACTGACCAGTCGTCACCGGAACGTCACCTCCCTGGTTCGCGGACCCCTTAGGGTTGACCACGACGAGAGTCGACGACGACGAGACCCCGCCCCGCGAGGCGGTCGAGACCGAGGAGCCATTCTCATGGGCATGCTCAAGCCCTGGCACGTCATCGTGCTGGTGGTCGTGATCCTGCTGCTGTTCGGGGCGCGCCGGCTCCCCGACCTGGCCCGCAGCGTCGGCCAGTCGCTGAAGATCTTCAAGAAGGAGGTCAAGGACCTCACCGACGACGGCAAGTTCAACGACTCGAACGAGCCGCCGGAGGACACGACGACGACGTCGACCGGCACGTCGTACGGCTCCGCCCCGACGAGTGCCGCACCGGGCCCCGTACCGACAACACCCCCACCGGCGTCCCCACCGGCACAGGCAGGGACGAGTACCGGCACGGAGCAGACCCCGGGTCTTACCGATCCGAAGCAGCCCCGGGCGTAGGCGGTGCCCGGAATCTCCCGGGACTCTGAGGGGCGCATGCCCCTCCGCGAGCACCTGCTGGAGCTGCGCAAGCGGCTCTTCCTCGCCGCGTGCGGGCTCGTCGTGGGTGCGATCGCGGGCTGGGTCCTCTACGAACCGCTGCTGGCCGCGCTGCAGGCGCCGCTCGAGGTCGCCGCGCAGGAGCAGGGCAAGACGATCGCCCTGAACTTCACCGGCATGGCGTCGGCGCTCGACATGAAGATCAAGGTCGCGCTCTTCCTCGGTGTCATCGTGTCCTGCCCCTGGTGGCTGTACCAGCTGTGGGCATTCATCACTCCCGGCCTCACGAGGCGCGAGAAGGGGTACGCCTACGGCTTCCTGGCCGCGGCCGTGCCCCTGTTCCTGGGCGGCGCGGCCCTGGCCTGGTGGGTGCTGCCGCACGCCGTCGACATCCTCGCCGGCTTCGTGCCAGATGGCGCGGTGAACTTCACGGACGCCCAGGGCTACCTGAGCTTCGTCATGCGGCTGGTGCTGGCGTTCGGCATCGCCTTCGTGTCGCCCGTGTTCCTCGTCGGCCTGAACATGGCCGGCCTGCTGCGGCACGAGGCCCTCGCCAAGGGGTGGCGCTGGGCGGTGCTGGTCGCGTTCGTGTTCGCCGCGGTGATGACGCCGACGCCGGACGCGCTGACGATGATCTTCGTGGCGCTGCCCATCTGCGTGCTGTACTTCGGCGCCCTGGGGCTGTGCATCCTGCACGACCGCCGCGTCGACAAGCGCAGGGTCGCGCCCACTGTCTGAGTCGACAGGGCCGACCGGGCCGCGGCGCCTGGGCGTCGTCGTCAACCCCACGGCGGGCAAGGGGCGGGCCGCGTACGCCGGGACGGGCGTCCTCGCCGGCCTGCGGCGTGCCGGGCACCACGTCGTCGACCTCTCTGGCCCGGACGCCGCGACCGCGCTGGGGCACGCCCGCGCGGCCGTCGACGCCGCGACGTCGGGCACCGGTGGCACCGATCACCTCGACGGCATCGACGCGCTCGTCGTCGTGGGCGGCGACGGCATGGTGCACCTGGGCCTGCAGGCGGTGGCGGCCACCGCCGTGCCGCTCGGCATCATCCCCGTCGGCACCGGCAACGACTTCGCCGCCACGCTCGGCCTTCCCGTGCGGGACCCCGCCGCGGCGGGGTCCGCGCTGTGCCAGGCCCTGGACGCCGGGTCCGCGGGGCGGCGCGCCCTCGACGCCGCCCACGTCACCGGTCCCGGGCTGGCCGCCGGTTCCGACGGTGCCTCGGGCCCGGCCCAGGGCGGCCGATGGGTCGCGGGCGCGGTGTCGGCGGGGCTCGACGCCGCGGTGAACGCGCGCGCCAACCTGCTGCGCCACCCGCGGGGCAGCGCCCGGTACACGGTGGCCGCCGCCCTCGAGCTCGTGGGCTACCGACCCTGGTCGTACCGGCTCACGTTCGACGGGGTCGTCGAGGCCGCGGACCCGTCGGGCGACCCGTCGCGGGGCCGCAGCGCCGAGCTGCGCCTGCGCCCGGGCCCGGCGGGCACGTCGACCTGGTCGGGCCGGGGCGCGCTCGTCACGGCGGCGAACGGCCCGCAGATCGGCGGCGGCGTCCGGGTGGCACCGTCCGCCTCGCTGGAGGACGGCCTGCTCGACGTGCTCGTCGCCACCGACCTGTCGCGGGCGGGCGCCCTCGCCGTCTACCCCGCCATGTTCACCGGCCGGCACGTGCGCCGGCGCAAGGTGCACATGGTGCGGGCCCGCGCCGTGACGATCGAGCCCGGACCGGAGGCCTGGATCGCCGGCGAGCGCCCCCTGCCGGTCGCGTACGGCGACGGTGAGCGCCTCGGGCCGCTCCCGCTGCGGGTCGAGGTCCGCGCCCGCGCGGTGCAGGTCCTGGTCCCGCCGGACCAGCACGGCGGCGCGGCGCGGCAGGTGGAACCGGGAGCCTAGGCTGGCCGCATGACCGCCGACGCACGCTCCGACGCGAACCATGATGCCGGATCGGAGGCACTGAGCCCGGCCGAGCGGTACGCCGCCTCGCGGGCGCGCAGCACGCGTGACCGCGCCGACGCCCAGGGCGAGCTGCGCCGGTTCCGCGAGGTCGTCGGCTTCGAGCTCGACCCGTTCCAGGTGGACTCCTGCGTGGCGCTGGAGGAGGGCCGCGGCGTGCTCGTCGCCGCGCCCACCGGCGCGGGCAAGACGGTGGTGGGGGAGTTCGCCGTCCACCTCGCCCTCGCCCAGGGCGGCAAGGCCTTCTACACGACCCCGATCAAGGCGCTGAGCAACCAGAAGTACACCGACCTCGTCGCCCGGCACGGCGTGGCGAACGTCGGGCTCCTCACCGGGGACACGTCGATCAACGCGGGCGCCCCGGTGGTGGTGATGACCACCGAGGTGCTGCGCAACATGCTGTACGCCGGGTCGTCCGCGCTCGACGGCCTCGCGTACGTCGTCATGGACGAGGTGCACTACCTCGCCGACCGGTTCCGCGGCCCGGTGTGGGAGGAGGTGATCATCCACCTGCCCGACCACGTGCAGCTCGTCTCCCTCTCGGCGACGGTGTCCAACGCCGAGGAGTTCGGCGACTGGCTCGCCACCGTGCGCGGCGACACGGCGGTGGTGGTCAGCGAGCGCCGGCCCGTGCCGCTGTGGCAGCACGTCGTGGTCTCGGCGCCGGAGCCGCGCGGGGCGCCGCGCCTCGTGGACCTGTACCCCGGGCACGTCGACCCCACGGACCCGGGGACGAACCCGCCGATCAACCCGGACCTGCAGGCGATGTTCCGCGCCTCGGCGCGCTCCGGCGGCGGCGACCAGCACCGCGGGCACCGCGGGCGGGGCGACCGCGGGTACCGGGGCCGGGGCGGGCACCGCCCCGGCGGCGGCGACCTGGTGCCGCACCGCCGGACGCCGCCGCGATTCGCCGTCGTGGACTCCCTCGACGCCGACGCGCTGCTGCCCGCGATCTACTTCATCTTCTCCCGCGCCGGGTGCGACGGGGCCGTGGAGCAGTGCCTGCGCGCCGGCCTCCGGCTCACGGACGCCGCCGAGGAGGCCGAGATCCGACGGATCGTGGAGGAGCGCACGGCCACCATCCCGACCGAGGACCTGGAGGTGCTGAAGTACTGGGAGTGGTCGCAGGCCCTGGCCCGCGGCGTGGCCGCGCACCACGCGGGCATGCTGCCGGTGTTCAAGGAGACCGTGGAGGAGCTGTTCTCCCGGGGCCTGGTGAAGGTGGTCTTCGCGACCGAGACGCTGGCGCTGGGGATCAACATGCCCGCGCGGTCGGTGGTGCTGGAGAAGCTGGTCAAGTGGGACGGCACGGCGCACCAGCCGGTGACGCCGGGGGAGTACACGCAGCTCACCGGTCGTGCCGGACGCCGCGGCATCGACGTCGAGGGGCACGCGGTCGTCGTCGACCACACCGGCCTCGACCCGGTGGCGCTGGCGGGCCTGGCGTCCAAGCGCCTGTACCCGCTGCGTTCCAGCTTCCGCCCCACGTACAACATGGCGGTCAACCTCGTGGGTCAGGTGGGCCGGGAGCGGGCCCGCGACGTGCTGGAGACGAGCTTCGCCCAGTTCCAGGCCGACCGGGGCGTGGTGGGCCTGGCCAAGCAGGCACAGGGCCACGTCGAGGCGATGGCCGGGTACGCGAAGGCGATGGCCTGCGACCGGGGCGACTTCGCCGAGTACATGGGGCTGCGTCAGCAGATCAAGGAACGGGAGAAGGAGCTGTCCCGCGCGTCGTCCGGGGCGCGCCGGGCCGACGCAGTCGCGTCGTTCGAGCGGCTGCGGCGTGGGGACGTCGTCGAGGTCCCCAGCGGGCGCCGGCGCGGCTACGTCGTGGTGCTGGACCCGGGCCTCGACGACCGCGGCTTCGACGGGCCGCGCCCGACGATCCTCACCCAGGAGAAGCAGGTCAAGAAGCTGACCCTCGCTGACGCGCCCGATGGCGTGCAGGTGGTCACGACGGTCCGCATCCCGAAGGGTTTCAACCCGCGGCGGCCGGACCAGCGGCGCGACCTGGCGTCGAGCCTGCGCAACGCGCTCGGCGTGTTTCGCGACGACCCCTCGACAGGCTCAGGACGGCCCACCGGCACGGGGCGCGGTCCGGGCCGCCAGCGGGGCGGGGCAGGTGCAGGGTCTGGCGGCGGCCGGGCGGGGCAACGGTCCGACGCCGCGTCGGACGCCGAGCTGCAGCGGCTGCGGTCCGCGCTGCGGGCGCACCCGTGCCACGGCTGCCCGGAGCGCGACGACCACGCGCGGTGGGCCGAGCGGTGGGAGCGGGTGCGGGCGGAGCACGAGCGGCTGGTGCTCCGGGTGGAGGGGCGCACGGGCTCGATCGCCCGCACGTTCGACCGCACGTGCGACCTGCTGACCCGGCTGGGCTACCTGAGCGACCAGCCGGCGGTCGAGGAGGCGGCGGAGGAGGCATCAGAAGGGTCGGACGGGCTGCCCGGGGGGCTGCGCGTCACGCCCGACGGGCGGTGGCTGCGCCGCCTGTACGCCGAGGACGACCTGCTGCTGGCGGAGTGCCTCCGCCGCGGCACGTGGGACGAGCTGGACGCGCCAGGCCTGGCCGCGGCGGTGTCGACCGTCGTGTACTCGGGGCGCCGCGAGGAGGCCGCGGAGCCGCTGGTGCCCGGCGGCCCGCACGGACGCCTCGCCCAGGCCCTGGCCGCCACGACGCGGGTCTGGTCGCAGGTGACGAACCTCGAGGCGGAGCACCAGCTGAACGTGACGGGCCCGCTCGACCTGGGTCTGGTGGCACCGGTGCACCGGTGGGCGTCGGGCAAGGGCCTGGACGCGGTGCTGCGCGGCACCGACGTCGCGGCAGGCGACTTCGTGCGCTGGTGCAAGCAGGTGCTCGACGTGCTGGACCAGCTGGCCAAGGCCGCCCCGCGCCCGGCCCTGCGTGCCACGGCCCGCAAGGCGCAGGCGGCGGTGCTGCGCGGCGTCGTCGCCTACTCGAGCGTCTGAGCCGTCTGCGCGGAAGGTGTGACGAAGACGTGACGGTCCCGTGGCGGCCCGGGGCACACGCGGTGCCATAGAGTGCAGGCCGTGACGTCCACCCTGTATCGCAACGGAGTCGTCCACTCGCCCGCCGACCCGTTTGCCGAGGCCCTGCTGATCGACGACGGGGTCGTGACCTGGCTCGGCGCGGAGGACACGGCCGCGGGGCTCGCCGCGCGTGCCGACCGCGTGATCGACCTCGACGGCGCCCTGGTAGCCCCCGGTTTCGTCGACGCGCACGTCCACCTGCTCGAGACCGGGCTTGCGGCCGAGTCCGTGGACCTCACGGCTGCAGCGGGCGTGACGTCCCTGGCCGCCGCGCTCGGCGCCCTGGCCCGCGGGGCACGGGAGCTGGCCGCCGCGGACCCCGGCGGCGAGGAGGTGCTGCTGGCGTTCGGGTGGGACGAGCAGTCCTGGCCGGAGCGCCGCGCCCCCACGGCTGACGAGCTCGACGCCGCCTGCGGCGGGCGCCCGGTCTACGCCGCGCGGGTGGACGGCCACTCGGCCGTCGTGTCCGGATCCTTTGCCCGCTCCGCCGGCATCGACCGTGCGCCCGGCTGGGACCCCTCGGGCACGGTCATGGCCGACGCACACCACACGGCTACGGCCGTCGTGCGGCAGGTCTCGCCGGCCCGCCGCACCCGCGCCTACCGGCGCGCCCTGGCGGACGCCGCCGCGCGCGGGATCGTCGGCGTGCACGAGATGAGCGAGCCCAACATGGACACCCGCGAGGGCCTGCGCGAGCTCGTGGAGCTCACCGCACAGGCTTCCGGGGGCCTGCCGCACGTGGTCGCGTACCGCGGCGAGCTGTGCGCCACCGCGGACGACGCCCGCCAGATGCTGGCCGAGCTGCCCTTCCTCACCGGCATCGGGGGCGACCTGTGCGCCGACGGGTCGATCGGCTCGCGGACGGCCGCCCTGCGCCACCCGTACGCGGACGTCCTCGCCGGCCCCACCGGGGCCGACCCCGCCGGCCGGCTGTTCCTGGGCGGCGAGGAGATCGCCGACCACCTCGCCGCGTGCTCCGCGGCCGGCACCCAGGGCGGGTTCCACGTCATCGGGGACCGCGCGATGGACGAGGTGGTGCGCGGCCTCGAGCTGGCCGCCGAGGCGCACGGGCCGAGCCTGCTGCGCTCGGGTCACCACCGCATCGAGCACGCCCTGTTCGTCGACGCCTCGGCCCTGGCCGCGCTGCTGCTGTACGGGGTGGCGCTGTCGGTGCAGCCGGCGTTCGACTCCGCGTTCGGCGGCAGCCACGGCATGTACGCGGCCCGCCTCGGCCCGGGCCGCGCCTCGACGCTGTCGCCGTTCGCGGACCTGGCCGGCGCCGGGGTCCCGCTGGCGTTCGGCTCGGACACGCCCGTCACCCCGTTCGACCCGTGGCAGGCCGTGCGCGCCACCCTCACGCACGAGGACGCCACGCAGCGCATCGGCGCCCGCGCCGCCTTCCGCGCGCACACCCGCGGCGGCTGGCGGCTGGCCGGCCTCGACCACACGGGCGCGGGGGAGCTGCGGATCGGGGCCCCGGCGCACCTCGCCGTGTGGCGCGCGGACCGGCTCGCCGTCCAGGCCGCCGCAGGGCGCCTGTCCCAGTGGAACCCCGAGGCGCGCGCCGGGCAGCCCCTGCTGCCCGACCTGTCGCCCGGCGAGGCCGAGCCGGAGTGCCTGCAGACCGTGCGTGACGGCGTCGTGCTGCACGACGCGCTCGCCTGATCGCGACCGTACCCCCGATGCTGTAGGGGCCGGGGGTCACGTACCCTGCGGGGGTGTTGCACGTGAGCTCGACTCCCCTCGAGGGATCTTCCGACCAGGGCCCCGATGCCTCCGTACGGGTGGCGAGCCCGGGTGTCGGCCGCTGGGCGAGCCGACCCGCGACCCTGCTCCTCGCCGTCGCCGCGGGCGTCGCGCTGTGGGCGTCGTTCCCCGACGTCGGCGCCTGGCCGCTCGCGTTCGTGGGCGTCGGCCTGCTGTTCGCGGCGCTGCGCCGCGACGGCCGTCGTGCGGCCGGATGGAACGCGCTCGTGGGCCTGGTCGCCGGGCTGACGTTCTGGCTGCCGCACATCTGGTGGGCCAACTTCGCCACGGACACGCTCCCGTGGATCGTGCTCGCAGCGCTCGAGGCCGCGTTCCTCGCCGGCTTCGGCGCCCTGTGGACGTGGGCGCGGCGCTGGCGCTGGGTGCGGCGGAACGCGGCGACGCAGGCGGTCGTGTTCGGCGTCCTGTTCGCCGCCGTCGAGCAGTGGCGCTCGGAGTTCCCGTTCGGCGGCTTCCCGTGGGGGCGGCTCGCCTGGACGGTGGCCGGCGCCCCGACCGGGCGCGCGGCCTGGCTGGGCGGCACCACGCTCGTCTCGCTGCTCATCGCGGTGACCGGCGTGCTGCTCGCCCTGGCCCTGGGCAGGCTGCTCGGCGCGCGCCGGCCCGACGGCGCCCGGGCGCGCAGGGCCGCGAGCGCCGTGGCGCTCGTCGCGGCCGCGTACGTGCTCGCGGCCGGGCCGGGGATACTGCCGTTGGCGCACGACCCGGCGGCGCGCGAGGTGACCGACGCGCAGGACCCGGGGCACGTAGGCACCGTCGTGGACGCGGGGACGGCCACCGCGGAGGCAGGGGTGCTGCGTGCCGGGGCCGTGCAGGGCAACGTGTCGGAGCCGGGCGACGGCGCGTTCGCGAACCGTGCCGAGGTGCTGAACAACCACCTGCAGGGCACCTTCGCGATCGCGGACGAGCAGGCCGCCGGCACGTACGGGGACGGCGAGGACGACGCCGTCGACGTCGTGCTGTGGCCGGAGAACGGCTCCGACCTGGACCCCCAGACCAACCCCGAGGTGGGGGCGGCGATCGACGAGGCCGCCGGCTCGGTGGGCGCGCCCGTCCTGGTGGGGGCGCAGGAGTTCCCCGACACGGGTGGCCGGTACAACGTGGCGCTGCTGTGGGAGCCGGGGCTTGGCGTGACCGAACGCTACGCCAAGCAGCACCCGGCGCCGTTCGGCGAGTACATCCCGATCCGCGGCTTCGTGCGGCTGTTCAGCGCCCAGGTGGACCGGGTCTCGACGGACATGATCGCCGGCACCGAGCCGGCGCTGATCGACCTGCCCGTGGACGGCGCGGACATCGGCCGCGAGCCGGGCGCCACCACCGTGCCGATGGGCACGGTGATCTGCTTCGAGGTGGCGTACGACGAGATCATGCGGGACGCGGTGCAGCGGGGTGCGCAGGTGCTGGTGGTGCCGACCAACAACGCCTCGTTCGGGTACACGGCGGAGTCGACGCAGCAGCTCGCGATGACGCGGCTGCAGGCGATCACGACCGGGCGTGCGGCGGTGCAGGTCTCCACGGTGGGGGTGAGCGGCGTGGTGGCGCCGGACGGCACGCTGGTGGCCCGCACCCAGCTGTTCACGCCGGACCGCCTGGTCGCGGACCTGCCGCTGCGCACGGAGCTCACGCCGGCGGTGCGGGCCGGGTACTGGCCGGGCTGGGCGGTGGGCGCGGCGGCCGTGGTCCTCGTCGTGGGCGGCGTGGCGGGCGGCGTCGTCGCGAGCGTGCGGGAGCGCCGCTCCCGTCGCTCGGCCGCCTGACCGACGCGGGCACTCAGGACGCATGACGGCAGCACGACGGCAGGACGCACGAAGGGCGGGCACCCGGTGGGGTACCCGCCCTTCGTCGTGCTGGGGGAGTGCGTCAGGCGCTGCGGCGCAGCTTTCCGGCGCGCAGCAGCTCGAGACGCTCGTCGAGGAGCTCCTCGAGCTCGGAGACGGTGCGCCGCTCGAGCAGCATGTCCCAGTGGGTGCGCTGCGGCTTGGTGGCCTTCGGCTCGGGCTTCTCCGCGTCGCGCAGGAGCGCCTCCTCGCCGCACCGGCACTCCCACACCGGGGGCACCTCGGCCTCGGTGGAGAAGGGCAGGATGATGGTGTGACCGTTGGGGCAGTCGTAGTGAGCCTGGAAGCGCGGGGCGAAGTCCACGCCCTCGTCAGACTCCATGCTCTTGCTGCCGATGCTCATGCCGCGCAGGGACCGGTCGGGCATGTCGTCCTCCTGGGGGTCGGTGGGAAGGGGCCTGAGGGTCCAACGCGGACCCGTCGGTCGTTGTTCCGGCGGACCGTGAAGGTCCCGTGAAGCACGATCACACCGGCGCCGGGCGAGGCGGCGCGGTAGCGGTGGACGTGTCAGTTGCCCCTCAGGCTGGCCAGTCGGCGCGCCGCGCGCAACTTGAGACCCCGTGCGGGCGCCCTTTGTGCGCGACGTCACGCCCGCCGCCGGGTCGCCGGGGAGCAAGCGGGAACAACATAGAGGGTAGCGCCGTTCACCCGCATGTACATGCATGCGCATGGACCGCGCGTCCCAGGTCGACGCGAGCCTCAGCGAGCAGGGAGCGCAGCCGTGCAGTTCGGAATCTTCTCCGTCAGCGACGTCACCACCGACCCGACCACGGGCCACACGCCGGACGACACCGAGCGGGTGCGCAACATGCTCACCATCGCCCGGCACGCCGACGAGGCCGGTCTCGACGTGTTCGCCACGGGGGAGCACCACAACCCGCCGTTCGTCGCCTCGAGCCCCACCACGATGCTCGGCTACCTCGCCGGCGTCACGAAGCACATCACCCTGTCGACGGCGACCACGCTCATCACCACCAACGACCCGGTGCGCCTGGCCGAGGAGTACGCGATGCTCCAGGTGATCTCGGACGGCCGCATGGACCTCATGATGGGCCGCGGCAACACCGGCCCCGTCTACCCCTGGTTCGGCAAGGACATCCGCCAGGGCATCCCGCTCGCGGTCGAGAACTACGCGCTGCTACGCCGCCTGTGGACCGAGGAGGTCGTGGACTGGGAGGGCAAGTTCCGCACGCCGCTCCAGGGCTTCACCTCCACCCCGCGCCCGCTCGACGGCGTGCCCCCGTTCGTGTGGCACGGCTCGATCCGCAGCCCCGAGATCGCCGACCAGGCCGCCTACTACGGCGACGGGTTCCTGCACAACAACATCTTCTGGCCCATGCACCACACCCGGCAGATGGTGCGCTACTACCGCCAGCGCTTCGAGCACTACGGCCACGGGCGGGCCGACCAGGCGATCGTGGGCCTCGGCGGCCAGGTGTTCATGCGCAAGCGGTCCCAGGACGCCTGGAACGAGTTCCGGCCGTACTTCGACGAGGCCCCGGTGTACGGGCACGGCCCGTCGATGGAGGACTTCACGCGCGAGACCCCGCTCACGGTGGGCTCCCCGCAGCAGGTCATCGACCGGTACGCGTCGTTCGTCGACGAGGTGGGCTACTACCAGCGCCAGCTGTTCCTCCTGGACCACGCCGGCCTGCCGCTCAAGACGGTGCTCGAGCAGATCGACCTCCTCGGCGAGGAGGTCGTGCCCGAGCTGCGCAAGATCGTCGAGGCCAAGCGGCCCTCCGACGACGTCCCGCTGAACCCGCCGACGCACGCCGAGCGGGTCGCCGCGGCGCGGACCGCCGGCGAGGCCGGGGCGACGCACGTCGGCGACACCGCCGACCCCTATACCGGTACCGTTGCCGAGGGCACCCGACCCTCCACTACAAGCACGGCACGCACCACCCAGCAGGAGGCACGCGCATGACCACCCCGTTCACCCCCGCAGGGACCGGCGGCGAGCGCACCCTCGCCGTCGTCTCGGCCGGGCTGTCGCAGCCGTCCTCGACGCGGTTGCTCGCCGACCGGCTGGCGGACGCCACGGTCCGGGAGCTCGAGGACGCCGGGCACACGGTGCGGGTCGAGACCGTCGAGCTGCGCGAGGTCGCCCACGCGATCGTCGACGCGATGCTCACCCGGTTCCCGACCGGCGACCTCGCGCGCGCCCTCGAAGCCGTGACCGGGGCGGACGGCCTCATCGCCGTCTCCCCGGTGTTCACCACCGCGTACTCGGGGCTGTTCAAGTCGTTCGTCGACGTGCTCGAGCCCGACTCCCTGACAGGTATGCCCGTACTGCTGGGCGCCACCGGCGGCACCGCCCGCCACTCGCTGGCCCTCGAGTACGCGATGCGGCCCCTGTTCACCTACCTGCGCACCGACGTCGTGCCCACCAGCGTGTTCGCCGCCACCGACGACTGGGCCGCGAGCGCCGACCCTTCGGCAGGCTCAGGACGGGGCGCCGACGGCGGGCTGCCGCGCCGCATCGCGCGCGCCGGGCGCGAGCTGGCGCAGCGCGTGGCACGCCGGGAGAACGACGGCCCGGCGGACCCGTTCGCTGCCACGCCCAGCTTCACCGAGCTGCTCGGCGGCAGCTGACCGTTCCGCCGTTCCTCCGGAGTGCCCGACGGGGGCTCGGTCAGAGCTCGGGACGCCGCCGGGGCACGGCGGCCGACGCCCTAGGCTGGGCCCATGCGCGTTCTCGTCTCCGGTGGGGCCGGCTACATCGGCTCGCACACGGTCCTCGCCCTGGTCGCCGCCGGTCACGACGTCGTCGTGGTGGACGACTTCTCCAACAGCAAGCCCACCGTGATCGGGCGCCTGGAGTCGCTGTCCGGCGCGCACATCCCGGTGCACTCGTTCGACCTCACCGACGTCGACAAGACCGAGCGCCTGTTCGCGCACGAGCAGATCGACGCCGTGATCCACTTCGCCGGCTTCAAGGCGGTGGGGGAGTCCGTCGCCAAGCCGCTGGAGTACTACCGCAACAACCTGGACACGACGTTCGCCCTGGTCGACGCCATGAACAGGTACGGGGTGACGAAGTTCGTGTTCTCCTCCTCCGCCACGGTGTACGGCGAGAAGGCGCCGGTGCCGTACCGGGAGGACTACGAGTTCCTCTCCTCGTCCTCCCCGTACGGGCAGACCAAGGTCATGGTGGAGCGCGTCCTGTCCGACGTCGCGCACATCAGCGAGGGCTGGAAGGTCGCGCTGCTGCGGTACTTCAACCCCGTGGGCGCGCACCCGTCGGGGCAGATCGGCGAGGACCCGCAGGGCATCCCGAACAACCTCATGCCGTTCCTCGCCCAGGTCGCCGTCGGCAAGCGCGAGAAGCTCACGGTGTTCGGCGACGACTACCCGACGGCGGACGGCACCTGCGAGCGCGACTACCTGCACGTCGAAGACCTCGCCGCCGGCCACGTCGCCGCCCTGGAGCACCTGGACGCGATGACCGAGCCGGTGCGCGCCTTCAATCTCGGCACGGGCACCGGTACGTCCGTGCTTCAGATGCTGCACGCCTTCGAGCGCGCCGTCGGCCGCGAGCTGCCCTACGAGATCGGCCCCCGGCGCGCCGGCGACCTCGCCGCCTTCTGGGCCGACCCGACCCGCGCGCAGACCGAGCTCGGGTGGCGCGCCACCAAGACCATCGACGACATGTGCGCCGACACCTGGCGCTGGCAGACCGCCAACCCGCACGGCTTCCCCGGGGCCTGACGCACCCTCTTGCGCCCGCCCACTGTCGGCGTCACGATGTCGTCATGCCAGACGACCCGCGCGTGCGACCTGACCAGCGCTGGAACCCCGGCGCCCGGTACCGCCCGTCCGCGCTCGCGGGCATGCCGGGCCCGCACGGCGGGGGCCTGCGCGGCGCGGACGTCGTGGCCGCCCCTCGCCTGTCCGGTCGCCTGCGCCGGGGGCCCGCCCGCCGCATCGCCGTCTTCGAGCGCGACCTGTGGCGCCCCGCGCAGCACGTCACCACGGGGCTGGTGCGGGCGGTCGGCCGCGCCCTGGGCCGCTGATCCGGGCGCCCGGGTGTCCCGCCGCGAGCTCGTCGTGCTCGGCACGGCGAGCATGGTTCCCACCCGCACGCGCAACCACAACGGGTACGTGCTGTTCTTCGGCGAGACGGCGATCCTGTTCGACCCGGGCGAGGGCACGCAGCGGCAGATGACCCTGGCGGGCGTGTCCGCCACCGACCTCACCCGCATCGCGATCACGCACCTGCACGGCGACCACTCCCTCGGGCTCGCGGGGGTGGCGCAGCGGCTGTCCGGCGACCAGGTGCGCCACACCGTGCCGATCTCGTTCCCGGCCTCGGGCGAGCCGTGGGTGCGCCACCTGCTGGACGCCAGCGCCTACGACCACCGCGAGCGCGTGACGCTCCAACCGGTCGCCTTCCCCGGCGACTCGCGAGGCACCGAGGCCGCCGTCCTGCCCCGGGTGGACGGCGAGCGCGGCGCGGGACCCGGCGCGCCCGTGCTCACGGCCCGCCCGCTGGAGCACCGCATCGACGCGGTCGGCTACCGGCTCGACGAGCCCGACGGCGTCTCCCTGGACCCCGGGGCGCTCGCGGCCGCGGGCGTGCCGACCGGGCCGGCGGTGGGCCGCCTGCAGCGCGAGGGATCGCTCGTGCTCGACGACGGTCGCACGGTACGCGTCGAGGACGTATCCGTGCCCCGTGCCGGCCAGTCGGTCGCCTTCGTCATGGACACCCGCCTGTGCGATGCCGTGGAGGCCCTGGCCGACGGCGTCGACCTGCTCGTGATCGAGTCCACCTTCTTGCACCGGGACGCCGACCTCGCGACCCGCTGGGCGCACCTCACCTGCCGGCAGGCCGCGATCGTGGCCGCACGGGCGGGCGTGCGGCACCTGGTGCTGACGCACTTCTCCCAGCGCTACCGCGTACCCGAGGAGCTGCCGGAGGCCTTCGAGCGCGAGGCCCGCGAGGTGTTCGGCGGCGACGTCACGGTCGCCGCCGACCTCGACCGGATCCCGTTGCCGCCCCGCCGCCGTCCCGTCGGTTGAGCCTGTCGAAACCCACTGGACGCGGTCTCGACGAGCTCGACCGACGGCGTCGTCACAGCAGCGCGGCCGCGTCCGCGGGCTCGAGAGAGTGCGCCTCGGCGACGGCTGAGTTGGTCACGTGCCCCGCGTGGACGTTGAGCCCGCGCGCCAGCGCGGGGTCGCGGCGCAGGGCCTCGTGCCAGCCGAGGTCCGCGAGCGCCACGACGTAGGGGAGCGTGGCGTTGGTCAGGGCGTAGGTGGAGGTGCGGGGCACGGCCCCGGGCATGTTCGCCACGCAGTAGAACACCGTGTCGTGCACGCGGAACGTGGGTTCGGCGTGCGTGGTGGGGCGCGAGTCCTCGAAGCAGCCGCCCTGGTCGATCGCGATGTCCACGAGGACGGCGCCCCGGCGCATGCGGGCCACGACGTCGTTGGGCACGAGCACGGGTGCCTTGGCGCCGGGCACGAGCACGGCGCCGATCACCAGGTCGGCCTCCAGCACGGCCTCGGTGAGCGTGAGCGTGTTCGACGCGAGGGTCTGCACGCGTCCGCCGAGCTCGCGGTCGGCGGCCTTGAGGGCGTCCGCGCTGGTGTCCAGGAGGGTGACGCGGGCGCCCAGCCCGACGGCGATCCGGGCTGCGTTCATCCCGGACACGCCGGCACCGACGATCACGACGTGCCCCGCCGGGACACCCGGAACCCCGCCGAGCAGCACGCCGCGGCCCCCGGCCGCCCGCAGCAGGGTGGCGGCGCCCACCTGCGGGGCGAGCCGGCCCGCGACCTCCGACATGGGGGCGAGGAGCGGCAGGTGTCCGTCGGCGGTCTGCACGGTCTCGTAGGCGACGGCGGTGACGTCACGGGCGAGCAGCTCCTCCGTGAGCGCCTTGTCGGCCGCGAGGTGCAGGTACGTGAAGAGCACCAGCCCGGCGCGCAGCCGGTGGTACTCCCCGGCGACGGGCTCCTTCACCTTGAGGACGGTGTCCGCGCCCGCCCATACCGCGTCGGGGTCCGCCACGATGCTCGCGCCCGCGGCGCGGTACTCGTCGTCGGTCACCGCGGACCCGAGGCCGGCGCCCGCCTGCACGGTGACCTCGTGCCCGCGCACGGCGAGCTCGTGCACCCCGGCAGGCGTGATCGCCACCCGGTACTCGTGGTTCTTGACTTCCGTCGGGACGCCGATGCGCATGGGAAAAGTCCGCCTTCGTAGCTCATGACCGTAGGTCGTGACCGTGGCTCGCGGCTCGTGGGCCGGGAGCCGGATGCGTGACGACGGGATCGTGGGTGTGATCCCGCTCACCCCATCAGTTTGAGGCAGCGATTCGGCACCACGCCACAATCTCGAAGATCCTTCGGTAGATTGAACGAATGTCGACACGAGGCTCAGCAAACCCCGGTGCGGGCCAGCCGCGGCCGAAGGATGTTCGCCCTGCCGGGTCGTGGGGGCTGGACCGGCGGAGCGAGCTGGCCGATCGGCTCGACGACGTCGACCAACGACTCCTGGCGGCGCTCGCCGAGGACGCGCGCATCCCGAACAACGCCCTGGCCGCGAAGGCAGGCATCGCCCCGTCCACCTGCCTGACCCGGGTACGCCAACTGCGCGAGCGGGGCGTGATCCGGGGGTTCCACGCCGACGTCGACCCGGCGCGCGCCGGCCACCCGCTGCAGGCCATGATCGCGGTGCAGATGCGCGGGGCCGCGCGCACCCGGCTGAGCACCTACCTGCAGCGCCTCACGGAGCTGCCCGGGGTGCTGAACGTCTTCCTGCTGGGCGGGGCGCACGATTTCTTCGTGCACGTGGCCGCCGCCGACTCCGACGCCCTCAACGAGTTCGTCATCGAGCACCTGTCCACCGACCCGGACGTGGCGCTGACCGAGACCAACCTGATCTTCCAGCACGCCCGCGCCAGCTGGTACTGACGCGCTCAGACCGTCCTCCGACCGTCCTCCGATCTGCCGGCGGGTTCAGCCGTGTCGGGCATCCCGGCGCTCGCGGACCTCGCCCAGCCAGCGCTGCAGCTCGACGGCGAGGGCGACCGGTGCGTCGAGCTGCACCAGGTGTCCGGCGCCGGGCAGCAGGCGCGCTTCCGCGTGCGGCAGGGCGTCGGCCAGCCGCTGCGCCCGGTCCGCGGGGATCCAGGTGTCCTGCTCGCCCCACAGGATGCGGGTGGGCACGTCCAGGCCACCGAGCAGGGGCTCGACCTGGGCCGTGTACCGCTCGTCGGCCTGCGCGATCTGCCGGTAGAAGGCCGTCTGCCCCTCCTCGCCGGTCCAGGGCGTGACGAGGGCGTCGAGGTGCTCCGGTCGCAGGTCGCGGTACGCCGCGGAGCGTACGTACGCCTCCAGGGCGCCGCGGTGCACCGCGGCCGGCAGCCGCGCGAGGACGTCGGGGTGCTCGCGCACCAGCGTGAAGAAAGGCGATCCCCACGGGCGCAGCGCCACCACGTCCACCAGGCACAGCGACGCGTACCGCGCGCCGTGCAGCAGCGCCGCGCGCAGGCTCACCGCCCCGCCGTAGTCGTGCGCGACGACGTGCGGGCGGGACGGCTCCTCGGTCGGGTCCGAGGCACCGGACGGAATCGACCACGACCGGCCCCAGTGCTCCAGCAGCGCCGCGAAAAGCTCGCCCTGCACCCCCAGGTCGACGGCGTGCTCCGGGCGCTTGGACGACGCCCCGTAGCCGGGCATGTCCCACAGGTGCACGGTGTGCTCGGCGGCGAGGGCGCGCGCGTAGGGCTCCCAGAGCCACGACGACCAGGGGGTGCCGTGGCAGAAGACCAGGGGCGGGCCCGAGCCGAACGAGGTCCAGGCCACGTCGCGCCCCCGCCACGTGAAGCGCTGGTCGAGGAGCGTCCCGGGGGCTGCGGCGTCGATCATGTCGGCGATGCTAGGCGGCGGACCGCGCGTACGGGCGCCGGGCATGCGACGGCCGGGTCAGCCCAGCTGGCCGGTGAGCAGGGCGTCCCCGAGCCGGGTGCGGGCGTGCAGCATCCGGTTGCCCTCTCGCCGGGAGGAGACCAGGCCCGACTCGCGCAGCACGGTGGCGTGCCGGCTCGCCGTGGCCGGGGTGACTCCCAGCGCGGTCGCGAGCTCGGTCGTGGTACGGCGGCGGTCCAGCACCTCCAGCACCCGGGCGCGCGTCGGGCCGATGAGCTGCGCCACGGGCGGCCGTTCGTGCGGGTCGACCGGGTCGACCGGGTCGAGCCGGTCGAGCCTGGCCGAAGCCAGCCACCCCGGCGCCGGGTCGATCGGGTACACCAGGACGGGGTCCAGGGCGTCGTCGGCCAGCACCACCGGCGCCAGCACGCAGAAGAACGACGGCAGCACCGTGAGCGGCCGGTCGTCCAGGCAGATGGATCGCGTCACCGGGTACCAGCCCACCCACGCCTCGTCGTCGCGGCGCAGCATCGGGTCGAAGGTGCCCATGAGGCCATGCATGCCACCCCGGCGTAGCGCGGCATCGCGCGCCTGCTGGTCCGCCGCCACCGCGGCGCCCGTCACCCGTGCATACGGGGCCACCGCCACCTCGTGGTAGCGGCGCAGCGCGCCCGCGAGCCACCGCATCGCCTCCACCTCGCCGCTCGCGATGCGGCGCACCCACGGCGGAGCACCCGCCGGGAACGTGAGCGCCAGCTCCCGCGTCAGGCGCCGCCTCGGCGTGCTCGCCACCCGTTCGACGGCCCCCTCGAGGCCGTCGTCGTCCCCGTCCATCGGGAGCGGGGTGAGGAAGTCCGGGAAGTACGACGCCCAGGGCGCGAGCCGCGCCAGGGCCGCCACCGTCCTCGTCAGGCCCGACGCCGCGAGCTGCGCCCGCACCCGACGCCGCCACGGGTCGAACGCCAGCGCGCTCTGCCGGTTCTGTAGCAGGTGGAGGCTCAGCACCGTGTCCCACATCGGGTCCGGGTGCGCGGGCGCACGCAACCGGGTCAGGTCCTCGGCCGTGAGGTCGATCGTGAGCATGGCGCCACCACCCCCGTCTCGACCGCCCACGCTAGTCGCCCGCGGCATCACTCACCCGTGTTTGCGCCCTCGTCGAATCTCGCGGCCGCCGGTGTCGTCGCCGTCCTTCTCACCCTCTCGTTCGGTGTACGGCGGCCGGAGCCTCCTGATGCCGCCCCCGGACGAGGAGCTTCCATGGGCCTGCACGTCGACCCGGCCTCCGTGTGCCTGCTGATCGCCGTCGCCTTCGGGGCCGGGTGGCTCGACGCCGTCGTCGGGGGAGGTGGTCTCGTGCAGGTGCCCGCGCTCCTGCTGGCGCTGCCTACCGCCCCGGTCGCCACGGTGCTCGGCACCAACAAGCTCGTCGCGATCACCGGCACCTCGGGCGCCGCCCTCACGTACGTCTCCCGCGTCGGCCTGGACCGGCGCCGGGCGTTGGCCGCGGCCGCCCTGGGGCTGCCGACCGCCCTGGTCGGTGCCGCCACCGCGTCCCACCTGCCCCGCGACGTCATCGTGCTGGTCGTCGCCGTCACCCTCGTCGCCGTGGGGGTGTGGGCCGTCGTGACCCGGGCGGGCGACCAGAGCCCGCGCGGTTCAGGGCGCAGGTCGGGGCACCGGGCCCGGCACGGCGCGCCCGCCCCCGCGTGGCGGGCGACGCTCGTGCTCGCCGTCGGCGCGTCGGCCGTCGGCTTCTACAGCGGGGTGGTGGGCTCCGGCACCGGGGTGCTGCTGGTGGCCCTGTTCGTCACGGCGCTCGGCACCGACTTCCTGCGCGGCTCGGCGATGGCGAAGGTCGTGAGCCTGGGCAGCGACCTCGGGGCCCTCGCGCTGTTCGGCGCCCTCGGGCACGTGCTGTGGCTGCTCGGTGCGGGGATGGCGGTGGCGAACGTGGCCGGCGGCATCGTGGGCGCGCGCACCGCCCTGGCCCGCGGCGCCGGGTTCGTGCGCGTCGTGCTGCTCCTCGTGGTCCTGACGCTCGTCGTCAAGCTCGTGTACGACCAGTGGCTGGCGGGCTGACTGGCGAACTGACCGGGCAGCGGCAGGTCAGGGGGAGTGCACGGTCGGGTCGTCGCGCAGGACGTCGAGCAGCAGCGCCAGGATGGCGTCGGGGCGCTCGAGCACCGGCAGGTGCCCCGCCCAGTCCAGCAGGGTGAGCTCCGCCCCCGGCACGGCCTCGGCGACGTGCCGGGCGCACGCGCGCAGGAAGTCCATGTCGTGCGCGCCCTCGACGACGAGCGTCGGCACGTGGATCGCGACGAGCTCGGCGTCGCCGACCTCGACCGGATCCGGTCCTGGCTCCGGCAGGCCGTCGGCGCTCGCGGCCGCGTCGGCCGCCAGCTGCACCTCGAACGCGCGGCGCTGCATGGCCGCGAGCGCCTCCCGTGCCGCGTCGTCGGCGTCCGGCCCGAGCCACGTGTCCACGTTGAGCCGCACCGCCCCCTCCACGTCGCCGACCGTCAGGAGCCGGTCCTCCTCGGCGTCGAAGGCGTCGGAGTCCGCCGTGTCCGGCACGCCCGGGGCGGCAGGGCACAGCAGCACCAGCTCGCGCACCCGCTCCGGGTGCGCGGTGGCGAGCTCGAGCGCGACCTTGCCGCCGAACGACGCGCCCACGACGACGGCATCGGGCACGTCGAGCGCGTCCAGCAGGGCCGCCAGGTCGCCGGCGTTCGTGTACGTGCCGGGGGCGAGCGGCGAGTCGCCGTAGCCGCGCAGGTCGGGGCGGATCACGTGGAACGCGTGGGCGAGGGACGGCGCGACGGCGTCCCACATGCGACGGTCGGCGACGCCGGCGTGCACCAGCAGGACGGCGGGGGCGCCGGCGTCGCCGGCGACGTCGTGGGCCAGGCTCGGCAGCGGGGTGATGTCCACCGGGCGATTCTTGCAGGTCGCCGCCCCGGAGCACCGCCGGTGCCAGAATGACGCACGCCGCGAGCGGCAGGTGCTCGCGGGCGTCGCTACATTGGGGTCGGGCTCGCCGAAGGAGCGACATGCCGGTCGAGAGCGTTCACCGCGGTTCGGACTCGCGCTACGTCGCGCGGGTCTGGCGCGGGCGCACGTCGGGCGCCGGGACCATGGCGTCGGTCGCGACGTCGCAGTGGGAGCTGGTCTTCTGGCGGGACGGCCCGGCGATGCACGCCGCGGTCCGTGGCCCCGAGACCGTGGCGACGACGGCGCGGATCTCGGGCGAGTCGGACTCGTTCGGCATCACGTTCGCGCACGGCACGACGATGCCGCACCTGCCGGCCGCCGGCCTCGTCGACGGCGAGCTGGAGAGCCCGCACGTCACGGCCGGCAGCTTCGTCCTGCGGGGCGAGGAATGGCCGATCCCACGGGCCGACGACGCCGAGCTGTTCGTCGACCGGCTGGTGCGGGCCGGCGTGCTCGTGCGGGACCCGCTGGTCGACGAGGTCGTGTGGGGCGGGGTCGCAAGGGTGGGCTCGCGGTCCGTCCAGCGCCGCGTCGCCGCGACGACCGGGCTCACGCAGGGCATGATCCGGCAGATCGACCGGGCCCGCGCCGCCGCGGTGCTGCTCCGGGAGGGAGCCGAGCCGCTGGACGTCGTGCATCGGCTCGGGTATTTCGACCAACCGCACCTCGCGCGGTCCCTGCGGCGCTTCATCGGCCGCACCGCGACGCAGCTCGTGCGGCCTCGCGCCACGGCGGTGGACCTCGCCCGCGGCGTGCCCCACGCCATGTCGCTCCTGTACAAGCCGGAGCGGCCGACGTCTTCCTAGCGTGGACGCGTCGCGGTTCCCGCCGCGAGCGCCCTACCCGGGAGGCACTGTCGTGACCACCAGCATGACCACCAGCACCGTCACGTCGCCCGACGGCACCCCGATCGCCTGTTCGACCTGGGGCTCCGGCGACCCGATCGTCATCGTCGACGGCGCGACCGCCCATCGCGCCACCACCCCCCGAGAACGCCGCGACGGCCGAGCTGCTGGCCGACGAGTTCCTCGTGATCAACTACGACCGCCGCGGTCGCGGGCAGAGCGGTGACACGCGGCCCTACGCCGTCGAGCGGGAGCTCGAGGACCTCGCGGCGGTCATCGACCAGGCCGCCGGTGGCAGCCCGGCGACCACGGTGTTCGGCTGGTCCTCCGGCGGCAACCTCGCGCTCAACGCCGCCCAGGCGGGCGTCCCCGTGGCGCGCCTCGCGCTGTTCGAGCCGAACGCCGTGGTCGACGCCGACCGGCCGCCGCTGCCCGCGGACTACGTCGAGCGACTGGACGACGCCGTCGCCGCCGGACGGCCCGGGGACGCAGTCGCGCTGTTCCTGACCGCGGCCGTGGGCCTGCCGCCGGAGGCCGTCGCCGAGGTGCGGCAGGACGCCGGGACGTGGTCCGGGCTGGAAGCGGTCGCACCCACCATCGCCTACGACGGCCGCCACGTCGCCGATGTGATGTCGGGCCGGCCGCTGCGCCCGGACCTGTGGGACCGGGTCGAGGTGCCCGTGCTGGTCATGCACGGCACCGGCACCTGGCCGTTCCTCGCGTCCGCCGCCCGCGCCATCAGCGCGCACCTGCCCACCGCGACCCTGCGCCCCGTGCCGGGCGAGGACCACACCACGACGCCCGAGGTGCTCGCCGCCGCGCTGCGCGCCTTCGCCACCCAGCACCGGTACGACCAGCACCGACACGAGGAGGCCTGACATGGGCAGCGTCGTGGTCACCGAGTTCATCTCGCTGGACGGCGTGGTCGAGGCGCCGGGCGGCGAGGACTTCCGGTACCCGGACTGGAGCTTCGAGGTCGACCGCGGGCCCGACGGCGAACGCTTCAAGGAGACCGAGGCGCTGGGGGCCGCCGCCCTCCTGCTGGGGCGCCGCACCTACGAAGGGTTCGCCGAGGCCTGGCCGCAGTACGAGGGCGAGCTCGCCGACAAGTACAACGGCATGCCGAAGTACGTCGTCTCGAGCACCCTCACCGATCCCCGCTGGTCCGGGACGTCCGTGCTGTCGGGCGGCCTCGTCGACGCCGTCACCCACCTGCGGCAGGACGTCGACGGCGAGATCTCCGTGCCCGGCAGCATCCGGCTCGTGCAGGGCCTGCTGGCGCACGACCTCGTCGACGAGATCCACCTGATGACGTTCCCCGTCGTCCTGGGGCACGGGCGCACCCTGTGGCCGCCGACCCCGGACAAGACCGCGTGGCGCCTCGTCGAGGCCACCACGTACGGGGACGGGGTGCTGGTCACCATCCACCGGCGGGCGCGCTGATGAGCCGCACCGTGAGCGCGCAGGCGGTGACCTCGCACGCCCTGGCCGCGGCCCTCGCCCTGATCGTCACCGCGGCGTCCCAGCCCGCGTCCCCGTCCACCTCCGAGACCGTGCCCGCACCGCCCTCGAGCCCCGCCGTCGTGCGGGTCGACTCCGGGTGGCTGCGCGGGCACGCGGACGGCGACCACGTCACCTACTCGGGCGTCCCGTACGCCGCCCCGCCCGTCGGCGAGCGCCGCTGGCGGCCGCCGGCACCACCGCGGGACTGGGCGGGCGTGCGGGACGCGACCGCCCCGAGCCCGCTGTGCCCCCAGCGTGGTGAGGGCGGTCCGGGCGACGTCCTCGGGCAGGAGGACTGCCTGGTGCTCGACGTCACCGCGCCCGCCCACGCCCGCCACGGCGAGCGCCTGCCCGTGCTCGTGTGGCTGCACGGCGGCGGCCTGGACTCCGGCGGAGCGGCCCGCTTCGACGGGGCACGGCTCGCGACCGAGGGTGGCCTGGTCGTGGTGACCGTGAACTACCGCCTCGGCGCGCTCGGGTTCCTGTCGACGAAGGCGCTGGGCCCGCTCCGCGGCAACTACGGCCTCATGGACCAGGCCGCCGCGCTGCGATGGGTACGGCACAACGCCGCGAGCTTCGGCGGCGACCCCCGCAACGTCACCCTCGCGGGGCAGTCGGGCGGCGCACGGTCCGTCTGCGCGCAGCTCGCCGCCCCGACGTCGAAGTCGCTCTTCGACCGGGCGATCGTGCAGAGCGGCGCCTGCGCCAACCCGGTCCCGGACCGCGCCCGCGCCCGCGAGTTCGGCGACCGCGCCGTCGCGCACCTCGGGTGCGCCGCCGCGGACGACGTCGCCGCGTGCCTGCGCCGCACCAGCCTGCCCGGCCTCGTCACGGCGCTCGCGGGCGTCGGGTACGGGCTCACCGAGGCCTCCGGCGACCGCCCGTGGAACCCCGTCGCGGGCACGCCGTTCCTCCCGCAGCAACCCCTCGACGCGCTCCGCCGGGGCGCCGCCGCCCGGGTCCCGCTCCTCGTGGGCGGCACGCGCGACGAGATGCGCGTCTTCGTCCACGGCCGGGAGCCCGGCCTCACCGCCGAGCGCTACCGAGCCCTCCTGGCGGACGCCTTCGGCACCGACGCCCGGGCCGTCCTGGACGGCTACCCGCTCACCGACCACGACAGCCCCACGTTGGCGCTCGCGGCCGTGCTCGGCGACTGGGGCGCGCAGATCGGGGCGTGCCCGGTGCTGCGCACGGCCCAGGCCGCCGCACCCCACCAGCCCGTCCACGTGTACGAGTTCGCCGAGGACGCCGGCCCGGCGCCCGAGGACGGGTTCCCCCGGGGGGCCTTTCACGGCCTCGAGCTGCCGTACCTGTGGGCCCTCATCGGGGAACACCAATACCCGCCGCTCGGCCCCGCGCAACAGAGGCTGTCCGCGACGATGATCGACTACTGGGCGGCGTTCGCGCGCACCGGCGACGTCAACGGGCCCGACCGTCCGCGCTGGCCCCGCTTCGGCCCCGAGCAGACGGTGATCGGGCTCTCGACGACGGGGATCGGCCCGACGTCGTTCGCGGCCGACCACCAGTGCGATCTCTGGGCCGACCTCGGCGGCCCGGAGCCTCGACCGCCGCGCGTGCCCGTGCCCCGTGGGCTTGACTGAGGGCGTGAAGCACCTCGGATTCCTGTCCTTCGGCCACTGGACGCCGCACCCGCAGTCGGCCACCCGCTCCGCGTCGGACGCGCTGCTGCAGTCGATCGACCTCGCTGTCGCGGCCGAGGAGCTCGGCGCCGACGGCGCGTACTTCCGGGTGCACCACTTCGCCCGCCAGCTCGCGTCCCCGTTCCCGCTGCTCGCCGCCGTCGGCGCGCGCACTCACCGCATCGAGATCGGCACGGCCGTGATCGACATGCGCTACGAGAACCCGCTGTACATGGCGGAGGACGCCGGCGCCGCCGACCTCATCGCCGGCGGGCGTCTGCAGCTCGGCATCAGCCGCGGGTCGCCCGAGCAGGTGGTCGACGGCTTCCGTCACTTCGGCCACGAGCCGGCGCCGGGGGAGACCGACGCCGACATGGCGCGCCGGCACACCGCCCGGTTCCTCGAGCTGCTCGACGGCGAGAGGTTCGCCGAACCCAGCCCCCGGCCCATGTTTCCCAACCCGCCCGGGCTGCTGCGGGTCGAGCCGCACTCCGAGGGGCTGCGCGAGCGGATCTGGTGGGGCGCCGGCAGCCGCGCCACCGCGGAGTGGACGGCCGCCCAGGGCATGAACCTCATGAGCTCCACCCTGCTCACCGAGGACACCGGCGTGCCGTTCCACCAGCTCCAGGCTGAGCAGATCCAACGCTTCCGGGACGCCTGGGCGGCCGCGGGCCACGGGTGGGAACCGCGCGTGTCCGTGTCGCGGAGCATCTTCCCCATCACCGACGACCGCGACCGCGCCTACTTCGGCATGGAGGCCGCCAGCACCGACCAGGTCGGCGTGCTCGAGGGGGTGCGCGCCCGGTTCGGCAAGACCTACGCCGGCGAGGTGGACGACGTCGTGGCCGACCTCGCCGGCGACGAGGCCGTCGCCGCCGCCGACACCCTGCTGCTCACCGTGCCCAACCAGCTGGGCGTCGAGTACAACGCGCACGTGATGGAGAACGTCGTGCAGCACGTGGCGCCCGCCCTCGGCTGGCGCTGAACCGCCTCAGGACAGCGCGGCACCGGACGTCTCGAGCAGCACCGGGGGAGAGGCCCGGAAGTCGCCCCACCGCGCCCACGACGGCACTACCCGCACCACGACGATCCCCGGGTCTGCCAGCGAGGCTGCGAACTGCGGGAAGGCCGCCCGGTAGGCGTCGGCGCAGCGGGCACGCTCCGCGCCGTCCGGCACGTCCGCCACCCCCTCGGCCTGCAGCGTCGTGCCGTCCGCGCCGCCGACCACCACCGCGACGCGCGCGTCCCGCGCCAGGTTCGCCACCTTCCGCGACGACGCCCGCGCGTCGAACACGAGCTCGCCCCGCTCCGTGACCGCCAGGGCGAGGTACGCCGCCTGCGGCGCGCCCGCGGGCCCCAGCGTGCAGACCACGCCGTCCCCCCGCTCACGCACGTGCGCGACCACCCGCGCCAGGTCCAGGCCCCGCTCCGGTCCCTGCTGCCCGCCAGGACGATCCGAGGACGTCATGGTCGGACCCTAGCGGGGCACGTCGCCCGCCCCGCCGCCGTGCCACCGGTCCAGCAGGACCCGCACCGCCGACCCCCGGTCCACCACGTGCACCCCGTCCCACCCCTCCGCGGGTCCGCCCGACGCCGCGACGAACCGGCCGCGCTGCGACTCCCAGCGGCCCCAGTGCCGGGCGAACGACCGGGCCCGCACCACCCTGCCCCGCGCCGACTGCCCGACAGCGCCTCGGACCGGCCCGCGTCGACCATCACCAGCACCGACCATCACCAGCACCGCCGCGCCAGACGCGCCCACAGCCACCGCCGCAGCGGCGACGTCGCCGGGTCGTGCACCACCACGACGCCGCGAGCGCCGCCGTCGCGCGGGGGACCCGCCGCCACCTCCCGCACCACCCGCACCAGGTGACGCCCGTGCACCAGCGGCCGGTAGAGGGCGTACGGCACCCCCCGCGGCAGCCGACAGGCCAGGTCGTGCCGCACCGTCTCGCTGTCCAGCAACCGGACCTGCGGCCGTCGTGCGGCCACCCGGACCAGGGCCGTGCTCTTGCCCGCGCCGGGGACGCCGCCCACCAGCACGAACTTGGCACGCCCCGTCCGCGGTGGCACCCGGGTCGTGACCGTCGTCGTCATCCGCTTCGCTCATCCCTCCGTGTCCGTGTACCAGTCACCGCGCCCAGGCTGCCAGGCACACATGAGGGCCCGATGAGACGCCCCGCCCAGCCCGGGTGGCACCATGCCGTGCATGGCCCCCACCACCCCCGTCCGGCTGCTCGACGCCGACCTGCCCCTCGTCGCCGCACCCATGGCCGGCGGCGCCACCACCGACGACCTCGTGGACGCCGTCACCGACGCCGGGGCCTTCGCCTTCCTCGCCGGCGGCTACCAGGCCCCCGAGGCGCTCGCCGCACACATCGAGCACGCGCGGGCCACCGGGCGCCCGTTCGGCGTCAACCTCTTCGTCCCCGACCGCGCCACCCCCGACCCCGCGGCGCTCGCGGCCTACGCCCGGCGGATCGCGCCCGAGGCCGCGGCGCACGGCGTCACGCTCGACCCGACCCCGATCCACGACGACGACGCGTGGGCGGCCAAGCTCGACCTGCTGCGCGCCGACCCCGTGCCGGTGGTCTCGTTCACGTTCGGGCTCCCGCCGGCGGCCGAGGTCGCCGCGCTGCGGGCCGCGGGCTCCGTCGTCCTGGTCACGGTGACGACGCCGGCGGAGGTGGCCGCCGCGCAGGAGGCCGGCGCCGACGGCCTCGTGGTCCAGGGCCCCCGCGCGGGCGGGCACAGCGGCACCTGGGACCCGGCTCGGGTGGTGCGCGACGACGCGACGCAGGACGTCGTGTCCGCCGTCCTCGCGCGCACGACGCTGCCGGTGGTCGCCGCCGGAGGAGTCGACGGGTCCGGGGCGGTCGCCCGCCTGCTCCAGGCCGGCGCGCAGGCCGTCGCCGTCGGGACGCTGCTGCTGCGCACCGACGAGTCGGGCGCCTCGGCCACGCACCGCGCCGCCCTCGCCGACCCCCGGTACGACCGCACCGTCGTCACCCGCGCCTTCACCGGCCGCCCGGCACGGTCGCTGCGCAACGGCTTCGCCGCCCGGCACGGCGACGCCGCGCCCGTCGGGTACCCCCAGGTGCACCACCTGACGCGCGAGCTGCGCCGTCGCGCCGCCGCCGCGGGGGACGCGGACCGGCTGCACCTGTGGGCGGGCGCGGGGTTCCGCCACGCCCCCGACGGCCCGGCCGCCGTCGTGGTGCGGGCCCTCGCGTCCGGTCTGTGAGCGCGGCGCGCGACGCCGCCGTCCGGGCCTTCGGTAGGTTGCCGCCATCGCACGCTCTGACGCGTCGCCGGCACCGGCCGGGGCAGCCTGGGCCCACTCAAGGAGGAGAACGATGACGGGACGGTTCGAGGGGCGCGTCGCGCTGATCACCGGCGGCGGGCACGGGATCGGGGCAGCCGCCGCGCGCCGGCTGCACGCCGAGGGGGCCACGGTGGTCCTGGCCGACGTCGACATCGAGGCGGCGCAGCACGTCGCGGCCGGGCTGTCGACCGACGCCGGCGGGCCCGACGACCGCGTCTCGGTCGCCGCCTGCGACATCACGGACACCGCGTCGGTGGAGGCTGCCGTCGAGACGACGGTGCGCCGGCACGGCCGGCTGGACGTGCTGGTCGGCGTCGCCGGCGGGACCAGGCCCCACCCCAGCCTCCTCGAGGGGATGAGCGACGAGGACTGGGCGGCCGGGGTGGACCTCAACCTCGCCGGCCCGGCCCGCTGCGTCCGGGCCGCGGCCCCGCACCTTCCGCGGGGCGGATCCATCGTGCTGGTCGGCTCGGTGAACGGGCTGCAGGCCTTCGGCGACGAGGACTACTCCGCCGCGAAGGCGGGCCTGGTATCGCTGGCGCAGAACCTCGCGGTGCGCCTGGGGCCGCGCGGGGTGCGGATCAACGTGGTTGCGCCGGGCACCATCCGCACCCGGGTCTGGGAGCCGCAGGGCGGCCCGGACCGGCTCGCGGTGCTGTACCCGCTCGGCCGGGTGGGGGAGCCCGAGGACGTCGCGGCCGCGATCGCCTTCCTCGCCTCCGACGACGCGTCCTGGATCACCGGCGCCACCCTGCCGGTGGACGGCGGGGTGCTGGCCGGCCCGCTCGCAAGCTTCGAAGGGCTGGGAGGAAGCAGGCGCGATCCGCCGGCCGCCGACGAGGATGTCACTGATCGTTGACATCCCACCTGATGTTACTTAGCGTTGACATCGCACGGAATGTCGTCTGGCGTTGACATCCGCCGCACACGCCACACCAGAAGCACTAGGAACCCGGGGGGAGGGGAGAGCCGTGATCGTCACGAACGCCGAGCAGCTCGGCGCGCTGCTGCGCCGCGCCCGCAGGGACAAGGGGATGACGCAGGCGGCGCTCGCGGCCGCCGTCGACGTCTCGCGCCAGTGGGTCATCGCCGCGGAGGCGGGCGCGCCGACCGCCCGGCTCGACCTGATGCTCGACGCGCTGCGGGCCGTCGACCTCGCCGTCGACGTCGTCCCGGACGAGCCCGACGACGCGCTCGAGACCGTGCTGGGGCGTGCGCGTGGCTGATCGCACCGCTGACCGCCTCGACGTCTGGCTTGACGGACAGCGCGCCGGGACGCTCGAGCGCGGGCGGGGCGGCGACGTCGCCCTCGAGTACGCGGCCGCGTACCAGGGCCTGCGCGCCGCGGCGTCGCTGTCAGTCAGCATGCCGCGGCACGTGACCCATCACGGGCCCGACGTCGTCATGCCCTGGATCGACAACCTCCTGCCGGACAACGACGGCGTGCGGGCTCGGTGGGCCGCGCAGTTCGACGAGCGCCGCCCGACCGCGTTCAACCTGCTCCGGCACATGGGCGCCGACTGCGCGGGCGCCGTGCAGGTGCTGCCCGAGGGCGACGCGCCCGCCGACGGCGCGGGCAGCCGGCGGCTGGGGGAGGCGGAGGTCGCGGCACACCTGCGCGAGCTGCGCGCGGACGACAGCTCGTGGGCGTTTGAGCAGCACGGCGGCCGATTCTCGCTCGGTGGGCAGCAGGGCAAGTTCGCCCTCACCCGCGGCCCCGACGGCGCGTGGCACCAGCCCACCGGCCGCGCCGCGAGCACGCACATCTTCAAGATCGGGATCGACGGCGTCGCGCACTCGGACGCCGCGGAGCTCGTCACGATGCGCGCCGCGCGGGCCCTCGGCCTCCCGGTCGCGCACGTGGAGTCGGCCTGGTTCGAGGACCAGGCCGCGGTCGTCGTGGAGCGGTTCGACCGGCTGCCGACGGCGGACGGCCAGGTGCGGCGGCTGCACCAGGAGGACCTGTGCCAGGCCCTCGGCCTGTGGCGCTCCGCCAAGTATGAGGCGGACGGCGGCCCCGGCGTCCGCGAGATCGCGGCCCTGCTCGCGCGGACGGTCGACCGCCGCGACCTCATCCGCTCGCGCGACGACTTCGCCCGGGCCGTCGTCTTCAACTGGGTGGCGGCCGGCACCGACGCGCACGCGAAGAACGTGGCGCTCCTGCACGTCGGGGCACGCACCGTCCTGGCACCCCTGTACGACCTGGTCGGCGCGAGCCTCCTGTGGCCGCCCGACGAGATCAGGTACAAGGGTCGCCTCGCGATGAAGCTCGGCGGCGAGTACCGCCTGCGGGCCCTCGGCGCCCGGAACGTCGTGCGCGCCGCCGGCGACCTCGGCGTCGACCCCGGCTGGCTCCTGGACGTCGCCGCCGACTACGCGGCGCGGCTCCCGGACGTGGTGTGCGACGCCGTCGCGGGGGAGCGGGACCTCATCGACGACGCCGTCGCGGCCGAGTTCGTCGACCGCACGGCACGCCGGGCCGAGGACGTCGCGCGCACCCTGCGCGCCCCGGGGCCCGAGGGGGCACCTGCTGATCGAACCGACGGGGCGGCGGCCTCAGGCGGGGGCACCTGGGTCCCCGCGCACACCCGTGACGGCCGGCCGGTCGCCGGTCACTGGCGCGCCAGGCCCGGGCGATGACGTGACGATCGCTAGGCGCTCGGGGCCTCGGCAGCCCGCCTGATCGAGGCCGCCTCCGTCCCGACGTACCGGTGCATCATCGCCCGCGTGAGCAGCCACGTGATGCCGGACAGCGGGCCGGACATGGTCAGGGTGAGGGTGAGCCGGCTCCCGTCGGGACGGGGCTCGACGAGGTGCGCGGCGGTGTTCGTGACGCCGGGCGAGCTCGACCACCACACGAACGACGACCCGTCGGTCAGCTCGGTGACCGTCCACACCGCGACGGGCAACCGGGGCTGGCGCATGCGCGTCCGGGAGCCGACGGCCAGCGGGCCGTCGTCCAGGCGCTCCACGGCGTGAACCGTCGGGATCCGCTCCGGCCAGCGCTCGACGTCGACCACCACCGCCCAGACCCGCTCGGGCGGGGCTGCGATGGCGACGGTGTGCCGTAGTCCGGCCATGCGCCCGAGTCTAGGACGAGGGCCTGTCGGTGCGAGCGGCGGGGGAGTGCGCGTCATGCCACGTCGAGGACGAGGTCCTTCAGCTCGGCGAGCGTGTCGATGCGATGGCTGGCCCGGGAGAAGTCCTGCGAGATCGTGAAGTCGTGGCGCACCACGGCGCAGTCGATGCCCGCCGCCACCGCCGAGCGGAGGCCCCTGGACGAGTCCTCGACGACCAGCGCCTCGTCCCGGGTGGCCCCGAAGGCCCTCAGGCCCGTCAGGTACGGCTCCGGGTGCGGCTTGGCGTGCGTGTAGTCCTCGCGCACCAGCACGAAGTCCATGAACGGCAGGATCTGACGCCTCTCGTGGATGAGGTCGAAGTCGGCGCGCTTCGACGTGGTGACCACGGCCATGCGGACGTGCTGCGACAGCTCGGCGAGAACGTCGACGACGCCGTCGATCTCGATCGCTTCCGTCCGCAGGTACTCCTGGTAGTACCGGTCACGGGCCCCACGCTGCCTGCTGATGGTCTGCTCGTCGATGCCGGCCGCCCGTGCCTGGGCCCAGGTGCCCTGGCCCTGGCTCATGGCCCGGAGGTACCGGTCCTTGTCCAGGGCGAAACCGACCTCCGCCAGGGCGCGCTCTCCGGCCCTGTAGTACCAGGCCTCGGTATCCACCAGGACGCCGTCATGATCGAGGAGGATGTACTTCTTCACTCACCCGATCCTTCCGGCTGACGCGCGCCACTCGCGCATCGAGAGCGGTCGCGGGTGTCACGCTACGCAGGACCACTCGGCGATGCAGTAAGACTTCGAGCCTTGGGGGCGCGCGCGCTGGAGACGAGCGCTCTGATCCAACCCCCGCGCGCCGTGGACGAACTGGTAGAGATGCGTGCTCGTGAGGTGCGAGTTCCAGGGCGCGGTGCGCCCGTAGCTGGGTAGCCGATCAAGCCACTAGCGCGGACGATCGCAGCCATGGTGGAGCAGCGGGCGCAGGGCATGACGTGTCCCTTTTGCGAGATTGCGGCTGGACGTGCACCAGCGCTTGTCCTGACAGAGACGGGGTCTGCCCCGAGTTTGGTTGACACCTGAACTGTGAGGATCTTGTCCTCGCTGGAAGGATGTCCCCGTGGCAAAGCCCTATCCCAAGGAGTTCCGCGACGACGTCGTGGCCGTGGCCCGCAAGGGCCAGGCGTCGCTGTCGCAGATCGCGAAGGACTTCGGCATCTCCGAAGGCTCGCTGGCGAACTGGATGAAGCAGGCCGAGGTCGAGGACGGTCGCCGGCCTGGTCTGAGCGAGGCCGACAAGGCCGAGCTGCGAGAGCTGAAGAAGCGCAACCGTCTGCTGGAGCAGGAGAACGAGGTCCTGCGCCGGGCGGCGGCGTACCTGTCGCAAGCGAACCTGCCGGGAAAATAGTCTTCCCGCTCGTCCGTGAGATGGCCGCGGCCGGCGCCCGGATCAGGGTGCCGGTCGCGGTGGCGTGCAGGGTCCTGGGTCTGACGACCCAGGGGTACTACAAGTGGCTCAAGGCCCCCGTCTGCCAGCGTGACTGGGACGACGCCCACGTCATCGACGTGCTCTACGACCTGCACAATGACGACGAGACGTTGGGCTACCGGTTCCTGACCGACGAGCTGGCCGACGACCACCAGATCACCGTCGGGGAGAACCGCGTGCACCGGCTGTGCCGCATCGCCGGGATCACCGCCTCGCATCACAAGAAGCGCAGCAAGGCCGGATCCGCCGGGCCTGCCCCGCACGACGACCTCCTGGCCGTGGTCGACGAACACGGCGTCGTCCGCCACGAGTTCGTTGCCGACCTGCCGAACAAGGTCTGGCTGTGGGACATCTCCGAGCACCCCACGCGAGAAGGGAAGCTCTACATCTGCGCGATCAAGGACGTCTACTCCGGGCGGATCGTGGGCTACTCCATCGGCTCGCGGATGAAGTCGTCCCTGGCGATGGCCGCGATGCGCAACGCGATCGCGCTGCGCTCACCGGCAGGGACCATCTGCCACACCGACCGAGGCGGGCAGTTCCGGGCGAAGAAGGTGCAGCGTCTGCTGAAGAACCACCATCTGGTCGGGTCGATGGGACGCTCCTACGGCGCCGGGGACAACGCCAGCATGGAGAGCTTCTTCTCCCTGCTGCAGAAGAACGTCCTGGACACCCGACGCTGGGACAGCCGTGAGGACCTACGCCTGGCGATCGTGACCTGGATCGAGACGAAGTACAACCGTCGCCGCCGTCAGCGCCGTCAGCGCCGTCTTGGCAGACTCACCCCGGTCGAGTTTGAGACCATCTACACGGCCGCCGAAGCGGCCTGACTACCGCACACCCCGATCGTCAACCAAACCGGGGGCAGACCCCCCGGACCGAACTCGTTCCTGAACCCGTGCGCTTCGCCGGCGGCAATTGGGCCTGAGCTGACCGCAGTCGTGGGGGGATCGTCGTCGCAGGCACTAGCGGGACCGGCTGCTGCTTTCGGGGGTTGGGCCCCAGTGTTGAGAACAGGTCTTGGGGCAGCCACCTGCTCAGAGGCACGAGGCCCGCTGGCCCAATCGGTTCGTCGGACGCCGTGTAGAGGATCCCGCGCTCTGTCGGCATCGTCTGCTCGACGGGCAAGCACCCGTAGTACTCGGTGAAAGTTTGACCGAGCCACGCCCACCACGTCGGCCTCGGCGGCAGACCGGTCCAACCTTCGCGGTATCGCAAGGGGCTGATCCTCCACTCGGTGTCCATGTCCGACCACAACGATCGGCCGGACCAGATGTGGCCAGTCGTGAGCTCCGCGGACGCGTAGAAGGCTGGTAGGTCGTCAGCGAGCCTCGTAAACAGAGCGCGTAGTGCTTTACGCCAAGCCGGGTCGCGCATGGGGACGCCCAGGAACTGGAGCGACATAGACCAGAACTCGTCCCGGTGTGCGGCACCGGGGCCAGCGGTGAGGTGTCCACCGATGCACGGGCCAGACCCGGCAGTGAACAACAGCGACGTGGCGTCTCTCCACGCGCTGATGAAGCCATCTGGCCCGGCCTCGCCGAGCTTCCCTTGCAGCGGTTCGTACTCCCCGAACCGGCGCGGCAATGCCTCCGGGAGAACATCCTGTGCCGCTCTGATGAAGCGAGCCGCAGCGTCCGGCGCCAGTTCGTCTCGCAGGCAGTACCAAGCAACGTCAACGGTGGCGACACGTTCCTCACGAGCTGGCCTCCGGACCTTGCGGGACTGCGATCGTGTCCACACATCGTCGGCCTGCTGGTCGACGACTGCTCCGTCAGTCACCCCAGCGAGTCGTCGGGCAAAGCGCACGGCATGGGGAACCTCAGATTCTGTGGTGCCTCCAACGACGATCGTGTAGAGGTATCGCGCGCCGAGGAGCACAACGGCGACTTCGCGCGGGATGTCCTCGAGCTCGAGAGTGTCAGGACAGTCGACCGTGAACGAGTACCGTCGCCGCGCGCCGCGCGTCACGGTGAGCGACCCGCCCCGACTCCGAGCGGCGTCGATCGCGAGCCCGGCACTCTGTGCGATCAGTTCTCTGAGCCGTTCGGGAGACGCCAATCGGCTGGTGTAGACGGCCAGGTCGTACGACATGGCAACATGCTTCCACGACAGCCCGTCCCGAAGACGCCTTGCCGTTCGACGGCGCGCCAGAGACGCGCTATGCCCGAGCGAGGTCGGAGACGTACTTGCCGTAGTCGGCTCCCGAGACGGCGGCATGCTTCTCCAGCGTCGCGGCCGTGTAGCCGAGGGCTTCGGCGAGGATCGCGACGGGGGTCTGTCTGGCGAGCTCGGTGAGTGTGCCGAGGCGCGCGGCGAGCGAGGAGAACAGTGGGCGCAGCTGCTGCCGCATATGCATCGCGGTGATGTGGTTACCAGGCATGGCTCCGCGGAAGATCCACGGCGAGTCGCTGTGTGCCGCCGTGTTCGCCTGTTCAGGGTTGGCTGCAAGGTCGCGCACCGGGCCGTCGAGCGGGTGGTCGAACCGGATCGGTGTGCCGGCGAGGTTCACGATGACGCTGTCGGGAGCGATCGTGACATCGTCCCAGCGCAGCCGCACGATGCGCGCAATGGGCCGCGCGAAGACGAGGACGAGGAGCGCCACGAACTGGTTGCGGGAGGACCACTCCGAAGAGGTCAGGACGTGGTCGAGCGCTCCGGCTTGGTCGTCGTGGGGGAGACGGGCGGCGGTTCCGCGACGATGCCGCGGAACGGTCAGGGCGGGGTCGGTGACCTGCGCCGTGCGCGTCCAGGTGAGGAACCAGGCGACCATGAGTCGCGTCGTGGCGCCTTCTGCGAGCCAGGTGTCGAGATCGCCCTGCGTGGCAGATGCCAACGACTTTCCGTTGGCAGTGAGCCAGTTGCAGAAGTCGATCGCGACCGTCGTCACCTGCTTGGCGCGTAGGAACGTGCCGTTGCTGATGGGGGAGTCTGCACGCATGTGCCGGAGGTGCTTCCAGCGAATGTAGCGGTGGACGATCGCGCGATGGTCGGCGTCGGTGATCCGGTCCTCGGCGTCGTCGGCCCACTCGGTGAAGCGAGCGATGAGCTCGTCGCGCGGCTCGAGGACTCCGTGCTCAACGAGCAGGCCTCGGATGTAGTCGCGAGTGCGACCGCGGTCGAGGCGGTCCATCGACGCGTGCGTCACGGGGCTGGTCGCGGCGACCTCGCGAAGCATGGAGTGAACGTGCTTCTGGCGAATCCAGGTGAGCCCTGAGTTCGCCCGTTCCATCGACGTGATCGCGTCGGCCACGGGCCGGAGCTGGGCCGATACCCTGCCTGTTCGGGGGTCGGCGAACGCCGCATCGACGAGGTCGGCCAGGACGCACCGCTGGCACATCTGGTTGCGGTAGAGCTCGGTCTCGGCGCCGCAGCGTCGGCAGTCGATGTTGACGCGCACTCCGGAGCATGCGCGGCAAGCGGGGAGCCCGTCGATGCGGCCCGGCAGGACGCCCTCGTGCCCGCAGGCGCAGGTCCCGGTCGTGCGCATGGCCTTCATCCGGCACGAGGTGCAGAGGCGCCCGTCGGGCCAGGTGACGCTGAGCGGGTAGTGGCCGCCGCACCGGGCGCAGGGAGTGGGGTACGTTTCTGGGTCCTCAGGCTTGCTGGACGACAGCGGGTCATAGCCGGCCTCGATCAGGTGAGTCACGTAGGAGTGTCGCAGCGCGTGCAGGCTGAGTTCCTCCGGAAGGCCCGCGAGGTCGCGGAACCGTGCGAACGAGCGAGGCAGGCCGCTCATCGTGATGCGGTCGCCGCGTTCGGACGGCCAAAGCGCGTTGGAGCGGGCGGCGGTGGCGAACTGGCCGCGGCCGCCGGGGGAGTGCCACCTCTCGAGCACGCTGGTGACCCAGTCGAACTGCGGAGTGGTCAGCACTGTGCGCCTGCGGGGCCCAGTTCCGGCCATTCCTTTGGCCCAGCGCACGGTCAGCGCTCCGAAGCGTCCGTAGTCCGGCACGTGAGGGTTCGGGCCGAAGTCGTGCACGTCGAGCATGACCAGCTCGCGGCGGCGCAGCCCGTAGGCGTAACAGACCTTGAATGCCATGGAGTCACGCATCGCCGTCAGCCACGTCTTGGACCGGGCGTGGTGACGGGCGTCGACAAAGTCGTCGACGGTGTCGAAGAAGCGCTGCAGCTCGTCGATCACGAAGGCGCGTCGTCCCGGTGCGACGGTGTCGTCGGTCTTGTGCGGCGGGGTGTTCCACTCGAAGACGATCTGAGACGGCAGGTCGTCGAAACGCTGCTCGCACAACGTCGCCCAGCCGTAGCGGCCGTCGCAGATGAACGAGCAGAACATCGCGATCGCGTTCGACTCCGCACGCAACGTGGTCAGCGCCAGCGTCCGTCCGCCGGAGCGGCGCTCGGCGAAGTACTCGTCCAGGTCTGATGCCTGCCAGGACCACGGAAAGTCGTTCGTGAACTCCTGGAAGCGTTCCACGACCCGGTTGCGGCTCTTGATCGTCGCGACAGTCAGGCCTCGCGCCAGCATCTGGTTGCGCCACCCGGCCAGCATCGCCTCGAACACCTGCAGCTCAGCGCGCAGGAGAGGGACGTTCGTCGCGCCGGTGAACCGCATCGGAACCGACCCGGGAGTCTCGAGCACGCGACCAGCCTTCCGAGGAATCGTGCATCAGATGCAACTCGCACGCTTCGTCGGCCGATAATGCACATTATGTCATTACGGCGAAAGGATCGGCCGTGTAGCCCTCCTCCGGGCGGCCCCTCGTGATCGCCCATCGTGCACCTCGCCGACGCACGACCACACCGTCGCGACGCCCTCGCACATAGTTCGCGGCTCGCGCGTTTGGCCTTGGGACGACGCCTTGCGCAGCCCGGCGTGCGTCACCCGATGTCACGGACGGCGACGCATCGGCTGACGACGCCGGCTCGCACGTCGGCTCACACCTCAGCACGCGCTGCCGCCGACAGCTGTCGTCACGTCCTGCTCACGCCGCTCCGGCGCCCGGCGCGCTGGATGGCGCTCGACGTCGCCCGCGCGTCCCCCGCCGGATGGATATACATCGACGTGACGGTCGACGTCACGCCGCCGATAGCTCGGGAACCGATGGCTCCGCGAACCGAGGGCTCTTAGACCGGTGTGGCACCCGGTTGCGCTACGCTGAATCGGACATTGCTCACAAACCATTGTGTATGGCACAACACAGTGGTCTCACGACAGTGCTCCGAGGTCACGCGAACGGCCCCGCGAACGTCGCGGCCTACCACGACTGCGAGGCACCCCTGCTGCCGGCACCGCGTGTCGGTCCCCCACCATAGCGTGACGACATGTCCACCACCCGCGCCGGGCTCACGTTCAGCGTGTTCCCCACCTCGATCGGCCACTGCGCCCTCGTCTGGCGCGAGCCGTCCGTCGTCGTCGGGTCGGCACTCCCCCAGGGCTCGCCCGCCGACGCGCGACGCGCCGTCGCCCGGTGGCATCCCGAGGCCCAGGAGATCGCCCCCGCAGGCCCGGGCGCGCAGGACGTCGCCGCCGTGGTCGAGCTGCTCGACGGCGGCACCCGCGATCTGGCGGAGCTCGAGGTGGACATGAGCGGCGTGCCCGAGTTCGACCGGCACGTCTACGAGGTGGTCCGCACCATCCCGCCCGGATCGACCCTCACCTACGGCGAGGTCGCGGCGCGCCTCGGCTCGCCCGGAGCGGCGCAGGCGGTGGGTCAGGCGATGGGGCGCAACCCGTTCCCGCCGGTCGTGCCGTGCCACCGGGTGCTCGCGGCGGGCCGGCAGGTGGGCGGGTTCTCCGCCCGCGGCGGCCGCCGCACCAAGCTGCGGATGCTCGAGATCGAGGGCGTCCATCTCGAGCAGCCCACGCTGTTCGACCTCTGACGGGCACAGGGCGTGTCGGTACCCGCGCCTACCCTGGTCCCGGGCCGTGCGGCGAGCGTCGCCGCAGGTCACCGGCGCGCGCGGACATGGCGGAGCGGCGGAGGATCATGCGCGCAGGAGGACGAGATGGTTGCCCCGCCCCGGCTGGATCGCATCGGCGTCGACATGGCGGTCGATCGCTACCTCGCCACGGTCCGCGTGGAGAGCATCCGGGGGGTCCTCTCCCCCGCCACCGCCCGCAGCTACGAGCGCGACATCGCCGAGCTCGCCCGCCTCGTCGGGGGCGGTCGCGTCCTCGACGACATCACGGGCGACGACGTGGATGACGCCCTCGTGCGATACCAGTCCAGTCCTGACCTGCGCTTCGCCGACCCCGCTCGGAAGGGCGCGCCGGGCCGGTCGGTCGCTACGGTCAACCGCTTCCGGCAGTCGGTCAGCCGGTTCTTCGCGCACGCCGCCTGTCAGTGCTGGGTGCAGGCCGACCCGATGCAGTGGGCGGCGCCGCCGGCCCGGTCGCGGGACCGCCTGCGCGTCGAGCGCACGGCGCTGTCGGCGTCCGCGGCCGGCGCTCTGCTGCAGGCGACCGCGACGGCGCCGTCCACCGGGGCCGGCGGAGCGCCGTCCGGTGTGCCGCGTCGCGGACAGCGGGCCGACCAGGCGCTGGCCCAGCGCGACCGGCTCGTGATCGCTCTCCTCCTCGTCCTCGGGCCCAGGGTCTCCGAGCTCGCCCGCGCCGACGTCGCGGACTTCACCCGCGAGCCCGAGGAGACGCGGTGGCGCATCGTCGGCAAGGGCGGCGCTACCCGCACGGTGGCGCTCTCACCGCCCCTGGCGGCGTCCCTGGAGGACTACCTCCGCGACCTCAGGCCCCGCCTCGCGGCACGCCGGCCCGACGACCCCGACGCGCAGCGCGCCCTCCTGCTCACCTGGCGGGGCCGCCGTGTCGACACCCAGACGATCCGTGCCCTCCTGGCGCGCGCCGTCGACCGGATGCCCGTCACATACCGCCGCCCGGCCACGCCGCACGCCCTGCGCCACACGACCGCCACCCTGCTCGTGGCCGAGGGCTGGGACGTCAAGGTGGTCGCCGAGCTGCTCGGCCACCGCTCCATCGCCACCACCGGGGTCTACCTGGACCGCATCGAGGGCGAGCTCGCCGCCGCGATCCGGTCCCACCCGCTCTCGGCCGGGCTCGCCGCGGGCACGAGCGTCGAGGACCGCTGAATCCTATGATCTGGCGAGACGCCAGAGCGAGGTGACCTCCGCGGCGCGGGCAGCGTGAAGGGGGTCGGTGGTGTCGCTCGCTCGCGGATGCCGCGGCCGGGTGTCGGACTTGTCCACCACCCGCAGGCCCGCTGCCTCGATGCCGTCCAGCAGCTCGCCGCGCGTCCTGAGTCCGAGGTGCTCGGCCAGGTCCGACAGGACGAGCCATCCTTCACCTCCCGGTTCGAGGTGCGCGGTGAGCCCGTCCAGGAAGTTGCGGAGCATGCTGCTGCCCGGGTCGTAGACACCTTGCTCGACAGCCGAGGTGGGCCGGGCAGGAAGCCAGGGCGGGTTGCAGACGATGAGGTCCGCGCGCCCTTCGGGAAAGAGGTCGGGGCCCACGACATCGATGCGCCCGGTGTACTGCAGTCGGCGGACATTCTCTCGTGCGCAGACCAGGGCACGCGGGCTGATGTCGGTGGCAACGACGGGGTCGAAGCCCCGCCGGGCCAGAACGGCGGCGAGCACTCCTGTCCCCGTCCCGAGGTCGAACGCGGCACGGCGACCCCCACGGGCCGCCGGCGCCGGGAGCGCTGCCCGGGCGACGAGGTCGATGTACTCGCCCCTGACCGGGGAGAACACGCCGTAGTGCGGGTAGATGCGAGCGTCGAGGAAGGGAACCTCCACGCCCTTCGTGCGCCACTGATGGGCTCCGATCACGCCCAACAGCTCTGTGAGCGAGATCGCCATCGGCTCGGACGAAGCTCCGTACGCCTCGGTGCACGCCTGGCGCACATCCGGGGCTCTGCGCAGGTTCAGGCTGTAGTCGTCTTCCAACCGGACGAGGAGCATCCCGAGCACGCGGGCACGGTGGCTGCGTGCCCTGCGGTGCAGATGGAAGGACTCTGCCGGGTTGTCGCCTGGCCGGGACGCCTTCCGGTCGATGCGGCGGCCCAGCGCTTGCAGCAGCTGACGTGCGTTGTGGAAGTCGCCCCGCCACAGCAGGGCGGTTCCTTCGCAGGCCAGACGGTAGGCAGCATCGGCTCTCATCTCGTCGTCCGCGTCGACGACCTGGCGAGGTGGCGGCATCTCGCTCTCGGAGTGCCAGCGGGCGGAACGGGGGGTGTTCGTCTCGGTCCAGTGGATCGTGGACACCACGTGCTCCTCGTGATCGTATGGGCTGCACGGAGAGGCTATCCCCGCCCAGCGCGGTTCATCGGCGCGGGTGACATCAGTGACGAGCCCGACAGTTCGGCGCGCGCTGCCCCAGGCCGCTGGATACCGTGAGCCTCGTGCCGTCACGCCTCACCCGTCTCCGCAACCCTGTCCGACTCCAGATCGACTGGCCGGCCCTGCGCCGCTACGCCACCCGCGGAGCGGTGCTCGCGGCCGCCGTGCCGGTGGCCGCGGCCGCGACCGTGATGGCGCTCGAGCGGTTCCGCCGCCACCAGTACCCCCTGGACGCGGCGTTCCCCACGGCTCCTCCGGCGTCCACCCAGATCGGGGACACGACTGCGACGGTCTACACCTACGGCGCCGATCTGTACGCCGCGATGCTCGATGCCATCCGCGGGGCGGAGCGCGAGATCTTCCTCGAGACGTACATCTGGAAGAACGACGAGGTCGGCCAGGAGTTCAAGCAGGCGCTCGCCGAGGCGTCGGCACGCGGCGTCTCCGTGTACGTCGTCTTCGACGGCTTCGCGAACCTGGTGATCCCCCGGCGCTTCTACGACATGCCCGCCGGGGTGCACGTGCTGCGCTTCCCCGCGATGCGACCCGGGCTCCTCATGCTCGACGTGCGCCGCTCGGGCCGGGACCACCGCAAGATCCTCGTGGTCGACGACGAGGTCGCGTTCGTGGGCGGGTACAACATCGGCTCCCTGTACGCCACGCAGTGGCGCGACACGCACCTGCGCCTCTCCGGCCCGTCCGCCTGGGAGCTGCGCAACGCGTTCGTCGACTTCTGGAACCGCTGGCGCGGCCCGCGCCTGCCCGTGCTCCAGGACGTCGGCTCGGTGCTGTGGCTCCCCGGTCTGCGGGCGGCCCGCAACGCGCCCTCGGAGCTGGTCTTCCCCATCCGCGGCATCTATCTCGACGCGATCGACCGAGCGTGCTCGCACGCCTACATCACGCAGGCCTACTTCATCCCCGACGAGGACATCCAGGCGGCCCTCCTGGCCGCCGCGACCCGTGGCGTCGACGTGCGCGTGCTGGTGCCGGAGCGGTCCAACCACGTGGTCGCGGACTGGCTCGCGCGCGGGCACTACTCCACGCTGCTGCGCGGCGGGGTGCGGATCTTCCTCTACCAGGGCGCGATGATCCACGCGAAGACGGCCACGATCGACGGCCGGTGGAGCACGGTCGGCACGGCCAACATCGACCGGCTGAGCCTCACCGGGAACTATGAGATCAACCTCGAGGTGGTCGACGAGGGGCTCGCTGCCCAGCTCGAGGCCGCATTCCGGATGGACGAGTCCAACTCCCGTGAGCTCACGCTCTCCGAGTGGCGGCGCCGCCACCCGCTGTCCAAGGTGGCCGAGCGGCTGATGTCCCCGCTGCGCCCACTCCTCTGACCTGGCGGCTCCGGTCGGTCAGCCGGCGTTGCGCGCGGCGCGTCGAGCGGCGAGCTCGTCACCCTCCGTCGAGGCCGGCTCCTCGTCCTCCAGCGACTCCGTGGGCATCGACGACAGCGTGCCCTCGATGTCGCGCCACACGCGGCCGACGGCGATGCCGAACACGCCCTGCCCGCCCTGCACGAGGTCGACGACCTCGTCCGGAGACGTGCACTCGTACACCGACGCTCCGTCGCTCATGAGCGTGATCTGCGCGAGGTCGTCCACGCCCCGCTCGCGGAGGTGCGTGACGGCGCTGCGGATCTGGTGCAGCGAGACGCCCGTGTCGAGGAGTCGCTTGACGACCTTGAGCACGAGGATGTCGCGGAAGCTGTAGAGGCGGTGCGTCCCGGAACCGGTCGCAGGGCGGATGGAAGGCTCAACCAGCCCCGTACGCGCCCAGTAGTCGAGCTGCCGGTACGTGATGCCGGCGACCCGGCACGCGGTGGTGCCACGGTATCCGGTCGCAGCGTCCTGTTCCGTGAGGTCCTCGCCGAAGAGGAGCCCTTGAGCGCCGTGCGGCACGACGGCACCTGTGGGGACGCTGGCCTCACCACTGCTGTTCACTGTGCCTCCTGGTATGTCGAGTCCACGCTAGGTCGCCCTCAGGGGGTCGTCAACGACGTCGGCTCCGAACGGGACCGCGTGTCGCGCCGTCCGAGGCCGCTCCAGTCCACCCTCGCGCTCAACTCAACTGTCGACCTTGACTTGAAGGTTCTCCGCACACGGTCACCGAGTCGGACCTCGACCTGAGGTCGAGGGTTGTCGTCGGCGTGGCGCGGACGCGGGAGCGACGCCCCCGGGAGTCAAGGGGGTGCATCGTCCGGCCGCCCCCCGTTCGGCGGCGTCCCGGGCTCGTGCGGACCGCCAGGCGCGGTGAAGTCGTTGGCGGTGACGTGGTCGAGGAAGTCCCGGAACCGTTCGACCTCCTGCTGCTGCTCGACGTCGACGACCTCCACGCCGGCGACGGCCACCACCTCCGCCGAGCACAGCACAGGGCTGTCGGTCCGGACGGCCAGGGCGATCGCGTCGGACGCCCTCGAGTCGAGCCGTGTGCCGTTGGACAGGATCAGCTCGGCGAAGAACACCCCACCGTCCAGAGCGACGATCTCGACCTGCTCGAGCTCCACCCCGACGGCGCGCAGCAGGTCGCGCAGCAGGTCGTGCGTCATCGGGCGCGGGGTCACCAGGCCGGCCTGAGCCATCGCGATGGCCGACGCCTCCCGTGCCCCGATCACGATCGGGACGGCGAGGTTGGCGGCGGCATCGAGAAGCAGCACGACGATCTCTTGATCGTGCTGCTGCTGGCGCACACCGAGGACCTCGACCGGGACCATCGGTGCGTCGCTCGCCTCGTTGGGGTCCACCGATCCACGGTACGACGGTGGTGCTCCGCACGTCGCCCGGGAGGCCGGCCGATCTCAGACCAGGTCGCCGGAGCCCTGTCGGACCCAGGTCGTGTGCAGCCGGGCGAGCAGCTCGCCGACCTCCACGGCCAGCTCGGCGCCCTGTGCGCGCGCCGAAGGAGTCTGCTGGCTGCGGTACGGCGCCACGAGCTGGTCCACGAGCCCGACGTGCCGATCGGCCGACGCCCGCAACGACCGCAGGTGCCGCGGCTCGATGCCGTGCTCGGCGAGGCGCGCCGCGATGCGCACGACGTCGGGTGCCCCGGCGTCCAGCTGGTTCCCCGCCCGAGCCTGCAGCACGCCCGACGACACGAGCTGCCGCACGAACTCCACCGTGGTGTCCGTCGCCTCGGCGACCGTCTCTGCGGTCCAACGACGCCGCGCGACCTCCGGGGCAGCTCCCTCCTCGGCGAGGCGGGGCACCGGGCCGGGCGCGGGCTCCCCCGCGTCCATCTCGGCGAGGCGCTCCTTGATGACCTTCAGCGGCAGGTATGAGTCCCGCTGCTCCGTCAGGACGAAGCGGAGCCGCTCGACGTCCGCCGGGCTGTACTGGCGGTAACCGGACGGGGTGCGCACCGGGTCGATGAGCCCCTGGTCCTCGAGGAAGCGCAGCTTGGAGTGCGACACCGACGGGAACTGCGGGCCGAGCTGTGCCAGGACGTCGGAGATCCGCATCGTCGCCCTGCGGGAGATCCCCTGCGGCCAGGGCTCGGGCGCCTGCTGGCCCGCCGGCTCCTCGCCGTGCGCGGCCTGCGCCGCCGTCACGAAGCGGGCGCCTGCGGGTCCCGCGGCGCCTGCGGGCTGGCGTGGAACGACATGCGGAACTTGCCGATCTGGACCTCGTCGCCCGTGGCCAACGGGACCGAGTCGATGCGCTCGCGGTTGACGTACGTCCCGTTGAGGGAGCCGATGTCCCGCACCACGAACCGGTCGCCCTCGCGCGCGAACTCGACGTGCTTGCGCGACACCGTCACGTCGTCGAGGAAGATGTCCGCGTGCTCGCTGCGACCGGCCACGGCACGGTCGGAGTCGAGGAGGAACCGCTCGCCCACCGCTCCCGACCCGTACTGCACCACGAGGAGCGCCGAGTGACGCGGGAGCGCCGCCACGGCGGCCGCTTCCTCCGCCGTCAGCGGGATCCGGAACGACTGCTCCTCCGCGGGCGCGCCCACGCGCCCCAGGTGCGCGGTGGTGTCCACACCCGCCTGGTGCGGCGGAAGAGCGCGGGGGTCCGTCATCAGTCCTCCTGTGAGGTCGGGCCGGGTGAGTCGAGCGACGCTGTCACCGACGCGGACCCGATGTTCGGTGCCCACGGATGGCCGGCAGTGCGTCCGACGTGCGCCGTGGTCCGACAAACCTACCCCGTGCATGGCAGGACCGGGAAGCCCGGTCACGGCACGGCGGGCATGCCCGGACACGTCATTCCTGCGACCGTTCCGGCTTCGCGTACTCCGGCTCCTGCGGATCGGTCACCGCGGTGATGGTCACCTCGTCGCGCCGCTCCGTCGTCGCGTCCGCCCCCGCCGTCCGCACGGTGGCGAGCGCGCCGCCGGGGATCTCCAGGGCGCGGTCCACCGTCTCCGGGTCGCCGATCACCGTCCACTCGTACGGGGACTCCAGCGGCGTCCCGTCCACGACGATGCCCGAGTCCTCGTCCCGGAACCAGGTGGACGTCACGAGGCGAACCTCGTTGACCTGGACGACCTCCGCCCCGGCGTTGCGCAGCTCCTCGAGCACGTTGAACAGCTGCGACGCCTTGAGCCCGCCGGACGCGTCCTCGATGGTGACGACCACACCGGGCCCCTGCGCCGGGAGCCGTCCCGAGAGGATGCCCTCGGACTCCGCCCGCTGCTGCGCCAGCTCGAGCGCCGACTGCGCCTGGCCCGAGCCGGACAGCAGCTCGTCGCGGGTGGACTCCAGGCCCGCCACCTCGTCGCCGAGCTGCTCCGCGCGGTCCGTCACCTCGTCCAGCAGCCGTACCAGGTCCTCCTGGCGCGCCGAGGAGAGCTGGTCCGACGCGGACTGCTGCACCTGCACCACGAGCGCGAAGCCCAGCGCGGCGCACAGCACCCCTGCCAGCACCTGCGAGCGGGTCATCCGGGGCCGCAGCGCCGCCCCCAGGCGTCGCCATCCGCTCGGCGCGTCGGCGGGCAGCGGCTCCGGGTCTGCGGGACCGGCAGGGGCGGCCGCCCGGTCGTCTGGGACCTCCTCAGGGGCGGCAACCTTTTCGGGGGCGGGCACCTCCCCCGTCTCGGCGAGCTCCTCCGCGTCGGTGGTGGTCTCGGTACTGGTGGTCTCCGTGCCGGGGACCTCGTCGAGATCAGCCGTGGTCTCCGTGGCCTCGTCGGCGCGCTCGTCACCGCAGACGCCGTCCGGCAGGTCGGCGGGCGCCTCCTGGGCGGGGGCTTCAGGCTCTTCGGTGTCGGTGTCCGCTGCCGGGGCGTCCTCGTCGTCGGGGGCGTCCGACTCGGGCTCCTCCCCCGGGTCCTCGTCGTCGGGCGTGACGTCGTCAGGCTTGGCGTCGGGGGCGGGATCTTCGTCGTCCGCCTCGGCATCCAGCCCGACGTCGACGTCGGGCTCCGCGTGGCCGGTGTCGTCAGGGACGTCCCGACCGTCGTCGTCCGACGCACCCGGACCGGCTCCCGGCTGTGTGCTCATCGGGTGCTCACGCCTTGAAGAGGTGCCGGCGGATCGCGGCCGCGTTGGAGAAGATGCGGATGCCCAGCACCACGACCACGGCCGTCGACAGCTGCGCGCCCACGCCCAGCTGGTCGCCGAGGAAGACGATGAATGCCGCGACCACCACGTTCGACAGGAACGACACCAGGAACACCTTGTCGTCGAACAACCCGTCGAGCCTGGCGCGCAGGCCGCCGAACAACGCGTCCAGTGCGGCGACCACCGCGATCGGCAGGTAGGGCTGCAGCGCCACCGGCACCGTCGGCTGCAGCACCAGGCCTACTATCACGCCGATCACGAGCCCGATCGCAGCGATCATGAGCGTTCCTCCTCGTTGTCCGACGACGAAGTGTCCGGCGATGGGGAGCCCTGCTGCGGGGAGTCCTGGGACCCCGTACCGGACGGTGCTGCGTACCTCAAGGTCTGGTTCCCCACGCCCGGGAGCGAGAGGTCGCTCTGCGGGACCAGGCTCGACTGGATCCCGTAGCGCGACCCCAGCAGCTGCAGGTAGGCAGGAGCGCCGGACCGAGCGTACGCGGTCTGCATGTCGTCGCTGTCACCGATCGCACGGATCACGTACGAGGGCCCGGGCAGGGGCACCAGGTCGACCAGGATCGCGTCGCCGGCGTTGCGGATCGCGGAGAGCGACGTGAGGCGCTGGTCGTCGACCGAGATCGCCTCCGCACCCGACGCCCACAGGGCGTTGACCACCGTCTGCACGTCGGCGTCGCGCACGCGCGCGCTCGGGTCGGGGTCGGACTCCGACTGCGCGCCGTCCCCGTCCGACAGGGTCACGACGATCCCCGGGCCCGTCACCGCGGACGATCCGCTGAGCAGACCGTCCAGCTGCAGGGTCTGCAGCAGCTCCGGGTCCTCGCTCGCCAGCGCGGCGTGCTGCAGGGACTCGACCTGCGCGCTGAGGTCCACCGACTCGCGCTGCAACGACTCGACCGTCCCGCGGCGGTCCACGATCTGGTTCTCCAGCACCTCCCGCGCCGCCGCGACCTCCGACTGCGGGGCGCGGAGCTGACGTGCCGCGGACACCGTCAGCAGGCCGAGCGCGACGGCGAGCAGCACCAGGAGCACCACGCCCGTCGTGCCGCGACGGGACGGCACCCCGGCCTGCTCGGCCGCCGCACGCCGCTCCGCGGCCTCGGCGTACCCGGGGTCGAGCGGCTTCTCCATCACCTCGACCAGCAGCGTCATGGACGCGTCCGGCCGCCGCCCGCCCGGCGGTCGCTCCGGCGCCGTCATGCCTGACCCTCCTGAGAGTCGTCCGCCGCCCTGTCGGCGCTCGCGGCCCCCACGAGGGCGCGCGTCTGGCGGACGTACTGGACGCCCGCGACCCAGTAGAGCCCCACGCCCCACCAGGTGAACGCCCACCCCACGACGTGCGCGACCGCCCCGATCCCGCCCGGCACCATCGCGAGGAGGAGCAGCGGGAACGCGTACAGCAGGGCGAACGTGCCGGCCTTGCCCACGAACGTCACGGGCAGGGTGCCGTACCGGTGCCGAGCGAGCACCGGCATCAGGCTCACCAGCATGAGGTCCCGCGCCACGATCACCACGAGGAGCCAGAGCGGGACGATCTCGCGCCAGGCCAGGCAGATCAGGGTGACGAAGATGAAGAGCCGGTCCGCCGCCGGGTCGAGCATCTGCCCGAGGCGGGTCACCTGGCGCAGGCGGCGCGCCAGCACGCCGTCGAGCCAGTCCGTGAAACCGGAGAACGCCAGCACGGCCAGGGCCCACACGTCCTCGCCCACCACGATCAGCACCGCGAAGACCGGCACCAGGGCCAGGCGCAGCAGACTCACCAGGTTCGGGATCGTGAAGACCCGGCTGCTGATCTCCTGGCCCTCGTGCACGCGCACATCTTACGCAGTGGCCGAACTCACCGGCTCCGGGCCACGCGGCCCGCGCCCCACCCCGTAGGATGGGAAAACCTTCGGAGTTCGTCGTGCCTCCCGCGTTTTCGTGCGACCCCGGTCAGAGAGCCGGGGCAGGTGTGTGTCCGGGACCGAGCGACCGCCTCGCCCTCGTCGGCGACGCAGGACTCCTCCCCCACCGACGAAACGGTTATTGCCTTGAGCAACCCTGACTCCACCCTGCCCATCGAGCAGCCCACCGAGCAGCCCACCGAGGCGCCTGCCCCGACCGGGCCCACGTTCAGCGACCTCGCCCTGCCGCCCGCGCTGCAGGCCGCCGTCGACGACCTCGGCTTCACCACGCCGTCGCCGATCCAGTCCCGCGCCATCCCCGAGCTGCTCGCCGGCCGCGACATCACCGGCGTCGCCCAGACGGGTACCGGCAAGACCGCGGCCTTCGGGATCCCCCTGCTCGCCGCGCTCGACCCGAACTCCTCCGTCGCCGGCGGGCACATCCAGGCCCTCGTGCTCGCCCCCACCCGCGAGCTCGCGATGCAGGTGGCCGAGGCCGTCGAGTCCTTCGCCACCCACCTCCCCGGGGTGCGGGTCACCTCCGTGTACGGCGGCTCCCCCTACCAGCCGCAGCAGCGCGCCCTCCGCGAGGGCGTGCACGTGGTCGTCGGCACCCCCGGCCGCATCATGGACCACCTCGAGCGTGGCTCGATGTCCCTCGACGGCGTCCGCTTCCTCGTGCTCGACGAGGCCGACGAGATGCTGCGCATGGGCTTCGCCGAGGACGTCGAGACGATCTTCGGCCAGGCACCCGCCAAGCGCCAGGTCGCGCTGTTCTCCGCGACCATGCCGCCCGCGATCCGCTCCGTCGCCGAGAAGCACCTGACGAACCCCGTCGCGATCGCCGTCTCTCGCCAGTCCTCCACCGTGTCGACCGTCGAGCAGACCTTCGCCGTCGTGCCGTTCCGGCACAAGATCGGCTCCCTCGTCCGGGTCCTCGCGACCTCCGAGGCCGACGCGACCATCGTCTTCACCCGCACCCGCAAGGACGCCGAGGAGGTGGGCGCCGCCCTGGTGGAGCGCGGCACCTCGGCAGCCACCATCTCCGGCGACGTCGCCCAGAAGGAGCGCGAGAAGATCGTGGAGCGCCTCCGCTCCGGCGCCCTCGACGTCCTCGTCGCCACCGACGTCGCCGCCCGCGGGCTCGACGTCGAGCGCGTCGGCCTCGTCGTCAACTACGACATCCCCCGCGAGGCCGAGGCCTACGTGCACCGCGTCGGCCGCACCGGCCGCGCCGGCCGCACCGGCCGCGCGCTCTCTTTCGTCACCCCGCACGAGCGCGGCAAGCTCAAGCACATCGAGCGCACCATCCGGGCCACCCTCACCGAGGTGGAGATCCCCTCGCCGCGCGACGTCTCCGAGCACCGGGCGCGCCGCCTCCTCGACGCCGTTGCCGCCCGCATCGAGGGCGGCCGCCTCGACCTGTACAGCGGGCTCCTGCGCGAGCACGCCAAGTCCCAGGTCGCGGACACCGACACGGACACCGACACGGACACGGACGGGGACGCCGAGACGACCCCCGCCCCGGCGACCGACCCTGCGATCGGCCAGAACGACGTCCTCCAGGTCGCGGCCGCCCTCCTGGCGCTCGCGGTCGGGGACGACGGCCCCCAGCAGCGCGCCGCGCAGGAGGAGCACGAGCGTGAGCGCGCCGAGGCGAAGGGTGGCCGCACCCGCGAGACCCACCGGGCCGAGCGCACGGAGCGGGACGGCGACCGGACCGGGCGTCACCCCCGGTCCGACCGCGACGACCGTGGCCGCGGCATCCGCCGTCCGGCCGCCGGCACGCGCTACCGGATCTCCGTCGGGCACACGCACGGCGCCCAGCCGCGCGGCATCGTCGGGGCGCTCACGAACGAGGGCGGCCTGTCCGGCGGTGACATCGGCAAGATCGACATCTTCGGCAACTTCTCGCTGGTCGACATCACCCGTCCGCTCGACGACGCGACCATGAACCGGATCGGTCGCGCGCACGTCGCGGGCAAGCCGCTGCGGATCTCGCTGGACCAGGGCGCTCCCGAGCGTCATGCCCCGCGCACCGAGCGGCCCCGCACGGACCGCGACCGTCGGCCGGCCCACTCGATCTGATCGACACGCCTGACACACGACGCCCCGCGGCCATCCGGCCGTGGGGCGTCGTCGTGTGCGGGTCGGGTCAGGAGCCCGCCGGGTCGGGCGTCTCCCCGAAGCTGGTCACCAGGGCGCGCAGGCGTCGCGCCTCGGCCATCCCTCGCTCGCCGTCGGCCCGCTGGATCCCCATCACGGCCAGCGTGCCGCCGTCGGCCAGGTCCAGGCGGACCCATGGGTCGTTCGGCCCGAGCCGCACCTCGACGATCTCGGGCCACGCCAGGCGCCGCGAGTAGATGAGGTTGCGCACCCGCAGACCCTCGCGGGTCGGGACGGCGTGCACGCCGCCGAGGCGCCACAGCAGCCACGTCACGGCCAGTGCGAAGACGACGAACGACGCCTTGTTGACCGCGGGCGCACCGAGAGGTCCGCTCGCGGCCAGGCCCACGACGACGCTGCCGACGGCGGTGAAGACCCACACGACCCAGGCCGACACCCTGCCCCACAGCGGCCGGAACGTCCGGAACCGCGCCGCGTCGTGCGGCGCGTCGGTGGGGGTCATGCGCACCACGCTGCCACCGTCAGCACCCGTACGACACCGCAGCAGCACCCGCCGCGGTGCCCCCAGGTGTCACAGCCGGCTGGCGTGGATCGACGTCACGATGATCCCGCGCGCCCCGACCTCGTAGAGCGCGTCCATCACCCGGTTGGTCTCGGCCCGCTTCACCATCGACCGCACCGCCGCCGACTCGCCGTTGTGCAGCGGCGACACCGTGGGCGACTCGAAGCCGGGCGTGACCGCCACGGCGGCGTCGACCAGCTCGATCGGCACGTCGTAGTCCATGAGCACGTACTCGTGGGCGGTGATCACGCCCTGCAGGCGGCGGGTCAGCACCTCGAGACCCGCCGGCTCGGCGACCTCGGTACGGCGGATCAGCACCGCCTCGGAGCGCAGGATCGGCTCGCCGAAGACCTCGAGGCCGGCGGCGCGCAGCGTGGTGCCGGTCTCCACGACGTCGGCGATGAGGTCTGCCACCCCGAGGCGCACCGAGCTCTCCACCGCGCCGTCGAGGTGCACGACCGCCGCGGGCTCGATCCCCCGCTCCTCGAGGTACGAGCGCACCAGCGTGGTGTACGACGACGCCACCCGCTGTCCCGCGATCTGCTCCACCTCGGTCATCGCCCCGGCGGGGGCGGCGAAGCGGAACGTCGAGCCGGCGAACCCGAGCGGCAGCTGCTCGACGGCGTCCGCGCCGGAGTCGAGCAGGAGATCACGCCCCGTGATGCCGACGTCGACGGTGCCGGAGCCCACGTACACCGCGACGTCACGAGGGCGGAGGAAGAAGAACTCCACGTCGTTGTCGGGGTCGGCGAGCACGAGCTCGCGGGAGTCGCGGCGCTGGCGGTAGCCGGCCTCCCGCAGCATGTCGGAGGCCGGGACGGACAAGGAGCCCTTGTTGGGGACGGCGATGCGGAGCACAGCAGGTACCTCGTTCTGATCAGGTCGGGACGCGACGGACGGCAGGGCGCGCGCGGAAGGCCGCGGGACCGCACCAGGTGGTGCGGTTCCCCGGGGCCGGGCGCTCACAGATGCGTGTACACGTCCTCGAGCGTCAGCCCCTTGGCCAGCATGAGCACCTGCAGGTGGTAGAGCAGCTGCGAGATCTCCTCCGCCGCGGCCTCGTGCGTCTCGTGCTCGGCAGCCATCCACACCTCGGCCGCCTCCTCCACGATCTTCTTGCCGATCGCATGCACGCCGGCGTCCAGCTCGGCGACCGTCCCCGACCCTGCGGGACGGGTCGCGGCCTTCTCGGACAGCTCGGCGAACAGGGACTCGAAGGTCTTCACCCGCTCAGCCTAGAGGCCGGACCCCGGCCCCTGGGCTGGGTTGCGGTTTCCGGGACGGTGAGTCGGTGCTTTCTCTACGCTTGGCACACTATTTTCTCCTGGAGAGTCCGATGGGGCGATCGAGTCGATCGACTCCGTGGGGTGTCCGACGCCGCCTTCCGGCAGCGCGTCAGTGCGCGTGCCGCCCGGCGAGAGAGCGCAGGGTCGCGATCTCCTCAGCCACGTCCTCCGCCCCGTACACGGCGGAGCCCGCGACGAAGACGTTCGCCCCGGCGTCCGCGGCCCGCTCGATCGTCGAGCGCGACACTCCCCCGTCGACCTGGATCCACACGTCCAGGCCGGACTCCCCGACCGCCTGGCGCGCGCGGCGGATCTTCGGGAGCGTGCCCTCGATGAAGGGCTGCCCGCCGAAGCCCGGCTCCACCGTCATCACGAGGATCATGTCGATCTCGGCCAGCAGGTCGAGGAACGGCTCCACGGGCGTGGCCGGGCGCAGTGCCACACCGGCACGGGCGCCGAGCCGGCGCAGCTCCCGGGCGAGCCGTACCGGCGCCGCGGCCGCCTCCGCGTGGAACGTCACCGACGCCGCGCCCGCCTCCGCGTACGCGGGCGCCCACCGGTCCGGGTCGTCGATCATGAGGTGCGCGTCGAGCGGCACGGGAGAGATCTGCGCGAGCCGCTCGAACACGGGCAGCCCGAGGGTGAGGTTCGGCACGAAGTGGTTGTCCATGACGTCCACGTGGGCGTAGTCCGCGGTGGCGATCGCGCCCAGGTCGCGTTCGAGGTTCGCGAAGTCGGCCGACAGGATGCTTGGGTTGATCAGCGCAGGCATACGGCCCAGCCTAGGCGCGGGAGCCACTACGCTCGCCCCGTGCCACCGCTCCCCTCCCCCGCCGGGTCCGCCGACACGCCGTCCGCGGCGGCCCCCGTCGTGCGCGCCGCCACCGCCGCGGACCTGCCCGCCGTCGCGGGGATCCTCGAGCCCTACGTGACCGGCACCGCCGTCACCTTCGACGAGCTGCCACCGGACACCGTCGTCTGGCGGCAGCACCTCGCCGACCTCGACGCCCGCGGGCTGCCCTTTCTCGTCGCGGAGGTCGAGGGCGAGGTCGTCGGGTACGCCTATGCCTCGCCGTGGCGGCCCAAAGCCGCCTACCGCTACACGGTGGAGAACTCGATCTACCTCGCGCCCGCGGCGCAGGGCCGCGGCCTGGGCACCCGGCTGATGGCGGCCCTCGTCGACGCGTGCGCGCTCGCCGGCGTGCGCCAGGTGGTCGCGGTCGTCGCCGACGACCCGGCTGCGGTGGCTTCGCTCCCCCTGCACCGGCGCTTCGGCTTCGAGGTGGTCGGGGTGCTGCGCGACGTGGGCGTCAAGCACGGCCGCAGCGTGAGCACGACGCTGCTGCAGCTCACGCTCGGCTGAGGGCCGCTCAGCCGGTGCGGCGCAGCAGCGTGAGGTGCATCGCGTCCGTGCCGTGCACGTGCGGCCACAGCTGCACGTCCAGGCCCGCCGCTCCCCCGTCCGCCGCCCCGAGGTCGACGTCGGCCCCCGGCACGAGGACGTCGCGCAGCGCGCTGCGGGCGTCGATCCGCTCGGCGTCGTCCCGGCGGCGCAGGACGTCGTCGACGACGAGCCGCGTCTCCGCGAGGTGCGGCGAGCAGGTCACGTAGGCGACCACTCCCCCGGGGCGGACGGCGTCGAGCGCCGAGGCGAGCAGCTCGCGCTGCAGCACGGTCAGCGTGCCGAGGTCGGCGGGCGTGCGCCGCCAGCGCGACTCCGGCCGGCGCCGCAGGGCGCCCAGTCCGGTGCACGGCGCGTCGACGAGCACGCGGTCGAAACCGGCCGCCTCCTCGGCGCCGATCTCCCGCCCGTCGCCCGTGCGCACCTGCTCGACGACGCCCTCGGGAACCGCCCGCAGCGCCCGCTCCACCAGCCGCGTGCGGTGCGGCTGCACCTCGTTCGCGACCAGGGTCGCGCCGCGCTCGGCCGCCAGCGCCGCGAGGAGCGCGGCCTTGCCGCCCGGGCCGGCGCACAGGTCGAGCCAGCGCTCCCCCGTTGCTTTGCTCCCCGCCGCGGCGTCCCCCTCGACCGGGGCCCCGGCGAGCGCGAGGGTGACGAGCTGGGACCCCTCGTCCTGCACCCCTGCGCGGGCGTCCGCGACGGCCGGGAGGGCGGCAGGGTCGCTGCCGCCGGCGAGGACGAGCGCGGTGGGCGCCCAGCGGCCCGGCTCGAGGCGGACGTCGGCCTCCTGCGCCTCCTGCCGCAGCACGTCGGGGCCCGCGAGCCCCGGGCGGGCGACCAGGGTGACGCGGGGGGCGGCGTTGTCGGCGTCGAGCAGGTCGCCGATCTCGTCGGGGCTGCGGCCGTGGCCGGCGAGGGCCTCGCGCAGCGCCCGGGTGATCCACACCGGGTGCGAGCCCACCGTGGCGAGCGCGGTGACAGCGTCGGGAGCCTCGTGCGTCAGCCGCTCGAGCCACTCGTCGAGCGGGGTGCGGCCGACGGCGCGCAGGACGGCGTTGACCATCTGTGCGGGCCCGGCCCCGACCCGGTCCCGGGCGAGGGCGACCGTCTCCGAGACCGCCGCGTGCGGCGGCACGCGCATGCCGAGGAGCTGGTGGGCGCCCAGCCGCAGCACGTCGAGGACCTCGGCGTCGAGCTGGTCGAGCGGACGGCTGACGCACAGGGCGAGGACCGCGTCGTACCGGCCACGCAGGCGCAGGGTCCCATAGGCGAGCTCGGTGGCGAAGGCCGCGTCCCGGCCGGCGATGCGGCGCTGGCTCAGCAGGGGCGGCAGCACGAGGTTGGCGTACGCGTCGGAGCCGTCCACCTGACGCAGGACGTCGTAGGCCGCGTTGCGGGCGGGGTCGGTGCGGCGCCGGCGCTCGCCGGGCGCCTGGGCGCTGCGCTGCGCCTCGCCGCGGGACCGGGCGGCGCCGCGCTGACGGCCGCGGTCGTCACGTCGCTCGTCGTTCATCGCGCCTCCCCTCCGAGCACGATGTCGCCTGCGGCGGTGAAGAGCCCGCGGGCGCCACGGGCCCAGTCGGCCGCGGCCATGGGCTTCTTGCCCACGGGCTGCACCTGGCCGAGCGCCACGGCGTGGGTGGCGGTGCCGACGAGCACCTCCTTCTTGCCCGCCCGCACCTGGCCTGGCGGGAGGTCGGTGACCTCGGGGCGCGGGGCGACGGGGCCGAGGCCGAGCCGGGCGCCGGGAGCCGCGTCGAAGCCCGGCGTCGGCGGCAGGGCGGTCCACGCCCCGGGGGCGGGGGTCACGGCACGGATGCGGCGGTCGACGGCCAGCGCGGGGTCGTCCCAGCGGACCCGGGCGTCGTCCGTGGTGATCTTGGGGGCGACCGACACGCCGTCCGAGGGCTGCGGCTGAGGGGCGAGCGTGCCGTCCTCGAGCGCGTCGAGGGTCGCGACGAGGAGCTCGGCGCCGCTGGTGGCCAGCCGGCCCAGCAGGTCGCCGGACGTGTCGCGGGGACGGATCGTCTCGGTGGCGGTGCCGAGCACGGGACCCGTATCCATGCCCTCGTCCAGGAGGAACGTCGTCGCGCCGGTGACCGTGTCGCCGGCCAGGACGGCGCGCTGCACGGGCGCGGCCCCCCGCCAGGCGGGCAGCACGGAGAAGTGCAGGTTGATCCAACCGAGTCGGGGCACCGCGAGCACGTCGGGGCGCAGGAGGTGGCCGTAGGCGACGACGGGGGCGGCGTCGACGTCGAGGTCGCGCAGCCGGGCGAGGAACTCCTCCCCCCGGGGGCGGTCGGTGAGGACGGGGATGCCGGCCTCCTCGGCGGCGACCCGCACGGGGCTCGGCACGAGACGGCGCCCTCGGCCCGCGGGCGCGTCGGCCCGGGTGAGGACGGCGACGACCTCGTGCCGGGAGCCGAGCAGGGCGCGCAGGGAGGGGACGGCGGGTTCGGGGGTTCCGGCGAAGAGCAGACGCACCACCCGATCGTAGTCGGGCGAATAAGTGCTGTGGCCGCGAGCGCCGCGGCCCTAGCCTGCGGGGCATGCCCACCGACCAGCCGGACCCCCTGCCCGACGAACCGACGAGCCTCCCGCCCGCGGAGGTGCCGGGCATCGTCGTCCGCCGTGAGCGACCCGAGGACGTGCCGGCGGTGTTGGAGGTGGTCCGCGCGGCCTTCGGGGACGAGGGCGACACCGTGGCGCGGCTCGTGACGGCGCTGCGCGGCTCGCACGCCTGGCGCGACCTGTCCTTCGTCGCGGTGCGGGACGGCCGCGTGGTCGGACACGTGCTGCTGACCGGGTCGTGGCTGGACGCTCCCCGGCGCCTGGTGGACGTGCTGGTGCTCAGCCCCCTCGCGGTCGCGCCCCAGGAGCAGGGTGCGGGCGTCGGGTCGGCACTGCTCCGGTACGCGCTGGACGCGACGGCGGGGCGGCCCGAGCCGCTGGTCTTCCTGGAGGGTCACCCGGGCTTCTACCCACGGTTCGGGTTCGTGCCCGCGGGCGGGCTGGAGTTCCGTCCGCCCTCCGAGCGGATCCCGGCCGCCGCGTTCCAGGTGCTGGTCCGCGAGCGCCACGAGCCGTGGATGACGGGCGCCCTGGTGTACGCGGACCCGTTCTGGCAGCTGGACTGCGTGGGTCTGCGCGACCCGGACGCCTAGGGCCTGTGGCAGCGATGCGCCGGTCGGCCGGTGCGACCCGGGGGTGAACACTGTGGCCATGGTTCGCCTCCGCGAGTTCACGCTGGACGACGTCGAGGCCCACAACGCGGGCGAGGACGACGAGACGGTTCGCTGGCTCACCGAGGGAGTGGCATCGACCCCGGAAAGCACCGCCCGCTGGATCATGCGATGTCGACGCGTGCATACCGGCGCGGAACCCGGGGAGCGGGCGTACGCGGTGGAGCTCGACGGGCGCCTGGCCGGGATGGTGGCGATGAACCCGGAGCCGGTGGAGGGCTCAGGGCCTGGGGACGTCAACGTCTCCTACGCCGTCCATCCCTGGGCACGGGGCCGCGGCGTCGCGACGCAGGCCGTGCGCCGGGCAGCCGAGATCGCCGATAGGTGCGGCCTGGGGGCCACCCTCCTTGTCCGCGTCGAGCCGGGCAACGGGCCGTCGCTCGCGGTCGTGAACCGGCTGGCTGCGCGGTACGAGGGCGACCTCACCTGCACTGACGGCAGTCGGCTCGCCATCTTCCGCGCGCCGTTGCGCGACGTCGCGCGAGGATGACGCATGGAGCCACCGACGGGGAGCCACCGACGAGCAAGCGGTACGCGGCCGCATGAGGGAGGGCGTTCACGTCAGTCCGCCTGCTCGATGTCACCCATGACATCCGACCAGGCCGTGTCTCCTCATCGAGGCTCGATCAACTCGTGCACTCGTCGCGTGGCATTCATGAGCACCCGCTCTGCTGCTTCCTGTGACGGAACGGCCCCGAGGGCGATGTCGGATGCGACACGGGCACCTACCTGGCTGGTGTCCTCGACGAGCTCCCGGGTGCCCGGGGCCTAGGCCTGGACACGTCCGTGCGTGCGCTGCGTTCGACCGCTGGCGCCCACGAACGCGCCGCCGCAGTGACCTGGGCGCGCCTGGCGCATCATCAACTCCTCCCGGTCACTGATGAGCGCGACGGCGGGGGACGACACCTGAATCAGGCCGTAGGGACTGAAATCCTGGACGGTCTGCTGTGGAGGCTCATAGGCTCACGACGTGGCCGCCACTGGAGCTGCGCTCCTCACCCTCGCCATCGTGCTCTTTTCTGTGGGAGCCCACCCAGCGCTCGTCATCCTGGCGTTGTGGCTAGGCCTCCCACTCCTGGTCGTCGGCCTGGGTGATCGTCCGAGGGGATCGGGCAGGTCCGAACTCTGAAGCACGCCCTCGAAGGCTCGACCGCCACTCGCCGGTCCGGCCCTCCTGAGCCGGGCGGCCCCCGCCCGCGGTGCGCGGGCGGGGGCACGCCAGGTCCGGCTCAGGCGAGGGTCAGCCCGCGATGGGGGTAGCGGCCCCGCTGAACGGGTCGAGGGAGATGTACGCCTCCACCGGGTCGCCGTCGTGCACGAGTGACTCGTGGGCGCCGACGTCGTCGAACGCGAAGGCGTACGCGCGGCCGTCGGCCATCTGCGCGTGCACGAGCTTGGCGTACTCGTTGGTGACCGCGTCGGCGTAGAAGCCGGAGTCGTCCGCGTCGGGCTGCTCCGGGTTGGTCAGGAGCGTCGTGCGGTTGAACCCGGCGCACAGGGTCCGGGCGATCGGGCCGACGACCTGGTCGTTGGGTGCGAGCAGGTCCTTGTGGCAGCCGAAGATGCTGTCCGTGGAGGGGCGGGGGAAGGTGGCGACCACCTGGCCGGTCCCGTCGGTGAACTGCATCTCCTCCCCCACGACCCGGCCGGTGTACCGGATGCTCGGGTCCTCGGTGAACGGCGCGACGGTGAGGTCCTGGTCGCGGTACTGCTCCCAGACCCGGTCGACGTAGTCGGCCATGAGGTCCTCCGGCACGGCGCCGATCCCCAGGCCGTGGCTCGGGTTGAGCGCGCGCAGGACGCTGCCGTCGGGGGCGCGCTGGACGAGGTTGCCCCAGTCGCCCGGGGCCTGCTCGAGCCGGTCGAAGAACTCGGTGAAGCCGTCGGGGCGGAGCATGCCGGTGCTGGCCGCGCCGCCGTCGCCGCCGCGGACCCCGACCTGGTAGGGGGCGGAGAAGAAGTCGACCTGGGTGCTGTTGATCCACAGGCCGGCGTCGTTGAGGGTGTACTCCGTCCAGCTGAACAGGATGTCCCGGTTGGGGTCGGTGGGGTTCTGCACGGCCGGCTGCACGAGCCGCCCGTCGTTCACGATCTGGAACGTGAGCTTCTCGCCGTAGGAGAAGTACACCCGCCCGGAGAGCTTCGGCAGCTCGATGGTGGCGACCTCGCCCGCGGCGGGTCCGGGGATCGAGGCGTCGGGCGCGGGCTCCGGGACCTCCCCGGCGTCGGGCCACGGGTGGAACCCGCCGGTGGCGTCGGCGTACCCCATCTCACCGGTCTCCAGGTTCTCGCCGATCACGTACAGGTACACCGGACCCCGGTCGGCGTCGTTGGTGACGGTCAGGGGGATGGTGCTCGGGACGGCGGTCGCCGCGGGGCCTGTGGCCGCCACCATGCCGGTGGCGCACAGGGCTGCGGCGCACAGCGCCGCCCATGCTCGGACGTGCTTGCGCATCTGTCTGTCCTCTCGGTCGCGTCATCGAAACCGTGCGGCACGCCCCACCACCGCGCTGGGTGGGGGCGTTCCGGGGACGCTAGCCGCGTCAGGTGACACGTGCAACTAATGTGCGAGGCAACTTTTTAGATCGAGTTCCGAGGAGGAGGGCCGACGGGGTGCTACGGCTACTCCGGAGCGACCGTGAGCCCGAGCGCGCGCAGGCCCGCCCGCAGCCGGAGCGTCGAGACGAAGCGCACCGCTCGGAAACCCAGGGCGCGGGCGGCCGCGACGTTGTCCGGGTTGTCGTCGACGAAGACGGCCCGGGCGGGGTCGACGCCGTGCGTGACGGCCAGGTGGCGGAAGATCGCCGGGTCGGGCTTGGCGAGCCCCACCCGCCCGGACACGACGACCTGGTCCATGAGCGCCGTGGCCGGCGCCGCGGGCGCCGCGTGCTCGAACAGCTCCGCCGACCAGTTGGTGAGCCCGACGAGGCGCAGGCCCGCCGCCCGCAGCTCGTCGACGAGGGCGGCCGACCCGGGGACGGGCCCGGTGAGGGTGCCGCGGAAGTTCGCCACGTACGCGTCCAGCAGGGGCCGCAGGTGCGGCCGGTCCGCGAGCGCCGCGCGGGCGTCGGCCCAGCTGCGGCCGGCGTCCTGGGTGTGGTTGAAGGCCGGGAAGTCGATCTCCGCCATCCAGGCGTCCACCTCCCCGCGGGTGCGCCCGGGGAACGCGCCGTACGGGTCCCACTCGACCAGGACGTTCCCGAAGTCGTAGACGACGGTGTCGATGGGCAGGTCGACAGGCACGGCGACAGGCATCTAGAGCATCTCCCTGGGGTCGACCTGGACGCGCACGCTGCCGCCCTCGCGCCGGGCGGAGCGCACCGCCAGCGAGGCACGCAGCTGTGCGGCGAGCTCGGCGCCCCGCGCGAGGGGCACGCGCAGCACGGTCCGCACCTGCGGCTCGAGGGCCGTCGCCGCGCCGCGGCGGCCGTCGGCCCCGTCGGGCAGCTCGACCGGCCCCAGGACGGCGTCCCCGGTGGCGAGGGCGACCCGGCCCACGAGGGCGTCCACGGCGCCCCGGTCGCCGGTGACGGCCGCGACCCGCACCGCCGGCGGGAGGCCGAGCTCGCGCCGCTCCGCGAGCTCACGGTCGGCGAACCCGCCGGGGTCGTAGCGCACGAGCGCGCCCGTCGGCGCGGGGGCGGCGTCCCCCACGAGCAGCACCTGGCCGCCCGCCCGGGCGGGCAGGACGAGGGCGGCGGCGGCCAACCAGCGGTGCAGCGCCTCGGTGGCGGTGGCGAGGCCGGTGCCCGCCGTCGAGACCGCGGCGTCCAGGAGCAGGGCGGCGGCGTACCCGCCGTCCGCGACGGGCTCGGCCCCGGGGGTCGCCACGACGAGCGCGGCCTCGTGCCCGACCCGGTCGAGCACGCCCCCGGGGGCCGACGAGGCGGACACGCGCACCGGCGTGCCGGGGAACGCCCGGCCGAGCTCCTCCGCCGTCCGGTCCGACCCCACGCGCACGGCCCGCAGGTGCGTGTCGCCGCACTCCTCGCACCGCCACCCGGCGGCCAGGCGCCCGCACCAGGCGCACTGGGGTGCGGACCCCCTGCCGGTCATGCCCAGCGGGCCGTGGCACTCGGCACAGCGGGCGGCGGTGCGGCAGCGAGCGCACGCGACGACGGGCAGGTAGCCGGTGCGCGGCACCTGCACGAGCACCGGCCCCCGCGCCAGGCCGTCGCGGGCCGCCCGCCACGCGGCGGTGGGCAGGCGCGCGGCCGCGCCCGGCCCCTCGGCGGCGAGCTCGACCGAGGTGAGCGCGCGCACGCGGGGCGCGCGGGCGCGCAGGACGTCCCGCGGGGCGGCGATCTCCCGCGCCCACCCCGAGGTGAGGAGCGCCTGGGCCTGCACGGTGCGTCCCGGGGAGGCCAGCAGGTAGGCCGCGCCCTCGAGGTCGCTCCGCAGCGCGAGCACCTCGCGGGCGTGCGGGTAGGGCGCGTGCGGCTCCGCGAGGGTGTCCTCGCCGTCCCCCCACAGCACGATCAGCCCGAGGTCGGGCACCGGGGCGAACATCGCGGCGCGCGTGCCGACGACGACGGTGCCCAGCCCGTGGCGCGCGCGTAAGAACGCCCGGTACCGCGGGGCGGGCCCGTCGTCGGCGAGGAGACGCACCACGTCGTCCACGCCCGCGGTCTGGAGGGCGGCGCTCGCGCGCTCCGCGTCCCGGGCGTCCGGCACGACCACCAGCGCGCGCCGGCCCCCGGCCGCCGTGGCGCGCACCGCCTGCGCGACGGCGGCCGCCCAGTGCGGGACGGACGCCGGCTCGTCCCCGTCGGGCGGCGCCAGGCCGGGCAGGGGCGTCCACACCGCGCGCGGGGCCTGCCCGGCGAGCAGGTGGCGGCAGAACGCCTCTCCGCCCGCGTACGGCGCCCATGCCGACGGGGCGGGCTCTCTCGCCGGGGCCTCGCCGTCCTCCCCCGCAGCGGCCGGGGCGTCGGCGGCCGCCGTGGCCTCGGGAGCCTCAGGGGCCGCCGTCTCGGCGCCCGTACCGGCGTCCTTCTCCTCAGGCGTCGCCAGGGCCGCGAGGACCTCCTTCTCCACGCGCGCGTGCCGCGGCGGCACGGCCAGGCGCAGCACGTCCGCGAGGGTGCCGGCGTAACGGTCGGCCACGGCCCGCGCCAGGCGCAGCGCGGGGGCCGAAAGGACCGGGTCCGGCGAGACCACGCGGCGTAGCGGCACGAGCCGCCCCTCGTGGTCCGACGCCTCGACGCGCTCCACGACGTACCCGGCAACCTCCTGCGGCCCGAAGCGGGCCCGCACCCGCACGCCCGGCTGCGCGTCGTCGGACATGGCCTCCGGCACGAGGTAGTCGTACACGCGGTCCAGGTGCGCGGGCTGGAGGTCGAGCACCACCCGGGCGACCGGGAGCTCCTCGGCGATCGGCGCGGCGCCGAGCGCGGGGGCGCGCCGCGACGCGCGGCCCTTCGCCTTGCCGCCCCCGGAACGGGGCGCCGGGACGTCGTCGAGCCCGAGCAGCGCCGGCTGCTCGGGCTCGAGGGTGTCGTTCACGGACCTATCTCATCACGCCCCGCCCACGGCCCGAGTCCTTCCCCAGGCACCCGGGCCGGCGACGCAGGAGGTCAGACCGCCGCCCGCAGCGCATCCACGCGGTCCGTGCCCTCCCAGGTGAACCCGGGCAGGTCGCGGCCGAAGTGGCCGTACGCGGCCGTCGCGGCGTACACGGGGCGCAGCAGGTCCAGGTCGCGGATGATGGCCGCCGGTCGAAGGTCGAAGACCGCCCCGATCGCGGCCGAGATCCGCTCGGTGGGGACGGTCTCGGTGCCGAACGTCTCGACGTACAGGCCCACGGGGTGCGCCTTGCCGATCGCGTAAGCCACCTGGACCTCGCAGCGGCGCGCCAGGCCCGCCGCGACCACGTTCTTCGCGACCCACCGCATGGCGTACGCGGCGGACCGGTCGACCTTCGACGGGTCCTTGCCGGAGAACGCCCCGCCGCCGTGGCGCGCCATGCCGCCGTACGTGTCGACGATGATCTTGCGGCCCGTGAGGCCTGCGTCCCCCTGCGGGCCGCCCACCACGAACTTCCCGGTGGGGTTGACGATGAGGCGGGCGCCCGACGTCTCGATCCCGGTCTCGTCGGCGACCTGCGCCAGCACCGGCGCGATCACCTGGTCCGCGACCTCCCGCTGCAGCTTCTCCTGCACGAGGTCGGCATCGTGCTGCGTCGAGAGCACCACGGTGTCGACCCGCACCGGGCGGTCGCCGTCGTAGCCGATCGTGACCTGCGTCTTGCCGTCCGGGCGCAGGCCCGGCAGCTCGCCGCTGCGCCGCACGGAGGCGAGCCGCTCGGCGAGGCGGTGCGCCGTCCAGACGGGCACCGGCATGAGGGACGGGGTCTCGTCCGTGGCGTAGCCGAACATCAGGCCCTGGTCGCCCGCGCCCTGGGCGTCGAGGGGGTCGCGCGCGATGCCGGGCCCGGACGCGTCGTCGCGCTCCTCCACGCTCTTGTCCACGCCCTGCGCGATGTCGGGCGACTGCTGCCCGATCGACACGGACACGCCGCAGGAGTCGCCGTCGAACCCGATCGCCGAGGACGTGTAGCCGATGCGCCGCACCACCTCGCGCACGATCTGAGGGATCTCGACATACGCGTCCGTCGTGACCTCGCCCGCCACGTGCACCAGCCCGGTGGTGACCATCGTCTCCACGGCGACGCGCGAGCGCGGGTCCTGGGCGAGCAACGCATCGAGGATCGCGTCGGAGATCTGATCGCACACCTTGTCCGGGTGACCCTCGGTCACGGACTCGGACGTGAAGAGGCGCAGGGCTTCGCTCATGGCGCACAGCCTACGGCCAGGAGCGCTCAGCGCCAGGGTTGAAGGCCCGAGATCGTCTCACATCCCGGGTGAATCTCAGATGCTGGGCAGAGTCTTCGCCACGGCGTCCCAGATCGCGTCCGCGACCTCGCGCTTCGAGCCGGATGCCTCGGACACGACGTCACCCTGCCCGTCGAGGATCGTGACGGCGTTGGTCGACGCACCGAACCCCCGGCCGCCGCCCACGGCGTTCACCGCCAGGAGGTCCGCGCCCTTGCGGCGGGCCTTCTGCCGGCCGTGGTCCAGCACGGACCCGGTCGCGTCGCCGGTCTCGGCGGCGAAGCCGACGACGATCTGCCCGGCGCGCAGCCGGTCGTGGGCGAGCTCGGCAAGCACGTCGGGGTTCTCCACCAGGACGATGGGTGCGGGCCCGGTGCCCGGCACCTTCTTGATCTTGGCGTCTGGCACGTCGGTCGGCCGGAAGTCCGCCACCGCGGCCGCCATCACCACGACGTCCGCCGTGCCGGCCGCGCGGCGCACCGCGTCGCGCAGCTGGGCCGTGGTCTCGACCGGCACGACGTCGACGCCCGACCCGCGGGCCTCGGCCGACACGGCGTCGTCGAGGTTCGCCGCGACGAGGATCACGCGCGCGCCACGGGCCCGGGCCGCCTCGGCGAGCGCGGTCCCCTGCCGCCCGGTAGAGCGGTTCCCGATGAAGCGCACCGGGTCGATCGGCTCGCGGGTGCCGCCCGCCGAGACGACGACGTCGCGGCCGGCCAGGTCGCCGGTCGCGACGGAGAGTGCGGGGCCGGACGCAGGGCCGACCGCCGGGTCGGCTGCAGCGCCGTGCGCGACGTCGAGCGCCACGCGGGCGATCTCCTCCGGCTCCGGCAGGCGCCCCGCGCCGGTGTCGGCGCCCGTGAGCCGGCCGCTGGCGGGCTCGATCACGGTCACGCCGCGATCGCGCAGCGTCGCCACGTTGGCGCGCGTGGCGGGGTGCTCCCACATCTCTGTGTGCATCGCGGGAGCCATGACGACGGGGCAGCGCGCGGTGAGCAGCGTGGAGGTGAGCAGGTCGTCGGCGCGGCCGGCGGCGGCCCGCGCGAGCAGGTCCGCCGTCGCCGGCGCCACCACGACGAGGTCCGCTCCCTGCCCCAGTGCGACGTGCGGCACGTGCTCGACGTCCTCGAAGACCTCGCTCGTCACGGGCTCGCCGGAGAGCGCCTCGAACGTCGGCGCGCCGACGAAGCGCAGCGCGGACGCCGTGGGGACCACGCGGACCGCGTGCCCCGCCTCGCGCAGGAGGCGAAGCAGGAGAACGGCCTTGTACGCGGCGATGCCCCCGCTGACGCCCAGCAGGATCCTCATGGTCAGGCCACCTCGTCGTGGGATCGTCGGGCTGCGGTGCGCCGATCGGCGGGGACGCCGATCGAACGGTGCGTCAGGCGGGGACGATCAGAGGGAGAGCTCGTCGCCGGGCTCGACGACCGGCTCCGCCGAGGCGTCCGGCTTCTCCTCGACGGGCGTGGAGACGAGGAGGCCCTCGTTGATCTCGCGCATCGCGATGGAGAGGGGCTTCTCCTGGTTGCGGGTCTCGACCAGCGGGCCCACGTTCTCCAGCAGGCCCTCGTTGAGCTGGGAGTAGTAGGCGTTGATCTGGCGCGCGCGCTGGGACGCGTACAGCACGAGGCCGTACTTCGAGTCGGTGCGCTGCAGCAGCTCGTCGATGGGCGGGTCGGTGATGCCGATGGGCTGGGCCACGGTTCCGGCCATGGGTCACACTCCAAAGATTCGCGGGGGGAAGTCGGGGTTCAGCAGTCCATCCTACCCGTGGTCACCCCATGACCTGTGGCGCCGCCGACGTCACACCCATCACGCGGGCTAGCTCGTCGGTGGCGCGCGTGACGTCGTCGTTGACGATCGTCAGGTCGAACTCCGCCTCGGCCGCGAGCTCGGTGCGCGCCGTGGCGAGCCGCCGCTCCCGCTCCTCGGCGTCCTCGGTGCCCCGCCCGACGAGGCGCCGCACGAGCTCGTCGAAGCTGGGCGGGGACAGGAAGACGAACCGGGCGGCCAGGCCCGACTCGCGCACCGCGTCGCGCACCTGCCGTGCGCCCTGGAGGTCGATCTCCAGCAGCGTCGGGGTGCGGGCCGCGAGGTGCTCCTCGACAGGCCCCCGCGGGGTCCCGTACCGGTGGCGGCCGTGCACCACCGCCCACTCGAGCATCTCGCCCGTGGCGACCATCCGGTCGAACTCCTCGGGCGAGACGAACAGGTAGTGCACGCCGTTCACCTCCCCGGGGCGCGGCGGCCGCGTCGTCGCGGACACGGACAGCCACACCTGGGGGTAGCGCCCACGGATATCGGCGGATACCGTGCCCTTGCCCACGGCCGTGGGCCCGGCGAGCACAGTCAGACAGGCCTGCGGCGCCGTACCCCCGTCCGCGGTGGCAGGACCGGGAACGTCGTGCTGTGCCGGACTGCCGGCGGGCGGTGCGGAAATGTCAGCCAAACCTCTCGATGAGCGCCGAAGCCTGGTGCGGCCCGAGGCCACGGATCCGGCGTGTCTCGGCGATCCCGATCTCCTCCATGATCGCCCTGGCCTTCACCTTACCGACACCGGGGAGCGACTCCAGCAGCGAGACGACCTTGAGCTTGCCCACGACGTCGTCCTTCTTCCCTCGCTCGATCACATCCTTGAGAGAGCCCTGGGAGTACTTGAGACGGTTCTTGATCTCCGCACGCACACGTCTTGCCTCGGCAGCCTTTTCAAGGGCCGCTGCACGCTGTTCCGGGGTGAGAGGGGGGAGTGCCACGCAAGTCACCTACTCTGTCGAGCCGCTTGAAATGGGGAACTGCTCACTCGAAAGTAGCCACGACCTGCGAGGGCGGCAATCGCTAGGCCCCCCGGCCGCAATCTTATCCGGATTCCGACCGGGAGGAATGCGGCATTCAGGTCATGACATCCTCGCAGGTGGCGCCCGGTGACTTCCGTCTCCTCCCGCCCGACGGCGCCGGACGACCCCTCCGACGGGCGGGCTCGCGCGCGGATCCTCAGCTACGCAGCGCCGCGCGGGCGTCCGCGACGGCGGCCGCCGCGGCGGCGCGCAGCGCCCCGGCGTCCGGCCCCGCGGCGAGGACGCCCCGGGAGGACGACGCGAGCACCTGACGCCGTGCGGCGCCGAAGGCGGTCGCGAGCTCTCGCTTGCCCGCCCCCTGCGCGCCCACGCCCGGGGCGAGCAGCGGGCCGTGGACCGCCGTGAGGTTCGTGCCGGTCTCCCGCGCGGCGTCGCCCACCGTGGCGCCCACCACCAGGCCGACCGAGCCCATCGGCAGCCCCTCGGACACGGCGCCCGCGTTGAGCACCGCCGCCTGCGCGGCCACCGAGGCCGCCACGCTCACGCCGTCGGGCCCGACGGCGTGCTGTACCTCGTGGCCCTCCTTGTTGGACGTGAGGCACAGCACGAAGATGCCCCGCCCGGTGCGGGCGGCGAGCTCGGCCGCGGGGGCGAGCGAGCCGAAGCCGAGGTACGGCGAGACCGTCACGGAGTCGCCCGCGAGCGGAGAGCCGTCGGAGAGGAAGGCGTCGGCGTACGCGCCCATGGTCGAGCCGATGTCGCCGCGCTTGGCGTCCACCACCGTCAGCGTGCCCACCGCGCGCGAGGCGGCGATCACGTCCTCCAGCGCCGCGACACCCGCCGAGCCGTGCCGCTCGAAGAACGCGGCCTGCGGCTTGAACGCCGCCACGCGGCCGCCGAGCGCGTCCACCACGCGGAGGCCGAACTCGCGCACGCCGGCGGCGTCGTCGGACAGCCCCCACGCGTCCAGCAGCGACGCGTGCGGGTCGATGCCCACGCACAGCGGGCCGTGGGCGTCCATCGCCGCCGCCAGGCGTGCGCCGAACGGCACGGGACGCGTCGCCGGTCCGGCGGAGCCCGGCCCAGCGCTCACGCGCCCGCCCCCGCCGTGACACCGGCACCTGCACCTGGCACGTCCTCGCCCGCGAGCCGGGCCCGCGTCGCAGCCATGTGCTCCTGCAGGCTCGCGACGTCGAACGGTCCCCCGCGCACCGCCTCGATGCCCTGCACCGCCGCGGCGAGCTGGTCGACCGTGGTGATCATCGGCTTGTCCGCCGCGGTCGTGGCCGCCCGGATCTCGTAGCCGTCGGCGCGCGCGCCCTGGCCCGACGGGGAGTTGACCACCAGGTCCACCGCGCCGTCGGTGATGAGGTCGACGATCGTGGGCTCGCCGTCGGCGCCCCGCCCCTGCGAGAACTTGCGCACCACGGTGCTGCCGATGCCGTTGCGGCGCAGCACCTGCGCGGTGCCGGACGTCGCGAGCACCTCGAAGCCGAGCTCCGCGAGGCGCTTGACCGGGAACACGATGGAGCGCTTGTCGCGGTCGGCCACCGACACGAACACCCGGCCCGCGGTGGGCAGCCCACCGAACGCGGCGGCCTGCGACTTCGCGAACGCGTGCGGGAAGTCCTTGTCGAAGCCCATGACCTCGCCCGTGGAGCGCATCTCCGGGCCGAGCACCGTGTCGACGACCTGCCCCTCGGCGGTGCGGAACCGCTTGAACGGCAGCACGGCCTCCTTCACGGCCAGCGGCGCGCCCAGGTCGAGCGTGCCGCCGTCACCCTCGGCGGGCAGGACGCCCGCGGCGCGCAGGTCCGCGATCGACTCCCCCACCATGACGCGGGCGGCGGCCTTCGCGAGCGAGGTACCCGTCGCCTTGGAGACGAACGGCACCGTGCGGGACGCGCGCGGGTTGGCCTCGAGGACGTAGAGGACGTCGGAGACGAGCGCGTACTGCACGTTGAGCAGGCCGCGCACCCCCACACCCTCGGCGATCGCCTCGGTGGACCGGCGGATGCGCTCGATCTCGGCCTCGGACAGCGACACGGGCGGCAGGACGCACGCCGAGTCACCGGAGTGGATGCCGGCCTCCTCGATGTGCTCCATGACGCCACCGAGGAACAGCTCGGTGCCGTCGTACAGGGCGTCGACGTCGATCTCCATCGCGTCGTCGAGGAACCGGTCGATGAGCAGCGGCGCGGGCAGCAGCTGTCCCGCGCCTGCGGCGGCGGCTGCGCTCTCGTCGAGCGCCCGCTCGACGTACTCGGTGAGCTGCTCGACGGAGTACACGATCTCCATGCCGCGGCCGCCGAGCACGTAGGACGGCCGTACCAGGACGGGGTAGCCGATCGTCTCGGCGACATCGCGGGCCTGGCCGAGGGAGCGGGCCGTGCCGAAGGCGGGCGCGGGCAGGCCGGCGTCGAGCAGGACCTGACCGAAGATGCCGCGGTCCTCCGCGGCGTCGATGGCCTCCGGGGAGGTGCCGAGGATCGGCACGCCCGCGTCGGCGAGGCGCTGCGCGAGCGCGAGCGGAGTCTGGCCGCCGAGCTGCACGATGACGCCCTTGATCGGCCCGGCCGCGAGCTCCGCGGCGTAGACCTCGAGGACGTCCTCGAAGGTCAGCGGCTCGAAGTACAGGCGGTCGGAGGTGTCGTAGTCGGTCGAGACCGTCTCCGGGTTGCAGTTGACCATGATGGTCTCGTAGCGCTCGGAGAGGGTCAGCGCCGCGTGCACGCAGGAGTAGTCGAACTCGATCCCCTGGCCGATGCGGTTGGGCCCGGAGCCGAGGATGATGACGGCCTCGCGCTCGCGCGGCGCGACCTCGGTCTCGTCGTCGTACGACGAGTAGTGGTAGGGCGTGCGGGCCGCGAACTCGGCCGCGCAGGTGTCGACCGTCTTGTAGACCGGGCGCACGCCGAGGGCGTGGCGCACCTCGCGGACCGTGGACTCCCCGCCCCGGCCCATGCCCCGCAGGCGCGCGACCTGCACGTCCGACAGGCCGTGGCGCTTGGCGCGGCGCAGCACGTCCTCGGTGAGCGTCGGCGAGGCGGCGACCTCGGCGGCGACCTCGTTCATCAGCAGGATCTGGTCGAGGAACCACGGGTCGATCTTGGTGGCGTCGAAGACGGCCTCGAGCGTGGTGCGGCCCGCGGCGACGGCGCGCAGCGCCTGCTGCACCCCGACCATGCGGTGCTCGGTGGGCCGCTCGATCTCGGCGAGCAGCTGGTCCAGGGCCGCGCCCGAGGGCGCCTCCCCGTCCCAGTGGAAGGCGACGCCGCCCTTGTCGATCGACCGCAGCGCCTTGCCGAGCGCCTCGGTGAAGTTGCGGCCCAGTGCCATCGCCTCGCCCACGGACTTCATGGTGGTGGTGAGCGTCGGGTCGGCGGCCGGGAACTTCTCGAACGCGAACCGGGGCACCTTGACCACGACGTAGTCGAGCGTCGGCTCGAAGCTGGCCGGCGTGACGCGCGTGATGTCGTTCGGGATCTCGTCGAGCGTGTAGCCGACGGCGAGCTTGGCCGCGATCTTCGCGATCGGGAAGCCGGTTGCCTTCGACGCCAGCGCGGAGGAGCGCGAGACGCGCGGGTTCATCTCGATGACGATGATGCGCCCGGTCTCCGGGTCGACGGCGAACTGGATGTTGCAGCCGCCGGTGTCGACGCCCACCTCGCGGATGACGGCGATGCCGATGTCGCGCAGCCGCTGGTACTCGCGGTCGGTGAGGGTCATCGCCGGGGCGACGGTCACCGAGTCGCCGGTGTGCACGCCCACGGGGTCGACGTTCTCGATCGAGCACACGACCACGACGTTGTCGTCCTTGTCGCGCATCAGCTCGAGCTCGTACTCCTTCCAGCCGAGGATGGACTCCTCCAGGAGCACCTCGGTGGTGGGCGAGTAGTGCAGGCCCTGCCCGACGATGCGGCGCAGGCCCGCCTCGTCGTAGGCGATGCCGGAGCCGAGGCCGCCCATGGTGAACGACGGGCGCACGACCATCGGGTAGCCGAGGTCGGCGGCCGCCGCGACGGCCTCCTCGACGGCGTGCACGACGACGGAGCGGGCGGACTCCCCGCCGCACTTGGCCACGACGTCCTTGAACTGCTGGCGGTCCTCGCCCTTCTGGATGGCGGGGATGTTGGCGCCGATGAGCTCGACGTCGTACTTCGCGAGCACGCCGGCCTCGTCCAGGGCGATGGCGGCGTTGAGCGCCGTCTGCCCGCCCAGGGTGGGCAGCAGCGCGTCGGGGCGCTCCTTGGCGATGATCGTGGTGAGCACCTCGGTGGTGATCGGCTCGACGTAGGTGGCGTCGGCGAACTCCGGGTCGGTCATGATCGTCGCCGGGTTGGAGTTCACCAGGACGACGCGCAGGCCCTCCTCCTTGAGCACGCGGCAGGCCTGCGTGCCGGAGTAGTCGAACTCGCAGGCCTGGCCGATGACGATCGGGCCGGAGCCGATGACCAGGACGGAGGAGAGGTCGGAACGGCGGGGCATCAGTTCTCCTTCAGGGCGGCCAGCGCGGACTCCGGCACGGTGACGGGCTCGCGGGTGGTCATGAGCTCGACGAAGCGGTCGAACAGGTAGGCGCTGTCGTGCGGGCCGGCGGCAGCCTCGGGGTGGTACTGCACGGAGAAGGCGGGCACGTCGAGCGCCGTCAGGCCCTCGACCACCTGGTCGTTGAGGCCGACGTGCGAGACGATCACGCGGCCGTAGCGGCGCCCGTCGGAGCGCTCGTCGTCGTACGGCGCGGTGCTCACCGCGTCGGTGGGGGCGTCGACGGCGAACCCGTGGTTGTGCGCCGTGACCTCGACCTTGCTCGTGGTGCGGTCCATCACCGGCTGGTTGATGCCGCGGTGGCCGTAGCCGAGCTTGTAGGTGCCGTAGCCGAGTGCCCGGCCGAACAGCTGGTTGCCGAAGCAGATGCCGAAGAACGGGATCCCGCGGTCCAGCACGCCCCGCAGCAGCTCGATCTCGTGCGTGGCCGAAGACGGGTCCCCGGGGCCGTTGGAGAAGAACACCCCGGCGGGCGAGCCGTCGGCGGGCAGCAGGGCCTCGACGTCCTCGACCGACGCGGACTGGGGCACCACGTGCACCCGCACGCCGCGCTCGGCGAGGCGCGCCGGGGTCATGGCCTTGATGCCGAGGTCGACGGCGACGACGGTCGCGACGGGCTCCCGCCCGGCGAACTCGCCGGCCGGCTCGACGACGTACGGCTCGGTGGTCGTGACCTCGGGCGAGAGGTTCGCCCCGGCCATGGCCGGGGAGGCCTGCACCTCGGCGACGAGCTCGGGCAGCGGGCGCTCGAGCCCGCCCGCCACCAGCGCGTCCCCGGAGAAGATCCCGGCGCGCATGACACCGAGCTCGCGCAGGTGGCGCGTCAGGGCGCGGGTGTCGACCTCGCTGATGCCGACCACGCCCTGGGCGGCGAGCTCGTCCTCGAGCGAGCGGTCCGCGCGCCAGGAGGACACCCGGCGGGCCGGGTCGCGCAGCACGTAGCCGGACACCCAGACCTTGCCGGACTCCCGGTCCTCGTCGTTGACGCCCGTGTTCCCGACGTGCGGGGCGGTCATCACGACGATCTGCCGGTGGTACGACGGGTCGGTCAGCGTCTCCTGGTAGCCGGTCATACCGGTGGAGAAGACGATCTCGCCGAAGGTGACGCCGCGGGCGCCGTACGCGCGGCCGCGGGCGACCGTGCCGTCCTCGAGGACGAGAAGTGCCGCATCGGTGACGTGGGCCGCGGGCGCGGCGTGCGGGCGCGGCGAGGGAGCGGGGCTGGTGAGGGGGCGGTTGGTCACTGCTCGTCCTTCGGTGCGGGAGCGGAGGTCATGAGGTGGCGCACGGCGTCCACGAGCCGGGAGCGGTCGGGCGCGAACCGGGTGCGCAGCCCGGTGGCGAGGTCGGCGGCGGGCACGTCGCCCGTTGCCGGGTCCTCCCAGGTCACGACGACCAGGCCGTCGGCGCCGACGTACTTGCCGGCCATGCCCGGGGCCAGGCCGACGCCGCGCAGGGCGGCGACGGGCGCGAAGACGTCCGGGGCGCCGTCGCGCTCGACCAGCACGCCCGCGTCGTGCACGGAGACGCGCGCGGTGGAGCGGTCGCCGAGGCCGTGCGCGCCGACGCGGGCGAGCCAGTCCCCCGCGAGGGTCGAGGAGACGTACGTCGCCTCCAGGGGGCCGAGGCGCAGCGCGCCGAGGTCCTCGGGGACGGTGGGCGGCACGGGGACCGTGTGCCGGGTGCGGGCGGCGAGCCGGCGTCGTCCGCCGAGGACGACCAGCAGCAGCGCCACGCCGAGGACGACCCAGATCCCGACCGCGACGGGCATCGGCAGGTTCATCGCGCGCCTCCCCGGACGCCGGTCGAGCGTGCGCCGTCCTGAGCCTGTCGAAGGGTCGAGACCACCGGCGCGCCGTCGAGCACGGTGGCGCGCCCGCGCAGGAACGTCGCCACGACGCGGCCCGGCAGCTCGCGGCCCGCGAACGGCGTGTTGCCGCTCGAGGTGGCCTGGGCGGCGCCGTCGACGGTGCGGGTCGCGGCCGGGTCCACCAGCGTGAGGTTGGCCGGCTCGCCGACGGCGATCGGCCGGCCCTGCGCCGTCGGCCCGGAGTCGACGCGGCCGATGCGGGCCGGGTTCGTCGACAGCACCCTTGCGACGTCGGCCCAGGTGAGGCGGCCCGTGTCGACCATCGTGGCCTGCACCACGCTGAGCGCGGTCTCCAGGCCCGTCATGCCGAACGCGGCCGCGCCCCACTCGCAGTCCTTGTCCTCCCGGGTGTGCGGGGCGTGATCGGTGGCGACGATGTCGATCGTGCCGTCGGCCAGGCCCGCGCGCACCGCCTCGACGTCGGCGGCCGTGCGCAGCGGCGGGTTCACCTTGTACGCCGCGTCGTAGGTGCGCGCCAGCTCGTCGGTGAGGATCAGGTGGTGCGGGGTCACCTCCGCGGTGACGTCGATGCCGCGCCCCTTGGCCCAGCGCACGATCTCGACCGAGCCCGCCGTGGACAGGTGGCACACGTGCAGGCGCGAGCCGACGTGCCCGGCGAGCAGCACGTCGCGGGCGATGATCGCCTCCTCCGCGACGGCGGGCCAGCCTGCCAGGCCGATCTCGGCGGAGACGACGCCCTCGTTCATCTGCGCGCCCTCGGTCAGCCGCGGCTCCTGGGCGTGCTGCGCGACGACGCCGTCGAACGCCTTGACGTACTCCAGCGCGCGGCGCATGAGGATCGGGTCGTGCACGCATTTGCCGTCGTCGGAGAAGACCCGGACGCGGGCGGCGGAGTGGGCCATCGCGCCGAGCTCCGCGAGGCGCTCGCCGCCCAGGCCGACGGTCACGGCGCCGACGGGGTGCACATCCACCCAGCCCGCCTCGTGGCCCAGGCGCCACACCTGCTCGACGACGCCCGCGGTGTCCGCGACCGGCGACGTGTTGGCCATGGCGTGCACCGCGGTGAAGCCCCCGACGGCCGCGGCGCGGGTACCGGACGCCACGGTCTCGGCATCCTCGCGGCCCGGCTCGCGCAGGTGGGTGTGCAGGTCGACCAGCCCGGGCAGCAACACCTGGCCCGCGGCGTCGAGCACGACCACGTCTGCCCCGTCGTCGGGAAGGGTCGTCTCGCCGACTCCCCGGATCTCGCGCACGACGCCGTCCGCGAGGACGACGTCCGCCGGGTCGCCGCCGAGGGGACGCGCCCCGCGCAGCACGTAGGTGGTGGTCACAGAGTGGTCCCTTCGGTGGTGCCGGACAGCAGCAGGTAGAGCGCGGCCATGCGCACGGCGACGCCGTTGGCGACCTGCTCGACGATCACCGCCCGGTCGGAGTCCGCCGCCTCGGCGGAGATCTCGAGGCCGCGGTTCATCGGGCCGGGGTGCATGACGATCGAGTGCGCAGGCAGCATGGCGAGGCGCCGGGCGTCGAGCCCGAAGTAGCGCGTGTACTCCAGCGTGCTGGGGAAGAACGAGCCCGCGCCGCCGGACATCCGCTCCCGCTGCACCCGCAGCGTCATCACGGCGTCCGGCTGCCAGTCGGCGAGCGTCGCGTCCAGGTCGTACGACGTTCGGCAGGGCCAGGCCTCGACCCCGACGGGCAGCAGCGTGGGCGGCGCGACGAGCGTGACCTGCGCCCCGAGCGTGTGCAGCAGGCGCACGTTCGCCCGCGCGACCCGCGAGTGCAGCACGTCCCCGACGATCGCGACCTTGAGGTCGGCGAGGTCGGCGCCGACGCTGTCGCCGCCACCGCGGCGCAGCCCGCCACCTCTGCCCGCCAGATGCCGGCGGATCGTGTACGCGTCCAGCAGCGCTTGCGTGGGGTGCATGTGGGTACCGTCGCCGGCGTTCAGCACGGCGGCGTCGAGCCAGCCCGCGTGCGCGAGCTGGTACGGGGCGCCCGACGCCCAGTGGCGCACCACCACGGCGTCCGCCCCCATCGCGTGCAGGGTCAGCGCCGTGTCCTTGAGCGACTCGCCCTTGGAGACGCTGGAGCCCTTCGCCGAGAAGTTGATGACGTCGGCGGACAGGCGCTTGGCGGCCGTCTCGAAGGAGATGCGGGTGCGGGTGGAGTCCTCGAAGAAGAGGTTCACCACCGTGCGCCCCCGCAGCGTCGGGAGCTTCTTGATCTCGCGGGACTGCGTCACCGCCATCTGGGCGGCGGTGTCCAGCAGCTCGATCGCCTCGTCCTTGCCGAGGTCGGCGGTGGAGAGCAGGTGCCTCATCGGTCGCCCCCCGGGGTGGTCGGGACGCCGGCGCCGGGCTCGCGCCCGCTGATCACCACGGCATCAGTGCCGTCGACCTCGGCCAGCAGCACGCCCACGCGCTCGGACTGCGCGGTGGGGAGGTTCTTGCCCACGAAGTCGGGACGGATCGGCAGCTCCCGGTGCCCGCGGTCCACCAGGCAGGCCAGGCGCACCGCCTTCGGCCGGCCGAGGTCGCCGATCGCGTCGAGGGCCGCGCGGATGGTGCGGCCGGAGAACAGGACGTCGTCGACGAGCACGACCGTCTTGCCCTCGATCCCCGCGGCGGGCAGGCGCGTGACGCCGACGGCGCGGGTGGGCTGACGACGCAGGTCGTCGCGGTACATGGTGACGTCGAGCTCGCCGAGGTCCCGCTCGGGGTCGAACGCCGGGTCGATGCTCGCGAGTCGCTGGCCGAGCCGCGTAGCGAGGGTGACCCCGCGGGTGGGGATGCCCAGCAGGACCACGTCCTGGGCTCCCTTGGCGCGCTCCACGATCTCGTGCGCGATCCGGGTCAGGGCGCGGGCGACGTCGCTCGCGCCGAGCACGACGGTCCCTTCGGGGACGGTCGGCTGTTCGGGGGTTCCGGGCATACCGGTGCCAGCATCCACTGGCGACCTCCTTCTCCGCCTCACGGGACGGGCTTAAAGGGTGTCGACTTCTGTCGATGTCGGCGCCCAGCCTAACCCGTCGGCCGCGTCGAGCCGGGGCACCGCCCACGATGCGGCCGCGGCGTGCGTCACACCCCCGAGAATGCCGAACAGGCGGTTGGTCCCGGATTCGGGCGCCTCGCGGCGCCATCGCGGGACCAACCGCCTGTTCGGCGTCAGGGTCGGTCAGACCGGGGTCGGTCAGACCGGGGTCGGTCAGACCGGGGTCGGTCAGATCAGGAGCGTCGGCTTGATCTCCACGAGCCGGCCCAGCAGCCCGTTGACGAACGACGGCGAGTCGTCGGTCGAGAGCTGGCCGGCGAGGTCGACCGCCTCGTCCACGGCGACGGCGTCGGGGACGTCGTCGTTGTAGAGCAGCTCCCAGGTGCCGATGCGCAGCAGCGCCCGGTCGACCGCGGGCATGCGCTCCACGGTCCAGCCCTGCGAGTACGTGGCGAGGAGCTCGTCGATGCGCTCGCTGTGCGCGACAACGCCCTCGACGAGGTCGACCGTGTACTGCGGTACCGCCGCCTCGGTGTGCGGCTCGATCACCCGGTCGGCGACGAGCACCTGCGGGTCGATCCCGCGCTGCTCCGCCTCGAAGAGGATGTCGACGGCGCGCTTGCGCGCCTTGGTGCGTGCGCCCATGTCAGCAGACGCCCGTCAGTCGTTCACTCGGCCCAGGTACGACCCGTCACGCGTGTCGACCTTGACCTTGGTGCCCTGCTCGAGGAACAGCGGGACCTGGATCTCCGCGCCGGTCTCGAGGGTGGCGGGCTTGGTGCCGCCGGTGGACCGGTCGCCCTGCAGGCCGGGCTCCGTGTACGTGATCTCGAGGACCACCGACGACGGCAGCTCGACGTACAGCGGGGTGCCGTCGTTGGAGGCCACCATGATGGTCATGCCCTCGAGCATGTAGTCCTTGGCGTCGCCGACCGTGGCCGCCGGGATCATGATCTGGTCGTACGTGTCGTTGTCCATGAACACGTAGTCCGCGCCGTCCATGTATAGGTACTGGTAGTCGCGGCGGTCCACGTTCGCCGTCTCGATCTTGAGGCCGGCGTTGAAGGTCTTGTCGACCACCTTGCCCGAGAGCACGTTCTTCATCTTCGTGCGGACGAACGCGCCACCCTTGCCCGGCTTGACGTGCTGGAACTCGATGATCGACCACAGCTGACCGTCGATACGGAGCACGGTGCCGTTCTTGATGTCGTTGGTGGTAGCCACGTTCTTGTTCGTCCTCGGGGTCGGGGTCGGGGCGGGGAGTCGACGTTCTGGGCCGCGAGGTTCTGGGACCGCAGAGAGCCCGAGACATCCTACAGCGCGACGAGGAGCTCGTGCCCCACCAGACCGAGGGCGGCGGACCACGCGAGCGAAGCCAGCGTGCCCACGACGAAGCGTTCGCTCGCCACCGGGTGCTCCCGCAGCTCGGGGAACCGGCCGAGGCCCTTCACCGCTACCACGATCGCCACGCCCTCCGGGTACCCCGCGAGCAGCGTGCCGGTCACGCACAGCCGCTCCAGCAGCCCGATCCAGGTGCCGCCGCGGAGCACGGCCACCGCCTCTGCCGCGAGCTGCGACTCGCGCTCCGCGTGCCGCAGCACCCACGGCACGAGCCAGGCCCCTGCGCCCACGCTCAGTGCCAGGCCGGCGACCCACACCAGGACGTCCGTCGCCACCACTGCGAAGCTCATCGGTCGTGCTCCTCCCACTCGTCGTCCTCGTCGTCGGCCCCGTCGGCCCCGTCGGCCCCGTCGGCACCGGGCCCGTCGTCCGCGCCCGCGGCCCGCAGCAGCCGTGCCGCGAGCGGACGGGCCGCGGCGTCCTCGGCCCACAGGGCGGCCCGCAACCGCTGGCTCACCGCCTGCTCGCTCACGCCGAGCGCCTTCGCGGCCGCACGCTGCGGAGCCGCGGTCCCCGAGTGCGGGACGAGCGTATCGACGGCCTCCCACCCGGCGGCGGAACGACGTGCGACGACGGCGCCCAGCAGGTGCAGCAGGGCCTGGGCGTCCGCGGCGATCGTGGCGTGCGGCTCGTGCTCCGGGCCCGCGACCGCGAGGGGCACGCTCCCCCGCCCTCGCCGTTTCGCACGCTCCACCGCCGCACGCGCCCGCACGAACGCGGGCCCGGATGCGGCCCGGGACACCTCCGGCAGCGGGAGGTCGACCGCACCGAGGCCGATGCCGACGGACCATCCGCCGTCGCGCACGAGGTCGAGGACGAGGTCCACGGCCAGGGCGGAGCCGTCGTCGTCCGCCGCGAGCACCCCCTGGACCTCGTCACCGACGGTGCGGTCGAACGGGAGCACCGTGCCGGACGCGCCCTCTGCCCGAGCCCCCATCATCGCGAGCACCTCGGGCACGCGGTCCGGGCCGCGGGTGCTGCCTCGTTGGTCCGCCGTCAGCACGATCATGGATAAAGGCTATGTCCTTGTCGCGTCACTCACAAGGCTCACCACTTGAGCAACACTCAACCCTGACGCCCTGACAGGAGTCTCTCTAGCCCTGGAGCTTGTGCACGAGGGCGGACAACGCGAGGCGATAGGAATCGAACCCGAAGCCTGCGACGGTGCCGGTCGCGATCCCGGCGACCACCGAGTAGTGCCGGAACGACTCGCGCGACGCCGGGTTGGACAGGTGCACCTCCACCAGGAGCAGCCCCGACGACGTGACCTGGGCGGCGGCGTCGCGCAGCGCGTAGCTGTAGTGCGTGAACGCCGCGGGGTTGAGCACCACGTGCGACCGGGCGTCGACCGCCTCGTGCAGCCAGCCCACGATCTCGGACTCGTCGTCGGTCTGGCGTACGTCGACCGTCACGCCGAGGTCGCTCCCCCAGACGGCGGCCTCCCGATCGAGATCGGCCATGGACGCATGGCCGTAGATCTCCGGCTCGCGCACGCCGAGCCGACCGAGGTTGGGACCGTTGAGGACGAGGACGTGTGTCATGGCCCCGAGGGTACGGTCACTCCGGCGCGTCCACGAGCAGCCGGCGCGGGCCGGGGCCGGCGTCGCCGAGCGCGTCGTGCGGGTTCGCGAGCACGCATCGGCTCAGGGAGAGGCAACCGCACCCGATGCAGTCCGTGAGGTCGTCCCGCAGCCGCTCCAGCTGCTCGATGCGGGCATCGAGGTCGGTGCGCCACGCGCGCGAGAGCCGCTCCCAGTCCCGGACGTTCGGGGCACGGTCCTCGGGGAGGGTCGCCAGCGCCTCCGCGATGCGCGCGAGGGGGATCCCCACCCGCTGCGACACCCGCACGAACGCCACCCGGCGCAGCACGTCGCGCCGGTAGCGACGCTGGTTGCCCGCGGTGCGCCGGCTGGCGATCAGCCCGCGCCGCTCGTAGAAGTGCAGGGCCGAGACGGCCACCCCGCTCCGGGCCGCCACCTCCCCGACCGTGAGCTCGACGTGGTCCCACGGCACCGTCTCGGGTCCCTGCTCGGGCACCTCGACCACCTCTTTCGTCCCGGGCATTGACCTGAACCGTAGTTCAGGTCCAAGCATGGAGCCATGGATGCGATCCGCCACCACTCCTTCGGCCCGCCCGAGACCCTCGCCCTCGAGCAGGTCCCCGACCCCGCTCCCGGCGCCGGCCAGGTCCTCGTCGCCGCCAGGGCGCACGGCGTGCACCTCAAGGACACCGGGCTCCGGCGCGGTGAGGCCTCCGGCCCCCTGCCGGCGCCCACGCTCCCGGCGATCCCGGGCCGTGAGGTCGCGGGGACGGTCGCCGGCGTGGGACCGGGCGTGGACCGCTCCTGGGTCGGCGTGCGCGTTGCCGCCCACCTCGGCGCTACCCCGGCCGGCGGCGGCTACGCCCGGATGGCCGTCGTCGGCGAGCAGGCGCTGCACCGGCTGCCCGACGGCCTCGACCTGGGGGACGCCATCGCCATGATCGGCACCGGCCGGATGGCGCTCATGACGCTCGAGGTCGCGCGGATCGGGGCCGACGACGTGGTCGTGGTCACCGCGGCCGCGGGCGGGCTCGGCTCCCTGTTCGTGCAGTCGGCGCTCGACGCCGGCGCACGCGTGCTGGCGCTGGCGGGCGGCCCGCACAAGGTCCGCGTCGTCCGCGGCATCGTTCCCGACGCGGGCCAGCGGCTCGCCGTCCTCGACTACCGCGGCCCGGACTGGGCGTCGGACGCGCGCGCCGCCCTCCGGCGGCTCGGGTCGGAACACGCGACCGTCGTCCTCGACGGCGTCGGGGGCGACCTCGGCGGGGCCGCGACGGACCTGCTCGGCTCCCGCGGCCGCCTCGTGGTGCACGGCTGGTCCTCCGGGCACCCGAACCCCCGCTCGACGTCGCCCGACATCCAGGTGCCCGACATCCAGGTGCCCGACATCCAGGTGCCCGACATCCAGGTGCTGAACGTCGTCGGCCCCGGCGCCCCCGCCTTCGGCGACGTCCGCACGTACCAGCGGCGTGCGCTGGACCTCGCCGCCGCCGGCGCCTGGCGCGTGCTGACGCACCGCGTGCCGTTCGCCGAGGCGGCGCGGGCGCACCGCGAGCTCGAGGAGCGGCGCACCGTGGGCAAGGTCGTGCTCGGATGACGTCCGGCCCGACGGCCGGCGGGACCGGCGTGCTCGACGCGCGGGCGCAGCGCTGGACGGACCGGCGCGGCCCGACGCCGCCCCTGTGGGCAGGCATCGGGCTCTTCCTCGCGGGCCGCATCCGGCCCACGGGTCACACCTCCCGCTCGGTCACGAATTCCCTCGCCGTCCCGTCGTCGGTGCGGGAGGCTGTCGATGAGAACGCCGTCTCCACGCCGTCTGCATGACAGCACGCACCGCCGCACCGCCGGGCGTCCGCCCGGCAGCACTGTCCTTGCACCGTCCGTCCCAGCACCACTCGTCCCAGGAGCATCGATGACCACACCCTCCATACCCCCCGCTCTCCCCTCGTCCCCGACGACCCCGACGTCCGAGGACGCGGCCGCGTCGCTGCGCACCACCCTCGGGGCCGCCGCGTCCGTGGTCGCGCCCGACGACGACGGCTACGAGGCCGCGCGCACGATCGAGCCGGGCGGGGTCGAGCATCGCCCCGCAGCGATCGTCCGGCCCACCGACGCCGACGCCGTGGCCCGCGCCGTGCGTTACGCCCGCGACGCGGGGACCGAGGTCTCCGTCCGCGCCGGCGGGCACTCCGTCTTCGGCCTCGGCTCCGCCGACGGCGCCCTCACCCTCGACCTGCGCGGGCTCGACTCCCTCGACCTCGACGTCGACGGCCGCACCGCGTGGGCCGGCGGCGGGCTCACCGCCGGGGCATACTCGAGAGCCGCGGGCGCCCACGGGCTTGCCACCCCGTTCGGCGACACGGGCGGCGTGGGCATCGGCGGGATCACGCTCGGTGGCGGCGTCGGGCTCCTCGCCCGCTCCCACGGCATGACGATCGACAGCCTGCTCGGCGCCGAGGTGGTCACCGCCGACGGCGAGGTCGTGCTGACGGACGCCGAGCACGACCCCGACCTGTTCTGGGCCCTGCGCGGGGGCGGCGGCAACTTCGGCGTCGTGACCCGGTTCCGGTTCGCGCTCCACGAGGTGTCGCAGGTGGTGGGCGGTGTCCTCATGATGCCGGCCACCCCCGAGAGCGTGGCCGGCGTGGTCGCCGCCGCCGACGCGGCCCCGGCCGGGCTCACCGTGATCACGATGGTCATGACGGCGCCGCCGATGCCGATGATCCCCGCCGAGTGGCACGGGCGCATGATCGTGATGGCCAACGCGTGCTGGTCCGGGCCGCCGGACGCCGCGGACTCGGCCCTCGCGCCGCTGCGCGAGGTCGCGGCCCGCGCCGGCGGCGCCCTCCTCGACGGGCTGCACCCGACTGCGTACGCGAGCCTGTTCGAGGGCGGGCCTCCCAGCGGGACCGCCGTGGCGACCGGACGCACCTTCTTCGCCGACGGCGTGGACGAGCCCGCCGCCGCGCACCTGCTGGAGCAGCTCGAGAGCTCCGACGCGATGATGCGCGCAGTGCAGCTGCGCGTGGTCGGCGGCGCGGTCGCCGAGGTCCCCGCCGACGCGACCGCGTACGCGCACCGCGCCGCGCGCGTGCTCGGCAACGTGGCTGCCGTGGGCCCGGACGCGGCGACGGCCCGCGGGTACGCGCCGTGGGTCGACGCACTCGCCGACCGTCTCCGCGGGGCCGAGGGCGCATACGTGAACTTCGCCCTCGACGGCGGGGGCGACACCGCCCGCGCGGCGTACCCGAACGGCCACTGGGACCGTCTGCGGGACGTGAAGCGGCGCTACGACCCCCAGAACCTGTTCCGCGCGAACGTCAACGTGCCGCCGGCATGACCCGGCGCTCGCCGTGGCGCCGTGCTCAGCGCGCCCGGGCGTCGATCTCGTCGCGCCGTGCGAGCACGAGCCGGTCCACGACGTCGTCGGGCAAGGGCGCGTCGGGCTGGAAGGAGACCGAGCCCTTCGTGGTCCGAAACCCCTGCAGGTCGTCCGCGAGCGCCGCGATCACCTCGGGGCTGAACGGGTAGAGGCCGAGGTGCGTGCGCGTGACCATCACGCTCAGCAGCGGGCTGCCCCCGTAGCGCAGGGCGGGCATGCCGTAGCCGCGTCCCTCCTCGAGGTTCGGGACGAGGGCGTGGGCACGCTCATACACGCGTGCCACCGCGTCCCGCTCCGGCGCGGACAGGGTGGCCAGGTAGTCCTCGACGTCTCCCATGGGCCCCATGCTCCTGCGCCACGGGCGCTTGGCAAGCGGGGGGTGTCACGTCGCGGCGCGCCGATTCGTCGGAGGGACAGGGCCGGATCGTCCGGTTCGCGGAAGGATGGGCAGCATGCCACGCACGGATCGCCACCAACGCCGCACCCTTGCCGGACATGTCGCCGGACAGGTCGCCGGACGGGTCGCCGGAAATGTCGCCGGCACGGTCGACGTCCCCGACCCTGCAGTCCTCGCCGACCTGCGGCGGGTCGCCTTCGGCGCCGCGTACCGGATGCTGGGCAGCGTGACGGAGTCCGAGGACGTGGCACAGGAGGCCATGCTCCGGGTGGCTCCCACGGGCACGGTGAGCGCGGAGGTGCTGAACGCGCAGGCGTACACGACCACGGTGGCGACCCGGATCGCGCTCGACGTGCTGCGCTCGGCGCGGGTACGGCGGGAGTCGTACGTGGGCGAGTGGGTGCCGGAGCCCCTCGTGGGCGAGCTGGTCGCCGCGGGCTCGCCCGGACGGGAGGCCGCCGCGCACGCGGAGCTCGCCGACGACCTGTCGACGGCGTTCCTCGTGCTGCTCGAGACCCTGACGCCGTCCGAGCGTGCGGCGTTCCTGCTGCACGACGTCTTCGGCTACCCGCACCGTGAGTCGGCTCAGGTGATCGGCACCACCGAGCTGGCGGCGCGCCAGCTCGCGTCCCGCGCGCGGCGCCGGGTCGCTGCGCGGCAGGGGGCACCGGCTGACCGTGCCCAGAAGGACGCCCGTGCCGATCCGCACGCGGCGGAGCTGGTGGAGCGGTTCATCGCCGCCACGGAGGATGGCGACGTGGAGGCGCTGATGGCGCTGCTCGCCGACGACGTGGCCCTCACAGGGGACGGCGGCGGCAAGGTGCCGGCCGGGATGTCGGTGTCGCGCAGGGTCTCCGGCCGCGAGGCGGTGGCACGCCTGCTGTCGGGGTTCGCCAAGCGCGGCGCGCCGGCGCGGCTCGAGGTCGCCATCGTCAACGGCGGGCCGGGGATGATCGCCTACGCCGACGATGTCCTCGGCGGCGGGGTGCTCGGCACGTACGCGCTGCAGGTGTCGGACGGCCAGATCGCACGGATCGACGGGGTGATCAACCCCGACAAGCTGCAGCACCTGGCACCGCTGGCCGACCTGGAGGCCGTGGCGGAGGCGATCAGGGCGTCGGCGCGTCGTCGGCGAGAGCAGGCCTGACGCCGACGGTCACCCTGAGCATGAGGATCAGGCCCGCCAGGACCACCGCGACGATGCCGAGCGTGCCCCAGATCGTCGCGCCGGTGAGCGCGATGACCAGCGTCCAGAGCGACGGCGCGAGGAACGACACGGCGCGACCCGTGGTGGCGTAGAGGCCGAAGATCTCCGACTCTCGCCCGACGGGGGCGACGCGGGCGAGCAGCGACCGGGAGGCGGCCTGGGCGGGGCCGACGAAGCAGGTGAGTGCCAGGCCTGCCCCCCAGAACACCAAGGGGCCCCGCTGGTGCAGCGCCACCACCAGGAGCCCGCACACGACGAGCCCGCCGAGCGACCACACGATCACGGCCCGCGGGCCGAACCGGTCGTCCAGCCGCCCCGCCAGGATGGTGCTCACGCCGGCCAGCAGGTTCGCGGAGATCCCGAAGATCATGACCGCCTGGGCATCGAACCCGAAGGACACGGCGGCGATCACGGCGCCGAAGGTGAACACGGCGGCCAGGCCGTCGCGGTAGACGGCGCTCGCGAGCAGGAACCAGAAGGTCGGTCGTTCCGTGCGGTAGAGGGCGACGATGTCGCGCACCAGCACGACGTACCCGGCGAAGAACCCCACGCGCGGGCGGTCGGCCGCGGGCGGCGCCTCGGGCACGTAGCGGAACAGCGGCCAGGCGAACGCGAGCGCCCACAGCGCGCAGCCGACGGCGATCACCCGGTAGGCGAGGCCGTCGTCGGTGGGCATGCCCCACCAGTCGTACGTGGTGGCCACGACGACCAGGACGAGGGCGACGATCCCACCGAGGTAGCCGAGCCCCCAGCCGAGGCCGGAGACCTTGCCGATCGTGCGCGGCGTCGAGACCTGCACGAGCATCGCGTTGTAGTTCACGCCCGCGATCTCGCTCGCGACGCTGCCGAGCGAGACGAGGGCGGCCCCGAGCACGAACCAGGCCGGGTCGGCGCGGACGGCGAAGAGGCCGAGCATGCTGGCGACGAGCACGAGGGTCGCGCCGCCCAGCCACGCCTTGCGGCGCCCGTCCACGTCCGCACGCTGACCGAGCACCGGGGCGAGCAGCGCGACCAGGATGCCGCCCACCGCGATCCACGCGCCGAGGCCGCTCGTCAGGCCCGCGAGCGCCCGCTCGTGGACCGGGTCGTTCGCGGGGAGCGCGGCGACGGCGGGGTCGAGGAACGCGTCGCTCGTCAGGTACAGCGCGGTGAAGACGAACGTGACGATCACCGTGTTGAAGGGCTGCGTCGCCCAGTCCCACAGGGCCCAGGCCCTGACCTGCCGGTGCGACACCACCGGCACGGTCCCGGGGGTGGTGTCCGTGGTGGCCGCCGGCTCCGGCGCGGCGGGTTGGTCGCTCATGAGCGTGCAGTCTGCCGGACGCGGGTGTCCGGTCGCGACGGCGCGCCCGGCCGTCGCCGCGCGGCTACGATCGCGCCTGTGCACGACGCTACGCCGAACCCCTCCCGGAACCTCTCCCTCCCGGGCACGACGGGGCCCGCCCAGTGGCGACCGGACCGCCTGCTCGGCCCGCCCTTCGAGGAGGCCCCGCTCGGCCCGGCGACGCTGGTCCGTTCGGGTACCCGGCCGTCGTCGGCCCGGTGCGCGGTGCTGCACGTGCACGGCTACAACGACTACTTCTTCCAGGACCATCTCGCCGCCGCGGTCGTCGCGGCCGGCGACGCGTTCTACGCCGTCGACCTGCGCCGTGCCGGTCGCTCGCTCCTGGGCGCTGTCCCGGACGTCGGAGCGGACCCGCTACCCCCGCACTACGTGGCGAGCCTGCGCGAGCAGGGCGCCGACCTCACGGCGGCGGCGCGCGCGGTGCGGGCGCTGGAGCCGGGGCTGCCGCTGGTGGTGCACGCCCACTCGACGGGCGGCCTCGCCGCGACCCTCTGGGCACACGCCGTGCGCGACGACCCGACGGACGGGCCCGACCTGCTCGTGCTCGACTCCCCGTTCTTCTCCCTCGACGGGTCCTGGCTGCAGCAGGCCGCCAGGACGGCGGCGCTGCAGGTGCTGGGCCGGCTGCGCCCGCTGGCCGTCGTGAGCGCGAACCCGTCGGTGTACGCCACGTACCAGCATCGCTCGCACGGAGGCCGGTGGTCCTTCGACACCTCTCTGAAGCGACCGGAGGGTCTGCCCGTCCGGGCGGGCTGGCTCCACGCGGTCCGCCAGGCCCAGCTGCGGCTGGCGCGCGGGCTCGCGGTCCCGTGCCCGGTGCTGGTAGCGCGCAGCGACGCCTCCGGGCCCGACAGCCCGGCCAACCCCCGGCTCGACGCCCAGGACACCGTGCTCGACGTCGTGCGGATCGCCGCGCTGACGCCCCGGGTCGGGCGGGACGTGAGCGCGCTCGTCGTGCCCGGCGGGGTGCACGACCTGGTGCTGTCCGCCGACGGGCCGCGCACCGCCTACCTCGACGGCGTACGGCGCTGGCTCGACGAGCGCCTCCCGGGCGTGGCCGGGCAGGTGCCCGCATGAGGCCGGCTCCCCCGCATCCCTACCTCGACCCGCGCGGGCCCGACGGCGCCCCCCTCGGAGCGCGCCGGGTGGTCGCCCTCGCGCACCGCGGCTTCTCCCACGGCCACGAGAACCTGGAGAACTCGCTGGCGGCGTTCGCGGCGGCCGTCGACCTGGGGTTCCGCTACGTGGAGACGGACGCGCACGGCACGGCGGACGGGGTCGCGGTCGCCCTGCACGACGTGTCCCTCGACCGCACCACCGACGCCTCGGGACTCGTCGCCGACCTGCCCTGGTCGGTGGTGCGCCGCGCCCGCATCGGCGGCACGGAGCCCGTGCCGCGGCTGGACGACGTGCTCGGCACGTGGCCGGACCTGCGGGTCAACATCGACGTCAAGGAGGCCTCTGGCGTGGCGGCGACGGCCGCGGCGATCGAACGGACCGCGGCGCACGACCGCGTGTGCGTGACGTCGTTCGACGTCCGGCGGCGGCGCGACACCCTGGCCCGCCTGTCCCGCCCCGTCGCGTCGTCGGCCGCCCAGCGCGAGGTGGTGGGGTTCCTCGCGGGGGCGCGCCTGCGCGCGGACGCGCTGGCCCGTCGCGCCCTGCGCGACGTCGACGCGCTGCAGGTCCCCGTCACGGAGGGCCGGCTCCACGTGGTCGACGCCGTCACCGTCGCCGCCGCCCACCGCGCCGGCCGTCAGGTGCACGTGTGGACGATCAACGACCCCGACGAGATGCGCCGCCTGCTCGACCTCGGCGTCGACGGCCTCGTCACCGACCGCGCCGACCTGCTGCGCGACGTCCTGACCGAGCGCGGGGACTGGCCCGGCGAGCCGAGGTAGAGAACCTGGTTCTCTATCTCGGCGTGAGGGAGACCGTGACCCCGGGGTTCCCCGTGGGCGGCTCCTTCGACACCTCGGCGTAGGCGGCCGCGAGCAGCGTCGGGTCGGGACCCTCGAGCCGGGTCGGCTTCGCCACGTCGTCCAGCACGACGAAGCGCAGCAGGTTGCCCCGCGTCTTCTTGTCCCGCTGCATGGCGGCGAGCAGCTTGTCCCAGCGGTCGCCGCGGTAGGTGGTGGGCAGGCCGAGGGACTCGAGGATCGCGCGGTGGCGGTCCACGACGGCGTCGTCGAGCTTGCCGCCCAGGCGGGCCAGCTCAGCCGCGAAGACCATGCCGACGGCCACGGCCGCACCGTGGCGCCACTGGTAGCGCTCGGTGAGCTCGACGGCGTGGCCGAGGGTGTGCCCGTAGTTGAGGATCTCGCGCAGGCCCTGCTCCGTGAGGTCCTCCCCCACCACGCGGGCCTTGACGCGCACCGACCGCTCGATGAGCTCAGCCAGCACGGCCCAGGTCTCCTCGGAAGCGTCCGCGCCCTTCCACTCCCGCAGCTCGTCGGCGTGCGCCTCCACCAGCTCGAGGATCCGCGGGTCGGCGATGAAGCCGGTCTTGACCACCTCGGCCATGCCGGCGACGAGGTCCCAGCGGTCGAGCGACTCCAGCGCGGCCAGGTCGCACAGCACCCCGGCCGGCGGATGGAACGCGCCCACGAGGTTCTTGCCCTCGGCGGTGTTGATGCCGGTCTTGCCGCCCACGGCCGCGTCGACCATGGCCAGCAGCGTGGTGGGCAGGTGCACCACCTTGATGCCGCGCAGCCACGTGGCGGCGACGAAGCCCGCGAGGTCCGTCGTCGCGCCGCCCCCCACGGAGACGATCGCGTCCGACCGCGTGAAGTCGGCCTGGCCGAGCACCTGCCAGCAGAAGGCGGCGACCTGGGCCGTCTTCTGCTCCTCGGCGTCGGGCAGCTCGACGGCGAACGCCTCGTAGCCCTGGGCTACGAGGTCCTCGCGCACCGCGTCGCCCGTGGCCTGCAGCGACGCCGGGTGCATGACGAGCACGCGGCGCACGCCGCCCCCGAGCATGCTCGACAGCTCGCCGAGCAGGTGTCGCCCGACGACGACGTCGTAGGGCTGCTCGCCCCGTACGGTCACCCGGACCGTCATACCTGGACCTCCTGTGCTGGTGGGAATCCCTCGGTGACGCGCGCGTGCACCTGGGCGGCGACCTCGTGCGGAGGACGGTCGTCCGAGAGGACGTGCACCGTAGCCAGCCGCTCGTACGTGGGGCGGCGCTGCTCCATCAGCTCCACCCACCGCGCGCGGGGGTTGCCGACCAGGAGCGGCCGCGCCTGGTTGAAGCCGACCCGGGGCGCGGCGTGCGCGAGGGCCACGTCGAGGAAGACGACGACCCCGCCGCCCGCGACATACCCCTCGAGGGCCCGCTGGATGTGCGCGTCCATCACGGCCCCGCCGCCGAGGGCGAGCACGCCCGGGTGGGAGGCCAGCGCCGTCGTAACGGCCTCGTACTCCAGCTCCCGGAAGCGCGGCTCCCCGTCGTCGACGAAGATCTCCGCCACGGCCTTGCCTGCCACGATCTCGACGTCCGCGTCCGTGTCGCGGAACTCCACCGAGAGCCGCTGCGCGAGGATCCGGCCGACCGTGGTCTTGCCGCTCCCGGGCGGGCCGATGAGGACCGCGGCCGGACCCGCTCCGTGCACGTCGGCCGTCATCGCAGCAGCTCCGGGATGGCCGCGAGGTAGGCCTCGGCATTGCGCCGCACCTCGGCCACCGAGTCCCCGCCGAACTTCTCCACGACGGCCTGTGCCAGCTCGAGCGCGACCATCGCCTCGGCCACGACGGCGGCGGGCGGCACGGCGCAGACGTCGGAGCGCTGGTGGTGCGCGGTGACCGACTCGCCCGTGGCGACGTCGACGGTGGCCAGCGCGCGCGGGACCGTGGAGATGGGCTTCATGGCGGCGCGCACCCGGAGGACCTCGCCGTTCGACATGCCGCCCTCGATGCCGCCGGCCCGGTTGGAGCGCCGGTGGATGTGGCCGTCGTCGCCGCGGTCGATCTCGTCGTGCGCGGCCGAGCCCCGGCGACGCGCGGTGCGGAAGCCGTCCCCGACCTCGACGCCCTTGATCGCCTGGATGCCCATGAGCGCGGCGGCGAGCCGGCCGTCGAGGCGCCGGTCGCCCTGCACGTACGACCCGAGGCCGGTGGGCACGTCGTAGGCGAGCACCTCGACGACGCCGCCGAGGGTGTCGCCGTCCTTGCGGCACTCGTCGATCTCCGCGACCATCGCCGCGCTCGCGGCGGCGTCGAAGCAGCGCACCGGATCGGCGTCCAGCGCCGCGGCGTCGTCCGGGGTGGGGAGGTCGGCGCCCTCGGGCACCTCGACCGGCCCGATCGCCACGACGTGCGACACGAGCCGCACCCCGACCGCCTGCTCGAGGAACCTGGCGGCCGCCACGCCGAGCGCGACGCGCGTGGCCGTCTCACGGGCCGACGCCCGCTCGAGCACCGGGCGGGCGTCGTCGAAGCCGTACTTGCGCATCCCGACCAGGTCAGCGTGACCCGGGCGGGGCCGCGTCAGCGGGCGGTTGCGCGCAATCTCGCGCTCGTCGCCCGTGCCGGCGTCCACCAGGAGCGCGTCGCGCTCGACCGGGTCCGGCGACATCACGTCGATCCACTTGGGCCACTCGGTGTTGCCGATCTCGAACGCCAGCGGTCCGCCCTGCGTCACGCCGTGCCGCAGCCCGGCGAGCACGCGCACGTCGTCCCGCTCGAACGTCATGCGGGCGCCGCGGCCGTATCCCAGCCGCCGGCGCGCCAGCGCCGCCCGGATGTCCGCGGTGACGAGCTCGACCCCCGCGGGCAGCCCCTCCATCACCCCGACCAGCGACGGACCGTGCGACTCCCCCGACGTCATCCAGCGCAGCATGACCCCGATTCTTCCACGGCCGCGCGGCGCGCCGGTCCGGTGGTCACGGTACGGACGGCGCCTCCGTCAGGTCGCGGCCGGTGACGCGGGCGCCGACAGGGCCGCGCCCAGGGCGGCATCCATCGCGCCCACCGGGGCCGTGCGCCCCGTCATGAGGCGCACCTGCTCCGCCGCCTGGTGCAGCAGCAACCGCTCGCCCCCGACGACGGTGCCGCCCGCGGCGGCCCAGGCGGACGTGAGTGCCGTGGGCCGCGGGTCGTAGACGACGTCGAGCAGCACGCCCGCGGGAGCGGCGCCGTGCGCGGAGATGGCGGCCGCCACCGGGTCGGCAGCGAAGGCCGGCATCGTGGACACGACGATGTCCGCGTCGAGCAGGGCGCCGAGGGACGCCCGGGCGTCGAGCACCTCGAAGCGCGGGGCGATCCCCATGCGGGCGGCCGCCTCCTGCGGCCCGGCGGCGCGGCCCAGCGAGCGCACGAGCACGCACGGCGTCGTGCAGCCGAGCTCACCGAGCGCCGCGAGCGTGGACGCCGCGGTGGCGCCCCCGCCGAGGACGACGGCGGCCTGCGCGCGGGCGTCGCCACCCCGGCCCTGCGCGGCGAGGCCCTCGCGCAGCGCGGCGACCAGGCCGGGGACGTCGGTGTTCGTGCCCATCAGGGTCACCCCGCGCTGCGCGGGCGCGACCAGCACCGTGTTGACGGCGCCGACGGCGACCGCGAGCGGGTCGACGTGGTCGACCAGCGGGATGATCGCCTGCTTCAGCGGCATCGTCACGCTGAGCCCCGCCCAGCCGAGGTCGAGGCCGCGCACCAGGGCGGGCAGGTCGTCGATCGTCGTGTCGATCGACGAGTACTCCCAGCCATCCAGCCCGAGGGCCTCATAGGCCGCGGTGTGCAGCACGGGCGAGAGCGAGTGCGCGACGGGGTGTCCGAGCACCGCCGCGCGTCGGGAGACGGTCATCTCAGTAGCCGTTCTCCTTCTCCCACTTGCGCAGCTGCGCCACGTACTTCTCGTGCTCCTGGTTGGTCTCCGAGAACTTCGTCTCGCCGGTGTCGAGGTTGACCGTCACCCAGAAGAGCCAGTCCCCGGCGGCCGGGTGCGCCACGGCCTCGATCGACGCCGCGCCCGGGCTCGAGATCGGTGCCGGCGGCAGCCCGGTGCGGGCGTAGAGGGAGTAAGGGTTGTCGAGGTCGTAGTTGTCGTCCCGGGTCAGCTCGGTGCCGGGCTTCCCCAACCCGTAGGCGGTCGACGCGTCGATGCCGAGCGGGACCTCCTGATCGAGGCGGTTCTCGATGGCCCGCGCCATCTTCGGGCGATCCTCGTCATGCTTCGCCTCGCGCTCGACGAGCGACGCCTTGATCAGCGTGGACTCCCAGTCCTCCTTGGCGACCCCCGTCGACTCGAGCTCCTTCGAGGTCTGCGCGACCATGCCCGACAGCAACGACGTGGCGTCGTCGTCCGGCTGCACGCTGTACGTCTTGGGGAACAGCCACCCCTCGGCGTTGCCGTCGGCCTGCTTGGGCAGCCCGATCGAGTCCGGCTTCTTCAGAGCCGCCTGCAGCTCCTTCGCGGTGATGGTCGTCACGGACGCCACCCGATCCACGATCTGGTCGACGGTGTACCCCTCGGGGATGGTCACGTCGGTCTGGAGCTTCTCGTTCTTCACGAGCGCGGCCACGGCATCAGACGCCTTCATCTCCGACAGGAGCTGGTAGGTGCCCGGCTGGATGCCCGCCGCGGCGGGGTTCGCGCCGAAGGCGTCGTTGAAGGCACCGACGCTGGCCACCACGCCGGCATCGTGCAGCGCCGAGCCCATCTGGGCGCCGGTCGCGCCCTCGGGGATCACGACGTCGACGGGGTCGCCGCCCGGGCCGGGGTAGTCCTCCGAGCTCGAGCCGAAGATCGAGAACCCGCCGATGGTCTCGCTCATCTGCCCGTACAACAGGTAGCCGCCGGCCCCGACGATGCCGAGCACCACGACCAGGACCACCGCGGTGCGCTGCCTGCGACGACGCTTGCGTTTGGCCGCGGCCCGCCTGCTGGCGGCCGAGCGGCGCCGCGAGGGTGCCGCGGGCGCCTCCTGCAGGGCGGGATGCTCGAAGAGGTCCGTCACGCCGGGTACTTCTTTCTGACAGGGCCTGTGGTGGGCACGTTGGTCGGGTACTGCTGTCCGGGCGGGTCAGGCGCCCGGCGGCCGCGTCTCGACGAGCTCGCCGGCGCGCTCCCCCGCCGATCGCTCCACGTCGAGTGCAGATTGCAGAATGATAACGGCTGCAGCCTGGTCGATGACAGACCGGTGTGTCTTGGTGGGTCGTCCGGCCGACCGGAGCTGCGCGTGCGCCGTCACCGTCGTCATCCGTTCGTCGACCATACGCACCTCGACGGGCGCGATCGCCGCCGCCAGACGCACGGCGAACTCGCGCGCATCGGCCGTCGCGGCGCCCTCCGCCCCGGACAGATGCCGCGGCAGCCCCACGTAGACGACCGCCGCGAACCGGTCCTCGACCTCGGCCGCGATCCGCGCGACGTCAGCCGTCACGGCCGGGGCGCCGCCTCCACCCGACCCCGTGCCCTTCGGCACCTCCAGGACGCGCGGCACGGTCTCGACGGGCGTCGCGACCAGGCCGTCCGGGTCCGAACCGGCGAGTCCGACGCGGGCCTTGCCCACGTCGACGCCGAGCCGCGCGCCCCGCGGCACCCCGCGGGGCGCGCCCTGCTCGTGCGTCACGCGCCCGCCACGACCGCGCGGACACCCTCTGCCACGCCCGCCAGCGCACCGGCAAGCGCGCCCGCGTCCGTGCCGCCGCCCTGGGCAAGGTCGGGCTTGCCGCCGCCACCGCCACCGAGGGTCTTGGCCGCGGCCTTCACGAAGTCGCCGGCCCGCAGGCCACGGTCGCGAGCGCCCGCGTTGGTCGCGACGACGACCAACGGGCGACCGCCCGCGACGCCCCCGACCGCGACGACCACCGGCTCCGCGTCGCCGAGGCGGCCGCGCACATCCAGCGCGAGGGCGCGCAGGTCGTCCGCCGACGCCACCTCGCCCGCGTCGTGCGCCACGACACGCGCGTCGCCCACGCGCGGCGCCTCGGCCGCGAGCTTCCCGGCGGAGGCGAGGATCCTGTCCTGACGCAGCCCGGCCAGCTCCTTCTCCGACTCCTTGAGGCGGGCCAGCAGCGAGCCCACCCGGTCGGTCAGCTCGTCCGGCCGCGCGCCCAGGAGCCCGGTGAGCTGGCCCACCAACGCGTGCTCCTTGGCCTGGAAGCCGTATGCGCCGTCGCCCACGAGGGCGTCCACGCGCCGCACGCCCGAGCCGATCGACGCCTCGCCGAGCAGGGCGACACGCCCTACCTCGCCGGTGGCCCGCACGTGCGTGCCGCCGCACAGCTCGCGCGACCAGTCGCCGCCGATCGACACCACGCGGACCGTGTTGCCGTACTTCTCGCCGAACAGCGCCATCGCACCCAGCTCGCGGGCCCGATCGAGCGACATCGTGGCGTCGGTGACCTCGAGGTTCTCGGTGAGCCGCGAGTTCACGCGCTCCTCGATCTCGCTGAGCGCGTCCGACGGCACGGGGGTCGGGGACCGGAAGTCGAAGCGCACCCGGCTCGGCGCGTTCTCCGACCCGGCCTGCGTGCGGTCGGGCCCGACCATCTCGTGCAGCGCCTTGTGGATCATGTGCGTGGCCGAGTGCGCGCGGCTGATCGCGACGCGGCGCACGACGTCGATCGTGGCGCTGCCCGGGTCGCCGAGCGCCACCGTGCCCTCCACCAGGCGGCCCCGATGCACCGACAGGCCCTTGACGGGCCGCTGCACGTCGTCCACCTCGATGGTCGCGCCGCCGTCGAGCACGATCGTGCCCTGGTCGGCGAGCTGGCCGCCCGCCTCGGCGTAGAACGGGGTGCGGTCCAGCACGATCTCCACGTCCGCGGGCGCGGTGGCGGCGGGCGCGGGCACGCCGTCGACGAGCAGCCCGGCCACGGTCACCGCGGACTCCGTGTCCGTGTACCCGAGGAACTTCACCGGCGCGGCGAGCTCCTTGGACAGGGTCTCGTAGGAGCGCAGGTCGGCGTGTCCGGTCTTCTTGGCCAGCGCGTCGGCACGCGCCCGCTGCTTCTGCTCCGCCATGAGGTCGCGGAACGCCTTCTCGTCCACCTGCACGCCCTGCTCGGCCGCCATCTCGAGCGTGAGGTCGATCGGGAAGCCGTAGGTGTCGTGCAGCTGGAAGGCCTCGGCCCCGCCGAGCACCGGGGTGCCGCCGTCCGTCGCCTTCTTGGCGCGGTTCACCGCGGTGTCCAGGATCGTCGTGCCCTGCGCGAGGGTGCGCCGGAAGGCGTCCTCCTCCGCGTACGCGACCTCGCTGATGCGCCCGAACTCGGCCTCGAGCTCCGGGTAGGAGGCCTTCATCGCGTCCTTCGACGCGGGCAGCAGGGACGGCAGCGCGACGTCGTCGACGCCGAGCAGGCGCATGGAGCGCACCCCGCGACGGATCAGGCGGCGCAGCACGTAGCCACGCCCCTCGTTCGACGGCTTGACCCCGTCGCCGATGACCATGAGCGCCGACCGGACGTGGTCGGCGACGACGCGCATGCGCACGTCGTCCTCGGCCGAGTCGACACCGCCGGCGCCGTAGCGCTTGCCGGTCATCTCCTCCACGCGGGCGATGACGGGGTAGACCTCGTCGATCTCGAAGAGGTTCTCCTTGCCCTGCAGCAGGTAGGCGATGCGCTCGAGGCCCGCGCCGGTGTCGATGCTCTTGTGCTCGAGCTCGCCCAGAAGCGGGTAGCTCTTGCCCGGCCCCTCGCCCCGAACGAACTCGTCGAAGACGAGGTTCCAGATCTCCAGGTAGCGGTCGCCGCCCGGGTCGACCGTGCCGCCGACGGCGTCGGGGCCGTAGGCGGGGCCACGGTCGTAGTGCCACTCCGCGCACGGCCCGGCGGGGCCCGGCTGGCCGGTGTCCCAGAAGTTCTCCTCGCGCGGCAGGCGCACGATGTGCTTCGGGTCCAGGCCGACGCCTCGGGTCAGCGCCTCGTACGCCTCGGTGTCCTGCTCCCAGATGGTGACCCACAGGCGGTCGCCGTCAAGCCCGTAGCCGCCCTTGTCCTGCGCCGACGTCAGCAGCTCCCACGCGAAGTCGATCGCCTCGCGCTTGAAGTAGTCGCCGAACGAGAAGTTGCCGTTCATCTGGAAGAACGTGCCGTGGCGCGTGGTGCGACCCACGTTCTCGATGTCGTTGGTGCGGAGGCACTTCTGCACGCTCGTCGCCCGCGGCCACGGGGCCGGCTCGGTGCCGAGGATGTACGGGATGAAGGGCACCATGCCGGCGATCGTGAAGAGGATCGACGGGTCCGGCGAGACCAGGGGGGCGCTCGGCACGATCGCGTGTCCCTTGGACTCGAAGTAGTCGAGCCAACGCTTACGGATCTCGGCGGTACGCATGATGTCCTTCGATGGTGTCGAGCCGTCGTGGCGGATGACAAGAGCGGCGGCCGGCCACCGGGGCGGTGGGCCGGCCCCTATTCTCCCGCCGGTCGGGCGATGGTCGGAACGGGATTTCTCAGAACGAGTAGCCGAGCTCGGCCTCGTCGGCGGCGATCTCGGCCTCCGGGTCGGCCGCCTCGGCCGCGTGCCGGGCGTGGCCCGGGCCGCGGCGCAGGTCGCGCGGGCCCAGCCCGCTCGCCCGCACGTCCTCGGGATCGGGCTGGCCCTCCGCGAGCAACGCCGCCGTGAGCTCGGCTTCCCGGGCCGTCCGTGCCTCAGTGAACTCGCGCCGGAACGTGCCCATGAAGCTCTCGGCACGCCGGCCGGCGTCCTGCGCCGCGCGCTCGGCCCGGTCCACCACGGCCGCGGGCGCGTACTGCGCCACGAGCTTGCGCCCCTGCCGGATCACGACCACCGTCACCGCGACGCCCACTCCGACCCAGAACAGCCGGCGCATCAGCGGGCCGCCTTCGACGACTGAGCACCGTCCCGGCCGGCGGAGCGCGAGGCTCGCGTGAACGCCTGGCGCACCCCGTAGGAGAACGCGGCGACCTTCACCAGCGGGCGCCCGAGCGTCGAGGCGTAGAGGCCCGCGAGGGCGGACACGTTCTCGCTCACCTGGGCGACGGACGTGGTGATGGTGTCGACCTTGACCAGCTGGTCGTTGGTGGACGCCACCGTGGTGGCCGCTTCGTCGAGGATCGGCACAGAGTGCTCCGTGACCTCGCGGATGGACCGCGTCGCCTCGTCGAGCACCCGGCCGAGCTTCACGAGCGGAATCGCGAGCAGGCCCACGAGCAGCACGAACGCGACGGCCGCGATGAGCCCGGCCACGTCACCCATCGACATCAGATCTCTCCTCGCACAGGCGTCAGACGGTCGGTCGTCACCCTATCCCGGGACGCCTCTTCGGGACGCTGCCGGGGGCTGCCATGGAACGGCCGGACGCCCCGCCCCCCGCAGAGCGGGTGACGGGGCGTCCGGTACTGCGTACGCGGGTCAGCGCGCGTAGAACTCGACCACGAGCTGCACCTCGCAGGTCACGGGGACCTCGGCGCGCTTCGGCTTGCGGGTCAGCGTGGCCGACAGCTTCTCGTGGTTGACCTCGAGGTAGCCCGGCACGGCCGGCAGGACGTCGCGGTGCGCACCGGCTGCGGCGACCTGGAACGGCGTGGTGGCCTGCGACTTCGCCTTGACCTGGACCGTCTGTCCCGGCTTCACGCGGAAGGAGGGGCGGTCGACGATCTTGCCGTCCACGAGGATGTGACGGTGGGTCACGGCCTGGCGGGCCTGCAGGATGGTGCGACCGAACCCGGCGCGCAGCACGAGCGCGTCCAGGCGGGTCTCGAGGTCCTCGACCATGACCTCACCGGTCAGGCCCGGGTGCTTACGGGCGTCCTCGTAGATCTTGAGGAGCTGCTTCTCGCGCAGCATGTACTGGGCGCGCAGCCGCTGCTTCTCGCGGAGGCGGACCGCGTAGTCCGACTCGGTGCGACGGCGGGCGCGGCCGTGCTCACCCGGGGGGTACGGACGCTTCTCGAAGTGGCGGACGGCCTTGGGGGTCAGCGCGAGGCCGAGCTTGCGGCTCAGGCGGACCTGGCGGCGCGACTTGGTGACGGAGCTCAATGTGCTTCCTGTCCTGTGGTGATGGATGAGGTCACACCCGGTTCCCACCCCGGAGGGAGGTCGGGTGCGGGACCAGCCGATGGAGCTTCCCGCACCGGAGTGACGGGGTGCTCACGGGGCCGAGGTCCCAGGCGGTCGCCGAGACGGCAACCGCAGCATCCTATCGCATCCCCGGGGCGTCAGACGGCCGCCCGCCACCGCGCACCCCTTGCCCCGCTGCACCTCCCGGCGGTTGACTGGGCGGGCCGGCGCCGCCGGCGCTCACGCGTCGCGACGAAGGAGTCCCGCACGATGTCTGCGTCTACCACACTCTCGCCCCGCTCGGCCGAGGTCGTCCGCGCCACCCTCCCGGCGGTCGAGGCAACCATCGACGACATCACGACGATCTTCTACCGGACGCTGCTCGACGCGCACCCGGAGCTGCGGGGGCCGATGTTCGCCCCCGCACGGCTGGAGGACGGCACACAACAGCGGGCGCTGGCCGCGGCGATCGTCGCCTGTGCCGCGCTGCTCGTCGCGGACACGCAGGAGGACCCGCGCGAGGTCCTCGCCCCCGCGGCACGCCGACACCGTGTCCTCGGCGTGACGCCGGCGCAGTACGACGTGGTGCACGAGCACCTCTTCGCGGCGATCGTCGAGGTGCTCGGCGACGCCGTGACGCCCGAGGTCGCCGCGGCGTGGGACGAGGTCTACCGGACGATGGCGAGCACCCTCGTCGAGCTCGAGGCCCGCTGACCCCTCGGGCGCCACCGGACCGGCCTCGAGGGCCTCAGGTGCCGCCCAGGATCTCCCGGATGCGGGCGAGGCGGTCGGTCACCTGCTTCTCGAAGCCCCGGTCGCTCGGCTCGTAGTAGCGCCGGCCCTCGAGCTCGTCGGGCAGGTACTGCTGCGCGGCGACGGCGTGCGGGGCGTCGTGGGCGTAGCGATAGCCCGCGCCGTGCCCGAGCGGCTCGGCCCCCGCGTAGTGCGAGTCGCGCAGGTGGGCCGGGACCACGCCGACCTTCCCGGCGCGCACGTCCGCGAGCGCCGCGTCGATGCCCGCGTAAGCACGGTTCGACTTCGGGGCGGTCGCGAGGTGCACCACCGCCTCCGCGAGGACGATCCGCCCCTCGGGCATGCCGATGAGCTGGACGGCCTGGGCCGCGGCGACGGCCGTCTGCAGCGCGGACGGGTCGGCCATGCCGACGTCCTCGGCGGCGGAGATGACCAGGCGCCGCGCGATGAACCGCGGGTCCTCCCCCGCGGCCACCATGCGGGCCAGGTAGTGCAGCGAGGCGTCGACGTCCGACCCGCGGATCGACTTGATGAACGCGGAGATGACGTCGTAGTGCTGGTCGCCGTCGCGGTCGTACCGCACGGCGGCGACGTCCACGGCGCGCTCGACGGTCTCCAGGTCCACGGGGACGGCCGCTTCCGCCGCCTTCCCGTTGCCGGCGTCCGCGAGCGCCGCGCCCGCGGCGGCCTCGAGGATGGTCAGCGCCTTGCGGGCGTCGCCGCCGGCCATCCGTACGAGCTGGTCCTCGGCGTCGTCGGCGAGCACGACCGCGCCGCCGAGGCCGCGCTCGTCCTCGACGGCGCGGCGCACGAGGGTGCGCACGTCGTCGGCCGTGAGTGGCTTGAGGGTGAGCAGCAACGACCGGCTCAGCAGCGGGGAGTTGACGGAGAACGACGGGTTCTCCGTGGTGGCCGCGACCAGCGTGACCCATCGGTTCTCGACGCTGGGCAACAGCGCGTCCTGCTGCGTCTTGGAGAACCGGTGCACCTCGTCGATGAACAGGACCGTCTCCTCGCCGCCGGCGACGAGCCGCCGGCGGGCATCCTCGATCACCTGCCGGACGTCCTTGACCCCCGCCGTCACCGCGGAGAGCTCGACGAAACGGCGCCCCGAGACCGTGGCGACCAGATACGCGAGGGTGGTCTTGCCGACGCCGGGCGGCCCCCACAGGATCACCGAGCCGGGAGCCGCGCGGCGCGCCGACTCGTCGTCGGGCTCCACGAGCCGGCGCAGGGGCGACCCTGGCACGAGGAGGTGGCCCTGGCCGGCGACCTCGTCGAGCGTCGCCGGCCGCATCCGCACCGCCAGGGGGGCGCTCGGGCCGGAGCGGGCGCTCGCCGGCGTGCCGCGGGCGCCGGTGAGCGCGGAGTCGAACAGGTCCATGCGCCCCAGCCTACGGAGCGCCGCCCACGCGGCCGGCCCGGCTCAGGGCCGGGGGGCTGTGACGTAGCGCTCGACCGTCGGCCCGAGCCAGGCCACGAGCTCCTCGCGGGACATCTCGGCGGCCGGGCCGAACCGCAGCACATACCGCAGGAGTGCCATGCCGAGGATCTGGGAGGCCACCAGCGTGGCGCGGCGGGGCGCGTCCGCGGGGTCCGGACCGAATCGCTCGACGGCGGGCACGAGCTGGGCCCGGAAGACGTCGCGCATCCGTTCAGCACCGGCGGGATGGGTGATGCCCACGCGCAGGAGGGTCACGAGGACCGTGTCCCGCTCCCACAGGTCCAGGAAGTGCTCCACGATCGTGGCACCGAGGGCGTCCGGGGCGATCGCGGCCGCGTCCGGGATGCCGAGCTCCACGTCGACGACGCGGGTGAAGAGCTCCTCCTTGGACCCGAAGTACCGCATCACCATCGACGGGTCGATCCCCGCCTGCGCGGCGACGGCGCGCACCGTGGCGCGCTCGTAGCCGTCCTCGGCGAATCGCTCGCGGGCGGCGGCGAGGATCGCGGCGCGGGTGGTGTCCGACCGTCGCGGCCGGTGGTTCTCAGCCATGCCAACGACTGTAGGCCAACATCTGTTGACCCGCCGCCACGACCCGCCTATCGTCGAATTGCCAACAGTTGTTGGCATCAAGGACGGAGGGACACGATGAACGCGGAGACGCACGCGGACGTGATGGTCGTCGGGGCCGGCCCGACCGGGCTGCTGCTCGCCGGCGACCTGGCCACGGCCGGGGGGCGGGTCACGGTGCTCGAGAAGCGGCCGCCCGGCCTGAGCAACCTGACCCGCGCGTTCGCGGTGCACGCCCGCACCCTCGAGACCCTGGACGCGCGCGGCCTCGCCGACGAGCTCCTGACCACGGGACAGCCGGTGCCCCGGGTGCAGCTGTTCCAGCGGGTCGCCGTCCCCCTGGACTCGCTGCCCGGTCGCTTCCCGTTCGTGCTGGTCACCCCGCAGTACGAGGTCGAGCGGCTCCTGCGACGGCGCGCCGAGGCAGCGGGGGTGACGTTCCGGCACGGCGTCCGCGTGACCGCGGTGGCCCAGGACGCCGACGGCGTGACCGTCACCGCCGAGCCGGACGAGGGCGGCCCGCGGGCCGCGGTGCGGCTGCGCGCCCCCTGGCTGGTCGGCACGGATGGCGTGCGGTCGACGGTGCGCGACGCTGTCCGGATCCCTTTCCCCGGCGAGACCGTCATCCGCGCGATGATCCTGGCCGACGTCCGGCTGGCCAGGCCGCCCTCGAACGTGCTGTCGGTGGCCGCCGCGAACGACGCGCTGGGCTTCCTCGCCCCCTTCGGCGGTGACTGGTACCGCTTCATCGGCTGGGACGGCGAGCGCGACCTCGACGAGCCGGTCACCCTCGACGAGGTGCGGGCGGTCGCCCGGACGACCCTCGGCGACGACCACGAGATGCACGACCTGCGGTTCGCCACCCGATTCTCCGCGGACGAGCGGCAGGCCCCCACCTACCGATCGGGGCGCGTCCTGCTGGCCGGGGACGCCGCCCACGCGCACAGCCCTGCCGGCGGGCTCGGCATGAACACCGGGCTGCAGGACGCCGCCAACCTCTCCTGGCGGCTGGCGGCGGTAGTCGGCGGCGCTGACCCGGCGGTCATCGACGGGTACGAGGCCGACCGGCACCCCGTCGGGGCGCAGGTGCTGCGCGCGAGCGGCACGATCCTGCGCCTCGCCGTGCGGCCCGGCCGCGCGGTGGCGACGGCCCGCGAGGTCGTGGCGAGCGTCGTCGCCCGCCTGCCGGCCGTGCGCCGCCGCGCCGCGCTGCTGATCTCCGCCCTCGGCGTCCGCTATACCCGCCCGCGCGGGGCGCACCGCCTCGTCGGCCACCGCGTGCCCGACCTGCCGCTGGCGCCCGGGCCGCCCGGGACGCGGCTCGCGGAGGCGCTGCGGGCCGGCCGCTTCGTGCTGGTGCAGCCCAGCTCCGGCGCGGCGGCCCCGGTGGCGCCGGAGCCCGCGGAAGCGGGCCTCGGCGCACGGGTGGTCGTGCGCCGCGCCGACCACAACGGCAGCACCCTCCTGGTGCGCCCCGACGGATATCTCGCGGCAGCGGTGACCGGGGCGAGCGCCAGACCGCCGAGGGCGAGCGTCACTCCTGAGGGGCCCGGGGGTCGACGTCCACCCCGGCCTCCTTGCGCTGCTCCGGCGTGATCGGCGCGGGCGCGTCGGTCAGCGGGTCGTAGCCGCCGCCGGACTTCGGGAACGCGATGACGTCGCGGATCGACGGGGACTTCGTCAGCAGCGCGACGATGCGGTCCCAGCCGAAGGCGATGCCGCCGTGCGGCGGGGCGCCGAACTTGAAGGCGTCGAGCAGGAAACCGAACTTCTCCTGCGCCTCCGCCGGCCCGATCCCCATGACGTCAAAGACCCGCTCCTGCACGTCGCGGCGGTGGATACGGATCGAGCCGCCGCCGATCTCGTTGCCGTTGCACACGATGTCGTAGGCGTACGCCAGCGCGTTGCCCGGGTCCTGCTCGAAGCTGTCGATCCACTCGGGCTTGGGCGACGTGAACGCGTGGTGCACCGCCGTCCAGGCGGAGTGCCCCAGCGCGACGTCACCCTCGTCGGCGGCCTCCCCGGTGGGCTTGAACAGCGGCGCGTCCACGACCCACACGAACGCCCAGGCGTCCTCGTCGATCTGGCCGGTGCGGTGCGCGATCTCGAGGCGGGCGGCGCCGAGCAGTGCACGCGCGTCGGCGGTCTTGCCCGCAGCGAAGAACACGGCGTCGCCGGGCCGCGCCCCCGTGGCCGCGGCGAGGCCCTCGCGTTCGACGTCGGACAGGTTCTTGGCGACCGGGCCGCCGAGCGTGCCGTCCTCGCCGTACGTGACGTAGGCCAGACCCTTGGCGCCGCGCTGCTTGGCCCACTCCTGCCAGGCGTCGAACTGGCGGCGCGGCTGCGAGGCGCCCCCGGTCATGACGACGGCGCCCACGTACTCGGCCTGGAACACGCGGAAGGGGGTCTCGGCGAAGTAGTCCGCGAGCTCGACGAGCGGGTTGCCGAAGCGCAGGTCGGGCTTGTCCGTGCCGTACAGGCGCATCGCCTCGGCGAAGGTCATGCGCGCGATCGGCGTCTGGATCTCGACGTCGATGAGCTTCCACAGCGCTACGAGGACCTGCTCCGCCAGGGCGATGACGTCGTCCTGCTCGACGAAGCTCAGCTCGACGTCCAGCTGCGTGAACTCGGGCTGCCGGTCGGCGCGGAAGTCCTCGTCGCGGTAGCAGCGGGCGATCTGGTAGTAGCGCTCGAGGCCGCCCACCATGAGCAGCTGCTTGAACAGCTGCGGGCTCTGCGGCAGCGCGTACCAGGAGCCGGGCGCCAGTCGGGCCGGGACCAGGAAGTCGCGCGCGCCCTCCGGCGTGGAACGGGTGAGCGTGGGCGTCTCGACCTCGACGAAGTCGTGCTCGTCCAGGACGCCGCGGGCGGCAGCGTTGGCCTTCGAGCGCAGGCGCAGCGCGTGGGCCTGCGACGGGCGACGAATGTCGAGGTAGCGGTACTTGAGCCGCGCCTCCTCGCCGATCGTCTCGGTGTCGGCGAGGGCCGTGGAGACCTGGAACGGCAGCGGGGCCGACTCGTTGAGCACGACGACGTCCTTGGCCACGATCTCGATCTCGCCGGTGGCGAGGTTCGCGTTCGCGTTGCCCTCAGGCCGGCGTCCGACCTCGCCCGTGACCTGCAGGACGAACTCCGCGCGCAGCGGGTGCGCCACGGCCTCGTCGCGGATCACGACCTGGGCGATGCCCGACGCGTCGCGCAGGTCGATGAAGGCCACTCCCCCGTGATCCCGCCGGCGATCGACCCACCCGGTGAGGGTGACGGTCTGGCCGATGTGCTCGGCCCGCAGTGAGCCGGCCGTGTGGGTGCGGAGCACGGAGGGTTCCTTTCGTGAAAGTGGGTGGGCGGGTGGTGCCGCCGTCCCCGGTGCCCGGCCGGGAGGCGGTCGCACTCTCGGCGCGACGTGGTGAGTTTAGTCGCTGTACCCGGGGGCACGTCCTGGTGATTCCGGGCCAGGCGTCCGAGTGTGTTGCGCGGGTACAAGCGACGACCCTGGCTACTCTCTCACCTGGCACAAGGGGGGTAGAGATCGATGGCTGACCTGCGCATGGACCTGCATGCGGCGACCGAACCGGGACCGAACTCGAGGATGGTGGCCGTGACGTTCGCGGTGCCCGGAGACACGCTGTGAGGCCGGCGGACTGGTCACCGGTCGGGCTGGACTCCGACCCGACACCGGGCGACCCCGTCCTCGTGCTGCACGGTGGGCAGGACTACCTGGAGGTCGCCGACTCGATCGACGACGCCGCGGGGGCGATGTCCCGGTTGGACGTCGCGGGCACGATCTCCAAGGCCGTGGACGCCCTGATGGAGACCAAGGAAGACACCGTCTCGGAGATCCGGCGGGCGCATTCCCGGTACGAGGCCACGGGCAACGCCCTGGTCGACTACGCCTCCGCGCTGGAACGCGTCCAGGCCGAGACGTTGGCGGCGCTGGAGCAGGCCCGCCACGCCAAGGACGCCGCCGACTCCGCCGCGGGGGCACGTGACCGCAACCAGGATCTCGCCGATGCGGCGACCGATCCGGAGGAGAAGCGGGAGTACCAGCAGCAGGCCGACTCTGCCGGCGGGAACGCGGACGACGCGAACGGGCAGCTCGCCGCCGCGCGGTCCACGATCGAGACCGCCACGTCCGACCGGGATCGTGCCGCGGGAGACGCGGTCTCGCGCATCGAGGACATCACCGGCGGCGACGACCTCAACGACGGCTGGTGGGACAACTGGGGATCCAAGCTCGTCGCCGCGATCGCCGACATCGCCGACATGATCTCCATGATCGCGGGCCTCCTCGCGGTCGTGGTCGCGTTCATCCCCATCGTCGGGACCGCGCTCGCCGGAGTCCTGATCGTCGTGGCCGCCGTCGCAGCCATCGTCAGCGCGCTCGCGAACATCACCCTCGCCGCGACCGGGGAACGCTCCTGGGCCGAGGCCGGGATCGCGATCGCCGGCGCCGCACTATCCGTCATCGGACTCGGCGGCGCCGCGAAGGCCGCCACCGGACTGTCCAAGGCCGCCCTGAAGCAGGGCGCCAAGACCGGCGCGAAGAAGGCCTGGTGCAAGGTCGGGTTCGGCACCTGCTTCACCGCGGGCACCCTCATCCGCACCCCTGACGGCCCTGATGGGGTCAAGGCGATCGAGGACGTCCGCGCCGGGGACAAGGTCTACGCCCACAACCTCGCCACAGGTTTCGACGAGCTGCAGCTCGTGGTCGAGACCTTCGTGCGTCAGACCACGACCCTGTACCACCTGACCATCGACGGGCAGAACGTCACGACCACCGACGAACACCCCTTCATGGTCGCGAACATGGGCTGGATCTTCGCCCGCGACCTGCAGCCCGGCGACATCCTCGTCACCAGCGACACCACCGGCGACGGCAGGGTCACCCTCGACCGCATCGAGGTCGAGGAGCGCGACGAGACCGACGCGGTCACGGTCTACAACTTCCACGTCGAGACCCACCACAACTACTACGTCCTCGCCGGCAACCTCCCCGTCCTGGTCCACAACGCCGTCCACGCGAAGGCCCTCAAGCCGGGGAAGACCTACCGGATCAAGGGCGGCACGTACAAGGTCGACGACCTCGGGCGCCCGGCAGGCATCAGGGCCAAGCTGACCAAAAAGGACATCGGCGGAACCACCGACCCGAAGGTCGACCCGCTGGGGTACGTCGAGGGCGTGCACCAGCGTGGGCACCTCCGCGGCGCCAACCTCGGCGGACCGAACGACCATGCGGCCAACTTCGTCGCCCAGCACCCGCGCTCGAACAGCCCGTGGCAGCGTGCGGTCGAGCGCGAGGTGAAGCGCGTCGTCAACGGCGGCGAGGACGTCGACTACCGGGTGACACCCAAGTACGAGGGCTCCGCCGAGGTTCCGAGCCAGATCCACTTCCAGGCCGACGGCGCCGACGGGTACAAGCTGGACTACACGCTGGACAACCGTGCGGACCTGCCCCTGTACTCGGAGGAGGTCGCCGCCGGCAACCTTCCGAAGAACGCGGACGATTTCCGGTTCGGCACGAGAAGCTAGGAGCGAGCACATGAGCGTTCAGGACCTGATCGACGCGGGCAACCTGGTCCCGCCGAGCGAGCCGTACGACTGGGCAGGCGTGGAGCAGCAGCTCGAGATCACCGTCCCCGAGGACTTCCGGCAGCTCCTCGACGCCGGTGGCGCGGGGCAGTGGTTCGGCTACGTCCGCCTCTTCGCCCCCGGGCACGAGCTACCGAGCCAGGACCTCCGGGAGTCGGCCGGGGTGTTCCGCGACCTCCTCGTCCTGTGGGAGGACGACCCGGAGACGCGGCCGGACGACCTGCCGCAGGAGAGCCGGCTCATCGCCTGGGCGAACACCGGGAACGGGGAGACGGTGTTCTGGCGTGTCGATCCCGGGGCGGACCCGGCCGCCTACGTCGTGTACGTCGAGGACGCGGACGGCGAGAGCTGGGAGAGGTTCGACCTGAGCGCGACCGCCTTCCTCGAAGGAATCATGACCGGCGACATCGTCCCCGAGTCCTTCTCCGACACCTTCGTGCGTGTCGACCAGGTCTACCGGCCGTATCCGAGCGTCTGACACGCACCGCACCCATCCATTCACCCAGGAGACCTGATCGACCATGACGGACGCCACCCACGTCGCACCGTCCTCACCACCCGCCGCGGGCGGAACCCCGGTCACGCGGTCCGGCACGGGCTCGGCCCTCCTCGCGACCGCGCTCGCCGCAGCGGACCGCGCCGCCGTCGGCCGCGCCCTGCGGGACGACGCCGTCGTCGTGCCGATCCTCCAGCGCGAGGACGGCACGCCGCAGGTGCGGGTCTTCCCCGCGCCGGAGGACGCGAAGCGCCCCTACGCGCTGTGCGTGTTCTCGTCGCCCCACACCCTGGAGCCGTTCCTCGCGGGTGACCCCTCGCGCGCCTTCAGCCTCCGCCGTCGCGACTCGTTGCTCCCCTTCCTCCACCGCCACGGCGCCGTGCTCGACCAGGTCGTCCTCGACCCGGCCGGCCCGCACACGATGGCCTTCGGCGTCGACGACGTCGTGGCGGCGCTGGGTCCGGGGTCGGACGCCGACCCGACCGGCATGGCCGACGACACGGGTGCCGGCATCAGCATCGAGGGCCTGCACGCGATGGCCACCCTGGACGAGCCCGGCGGGTCGCGCGGCATCGGCATCGAGCTCAACCTGCCGGACCACTGGGCGTTGATCGACCTCGTGGACGAAGCCCAGCGCGACCAGCAGATCCGTGCCGTCGTCAAGCAGCAGGGGGCGGCTCTCGGCGACCGCGGCGCCACGTTGCGACGCGACCTGCGCGACCAGCTCACCGACGTCGCCGCCAGGGCCGCCGCCGCCGGCGGGCAGGTCATGGCCTACCTGGTGCTGCCGGGCAAGGAGGCGGCGCTCGCGCTGAACCTCACGCTGTACTGGCACGACCTCGGCCCCGAGGCCGGCGGCATCCCCCACCTGCAGCGCATCCACGACCGCCTGCACCCGGGCCTCGCCGCCGAGGACGAGCTCACCACCACCGAGACGCTCTCCGGACCGTTCCTGCGCCACGTCCGCGTCGCCCACGGCTCGCCGGAGCACGGCGGCCAGGACGTCCCCCTGCTGCTGATCGACTACTGGGCGCCCGCGCCCGGGGCGCAGGCGGCCGCCCGCCTCGCCTTCTCCACCCCGCACGTCGAGATCCGCGATGCGATGCTCGGGCTCACCGACAAGGTCCTCTTCGCCACCGAGTGGCTCATGAGCGAACCCGGCGTCGCCACGTCGACCGACGACTGACCATCGGCGACCGACCATCGGACTGACCGGCACGACAGGAGACACCCATGGCCCCCAGGATCGCTACCACCAGCCGCGTCGAACGCGAGGAGCTGCTCGACGTCCTCCGGGCACGGCGACACGGCGTGCTCGTCACGACGCGCGGTGACGGTAGCCCGCAGCTCAGCCCCGTGACGTTCGGCGTCGACGCCGCCGGACGCATCGTGGTGTCGACCTACCCGGACCGGGCGAAGGCGGTGAACCTCCGGCGGCGTCCGCAGGCGTCGTTCCTCGCGCTCGGCGACGACTTCGACGACGCGTGGGTGCAGGTGGACGGCACCGCCGAGGTGATCGATGCGCCGGACTCCGTGGAGCCGCTGGTCGAGTACTACCGCGCGGCCGCCGACAAGGAGCACCCCGACTGGGACGAGTACCGCGAGGCGATGGTGCGCCAGGGCAAGTCGGTCGTACGGATCACGATCGAGCGGTGGGGACCGGTCGCCACCGGCGGGTTTCCCCCGCGACTCGCGCAGGGGTGATTCGGCCGAGCGTGACAGGATCGGCTCCTCCGGGCCACCGGTCCGGTCTCCCGACGGCGAGAGGCGAACGATGGCAATCACCCTGTGCGTGCTGCTCTGGGCAGTGGACGGCGAGGCACTGACGCTCGAGGACTACGAGACCGAGGTGCTGGCGCTGGTCCCCCGACACGGCGGCCGGGTGCTGCAGCGCGTGACGAACGTCGCGCACACGGACGACGCCGAGCACGGCGCCGTCCAGCCCACGGAGGTGCAGATCATCGAGATGCCCGACGAGGAGGCGCTCGCGGCCTACCTGGCGGATCCTGATCGCGCGGCACGGGTCGACGTCCGCGACCGCGCGATCGCCCGGACGGAGATCCTGCGGGTCCGCCCGGTGGGCTGACCCGTACGGTGGACGGCATGCTCTGGCTCCCGGATCCCATGTGGCCCGTCGTCGTCCTCGCGCTGATCACCGCCGTCGACGCGGCGCTGTGCGTGCGGCCCGTGGCGTTCATCGCGCAGTGCTTCCGCGACGTGAACTTCCCCGAGCGCTGGTGGTGGGTGACGCCGTGGGTCAAGGCCGCCGCGGCAGTCGGCCTCGTCGCCGGGATCTGGGTGCCCGTGCTCGGGGCGGTGACATCCGCCGCGCTGGTCGCCTACTTCGTCGTCGCGCTCACCTTCCACGTGCGCGCCCGGGACTTCGGCCGGAACTTCTTCCTCAACGCGACGGGCATGTTCCTCATCTGCGTCTTCGTGCTCTGGTTCTCATTCGTCCGCTGACACCGGCCGGCGGCGCCTCAGGACAGTCTCGGAACAGCCTCAGAACAGCACGGACTCGGCGTCGGACCCGGCGACCTCGAGCCCTCCGCCGTCGACGGGCATGCCCGCGAGCGCCCCGCCGGCCCCGTCTTGGGGCTCGACGATCGACCCGGCCGGGTAGTCGCCCTCGTCGTGCGGCCGTAGCTCGCCGTGGAAGCGTCCGGTCGCGCCGGACCGGGCGCGATGGCCCGACGAGCCGAAGCCATGCTCGTCGAGCAGCGGCTCCACCCGGTCCCACAGCCACTGCCGGTAGGCCTCGAGCGCGTACGTGCCGCGGGCAAACACCCGCCTGTACCCCGCGACCGCGTGCGGGTGCTCCTGCTCCAGCCACTGCAGGTACCACTCGCGGGTGCCGGGCTTGAGGTGCAGCGGCACCACGGTGACCCCGGTCGCCCCCGCGTCGGCGATCGCGTCGAGCAGCCGCCGCAGGTGGTCCCGGGAGTCCGTCAGCCACGGCAGTACGGGGGCCACCATGACGCCGCACGGCAGCCCCGCGGCCCGCACCGCGCGGACCAGGTCGAGCCGGGCGCGCGGCGTCGGCGTGCCGGGCTCCACCGATTGCTGCAGCTCCTCGTCCGCGAACGCGAGCGAGACACCGATCCCCACCTCCACCCGTTGCGCGGCCTCCGCGATCAGCGGCAGGTCCCGGCGCAGCAGCGTGCCCTTGGTGAGGATCGAGAACGGCGTGCCCGAGTCCGCGAGCGCCCCGATGATGCCGGGCATGAGGCGGTAGCGCCCCTCGGCCCGCTGGTACGGGTCGGTGTTGGTCCCCAGCGCCACCGGCTCGCGCCGCCACGACGGCTTCGCGAGCTCCGCGCGCAGCACGGTGTCGACGTTCACCTTCACCACGACCTGGGAGTCGAAGTCCTTGCCCGCGTCGAGGTCCAGGTACTCGTGCGTGGGCCGGGCGAAGCAGTACCGGCATGCATGGCTGCATCCCCGGTACGGGTTGACCGTCCACCCGAAGGGCATGCGCGACGCTGCGGGCACCTTGGTCAGCGCGCTCTTGGACATGACCTCGTGAAAGGTGACGTCCGCGAACTCGGGCGTCTTCACGCTGCGCACGAGCCCGAGCCGCGCCAGGCCGGATCGCTCCAGTCCCGGCAGCGCACCGTCGTCGGCCGCGATCGCCTGCCCGTCCCATCTCACCCGGACATTCGAACATGCGTTCGATCGCGCGTCAACGTCCGGGCGGCTCGCGGCTCAGGAGGAGACCGGCATCCTCGGCTCGGGCACCGCGAACAGCCCGCCCGAGCCCTGGAGCATGAGGGCGGGAACCGGGGCCGCGGCGCGGGCCGACGCCCGGTAGCGCTTGAGGTCGCCCCGGTACGCGACGCTCCCCGGCACCTGCAGGAGCGTCTGCGGGCGCACCTTCCAGCGCGGGATCCCGAGGTCGCACACGCCCGCGTCGCGCAGCACGTGGTAGACGAACTCGGAGCAGAAGAACCGTCGGTCGTCCTCCGAGCCGCGCCCGAGCAGGCCGGTCAACATCCCCGACGAGTTGTACGCGTAGGTGTGGCTGTCGAGGACGAACTCCGTCACGCGGGCGCCCACCGCGTCGCGCTGCTCGGGCGTCACCGGCACCTCCAGCACCACTCCCGGCAGCCGGTCCATCCCGCGATACAGGTCGTCGTCCAGCCGTTCCCGCTTGAAGCACCCGACGAACGGGTTCGACGCGCGGCGACGGCCGAAGCTGAACATCAGCTCCAGGTCCGCGTCGAGGGCCAGCGCCGAGTGGGTGAACTCGTCCCGCGTCGCCAGACGGATCGTCCGGGACAGGACGGTGCTGCTGCGGGACAGGACGACGTAGATACTCACGGCGTCACCGTAGCGCCCCTGAAGGCCCAATACGGCCTGCTCATGGTGCAAATCAGGGGCAGATTCAGGGATGCGTCAGGGTGTTCGGGGGATAACCCCCTCCTGGAGCCCTCCGATCAGTTCCGCGCCCCTCGGCCGTCCACCCCCTGGGCCCGGTACTCCGCGGGCCGTCGGCCGAACGAAGGAGACCCCCGTGATCACCGTGCAGCGTGCGTTCAGCAGCTTCTCCGTCGACGACCTCGACGCCGCCGAGACGTTCTACCGCGACACCGTAGGCCTCCCGGTCGAGCGCACCCCGATGGGGCTCGAGCTCGGCGTCGACGGGCCGGCCGTCTTCGTCTACCCCAAGGGCGACGCGCACGAGCCGGCGAGCCACACCGTGCTCAACCTCGTCGTGCCGGACGTCGCCGCGGCGGCGGCCGACCTGCACGGGGTGGGCGTCGACCTGGTGCGCTACCCCGGGTTCGCGCAGGACGCCGACGGGGTGGTGCGCAGCGACGACCCGCGCCAGGGTCCGACGATCGGCTGGTTCCGCGACCCAGCACACAACGTCGTCGCGCTGATCCAGGCGTGACCCGCCCCGCGCGTCACTCCCCCGATGCCGGGACGACGCGCGGGACCAGGTCGGCGGCCGGGGGCTCCCAGGTGGCGGCGTCGGCGTCCACCTGCTCGCCGGACCGGATGTCCTTCACCTCACCGGCCAGCACGTCGGGGGGGACGACGGCGCCGTCGTCCCCCGGCTGGACCGGGAACCACACGAACGGGATGCCGCGGCGGTCGGCGAACTTGATCTGCTTACCGAACTTGGCCGCCGTGGGGGCGACGTCCGCCGCGATGCCGCGGCCGCGAAGCGCGCCGGCCACCGCGTCGGACTGCGCGCGGTGCTCCTCGTCGCTCACCGCCACCAGAACGGCCGTGGGCACACCGCGCGTCGCGGTGACGAGCCCGGCGGACAGCAGCCGGGACACGAGCCGTGAGACGCCGATCGAGAGGCCCACGCCCGGGTAGGTGTTCTTGCCGTCGGACGCGAGCGTGTCGTACCGGCCGCCCGAGCAGATCGACCCGAGCTGCTCGTGCCCCACCAGCACCGTCTCGTAGACCGAACCCGTGTAGTAGTCGAGCCCCCGCGCGATCTTCAGGTCGGCCACGACGACGCCTGGCGCGCGACGTGCCGCCGCCTCGACCAGCGCGGCGAGCTCGCCCAGGCCGGTCTCCAGCAGGTCCGTGCCGGCGTCGTAGGAGGCCGCGAGCGCCCGGACGCGGTCGATCACGGTCACGTCCGCGCCGGAGATCGCCGCCAGCTCGAGGCAGGCCTTCGCCTGCTCGGGCGTGGCTCCCTGCTCGGCCCGCAGCAGCTCCGCGACCGCGTCCGGGCCGACCTTGTCGAGCTTGTCGACCTGGCGCAGCACGCCCTCGACGTCCTCCAGCCCGAGCCCGCGGTAGAAGCCCTCGGCGACCTTGCGGTTGTTCACCAGGATGCGGACCTCGGGCACGCCGACGTCGCGCAGGGCCCCCAGGGCCTCCGCCATCACCAGCGGCAGCTCGACCTCGTAGTGGTAGGGCAGCTCGCCCGCGCCGACGACGTCGATGTCGGCCTGCACGAACTCGCGGAAGCGGCCGTCCTGGGGGCGCTCGCCGCGCCACACCTTCTGGATCTGGTAGCGCTTGAACGGGAACGCGAGCCGGCCGGCGTTCTCCAGCACGTAGCGCGCGAACGGGACGGTGAGGTCGAAGTGCAGGCCCAGCTGCTTCTCGGACCGGTCGCCCGGCGAGTCGCCCGCCGCGGCGTCCTCCTGCAGCCTCCGCAGCACGTAGACCTCCTTGGAGGTCTCACCCTTGCGCAGCAGCTGGTCGAGCGGCTCGACCGCCCGGGTCTCGATGCCGGCGAACCCGTGCAGCTCGAAGGTGCGGCGCAGCACCTCCAGGACGTGCTGCTCCACGACGCGACCGTCGGGGAGCCATTCGGGGAAGCCGGAGAGGGGGGTGGGGCGTGCCATGGTGCACATCTTCCCAGACGTCGGTCCTCGCCGGTGAACACGCCCGGGAACCCTTTCAGCGCAGGTACGGGTTGGTCGCGAGCTCCCGGCCCACGGTGGTCGTGGGCCCGTGCCCGGGCACGACGGCGAGCGCCGGGTCGAGGCGGCCGACGACGTCGCGCAGCGTGCGCGCCATGGCCGCCGGGTCGCCGCCCGGCAGGTCGGTGCGCCCGACCCCGCCCGCGAACAGCACGTCGCCGGCCAGGAGGACGTCGCCCGCGACGAGGAGCGTCGAGCCCTCGGTGTGCCCCGGGGCGTGCAGGGCCCGCAGGTGGACCGCACCCGCGAGGAGCTCGGCGTCGCCGTCCGCGTCGTCGTCGTCCTCGTCGTCGTCCAGGGCCGCGAGGGCCTCGACGGCGGCGGGCGCCCGATAGTCCGCGACGCGGCGGCCCGTGGCCGCGAGCGCCTGCGCGAGGGCGCCGCTGACGCCGGGGGCCGCAGGGTCGGCCGACTGGTGGAGCCCGAGGGTCCCGAACGGGTCGGCGAGCCGGTAGGCGTCGGCCGGGTGGATGCGCATCGGCACGCCGAAGCGCTCGCAGAGCATCGCCGCGTCCCACGTGTGGTCCACATGGCCGTGGGTGGCGACGACGGCGCGGGGCGTCAGGCCGTGCTCCGCGACCAGGGCGGTGACGCCCTCGGCCGTACCCGCGCCGGCGTCGACGATCACGCAGTCCGGCGAGTCGCCGGCCACGACGACGCAGCAGTTGGTGGCGAAGACGGGGGCGACGACGAGGTGGATCTGCACGGCGGCCACGCTAGCGGGCATGGCACGGTCCGCACCCCCGGACGGCACCGAGGGTGTGACCTGCGCCCCGCCGCCTAGACTGTGCTCCGCGCGCGGTTGTTCCCGTGCGGTGACCGGGACGACCGAGGAGGTGCCCCCAGGGTGGCGGCCACCAAGCGCGAGCGTGAGAACGCCCGCAAGCGGCAGGCGGAGTGGGAGAAGCGGCGGGTGCAGGCGCGCGCCCGGAGACAGCGGACCTGGGCGATCGTGGCGATCTTCGCCGTGCTCGCCCTGGTCGGCGGCGGTCTCGTGGTCGCGAACCTCGGGAACGCGGCCGGCCAGTCCGCGGCGGCGGGTGGCTGCCCGGAGGCGGCCACGGCGACCCGCTCCGGCGGCGACCTCCCCGACCCGTCGGTCGCCGAGGACCGCGCCTGGACCGCGACGCTCGACGTGTGCGCGGGGGGCGAGGAGTCGCAGGTCGTGCTGGAGCTCGACGGCGCCGCTGCCCCGCAGGCCGTCGCCAGCTTCGTCTCGCTCACGGACCAGGGGTACTACGACGGCACGTCGTGCCACCGCCTCACGACCTCCGGCATCTCCGTGCTGCAGTGCGGCGACCCCACGGGCACCGGCTCAGGCAGCCCGGGCTACTCCTACGGTCCGATCGAGAACGCGCCCGCCGACGACGTGTACCCGAAGGGCACGATCGCCATGGCGCGCGTCGGCGGCGAAGGCGAGTCGATGGGCTCGCAGTTCTTCATCGTGTACCAGGATTCGACCATCCCGTCCGACGCCGCGGGCGGGTACACGGTGCTCGGCACCGTCACGTCCGGCCTGGACGCCGTCCAGGCAGTCGCTGACGCGGGTGAGACGAGCGGAACCGGAGACGGTCCGCCCGTGAACCCCGTCATCATCGAAGGAGTTGAGACCAAGTGAGCGAAAACACCCCCGGCTCGACCGGCCCCGAGGAGACTCCGGCCGGCACCGAGCAGGAGACGGCCGAGACTCCCCCCCAGCCGACGCAGGACGAGGCGGCAACGCCCGAACCCGCAGCGCCGCAGGACGACGCAACCGCCGCCGAGGCGACGCCGGAGCCCACGCCCACCGAGGCGACCCCGGCCGACGCAGCGCCGGAGCCCACGCCCGACGAGCCGACCCCGGCCGACGCAGCGCCGGAGCCCACGCCCGACGAGCCGACGGCGCCGAGCCCCGCCCCGGCTCCCGCTGCGCCGAAGCCGTCCGCCATCCCGAAGCCCGCACCTGCGCCCAAGCCGTCCGCGCTGCGGCGCCCGACGCCGGCGGCCGCTGCGGCCTCGCCAGCGGACGCCGCCCCCGCCCCGGTCGCCCCGCCCGCGCACGACGCGGCACTGGCCGCCGCGGCGGAGGCGTTCGGCCGGGTGGACGAGGACGGCACCGTCTACGTGCGCGAGGCGGCCGGCGAGCGGTCGGTCGGCCAGTTCCCCGGCGTGTCCGCGTCCGAGGCGATGAGCCTGTACGTGCGCCGCTATCTCGACCTGGATGCCAAGGTGGCACTCTTCGAGACGCGTCTGGACAGCGCCGACCTGTCGGTCCGCGAGATCGACCAGACGCTCACGAAGCTCGCGGAGGAGACCGGCGAGCCCGCCGCCGTCGGCGACCTGGATGCGCTGCGTGTCCGGGTGGACGGGCTGCAGGCCCGCGCCGCCGCACGCCGCGCGGCCCTGGAGCAGGAGCGCGCCGCCGCCAAGTCCGAGGCGGTGGCCGCCCGCACCGCCATCGTCGAGGCGGCCGAGAAGATCTCCGAGACGGAGCCCTCGAAGATGCAGTGGCGGCCCGCCGGCGAGGAGCTGCGCGGCCTCCTGGACAGCTGGAAGGAGGCGCAGCGCAACGGCCCGCGCATCGACCGGCCGACGGAGGAGTCGCTCTGGAAGCGCTTCAGCCACGCCCGCACCGCCTTCGACCGGGAGCGCCGGCACTTCTTCGCCGACCTCGAGCAGCGCAACACCACCGCCAAGTCCGAGAAGGAGAACCTGGTCGCGGAGGCGGAGGCCCTGCAGCACCACACCGACTGGGGCGCCACCGCGGCCGCTTACCGCGACCTCATGACGCGCTGGAAGGCGGCCGGGCGGGCGAGCCGCAAGGACGACGACGCGCTGTGGGCCCGGTTCCGCGCCGCACAGGACACGTTCTTCGGCGCGCGGGACGCCGAGAACGCCGCGATCGACGCCGAGTACGGACAGAACCTCGAGGTCAAGGAGGCGCTGCTCGTCGAGGTCGAGGCGCTGCTGCCGGTCTCCGACCTCGCGGCCGCCAAGGCCGCGCTGCGGACCCTCCAGGAGCGCTGGGAGGAGGCAGGCAAGGTGCCCCGCGGCGACGTGCAGCGCATCGAGGGCCGGATGCGGGCCGTCGAATCGGCGATCCGCGACGCCGACCAGGCCCGCTGGGACCGCACCAACCCGGAGACCCGGGCCCGGGCCGAGGGCGCGGCGGCCCAGCTCGAGGCGGCGATCGAGGGCCTCGAGCAGGACCTCGTCGCGGCCCAGGAGTCCGGCGACGCCCGGCGCGTCGAGGAGGCGGAGACGGCGCTCGCCGCGCGGCGTGCCTGGCTCGAGCAGGTCGTCCGCGCCGCGGAGGAGACTCGCGGCTGACGTCCGCGCGGGTCGCCGTCCACAGGCGGCCGCGCCAGGGGCCCACGACCGGATACGTTTCCGGGCGTGGGCCCCACCTTTGTCCCGTCCCAGCCGGCCGACCCGCCGACCCTCGCCGCACGACCGCGTCGACTCGGCCACCTGCTCGCCGCCCCGACGCCGGCCGCGGGGAGGCTCGTGCGCCCGGCGGACGTCGGCGGCCGTGCCGCCTGGGACGTGCTGGTGCGCGACGGCGCGCTGCAGGTGCTGCGGGGCTGCGCCGCCGTTCCCGCCGCCACGGTCGTCACGCCCGCCCTGCGGGCCGCCCTGCTCGAGCCGGAGCTGCCCACGGGCGGCGTCGTCGCCGGGCGCACGGCCGCCTGGGTCCACACCGGCAGGCACGTCTCCGCGGAGTCGGCCGACCGCCTGGACGTCACCTACCCGGCCGGCGGCCACCGTCCGGAGCTGTGGGGCGCCGGGCTCGTGTGGCAGGCGCCGTTGCTGCACGGCGACACGGAGCAGGTCGGCCCGGTACGGGTGACCACCCCGCTGCGGACCGTGGTCGACGTCGCCCTGCACGTCGCGCCCCAGGAAGCGGTTCGCCTCGTGCGCATCCTCTCCGACGCCTGCCCGGTCGACCTGGACGACGCCGGGCGCCTGCTCGAGCGCCGGGCACGGGTCGTCGGGCGCCCCCGCGCCCGGCGCGTGCTCGCCGAGGCGCGCGCCGTGCCGGCTCCGTCAGTGCGTGCGGCCCGGGCCGTGCTGCCCTAGGTTGAGGCGCATGGCCTCCGCCGCTCCCGCCGTCGAGCTCGACGCCGCCGGCCGCTCCGTGCGCGTCACCAGCCCCGACCGCGTGGTCTTCCCCGAGCAGCCCGGGCGAGCCGGGGTCACCAAGCGCGAGCTCGTCGAGTACTTCCTTTCCGTCGGTGACGGCGTCCTCGGCGCGTTGCTGCACCGGCCGACCACCCTCGAACGGTGGCCCAAGGGGGTCTTCGAGGGGGCCGTGATGGCCACCCGCGCCGACAACCGGGGGGACGCCTTCTATCAGAAGCGCATCCCCAAGGGCGCGCCCGACTACGTCGAGACCGCCACCATCGCCTTCCCCAGTGGGCGTACCGCCGACGAGGTGGCGCCCACCGAGCTCGCCGTCGTCGCGTGGGCGGTCAATCTCGGCACGATCACCTTCCACCCCTGGCCGGTGCGCCGCGACGACGTCGAGGCCGTCGACCAGCTGCGCATCGACCTCGACCCGCAGCCGGGCACGTCGTTCGACGACGCCGCGGCGGTGGCGCCGCACCTGCGGGACCTGCTCGTCGAGCTGGGCCTTACCGGGTACCCGAAGACGTCCGGCGGGCGCGGCCTGCACGTCTTCGTGCCCCTGGCCCCGCGATGGTCCTTCCAGCAGGCGCGTCGCGCCACCATCGCGGTCGGCCGCGAGCTGGAGCGCCGCCTCCCGGAGCAGGTCACCACGAGGTGGTGGAAGGAGGAGCGCGGCGAGAAGATCTTCGTCGACTACAACCAGATGGCCCGCGACCGGACCATCGCGTCGGCGTACTCGGTGCGCCCGAACAAGCGCGCCACAGTCTCGACCCCGCTCGAGTGGGACGAGGTGAGCGACGTCCACCCGGACGACTTCGACGTCACCACCGTGCCGGTCCGCTTCGCCGAGCGCGGCGACCTCTTCGCGGCGCTGCGCGCGGACCGCGACCCGGAGCTCGACTGCTCCCTGGACGCCGCGCTCGACCTCGCCCGGCGCGACGAGGAGGAGCATGGCCTGGGCGACCTGCCCTACCCCCCGGAGTATCCCAAGCAGCCGGGCGAGCCCAAGCGCGTGCAGCCCAGCCGGGACAAGGACCGCAAGCGCACCTAACCGGCCGTTGTGGGCGCGAGACACGCCGTGATCGTTCGCCCGACATCGGCGTGTCTCGCGCCCACAACGCTCAGGCCTGCACGTAGCGCAGAAAGACCGATCCGTCGTCGAGCGGCACGCACTCCGCGCGCGTGAGGTCGGCCCGCATCCCGTCCGGCAGCAGCCGCAACCCATCCCCCACCACGTGGGGCACGACGCGCACGGTCATCTCGTCGAACAACCCGGCCCGCAGCGCCCCGGCCGCCGTCGTCGGCCCGGAGACCTCCACGACGCCTTCGGTCGCCGCCACGATCTCGACGAGCCGCCCCGTCGTGAGCCGGGGCTCGAGCGTGGTGCGCGGCGCGTCGACGTCCTCGAGGCTGTCGGAGCACACGACCTTGTCGATGCCGCGCCAGATCTCGGCGAACTCGTCCGCGACCTCGCTCTGCCCGGGCGGCCAGGTGTCCCACACGCGCATGGTCTCGAACATGCGCCGCCCCACGACGAACGTCCGCACGTCGCGGACGCGGTCGTTGATGAAGGCGTGCACGTCGTCGCTCGGAGCCCCCCAGTCGAACCCGCCGTCGCCGTCGGCGACGTAGCCGTCGAGCGAACAGCTCATCAATCCATATCTCAGTGTTCCCATGACCCCTTGACCCCGCCGGGCGCTCCGACTCATCGCTCCCTCCGCCGGTTGAGCTTGCGTCGTCAGGCTCAACCAGCGGCCGTACCCGGCGCTCCCGGCAGCAGGCCCGCCAGGTCGTAGCCGACGGGCTCCTCGAGCTGGGCGTAGGTGCACGACGCCGGGTCGCGGTCCGGCCGCCAGCGCTTGAATTGCGCGGTGTGCCGGAAGCGGGAGCCCTCCATGTGGTCGTACCCGACCTCGAGCACGCGCTCGACGCGCAGCGGAGTGAACGACAGGTCCTTCCCGGCGCTCCACCGCGACTGCGCCCCCGGGCGCCGCTCCCCCGCGCTCCCGTCGGCGACCGCCGGGTCCTGCCAGTCCGCCCACGGATGATCGGCGGCGGCCGGCGTACCGGGCTCGACGACGAGCGGGGCGAGCTCGGCGTGCAGCGCGGCCCGCCTGGCCGCCGGGAACGAGGCCGACACCCCGACGAACTGCAGGCGGCCGGCGTCGCCCGAGGTTCCTTCAGCGTCGTACAGGCCGAGCAGGAGCGAGCCGATCAGGGGGTAGTCGGGCGTCGACGTCTTGTGCAGCCGATAGCCGGCGAGGACGACGTCCGCGGTTCGGGCGTGCTTGATCTTCAGCAGCGCGCGCTTGTTCGGCTGGTAGGGGTCGTCGAGCCGCTTGGCGACCACGCCGTCCAGCCCGGCCCCCTCGAAGGCGGCGAACCATTCCCGCGCCACGTCGGCGTCCTCGGTACGCGGGGTCGCGTGCACCTGCGGCCCGTCGAGGCCGAGCCCGTCGAGCGCGGCGAGGCGCTCGCGCAGCGGCCGGGCAGACAGGTCGTCGTCGCCCAGCGCGAGGACGTCGAACACGACGAGGCTCGCGGGGGTCTCGGAGGCCAGCAGCCGCACCCGCGACTCGGCCGGGTGGATGCGCTGGCCCAGCGCATCGAAGTCCAGGTGGGCGGCCCCGGCGCCCTCGCCGGGGCAGGCGACGACGATCTCGCCGTCGATGACGCACCGGTCCGGGAGAGCCGCGCGCACGGCCTCGACGACGTCCGGGAAGTACCGCTGCATGGGCCGCGCGTTGCGGGAGTCGATGCGCACGTCGTCGCCGTCCCGGAACACCAGCGCGCGGAAGCCGTCCCACTTGGGCTCGTACACCCAGCCGGCCCCGTCGTCCGGCTGGTCGGGGACGCCGGGCACGGACTTGGCAAGCATGGGCAGCACCGGCGGCTCGAGCGGCAGCGTCATGCTGGCGAACCTACTCCGCGTGCCGCGCCGGCACCTCCTCGGCGGGCGACCCGCTCCGGGGGTCGCGGGTCAGCAGGACGCGCCCGCGGCGACGGACCCCACGGGGATGGCGAACGCCCGCCCCGAGCGCCGGCCGGAGTAGCTGACGATCGTGAGGCGGCGGCGCACCGGGCCGCCCCAGCGCACCGAGTCGCGCCACGCGAGCAGGCGCGCGTTGACGCGCTCAGGCGCCGGGAGCCTCCTGCGCCTGGTGCACCTCTGCGGCCTTCGTCCCCGTGATGCGGTAGACGTCGAACACGCCGTCCACCTTCCGCACCGCGGCGAGCACCTGCTGCAGGTGCCCTGGCTCCGCCATCTCGAAGACGAACTTCGAGATCGCGATCCGGTCCGTCGAGGTCGAGACCGTCGCCGACAGGATGTTCACGTGGTAGTCCGAGAGCACGCGCGTGACGTCGGACAGCAGCCGGGAGCGGTCGAGCGCCTCGACCTGGATCTGCACGAGGAACATCGTGTTGGCGCCGTTGGTCCAGCTCACGTCCACCATGCGCTCCGGCTGGGCCTGCTTCAGCTGATCGGCGTTGGCGCAGTCGGAGCGGTGCACGCTCACGCCCGCGCCGCGGGTCACGAAGCCGACGATCTCGTCGCCCGGCACCGGGGTGCAGCACTTGGCGAGCTTCACCCAGATGTCGTCGACGCCCTTGACGACCACGCCCGGGTCGCCGGTGCGGCCGCGACGCGACGCGCGCCCGGGACTCGCCATCTCGGCGGTGTCCTCCTCGGTGCCCTCCTCGCCCCCGAGCGACTTCACCAGCATGTCGACGACGTGCGGCGCCGAGACGTGGCCCTCGCCCACCGCCGCATAGAGGGCCGAGACGTCGGCGTACCGCATGTCGTTCGCCAGCCCGACGAGCGTCTCGTGGCTGAGCAGCCGCTGGATCGGCAGGTTCTGCTTGCGCATCGCCTTCGTGATGGCGTCCTTGCCCTGCTCGATCGCCTCCTCGCGCCGCTCCTTGGTGAACCACTGCCGGATCTTGTTGCGGGCGCGCGCGGACTTCACGAACGCGAGCCAGTCCCGCGACGGGCCGGCGGACTCCGCCTTCGACGTGAGGATGTCGACGGTGTCGCCGTTCTGGAGGGTCGAGTCCAGCGGCACCAGGCGGCCGTTCACCCGCGCGCCCATGGTGCGGTGACCCACCTCGGTGTGCACCGAGTACGCGAAGTCGACCGGCGTCGCGCCGGCGGGCAGCGCCATCACCTCGCCCTTCGGCGTGAAGACGTACACCTCCGCGCCGCCGATCTCGTAGCGCAGGGAGTCGAGGAACTCGCTCGGGTCCGCCGTCTCGCGCTGCCAGTCCACCAGCTGGCGCAGCCAGGCCATGTCGTTGGCCCGCGGGTCGTCCGTCGCGGCGGCCTTGTCCGCGCGCGCCACCTCCTTGTACTTCCAGTGCGCCGCGACGCCGTACTCCGCGCGGCGGTGCATGTCGTGCGTGCGGATCTGGATCTCGACGGGCTTGCCGCCCGGGCCCACGACCGTCGTGTGCAGCGACTGGTACATGTTGAACTTCGGCATCGCGATGTAGTCCTTGAACCGGCCCGGGACCGGGTTCCAGCGCGCGTGCAGCGCACCGAGCACCGCGTAGCAGTCCCGCACCGTGTCCACCAGGACGCGCGTGCCCACCAGGTCGTAGATCTCCGCGAAGTCGTGGCCGCGCACGATCATCTTCTGGTAGATCGAGTAGTAGTGCTTGGGCCGGCCGGTGACGGTGGCCTTGATCTTCGCGCTGCGCAGGTCGGCGGAGATCTGCTCGCGCACCACCGACAGGTACTCCTCGCGCGCCGGGGCGCGCTCCGCCACCAGGTGCACGATCTCGTCGTACACCTTGGGGTAGAGGGTCTGGAAGGACAGGTCCTCCAGCTCCCACTTGATCGTGTTCATGCCCAGGCGGTGCGCGAGCGGCGCGTAGATCTCGAGCGTCTCGCGCGCCTTGCGCTGCGCCGACGAGCCCGAGACGTACTTCCAGGTCCGGGCGTTGTGCAGGCGGTCCGCGAGCTTGATCACCAGCACGCGGATGTCCTTGGCCATCGCGACGACCATCTTGCGGACCGTCTCGGCCTGGGCCGCGTCGCCATACGTCACCTTGTCGAGCTTGGTGACGCCGTCCACGAGCATGGCGATCTCCTCGCCGTACTCACGGGTCAGCTCGTCGAGCCCGTAGTCAGTGTCCTCGACCGTGTCGTGCAGCAGTGCGGCCGCGAGGGTCGGGCCGTCGAAGCCCAGCTCCGCCAGGATGGTCGCCACCGCGACGGGGTGTGTGATGTACGGGTCGCCGGACTTGCGCTCCTGGCCCCGGTGACACCGCTCGGCCGTCGCGTACGCGCGCTCGAGGACCGACAGGTCGGACTTCGGGTGATTGGTGCGCACGGCCTGAAGCACCGGCTCCAGCGCCGGGGTCGTCGGCGGGGCGCCGCGGACGCCGAGCCGCACCAGCCGATTGCGCACGCGCTGCCCCGAGCCCTGACCTCGGCCGGGGGGCGTGGGGGTCGCAGGGCCCTGCGGCGTGGCGGCGCGCACGACTTTGGTCTCGTCGCTCATCTGCGCCTCCTTCCGCAACCACCGCGGTGTTCCCGTCGGCCGGGACGGCAAGTCTACGACTCCACGCGCAGCAGGGCCTCGACCGTACGGCCTGGCAGCCGGTCGCGTCCGCCCAGGCCGGCGAGCTCGAGCAGGAACGCGAGGGCGACCACCTGGCCCCCGGAACGCTCCACCAGCTCCGCTGCCGCGCGCGCCGTGCCGCCCGTCGCGAGCACGTCGTCGACAAGAAGAACACGCGCACCCGCCTCGAGTGTTCCCGTGCGCAGCTCGATCGCGGCCGAGCCGTACTCCAGCTCGTAGGAGACCGTCTCGACGGGCGGCGGCAGCTTGCCCGCCTTGCGCAGCGGCAGGAATCCCACGCCAAGGCGCGTCGCGAGCGGGGCGCCGAAAAGGAACCCGCGCGCCTCCATGCCGGCGACGACGTCCACCCCGCCGTCGGCGTCGACCAGCCGGGCGAACGCCTCCACGACGTCGGCCAGGGCGCGGCCGTCGGCGAGCAGGGGCGTGATGTCCCGGAAGACGACGGGCGGGTGCGGGTAGTCGGGCACGTCGCGGATCAGCTGCCGGATCTCGGCGGCCCGCCCCGCGCCCAGGCCGCGCAGTCCGTCGAGGACGATGTCGTCGGCTGCGCCGCCCTGCGGTGCGGGGCCGGGCCCTGTCGTGTCGCCCACCCCGGGCTCAGTCGCCGCGCTTGCGGCGCGGCTGGGCCCGGTTGCCCTGGTGCTGACCCGGGATGAGCTGGGCGGAGCCGGTCGCGTACGCCTCGACCTCGGCCTCGTGCCCGCCCTCGGCGACCATCCCGGCCCGGCCCTCGAGTACCGACTTCGTGTGCGCGGCGATCTTCGGCTCGCGCTCACGCAGCGCGACGTCGAGCGGCGTCGCCAGGAAGAGCGAGGAGACCGCGCCGACGGCGATGCCGACGGAGAGCGACAGCGACAGGTCGCGGAGCGTGCCGGCCCCCAGGAGGAACGCCCCCACGAAGAGGATGCTCGCCACCGGCAGCAGCGCCACCACGGACGTGTTGATCGATCGCACCAGCGTCTGGTTGACCGCCAGGTTCGCCCGCTCCGCATAGGTGCTGCGGGTCTGCGTGAGCACGTCGGCCGTGTTCTCGCGCACCTTGTCGAAGACGACCATCTTGTCGTACAGCGAGAAGCCCAGGATGGTCAGGAAGCCGATGATCGTGGACGGCGTGACCTCCCAGCCGATGGCCGCGTACACGCCGGCCGAGATGAGCAGGTCGGCGAGCATCGCGACGATCGCGGCGACCGACATTCGCCAGGCGCGGAAGTACACGGCCATGAAGAGCGCCGCCGCCACCACGAACACCACGGTGCCCCAGAGTGCCCGCATGGAGACGCCGGCGCCCCAGGTCGGGCCGACGAACGACGTGCCCACCGCGGACTCGTCGACGCCGTACGCCTCGGCGAGACCCGTGACGAGCGCGGCCTCCTGCTCGTCGGTCACCTGCTCGGTCTGCACCCGCACGGCCGACCCGCCGACGACGGCGACCCGCGGCTCGTCGTCGGACAGCACCTCGTGCACGACGTCGATCGCCGGCTGCTGCTCGGTCGACGCCACGTCGTTGACCGTGAGCTCGGTGCCCCCACGGAAGTCGATGCCCAGCGCAAGCCCCTGGATCACGATCACCGCGATCGACACCAGGGCGAGGATCCCCGAGATCGTGAACCAGCGCCGACGGCGCTGCACGATCGGGTAGGACCGACGGCCCGTGTACAGGTCGTTGCCCCACTGGGCGAAGTTCATGCCGGCCATCAGCGGCTCTCCTCGTTCTCGCCGGTCGCCGAGGGCGACGTGCCGTCCTCAGGACCCGCTTGGCTGCCGGGATTGCCGCCGGGATCCGTCCCCGACTCGGCCGCCCGGCGTTCCGCCGCGCGCCGCTCCGCGATCGTCAGCCGCCGGCCCGAGGCATCCGTGGCGGGCGCCGCGGCCACCCGGGCGCCGCTGCGCGCGGGCTCCCGCTCAGGCTCCGTGCCCTCGACCGCCGGGGCCTCGGCCACCGCGGACCCAGAGGCCTCGTCCGGCGTCGCCGCCGTGTCCCTCGCGGCGGGCTCCGCCGCGCGGACGCGTCCCGCACCCACGTACCGCGGCCCGGAGCCGACGCGCAGCCGCTCGGCAGACAGGCCCGACCATCGGTGGCCGTCGCGGAAGAACGGGATCTTGGTGAGGACCTCCATCATCGGGTGCGTGAACCAGAAGACGACCGCCACGTCGATGATCGTCGTCAGACCCAGCGTGAAGGCGAAGCCCTGCACGCCGCCGACGGCGAGGAAGTACAGGATGACCGCGGAGATCAGGTTGACGGCCTTGGCGGCGAGCACCGTGCGCCGCGCGCGGGCCCAGCCCCGCTCCACGGCGTAGGACAGAGTTCTCCCGTCGCGTATCTCGTCACGGATGCGTTCGAAGTACACGATGAACGAGTCCGCCGTGAACCCGATCGCGACGATCAGGCCGGCCACGCCCGCGAGCGAGAGCCGATAGCCCATCCCCCAGGACAGCAGGGCGATCGAGAGGTACGTGATCGCGCCGGCGACCACCAGCGACGCCACCGTGAGCAGACCGAGCGTGCGGTACTGCATCAGCGAGTACACGACCACCAGCGCGAGGCCGATGAGGCCGGCGATCAGGCCGTTGCGCAGCTGCTCGGAGCCGAGGGTCGCGGAGATCTCCTCCTGGCTCTGCACGTCGAACTGGATCGGCAGCGCGCCGAAGCTCAGCTGGTTGGCCAGCGTCGCGGCCGTCTCGCGCGTGAAGCTGCCCGAGATCTGCGCCTGCCCGTCGGCGATCGGCGTGCTCACCGACGGGGCGGAGACGACGAGCCCGTCGAGCACGATGGCGAACTGGTTGCGGGGCTCCTCGAGGGTCGAGATCCGCGTGGTGGTCTCACGGAACTCCTTGGCGCCCTCGCCGTCGAAGTCGAGGAAGACGCCCCACTCGTTGGTGGTGGTGCCGTTCGGCCCGGGCACGAGGCCGGAGCTCGCGGAGGAGATGTGTGTGCCGTCGACCTCCATCGGGCCGAGGATGTACTTCACCGCCCCGTCCTCGCCGCAGGTGACCAGCACCGAGTCCGGGTCGTCCCCGCCGCCGCCCTTGAGGTTCGCGGGGTCGGTGCAGTCGAGCGCCTCGAACTGCTCCTGCACCTCGGGCGTGATCTGTGCGAGATCGCTCGGGTCGGCGGCCGCGGCGTCGTCGCCCTCGGTGGTCGTCGGCGACGGCTCCGGCTCCTCGGCCGCGTCCCCGCCCGACGTCGCCGTCGCGGTCGGCGCTTCCGTCGGGTCGGTGTCGGCCGGCAACGAGAGCGGCGCGCCGGCACCCTTGCCGTTCGGGCTCGTGTCCGCGGCGTCGTCGCCCGCGGCGTCGTCGCCCGCAGCGTCGTCGCCCGCGGCGTCGTCGCCTGCAGCGTCCTCGCTCGGCGACGGGCTGGCCGACGGGTCCTCGCTGGGCTCCTGGATCGGGGTGCCGGCCGCATAGGTCAGCACGGGGCGGAAGCGCATCTGGGCCGGCTGCGAGACGAGGTCGATGGTCTCCTGCGACACCTCGCCGGGGATGCCGACGACGATGTTGCCCGAGCCCTGGCTCGTGATCTCGGCTTCGCTGACGCCCGAGGAGTCGATGCGCTGCCGGATGACGTTGATCGACTCCTGCACGGTCTCCGACGTCACGTCGGAGCCGTCCGTGGACACCGGCGTCAGGACGATCTGCGTGCCGCCCTGCAGGTCGAGCGCCAAGCCCGGGGCAAAGCTCGCGCCGTCGGGGTCGTCAGCCGTCTTGGGGCTGAAGAAGACGCCGGAACCGAGCGCGATGAAGGGCAGGACGATCGTCAGGATCGTGAAGACCACGAGGGTGCGTGCCGGACGCGACCGCTTCGTGCGTGAGTTCGCCAACTTCTGTCTCTTCCCGTCTGCGCGCCGGTGGGTCGACGCGTGATGGCGCCGGCCGGGATCACCCCGACCGGCGCGGTGTCAGTCGAGCGGGCGCGAGCGCCCGCCGTCGCGTGTCACTGCTACTTGTTGCCGGTCTCGCCCTCGTCGCGACGCTGCTGGTCCCGGTACTCCCGCTGCGCGGTGTCCAGGCTCGACAGGTCGTCGGGGACGTCGACGTGATCGGCGCCGGAGGTGATCGTACCGGTCTCGGCGTCGTCGCTTGTGACGTCCGTCTCGTCAGCGGCGTCAACGGCGTCGTCCACCGGCGTGTCGACACGCTTGGCGATCGCGGCACGCAGCCAGCGGGACCGGTTGCCAGGCGTGGACTCGATGGTGACGGTGTCGTTCGCCTCGTCGATCTCCACGACCGTGCCGAACTGGCCCGAGCCGGTCATGACCTCCTGGCCCGGCGCGAGCTGCGACCGGAACTCGGCCTGCTGCTTCTGCTGCTTGCGCGTCCGCGAGCTCATGAAGAACATGAGGCCCGCGAGGACCACGAAGAGGATGATGAGTTCCACGGAGCGTCCTTGTCTGTCACTGCCCGCCCATGGCGGGCGTCTGGGGCGCGCCGGTCGACGCGCCATGCGCAGGGGTCTGCGCACACGGGACCAACGAGCATGGCGCCCGTCGAGTTCCACACACCGACCGTCGATGGTCGGTGCCTCACCCAGTCTAGGCGGTCGACGGCCACCCGCCGACGCGCGGCCCCGGTTTAGTCCGCCGGGTCGGCCCGGCCGCCCGCCCGGCCGCCCTCGGTGTCGTCGAAGTGCGTGCCCGACACGGCCGCGCCCCAGGCACCGGGCGGGGGCGTGAGGCCGAGGTGCTCCCACGCGGCGGGTGTCGCGACCCGGCCGCGCGGAGTCCGGCCCAGGAGGCCCTCACGCACCAGGTACGGCTCGGCGACGGTCTCCACCGTGTCCGGCTCCTCCCCGACCGTCATCGCCAGCGTGCCCAGGCCCACCGGGCCGCCGCCGAACCGGCGGCACACGGCGTCCAGGACGGAGCGGTCGAGCCGGTCCAGGCCGATCAGGTCGACCTCGTAGACCTCGAGCGCGGCGCGCGCCGCCCGGAGGTCCAGGCCGCCGTCCCCGCGCACCTGGGCCCAGTCGCGCACCCGGCGCAGCAACCGGTTCGCGACGCGGGGCGTACCGCGCGAGCGACCGGCGATCTCGTGCGCCGCGGCGTGCTGGATGTCGACGCCCATCAACCCTGCCGAGCGGATGATGACGCGCTCGAGCTCGGCCGCGTCGTAAAAGTCCAGGTGGCCGGTGAAGCCGAAGCGGTCGCGCAGCGGCGCGGGCAGCAGGCCCGACCGGGTCGTGGCGCCCACCACGGTGAACGGCGGCAGCGCCAGCGGGATCGCGCTGGCCCCGGCGCCCTTGCCGACCACCACGTCGACCCGGAAGTCCTCCATCGCCACGTACAGCAGCTCCTCGGCGGGCCGGGCAAGGCGGTGGATCTCGTCGATGAACAGCACCTCGCCCTCCTCGAGCGAGGACAGCACCGCGGCCAGGTCGCCCGCGTGCTGGATCGCCGGGCCGCTGGTGACCCGCATCGGCGTGCCGAGCTCGGCGGCGATGATCATGGCGAGCGTCGTCTTGCCGAGCCCCGGTGGCCCGGAGAGGAGCACGTGGTCGGGTGCGGCGTCCCGGGCCAGTGCCGCCTGCAGCACCAGGGAGAGCTGATCGCGCACCACCCGTTGGCCGACGAACTCGTCGAGCTTCTTGGGCCGCAGCGCCGCCTCGGCGGCCCGCTCGACGTCGTCGGCCGACGAGGTGACGAGCCGCTCGCCGCCGTATTCGGGTTCGAGCGGCTCAGCCACGGCGGCCACCGAGCGACTGCAGGGCCGCCCGCAGCGTCGCCGCCACGTCGACCGGGCCCTCGTCGTCCTGCTCCGCGAGCACCCGGTCGACCGTGTCCTGGGCCACCTTGGCGGCCCATCCCAGGCCCACCAACGCCTCGACCACCTGGTCCCGCGCAGTGTCTCCCCCGCCCACGGGCGCGACGTCGGCCACCGCGCCGGCGGCACCACTGGGCGCGCCCAACTTGCCGGTCAGCTCGAGCACGAGGCGCTGGGCGCTCTTGGGGCCGACGCCGGGGATCCGGCGCAGCGCCGCCAGGTCCTCCGACGCGACGGCCCGGCGCAGGGCGTCGGGGGTCAGCACGGCGAGCATCGCCAGGGCGATCCGCGGCCCGACGCCCGAGACCGACTGCGCGGTCTCGAAGACCTCGCGCTCGTCGGCGTCCGCGAACCCGAACACCGTCATCGAGTCCTCGCGGACCACGAGCGTCGTGTGCAGCTGCGCACGCTCACCCGGGCGCAACCCGGCGAGCGTGCCCGGGGTGGCGTGCACGAGGTAGCCCACCCCGCCCACGTCGAGCACGGCCCGCTCCAGCGTCACGTGCGTGACCGTGCCGGTCAGGGAGGCGATCACCGTTGTCCTTTCGTCGAGCAGGGCCGTCCGTCGAACACCCGTACGAGGCGCCACTGTAACAACCGGCGCCGACGCCCCCACCCACGACACGAGTGCCGGCCCGCCATCGACGGGAGCGCCGCGGTCAGCGCGGGGTGCGGGACGGCGCCCCGCGGTGGGAGCCCTTGCGGGCCGTCTGCTCGGCCGCCGCCCACGCGCGCTGCGCGGGGGTGAGCTCGTGCCGCTCCCCGCCCTGCAGGGCTCCTGCCGGCCGCCACAGGTGCGTGACGGCGAGGGCGAGCGCGTCGGCGGCGTCGGCCGGTCGCGGCAGCTCGTCCAGGCCCAGGATGCGCGCGATCATGCGCTGCACCTGCTCCTTGCCCGCCCGGCCGGAGCCGGTCACCGCGGCCTTGACCTCGCTCGGGGTGTGCATCGCCACCGGGATGCCGCGCCGTGCGGCCGCGACCATCGCCAGCCCCGCCACCTGGGCCGTGCCCATGACCGTGCCGAGGTTGTGCTGGGCGAAGACCCGCTCGACCGCGACGACATCGGGCACATGCCGGTCCAGCCACTCCTCGAGCCCGGACGCGACGTGCAGCAGCCGCAGGTCGACGCTCGAGGCCGGGTCGCTGCCCACGACGCCCACGTCGACGAGCCGCGCCCGCCGCCCCGGCAGCGAGTCGACGACACCGACACCGCACCGGGTCAGCCCCGGATCCACCCCCAGCACGCGCACGTCGTCACCTTCTCACGCAGGTCGCCGAGGTAGTCCCAGATTCGCCGAGGTAGTTCGAAATTCCGCGAGATAGTTCGATCCTCGGCGAGGTAGTGCGCCATCTTGCGGTCTGCGAACTACCTCGCGGAATTTCGAACTACCTCGGCGAATCAGGGACTACCTCGCCGCGGGGGCGGCGGGGTGGGGGGTGGGGGACGTGTCGGGAGTGGTCAGTCCTCTTCGTCGAGCGCCGCCATGACCTCGTCGGAGGCGTCGAAGTTGGCGTAGACGTTCTGCACGTCGTCGCTGTCCTCGAGCGCGTCGATGAGGCGCAGGATCTTGCGCGCGCCCTCGACGTCGACCTCGACCTCCATGGACGGGTGCCACACGGAGTCGGCGGAGTCGTACTCGATGCCCGCCTCCTGGATCGCGGTGCGCACGGCAACGAGGTCGGTGGCCTCGCAGAGGACCTCGATGAACTCGCCCTCGTCGCTGACGTCCTCGGCGCCGGCATCGAGCGCCGCGAGCATGACGTCGTCCTCGGTGACGCCCTCGGCCTTGGGCACGACGACAAGACCCTTGCGGGAGAACAGGTACGACACCGAGCCCGGCTCGGCGAGGTTGCCGCCGTTGCGGCTGAACGCGAGGCGCACCTCGGAGGCGGCACGGTTCTTGTTGTCGGTGAGGCACTCGACGAGGACGGCGATGCCGTTCGCCCCGTAGCCCTCGTACATGATCGTCTGGTAGTCGACGGCGTCGGCGCCCTCGCCGGAGCCGCGCTTGAGCGCGCGCTCGATGTTGTCGTTCGGGACCGACGACTTCTTGGCCTTCTGGACGGCGTCGAACAGCGTGGGGTTGCCCGCCAGGTCACCGCCCCCGGTGCGCGCGGCGACCTCGATGTTCTTGATCAGCTTCGCGAAGAGCTTGCCGCGCTTGGCGTCGATCGCAGCCTTCTTGTGCTTGGTCGTGGCCCACTTGGAGTGACCTGACATGCGCTCCCTAACTCCTTCGCGATGCTTGGACGAGCCGGACGAACAGCCCGTGCACCCGCGCATCCCCCGTGATCTCCGGGTGGAAGGCGGTGGCGAGCAGCCGTTCCTGACGTGCTGCGACGATCTTACCGGCGGCCGCGCCCACCGTGGAGCCGTCCGCCCAACGGTCGGGCATCCGGGCCAGCACCTCGACGTCGGGGCCGGCCGACTCGACCCAGGGCGCCCGGATGAACGCGGTGCGCACAGGGACGCCGTCCGGCACGTCGGAGATGCCCGAGACCTGCAGGTCCGCCTCGAACGAGTCGACCTGCCGGCCGAAGGCGTTGCGTCGCACCACGACGTCCATGCCGCCGAGGGTGCGCTGGTCGGCGGTGCCGCCCTCGATGCGGTCCGCGAGCAGGATCATTCCCGCGCACGACCCGAAGACGGGCAGCCCCTGCCCGATCGCGCGGCGCAGGGGGTCGGCGAGCTCGAACAGCCGCAGCAGCTTGTCGATGGTGGTCGACTCCCCGCCGGGTAGCACGAGCCCGTCGACGGCCTCGAGCTCGGCGGGGCGGCGCACTCGGACGGCCCGGGCCCCGGCGGACTCGAGGGCGGAGGCGTGCTCGCGCACGTCGCCCTGCAGGGCGAGCACCCCGATCGTGGGTGCGCTCACCAGCGATCCTCCGGGATCTCGACCTGCGGTTCCTGAGCCTGTCGAAGGGCGACCGGCGAGGTGGGCTCGTCGTCGTACTGCGTGCCCAGGTGGCGCACCGTGCCGTCCCAGCCGCGGGCGAGGGCGTCGACGACGTCCGGCAGCACGGTCGGGAAGACCTCGCGTGTCTCGGCGCGCAGCTCCGCGGTCGTGAGCCAGCGCATCTCGTCCAGGACGTCGCGCTCCACCGGTGTCCACCCGGCGTCGGTCGGCTCGTGGCCGCCGTCGACCCGCGCGACGAAGAAGACCTCGTCCTGACGGCAGGTCTCGGCGAAGAACCGGAAGATCCCCGCGCGGGTGGCCACCGGGCCCACCAGGTCGTCGGGGGTGAGCTCCAGGCCGGCCTCCTCGCGCACCTCGCGCAGCGCGGCCTCGACCTCGCTCTCGCCCGGGTCGATCCCGCCGCCGACGGTGAACCACCACGACCGCTCGGGTTGGTCAGCGTCGTGCCCGCGCACCAGCAGCACGCGGTCCGCCTCGTCGAGCAGGATCACGCGGGCCGCACGACGGTGCTTGAGGCCGTCCGGCCCGGTGACCCAGTCGTCGCCGAGGGGCGGCGTCACCAGCCCCGCTCCGCCAGGCGCACGGGCGCCGGCTCGGCCTCGACGTCGATGCCGTGGTTCACGACTGACGGGGAACGTGCATCCATGGTGCCCATGCTAGCCAAGGGCACGGCCCCGCCCAGAACCTGTCGCCCAGACGCTCGGCAAGCCGTCACCGCGACGGATGAGATCAGGGCAGCCCCGCTCACTGGCGAGGTTTTACTCGTTTGGTCGGGAGGGCGGTGAGTGGGTCTTCCGGCCACGGATGGCGCGGGTAGCGGGCCCGCAGGTCGGCTCGGACCTGGGGATAGCCCCGCTTCCAGAAGGAGGCGAGATCGCTCGTGATCGCGACCGGACGTCGTGCGGGCGACAGCAGGTGCAGAACGACCGGGACACGACGGTCCGCGACGGCTGGAGTCGCAGTCCAGCCGAATACCTCCTGCAGCTTCACTGCGAGGACCGGCGACTCGGCGCCGTCGTAAGCGAGTCGAACCTCGGAGCCCGACGGGACCTGGAGCCGTTCCGGTGCTAGCTCACCGAACCGGGCTGCCGCGGGCCATGGCAGTAGTCGCCGGAGGGCCGAAGCCACGTCGATGTGGGCAAGATCGCGCGAGCCTCGCACCGAGGCGAGCTCGGTACCCAGCCATTCGTCAAGATCGGCCAGCAGCGCTTCGTCGTCGACCGCAGGCCACGGGGCGCCGAGGCGGGCGTGGCAGAACGCGAGCCGCTCCCGCAGGGCGAGTGCGGCCTCTGACCAGCGCAGTACGGACAGACCGCTGCGCCGGATACCGTCGCGGACGGCCGCTTGGACGAGCAGCCGGTCGGGTTTTGCCAGCGGGACGTCGCCCAGCACGATCGCGCCGAGCGCCTCGACACGCCGCGTCACGATCCGGCCGTCGTCCCAACGGATCTGGTCGGTGGTCGAGACGAGGTCGCCTGCGATGTCTCGCGCGGTCTGCTCATCGATCGGCGCCGCGGAACGGATCCGGGCGTCGGCGCGACCGGGTGCCCGGTCAGCGACCGCGATCGCCAGCCAGGTCGTGGTCCGCAACGGCGACTGCAGATCCAGCGCTGCACCCGTACCACCAGACATCTGGTACGTCGCCGAGTCGATCCCCCGGGCCCGCGCGATCCGATCCGGATACGCCAACCCCGCCACGATCCCCACCGCGAGATCGTCCGGTACTCCGTGCGTCCCCCGACCAGCCCGCCCACCCGACGGGTCGCCGGTCGGCGCGCCTCGGCCGAGGCGCTTCGTCTCTTCTCGCCAGCGGGCCGTCGCTCCGCGGTCCTCACCACGGCGAAGGGCTCGCCAGCGGGCCGGTAGATCATCGCCGAAGTTGCGGCCCGAGTCGTCCGAGAGCATGGCGACGATCTCGCGTGCCCGGTCGGCGCCGACCCGCGGCGCCCCGTCCAGCAACGCACGAGCAAGGCGAGGATGCGCCCCGATCGCCCTCATCCGCCGGCCCCGCTCGGTGATCCGGCCACCGTCGTCAAGGGCATCGATGCGGCGCAGCAATTCGGTGGCCGCCGTCATCGCCACGACCGGCGGCGCCTCGAGCAAGGTCAGACCGGCACCGGCCGGCGCACCCCACGCCGCGAGGTCGAGGGCGAAGGCTGCCAGATCGGCGATCGCGATCTCCGGCGCCGCATGATCGTCGAGACGCACGTGGTCGGTGGCGGACCAGCACCGATAGACCCGGCCAGGCGCCTCCCGCCCGGCGCGACCCGCTCGTTGGTCGGCCGACGACCTCGAGACCCGGCAGGTGACCAACGTACCGAGGCCACGGGACTGATCGGTCCGCGGCTCCCGGGCAAGACCCGCGTCGACCACGACCCTGACCCCGGGCACGGTCAGCGAGCTCTCCGCGACCGACGTCGTGACCACGATCCGACGAGTGGCGGACGGCGCCAACGCGCGGTCCTGTTCAGCCCTGGACTGGCGGCCGAACAACGGTAGGACATTCTGGCCGGCCAACCGACGAGTCACAGCGTTGATCTCGGCCTCCCCCGGGACGAACACGAGGATGTCGCCGTCGTTCTCGGTCAGTGCGCGCTGGACGACGGTCGCGACGTGATCCAGCAGGCGCGGGTCGACCCGCCCACCGGGAAGCAGCGGCGCGGGGACCGGTGGTGGGGCCCACTCGATCGCCACGTCGAACAGCGCAGCAGACGCGGTGATCACGGGCGCCGGTACGTCAGTGCCCAGCGCGCGGCTCAGCCGGACCGTGTCCGCGGTGGCCGAGGTCGCGACGATCGCCAGGTCTTCTCGAAGGTTCGCCCGGATGTCGACGCAGAGCGCGAGCAGCAGATCGGCATCGAGGTGCCGCTCGTGGCACTCGTCGATCACGATCGCGGCGACACCCGGCAGCTCCGGGTCCTGCTGCAGACGCCGTACGAGGAGCCCTGTAGTCACGACCTCGACACGGAGTCCCTTGCCGCCGCTGCGTTCACCGCGCATCGCGTAGCCGATCTGCCGGCCGAGCGGTTCGCCGACCAGCATCGCCAGCCGGGTCGCGGCCGCGCGGGTCGCCATCCGTCGCGGCTCGGCGACGATGATCGTGCCCCCGAGCGCGTCGGCCAGCGCGAGCGGCAACAGCGAGGTCTTCCCCGATCCGGGCGGCGCGACCAGCACCGCGGTGCCGCGCGACCGCACCGCGTCGACCGTGGCAGGCAGAACCGCCCGGACCGGCAGGTCCGCCCCCGGCACCGAAACTTCAGGTAGCAGCACGCCCCGACGCTAACCGACCTGCAAGAATGCATTGTCGTGAACCATCTGCTGGACCTCGGGTCCCGGAAGTTCTGGCGACTGGCCGGCAAGCCTGTCGACCTTGCAACGCATCACTCCTGGTTGCGCGCCCCGATGAGTCGTTCCTCCACGGTCGGGGACGGCTGGCTCGCCGCCGAGGCCGCGCACCACGGCGGCACGGTCGACGACGATGCCGCGACCACGGATGCTTCAGCAGGCCCAGCACCCGGTCTGCTTCCGGCGATGACGATCCTCGACGGTCCTGGGTTCGACGCCTCCCGACTGGATCCGCGGATCCGCGACTTCTACGAGCACACCGCCTCCTGGCAGATGGAGGTGTGGACCGGATGGTCACCGCTGTTCTGGCCTGCGGGTGAGCTGATCGCTCGGGTGTTCAGCCGCCGGGTTGAGCAGCTATCTCTCCCGATGCGCCCGCTCGACGTCGCGTACGGGATGGACAGCCGGGTCCGCGTGATCCGCGACCGGGACGGCGAGCAGGTGGGTGCCGCGTGGCTGCGAACGCTCCGGCCGTCGAGCCGCTACGTGTTCAGCGGCTGCTATTCGGTACGGCTGCTTCCCGGCGCGGCGCGGCCGAGCGTCCACGTCACGTTCCCGCTCGAGTCCGGCAACGTCCAGGTGTTCCTGCGCCCGGTCATCAATGACGGGGGCGGGCTCGTCCTGGAGTCACCCCCAGGACGGTTCGGTCAGGACGGCGCGTACGTCGTCGTCCACGACGGCGGACGGGACTTCGCGGCACGCGTCCCGCTCCACGAGACCTTCCGGCTCTACCGCGACCCTTACGGGGTGCTCCGTACTGACCACGAGCTACGGATGTGGCGCACCTGGATGATGCGTCTGCACTACAAGATGGAGCACGCCCGATGATCCACACCTTTCACCTCGCCGAGATCCCGGCCGCCGTGACGGCACGCGCGCTGCTGCGACCGCCGTCGGGCACCACCACGCCAGGGCTGGACCACGCCGAGTGCCTGGCCCTCATGCGCCTGGGGTCGCCCACCGTCTCCCCGGACCGACTGCAGCTACGACGGATCGCGGTCTTCGCACAGTGGCGCGATGAGGACGCCGTTGACCGCTTCCTGTCCGACGACGGCCTCGGCCGCCACCTGGCGACCGGCTGGCACGTCCGACTGGAGTACCTGCGCCGCTGGTCCCGGCTGGCGGCCCTGCCCGGTCTGCCCGCCCGGGCAGGCGGTTGGGACCAGGACGAGCCAGTGGTCGCGGTCACCGTCGCGCGGATGCGTCTGCTCGAGGTGCCCCGGTTCCTGCGGTGGGGCAGACCCGTCGAACGTCAGGTGCGCGACCACCCGGGCACCACGCTCGCCCTGGCCGCCTTCCGACCGCCGCACACCATCTCCACGTTCTCCGTGTGGCGCACCGTGCGCGAGATGGAGGAGATGGTGCACGGGCGCTCCGGCGTTCCCACTGACCGGCGGCACGCGGACGCCATGGTCGAACGTCGGCGTCGCGACTTCCACCACGAATTCGCGACGTTCCGCTTCCGCCCGCTCTCGGAGCACGGCACCTGGGAGGGACGGACCGGGATGGTCCCGCAGAGCTGATCATGGCGGCTCGACGGTCTCGCGGGCACCGGCGCGGTTCAGACCAGGCCTGCGTCGCGGATCCGCAGTGCGATGGTCACGCGGCCGTCACACCGCGTATCACCTGGGGCGCGTGCCCCGAGCGGGCCGAGGGCACCAGTCGCGGCCCCCGGCTCACCTGCGGAACCGTGGAGGTTCCGCTCGACTACGGGGACCCCGGTGGCGAGAAGATCGAGGTGGCCGTCTCGAAACTGCCGGCGGCAAGGTCGACCCACGAAGGTCGGGGCCGACGCGAAGGACAACTGGGGCAAGGCCATGTCGGAACGCTTCCCCGACGCGGCAAAGGTCGCCGCAGCACAGCACGCCACGCTCGGGCTGGGCGGCACCGTCGACGAGGTGACCCAGAACTACCTCGCGCTCGCCGACCGCCTCGACCGCACCCCCGCGCCCCCGCGCCCCCGCGCCCCCGCGCCCCCGCGCCCCCGCGCCCCCGCGCCCCCGCGCCCCCGCGCCCGACGGCACGCTCGCCGAGGCGGACGGCCAGGTGCTGCAGCAGGTGTTCGCCGCGCCGCCGCCGACCCCTGGCGTGCCGGCCGACAGCCAGGCCACCATGTTCCTGGCACTGACCTGTGGTGACGCGCAGTGTCGCTGGCGGTGGGTGTCGCGAGTTCCATACCGAGTACGGGCTCGTGGCGAGCGGGGCTACCCTACGGCGTGCCAACGAACGCGGCGATCGACCCGGACGAGCTTGCCACCACCCTTCGGGTGCTGGGCCGGCTCAAGGACCTCGACCCCAACCATCCCGACGTCCAGACGGTCAAACGGGCGACCGGTTACATGTGGAAGCTGCTCAAGAAGTCCCGTAAGGCGGCGGTCCGCGAGGAGCGTCAGGCGCACGACCGGAGCGTCATCGAGCAGACGGCGACAGGTTCGGCGGCGCGGATCGACGACGAGACCGCCGGCATCCCGCTGGTCTCGACCGCGCCGGGGGCGTTCGCCGGCGAGCTGCGCACCGCCCGCGGCTGCTACATCTGCAAGACGGACTACACGCTGGTCGACTCGTTCTACCACTGGCTGTGCCCGGCCTGTGCCGCGAAGAGCCACACGCGGCGCGACCAGCGCACGGACCTGACCGGGCGCCGTGCCTTGCTCACCGGGGGCCGGGCGAAGATCGGAATGTACATCGCGCTGCGACTGCTGCGCGACGGCGCTCACCTCACCATCACCACCCGCTTCCCGAAAGACGCGGTGCGCCGCTTCTCGGCGATGCCCGACGCCGCCGACTGGCTGCACCGGCTCAAGATCGTCGGTATCGACCTGCGTGACCCCACCCAGGTGATCGCCCTGGCCGACGACGTCGCCGCGGCGGGCCCGCTCGACATCCTGGTCAACAACGCCTGCCAGACGGTCCGCCGGACCCCCGGGGCCTACTCGCAGCTCGTCGCGGGCGAGTCGTCACCGGTCGCCCCGCTTCCCTATGGGCTGGAGCCGCCGGGGATGGTCACGTTCGATCACGTCTCGGAGGCGCACCCCGCTGCGATCGCAGGGGCGCTGACCGCCTTGTCGGTCGCCCACCGCGAGGGGCAGTCGCAGGACGACGCCGTCGCGATGCACACCGCGGCATCCCTGACGGCGCTGGCGCTTCGGGCGGGCTCGGCCTCCCTGGACGCCCACCTGGCCGGCACGGCCGTCGACGCCGGCGGGCTTCTCCCCGACCTGCAGACGACCAACTCGTGGACCCAGGTCGTGGACGAGGTCGACCCGCTGGAGCTCCTGGAGGTCCAGCTCTGCAACGCGATCGCGCCGTTCCTGCTCATCTCCCGGCTGCGGCCCGCGATGCGGGCCGCGACGTCCATGGCGCGACGCGGGTACGTCGTCAACGTCTCGGCGATGGAGGGGCAGTTCTCCCGCCGTTACAAGTCCGCGGGACACCCGCACACCAACATGGCCAAGGCCGCCCTGAACATGCTGACCCGGACGTCCGCAGCGGAGATGTTCGAGACGGACCGGGTCCTGATGACCGCGGTGGACACCGGGTGGATCACGGACGAGCGCCCGCACCAGGAGAAGCTGCGGATCGCCGCCGAGGGCTGGCATGCGCCCCTCGACCTGGTCGACGGCGCCGCCCGCGTCTATGACCCGATCGTCCAGGGCGAGGCAGGGACCGACCTGTACGGCTGCTTCCTCAAGGACTACGAGCCGTCGCCCTGGTAGTTGAAAGGGCGGACGCCGGGCGCCTTCGCTCCCCGGCGTCCGCCCTGGTCAGGCAGGTGTTACCAGCCGCGCTCGGCCAGCCGGTGCGGCTCCGGGATCTCGTCGACGTTGATCCCCACCATCGCCTCGCCCAGGCCGCGGGAGACCCTCGCGAGGACGTCGGGGTCGTCGTGGAACGTGGTGGCCTGGACGATCGCCTTGGCGCGCGCCACGGGGTCCCCGGACTTGAAGATGCCCGAGCCCACGAACACGCCCTCGGCGCCGAGCTGCATCATCATCGCGGCGTCGGCCGGGGTGGCGATGCCGCCCGCGGTGAACAGCACGACGGGCAGCTTGCCGGCCCGGGCCACCTCGGCCACGAGCTCGTACGGGGCCTGCAGCTCCTTGGCCGCCACGAACAGCTCGTCCGTCGGCAGCGACGACAGGCGGCGGATCTCGCCGCGGATCTGGCGCATGTGCGTCGTGGCGTTCGAGACGTCGCCCGTGCCGGCCTCGCCCTTGGAGCGGATCATGGCGGCGCCCTCGGTGATACGGCGCAGCGCCTCCCCGAGGTTCGTGGCACCGCACACGAAGGGCACGGTGAACTGCCACTTGTCGATGTGGTTCGCGTAGTCGGCCGGGGTGAGCACCTCGGACTCGTCCACGTAGTCGACTCCGAGGGACTGCAGCACCTGCGCCTCGACGAAGTGCCCGATGCGGGCCTTGGCCATGACCGGGATCGAGACCGCGTCGATGATCCCGTCGACCATGTCCGGGTCGCTCATGCGCGCGACGCCACCCTGGACACGGATGTCGGCGGGCACACGCTCGAGCGCCATGACCGCGACCGCCCCGGCGTCCTCGGCGATCTTCGCCTGCTCGGGGGTGACGACGTCCATGATGACGCCGCCCTTGAGCATCTCGGCCATGCCTCGCTTGACGCGGGCGGTACCCACCTCGCCCGCGGTGATGACGGCGTCCGTGCCGGTGGTCTCGCTCAACTCGGGCCTCGCTCGTGTCGGAGTCGGAGGCGTGACCGCTGTCACGCCACCTCTCATCTTACGGTCGTCAGTGCCCGGTGAGACCCGCCGGCATCTGGTCGTCGAGCTCGACCGTCCGCGGCAGCGCGGCGTGCCCGCTCAGGCGCAGGAGACGCACGTACCAGGTGCGCCGGGCCCGGCGCGCCTGGGCCACCGCCTGGTTGTGGAACCGCCGCGCGAGCTGGGCCCTGTACCACGCCGCGGCCAGCTGCCCCACGAGCTCGTCGCCCGGCGCGGACTCGCGCAGGGACCGGAGGAACTCCTCGTCGCCGAGCGCCGAGCGCAGCGTCGACGACAGCTCGCTCTCGGCGCGCTCGCGCTCGGGGCTGAGGCCGTCGAGCGCCAGCTCGCCCCCGGGAGGGGCGGGCGGACCGGCGTCCTCGACGACGGCGAAAGCGGCATCGGCGACGAGCACTGCGCCCGCCGGGTCGAGCAGGCCGGAGGACGCCAGGTCGATCGCGGCGCCTGCGCGGCGCGCGAGCTGCGCGTACAGCGCGATGCGCGAGGCGATGACCTTGCGGTGCAGCCGGTCGAGGCGCGACGCCGAGATCCAGGCCAGCCACACCACGATCGCCGCGACGACAAGGACGACGAGGGCGAGCTCCGACCAGGTCATACGCCCTCACCTCCCGCTGCGCGGCGGCCGCGCAGCCAGCCGACCGCGCCCTCGGCCCGCGCCGCCGCCTCGGGGGTGTCGAGCGCGTCGCCCGCGGCGACCGCCATCTCGTACACCGCGAGCACCTGCTCGGTGACCGTCGACCAGTCGAACCTCCGGACGAACGCCGTCGCGCGGTCCCGCCGCTCTCCGGTGCCGTCGGGGTCACCGAGGGCCGCGAGGATCGCGTCGGCCAGGTCCCGCGGCTCACCGGTACGGAACAGCCTGCCGGCCGCGCCCTCGTCGAGCACGCGGCGGAAGGCCCCGAGGTCGCTGGCCACCACGGCGGTCCCGGCGCTCATCGCCTCGACCAGCACGATGCCGAAGCTCTCGCCGCCGGTCTGCGGGGCGATGTACAGGTCTGCCGACGCCAGCAGCGATGCCTTGTCCCCGTCGCTCACGCCCCCGAGGAACTCGAAGGACGACGCGTGCGCGCCGAGCGTCTCGATCGCCGCGTCCCGACCGGCGTCGCCGCGCCCGGCGACCAGGAACCGCGCCCCCGGGATCTGCTCCAGGACGTGCGGCACGGCCGCGGCGAGCACCTCCAGGCCCTTGCGGGGCTCGTCCAGCCGGCCGAGGAACGCGATCGTCGGCGCCTCGAGCGTGCCGCGCCACCGTTCGGCCTTCGCGCCCGCGGCGAACGTGTCGACGTAGACCCCGTTCGGGATGACGACGGCGTCGCCGCCCACGTGGTCGACCAGCGTGCGTCGCGCGTCCTCCGACACGGCGATGCGCGCCGCGATCTTCTCCAGCGACTGGCGCAGCACCGGGAACGCGACCTGGAGCGCCCGGGAGCGCACCTGGGAGGTATGGAACGTCGCCACGACCGGCCCCTCCGCCACCCAGAGGGCGAGCATGGACAGGCTGGGCACCATCGGTTCGTGCAGGTGCATCACGTCGAAGCGGCCGGCCTCGACCCACCGCCGGACCCGCGACGCGGCGCGCGGGCCGAAGGCAAGCCGCGCGACGGAACCGTTGTAGCGGACCGGCACCGCCCGGCCCGCGGCGGTCACGACCTCCGGCACCAGGGTCTCCTCGTCGGCCGGCGCGAGCACCGAGACCTCGTGGCCGGCGCGTTGCAGCGCCTGCGCCAGGTCGCGCACATGGAACTGCACGCCGCCGGGGGCGTCGAACGAGTACGGGCACACGATCCCCACCCGCAACCGTCGAGCGGCCCCGCCCGTGCCGTCCCGCTGAGCGTGTTCCGCCCTGTCGGCCTGCGCGGCGCTCATCCCTCGCCCGCCTCGGCCTTGGTGCGGGCGTACCGGTCCGGGTCGAGGTCGTCGACGAAGACGCGCTGCAGCATGTGCCAGTCCTGCGTGGACTCCTGCAGGGTGCGGGCGACCACGTCCACCCAGCTCTGGGTCATCCGCGCCACGCGCTCCTGGCGGCGGATGCCCGAGTCGTCAGGCACCGGGACCGCCGGGTAGAACCGGATCACGATGCCCCACACGGTCCCGGCGGCCCGCCGGCGCTCGCCCGACAGACGCTCGTACGTGATGTCGGCCGGGACGAGCGGCACCTTGGCCGCCAGCGCGAGGGCCGCGGGACCGGCGGCGACGCGGGCCCGGTGGCCGCACAGGTCCACCTCGACGCCCGTCGCGGTGAGGTCGCGGTCGGCCAGCAGCGGCACGAGGTACCCGCCGCGCGCGGCCCCGCGCACCAGGTTGCGGAACACGCTCGGCTCGCCGAGCGGCAGCACCTCGATGCCGATGGACCGCCGGAACTCGACGAACTCGACGAACAGCTCCTCCGGCTTCAGGCGCTCGGCGACGCTGAGGACCGGCGCGATGCGCGGCGTCGCATACGCGCCCGCGAGGTCCCAGTTGCCCAGGTGCGCGAGCGCCAGGGAGACGCCCTGGCCGTCGCCGACCGGTCCCGCCACGTTCTCGTAGCCCTCGACCCGGACGCGGGCCGCGATCTGCTCGGGCGTGGACCCCTGCAGGGTGAACGCCTCGCGGAAGTACCGCATGTACGAGCGCATGCCCGCGCGGGTCAGGCGCCGCAGCTCGGGCGCGTCGAGGTCCGGACGCACCCGCGCGTAGTTCGCCTCCATGCGGCGCACGCCCTCGGTGCGCCGCAGCCACGTGAGGTCAGCGATCGCCGTGAACGCGGCGCGCAGCACCGGCTCCGGGATCTTCGGGGCGTGCCGCCACGCGAACGTGTACAGCCGGGCGACGTCGAACCGCATCAGGCCTCCGGGTCGGTGCTGTCGGGACTGCTGTCGGGACCGCTGCCGGGACTGCTGCCGGTCAGGTCGGTGGTGCCCGGCGCGCCTGCCGTGGCGAGCTGTCGGCGGACCGTCGCCATCCGCTGCACCACGGTGACGAGGCTCGCGACGGCGAGCAGGGTGAGCGCGGCCTCGGTCGCGACGACAGGGAGGCCGACCTGCGTGAACGCGACCGCTGCCAGGGCCACGAGGAGCCGGTCGCTGCGCTCGGCGATCCCGACGGCAGCCGACGCACCGACGCTCTCGGCCCGCGCCCGCGCGTACGGGACAACGGACCCGAGCACCAGGCAGGCCAGCGACGCCGCGATGCCCCACACGGAATAGGGGACGTCGGGGTGCAGCACGAACCAGAGGGTGATGCCGGCGAAGACCGCGCCGTCGGAGACGCGATCGAGCGTCGAGTCGAGGAAGGCGCCCCACGGGCCCGACCGCCCGGACAGGCGCGCCATGACGCCGTCGAGCGAGTCGGCCAGGGCGAACAGCCCGATGAGAACGCCGCCGAGGAGCAGGTGGCCGGCCGGCAGCAGGGTGAGGGCGAGGACGACGACCACGACTGTCCCCGCGATCGTCACGGCGTCCGGCGTCACGCCCCATCGGAGCAGCAGCCGCGCCGGCGGGGTGAAGAAGCGCTGCATCGCCGCGCGCAGGCCTCTCAGCATCAGCGCTCTCCCCCGGTTGACGGCTCGGTTGACGGCTCGGTTGACGGCTCGGTTGACGGCTCGGTTGACGGGCCGGCCGAGTGCTCGTCGGAGGGCCACGCGGCCGCCAGGCGGGCGCGCGTGTCGGCCAGCAGCTCGGGCAGCGCCTTGGTCTGGCCCACGACGGGCAGGAAGTTCGCGTCGCCGAGCCACCGCGGCACCACGTGCTGGTGCAGGTGGGCCGCGATCCCCGCGCCGGCGACCTCGCCCTGGTTCATGCCGAGGTTGAAGCCCGCCGGGGCGTAGACCGCGCGCAGCGTCTGCACCGCCGTCTGCGTCATGGCCGCGAGCTCGGCCGTCTCGGTGAGCGTCAGGTCCGTGTAGTCGGACACGTGCCGGTACGGCAGCACCATGAGGTGCCCCGAGTTGTACGGGTACAGGTTGAGCACCGCGTAGCACTCGTGCCCGCGGGCGACGACGAGCCCGGACTCGTCGTCACCCGCCGGGATGCGGCAGAACGGGCACTGCGCCACCGAGCCGTCCGCCGGCTTGTCCTGCCCGCCGATGTAGACCATGCGGTGCGGCGTCCACAGCCGCTGCAGCCCGTCCTCGGGCGGGCCGAAGTCGCCCGCCGGCGCCGTCGCGCTCTCCCCCGTCATGTGCCGGCCCTGCTCAGACCTGGACGCGGTCGCGCACGGCCGCCACGATGCGCTCGACCGCGTCCGCCACCGGCACGCCGTTCTCCTGGCTGCCGTCGCGGAACCGGAACGACACCGCGCCGGCCTCGACGTCCTCCCCGCCCGCGATGAGCACGAAGGGCACCTTCTCCTTGGACGCGTTGCGGATCTTCTTGCCGAACCGGTCGTCCGACAGGTCCAGCTCGGCGCGGATCCCGCGGGCCTTGAGCTGGGCGACGACCTCCTTGAGGTAGTCGTCGAACGCCTCGGCCACCGGGACTGCGAGCACCTGGACGGGCGCCAGCCAGGCCGGGAAGAGCCCCGCGTAGTGCTCGATGAGCACGCCCATGAACCGCTCGATCGAGCCGAACTTGGCCGAGTGGATCATCACCGGCTGCTGCTTGGTGCCGTCCGCCGCCGTGTACTCCAGGCCGAAGCCCTTCGGCTGGTTGAAGTCGTACTGCACGGTGCCCATCTGCCAGGTGCGGCCGATCGCGTCCTTGACCTGGACGGAGATCTTGGGACCGTAGAAGGCGGCGCCGCCCGGGTCGGCCACCAGCTCCAGGCCTGACTCGACCGCGACCTTCTCCAGCACCGCGGTGGCCTTGGCCCAGTCCTCGTCGGTGCCGACGAACTTGTCGGGCTTGGAGTCGTCCCGCGTCGACAGCTCCAGGTAGAAGTCGTCGAGGCCGAAGTCCCTGAGCACCGACAGCATGAAGTTCAGCAGGTGCTTGACCTCGTCGGGTGCCTGCTCGGGCGTGACGTAGGAGTGCGAGTCGTCCTGGGTCAGGCCGCGCACGCGCGTCAGGCCCTGGACCACGCCGGACTTCTCGTACCGGTACACCGTGCCGAACTCGAACAGCCGGATCGGCAGCTCGCGGTACGAGCGCCCTCGGCTGGAGAAGATCAGGTTGTGCATCGGGCAGTTCATCGCCTTGAGGCGGTAGCGCCCATGGTCGCCGACCTCCTCGAGGTCGAGCGCCGGGAACATCGTGTCCGCGTAGTACGGCAGGTGACCCGAGGTGTAGAAGAGCTCTTCCTTGGTGATGTGCGGGGTGCCGACGTAGGAGAAACCCTCCTCGATGTGGCGCTGGCGGACGTAGTCCTCCATGACCCGCTTGATCACGCCGCCCTTGGGGTGGAACAGGGGCAGGGCCGAGCCGACCTGGTCGTTGAACGAGAACAGGTCCATCTCGGCGCCGATGCGGCGGTGGTCGCGACGCTCGGCCTCGGCCAGGCGCTCCAGGTACGCCTTGAGCTCGTCCTTCGACGGCCAGGCGGTGCCGTAGATGCGCTGCAGCTGCGGGTTCTTCTCCGACCCGCGCCAGTAGGCGGCGGCCGAGCGCATGAGCTGCACGCCCTGGCCGATGAGCTTGGTGGAGGGCAGGTGGGGGCCGCGGCACAGGTCCTTCCAGGCCACGGTCTCGCTCTCGCGGCCGGCGCCGCGCACGTTGTCGTAGATGGTCAGCTCGCCGCCGCCGACCTCGACGGAGACGCCTGCGTCGTCCCCCTCGGCCGGCGTCGTCCCGCCCTTGAGCCCGATGAGCTCGAGCTTGTACGGCTCGTCGGCGAGCTCGGCGCGCGCCTCGTCCTCCGTCACGACGCGGCGGCGGAAGGTCTGGCCCTCCCGGATGATCCGGGTCATCGCCTTGTCGAGGGCCTTGAGGTCCTCGGGCGTGAACGGGGTCTCGACGTCGAAGTCGTAGTAGAAACCGTCCGTGACGGGCGGGCCGATGCCGAGCTTGGCGTCCGGGTTGACCTGCTGGACGGCCTGGGCGAGCACGTGCGCGGCGCTGTGGCGCAGCACGGCGAGCCCGTCGGGCGAGTCGATCGTGACCGGCTCCACCACGGTCCCGGCCGCGAGGTCGGTGGCCAGGTCGAGCAAGGTGCCGTCCACCCGCATGACGACGACGTCGCGGCGGTCCGCGAAGAGCTCGGTGCCCGTCGTCGACGTCTGCACCGTCACCGTGTCCGTGTCCTGCGCCGGGTCCTGCGCGTGATCGGGGGTCGGTGGCATCGGCGAGGCGACGTCGGACACGGAGGTGCTCCTTGCTGGTCGGGACCGGCGCGCGGTGCGCGGCGGCGGGTCGAACGACGACCGGCCGGCGCGCAGCGCTCGCCGGGCACGATCGAGGGGCGCCACCCTCGGGCAGCGCCCCTCGATCGTACTCATCCGCACCGGCCACCACGACGAGGCTCTCCGCCCGTGGGCGGCCGGGCCGTGGTCCGGTGTTCCCCCTTTCCGTCAGCTGGTCCCCCCGACCCGGCGTCGGCCGCGAGCAGGCGAGAGCGTCGCGGCACCATCTCCGCCATTTGTGAAGAACTTCACAAGCCCTGAAGGCGCAGGCCAGAGGCTGTGGTCTTACCATAGAGACGGCGTCAGACCCGACGCCGACACAGCGGCCGCAGCCCCGCGGTCAGCACCCGGAGGGGACCATGAACACCACTCGCAACGCCCAGCGACCGGCTCGCACCGTCGGCCTCGTCGCTCTCGTCGCCGGCATTCTTATGATCGGGGCCGGCGCGGCCACCTGGGCCACGGTCAGCTCCCAGCTGTCCGCCCAGAACATCACCGTCTCCGAGGATGCGGCGTTCCTCGCCGGCGACACCGTCGACGGTCCCCTCTCCGCATACGCCCAGGCGCAGGTCATCGACAAGCACGCGCTGGAGGCGACGGGCGGCCAGACCTACTCCGAGCTGGGTCAGGACGACCCGCTGCGCGCCACCGCGATGAACGCCTCGTTCCTGCGCGCGTCGCTGTTCACCTCCGTCGTGGCGTACGGCGTGAGCGCCCTGGTCATGGGCCTCGGCGTCCTCTTCGGGCTGCTCGGCTGGACGCTCCGCCGCCTCGGCACCGAGCCCGCCGTCGCCCCGGCCGCCGCCCCCGCAACAGCCCCGGCCCGTGGGCGGCTCCACCCGGCGGTCTGACCGCCCCTCGCGCCACCTCGCCGCACGGCCCGTCCCCGGTCAACGGAGGCGGGCCTTGCGGCGTCCGGGCTCCCGGCGGGCCACGATGGACCTCGTGACCCCCGCCCCGTCGCCCGACCCCGCCTCCCCCGCCTACCCGGTCGCCGCCCGCACGGCACCCACGCTGGCGGCGCTGGACGCCCACCTCGTGGAGTGTCGCGCCTGCCCCCGCCTGGTCGCGTGGCGTGAGGAGGTGGCCCGCGAGCGCCGGGCCGCGTTCCGCGACGAGGAGTACTGGGGGCGGCCGGTGCCGGGCTTCGGCGACCCGCGTGCGCCCGTCGTCGTCGTGGGGCTGGCCCCGGCCGCGCACGGCGCCAACCGCACGGGCCGCATGTTCACCGGCGATCGCAGCGGCGACTTCCTCTTCGCGGCGATGCACCGCACGGGCTTCGCGAACCAGGCCACGTCGGTGGCGGCCGGCGACGGGCTGGAGCTGCGGGGGATCCGGGTGACCGCGCCCGTGCGGTGCGCGCCGCCGGCCAACAAGCCCACCCCCGAGGAGCGCGGCCGGTGCGCGCCCTACCTGGCGCGCGAGCTCGAGCTGGTGGGTTCCGTGCGGGTGGCCGTCGCGCTCGGGGCGATCGGCTGGCAGGCCCTGCTCACCGCCCTCGCCGAGCAGGGCTGGGAGGTGCCACGGCCCCGGCCGCGGTTCGCCCACGGCGCCGAGACGACGCTCGCCCGGCGCGACGGCTCCCCCGGCACCCTCACGGTGCTCGGCTGCTTCCACGTCTCGCAGCAGAACACCTTCACCGGGAGGCTCACGCCGGCCATGCTCGACGCCGTGCTGCTCCGGGCGCGCGAGCTCGCGGACGCCGCCGGCGACGACGGAGGAAGACCTTGGAGAAAGGTGGAGGAATAGGCGCGCCCGGCACCTCCCCCGCACGCTACGGTCGCGACGTGACCGTCACCATCCTCACCGGGCCCCCGGGCGCCGGGAAGACCACCGTGGCCGCGCTGCTCGCGCTCGACACGGACCGCCCCACCGTCAACCTCACGACCGACACGTTCTACCGATCGATCGTCCAGGGCCACGTGCCGCCGTACCTCGCCGGCTCCCAGGCGCAGAACGAGACCGTCGCCGCCGCGATCGTCGGCGCGGTGAGCGCCTACGTCCGGGGCGGGTACGACGTCGTGACGGACGGAGTCGTCGGGCCGTGGTTCCTGCCCCCGTTCCGCGCCGCCGCGGCGCGCGAGGGCTGGGACCTCGCGTACGTCGTCCTGCGGCCGGACCTGGACGCGACCCTCGGGCGCGCCACCGGCCGCGCCGACTCCGAGCTGCGCGACCCGGCCGCGGTGCGGAGCATGCACGCCGCGTTCGCGGACCTGGGCGACCTGGAGCCGCACGCCCGGGACACGGGCGGCGAGGAGCCCGCCGCCACGGCGGCGGCGGTCCGCGCCGCGCTCGACGACGGCGCGTTCCGGCTGCCCGTGCCGACGCCGGGCCTCCCCGAGAACCACCGCGTCGACCCACCGCTGCGAGTCGACGAGCTCGCCACGCTGCGCGGGTTCCTCGACTACCACCGCGACACCATGCGCTGGAAGACCACCGGCCTGACGGCCGAGCAGCTGCGCACCCCGCACCCGCCGAGCACCCTGACGCTCGGCGGCCTGCTCAAGCACCTCGCGCTGGTCGAGACGAACTGGCTCGCCGAGGTCTTCGACGCCGACGAGCCCATCGCGCCGTTCGACACCGTGGACTGGGACGCCGACCGCGACTGGGACTTCCACTCCGCGGCCGGCGACTCCGCCGAGGAGCTGCGCGCCCTCTTCGACGCGGCCGTCGCCGACTCGGACCGTCGGCTGGCCGCCGCGGTCGCCGCGACCGACGGGCTGGACCGGGTCAGCGTCCGCGAGTCGCGTCGGGAGGGCGAGGGCGCCTTCAGCCTGCGCTGGATCCTGGTGCACCTCATCGAGGAGTACGCCCGGCACAACGGGCACGCCGACCTGATCCGCGAGGCGCTGGACGGCGCAGGCTCACCAGCGGCCCGTGCCTCCCGGCGCGGGCGTAGCACCGCGTGCTCGGTGACGTAGCCCACCACCACCGCGAGGAGCACGACCGGGGCCATCGCGGGCGCGGCCGGACCCAGGAGCATGACCACCAGCACGGCCCCGGACACCGGGAACGGCAGGGTCGCCGCGGTCGCCGCCGCCATCCCCGCGGCGAGCGCCGGGACCGCGCCGTACCCGGGCAGGGGCGCGACCAGCACCCCGGCCGCCGCGCCGAGGAGGATGCCGGGGAAGATGGGGCCGCCGCGCAGCGTCCCGAGCGACACGGCGTAGGCGATCCCCTTGAACGCCAGCAGGGCGACCAGCACCCCCACGCCCCATGCCTCCGGGTCGGCGGCCAGCGGTCCGAGCAGCGACTGTCCCGACAGCGCCACGTCCTCGGGCGAGCGCCCCGAGACCAGGGCGTAGGCCACGGCGCAGACGCCGACGACCAGCGCGCCCGCGACGGCGGCCCGGAAGGGGCGCGCCGCCGCCCGCCGCGCGACGGCGGCACCCAGGTCGTGCACGAGCCGCACCCCGACGGCGACGAGGACTGCCACAGGGATCGTCCACAGCACGTCGCCGAGGTCCGGCCGCGCCGGGGCGTCGAGGTGCGGCAGGGCCAGCGACGCGATCTCCAGCCCGGTCCAGCTCCCCAGGCCGGTGAACACGAGCGCGCCGACCCCGGAGGTCAGCAGGGACGGGAGCACCACGCCCACGAGCCGCGCCCCGGCGAGCCCGCCGAGCGCGGCCGCCTCGACGACGAAGACGGCGCCCACGAGCGGGCTGCCGAAGATGGCCGACAGTGCGGCGGCGGACCCGGCGACGGCGAGGACCTGGCGCGTCGGGTCGTCGAGGGCCGCGTCCCAGGGCCGCACCAGCAGGAGGGCGAGCGCCGCGCCGACGGCCAGCAGCGGCGCCTCCGGCCCGAGGACGACGCCGAGCGGCAGACCCGCCAGCGCGGCGAGCAGGATGCCGGGCACATGGGAGGCGGGCACCGGCCCCATCGCCAGGCCGTCCACCGGCACGTGGCCGCCGTGCCCCGGCAGGGACCGGACGGCGAACCCGACGGCGAGGCCTGCGAGCGCCAGCCAGGGCAGGGGCCACCACCAGGGCACGTCGTCGAGGCCCGCGGCGGCGGGCAGCACGTCCCACACCAGGTGGGTCAGCTGGTGCAACGCCGCGAGGAGGCAGAAGGCCGCGACCGACACGGGGATGCCCAGCGCGGCGGACATCCCGAGGAGCCTTGCGTGGTCGCGCACGGACCGGACCGGCGTCGTGTCGCTCGTCGTCGCGTCGTTCATCGTCGCCCCGCGTCCTCGCCGGCGTGGTCCCCCGCACCGTCGGCAGCACCGTCCGGGGCACCCGCGGCCGCGCCGGATCGCAGTCGCCCGGCCACGACCGGGAAGACGAGCACCGACACGACGGCAGCGCTGACGAGCGCCGCGGCGTCGGCCGTCGCCAGCAGGCCCGCCGTCGTGCCCACCGTGGCGATGACGACGACGAGCGGCAGCGCGGTGGCCGCCATCAGGCCCAGCGCGAGCGCGTCCGTGGTGCCCAGCGCGCGCCGGTGGGCCAGGAACGTGGGCACGCACCGCACCACGAGGAAGAGGATCACGAACACGGGCACCGTGACGAGCACCCGCGGGTCCGCGACCATCGCCTGGACGTCGAGGGTGACGCCGCTCATCACGAAGAAGACGGGGATGAAGAAGCCGAACCCGATGCCCTCGAGCCGCGACTCGACGACCTCGGCCTCCTGCGGGTCGCCCGAGGACAGGAACAGGTGCACGAGGATGCCCGCGGTGAACGCCCCGAGCACGGGGTCGAGGCCGAGCGCCAGGGCCAGGGCGAACATGGCGATCACCACCAGCACGCAGAGCCGCACCCCCACCTGCGAGCTGGTGCCGAGCGTGGCGGTGACGACCTTCCCGAGGCGCGGATGGCGCCGCTTGCGCGCGAGCCACGCCCCGGCGACGGCGAGGGCCGCGAACGCGGCCAGGACGACGACCGTGTGGGCGGGCCGGTCCCCGCTGAGGACGAACGCGATCGCGAGGATCGGTCCGAACTCCCCCACCGCCCCGACGGCGAGCACCCGGTCGCCGAACGGCGTCCCCGTGGCGCCGCCGTCGCGCACGATCGGCAGGATGACGCCGAGCGCCGTCGTGGTGAGCGCCAGCCCGACGACGAGCCCCGTCTGCGGCCCCGCGAGCAGGATGCCCAGCACCAGTCCGAGCACGAGCGAGGCCGCCCAGCTCCCGACGGCGCTGCGCAGCGGACCGCCGCGGATGCGGGAGAACTCGATCTCGTATCCGGCGAGGAACATGAGGAAGGCGAGACCCAGGTCGGAGAGCGCCCCGACGACGTCGGTCTCGTGCACGAGCCCCAGCGCCGCCGGGCCGAGCAGGATGCCCAGGAGGATCTCGATCACGACCGAGGGGAGCCGGACGACCGGCTCCAGGCGGTCCACGACCAACGGTGCGACGACCCCCGCCGCGGCCACCAGGGCCAGCATGGTCACGGTCTCGAGATCCACGTCCCGTCCTTCGGTCCCGTCCTGCTCCTCGCCGTCCTCCCCGGAGTGTGCCGGCCCTCGGCCGACCGGATCAGCCCAGCAGCTTGGCCTTGGCCGCGGTGAACTCGGCGTCCGACAGCACGCCCGCCGTGCGCAGGTCGCCCAGCCGCTTCAGCTGGGTGATCAGGTCGTCCTCGCCGGGGCCCGCCGGCGCGGGTGCCCCCGGCGGCGTCGGCGCGGGCGGCTGCTGGTACTGCGGCGCCGGGGGCCGCTGCGCCTCGTACTGCTGGGCCTGGTACTGGTCGGCGGCGTAGCGCTGCTCGTCGCGCGCCGCGGCGCGCCGGTTCATCGCCCGGCTGGTGGCGTTCGCCGTGCCGGTGATCACTGCCGTGCGAGCCATCGTCCCGATCAGCCCGGGCCGGCCCATCCGTCCCAGAGGCGGCATCTCAGCTCTCCTTCGCGAGCTCGGCGGTGAGCTCCTCGATCGCGGCGGCGGGCACCCGGGTCCAGTCGAGGACCTGCCCACCGGCCCCGTGGACGGCGCCCGCGAGGCCACGTGCCCAGGTGTGCTCGAAGACGAGCATGCCGACGGCCGACCCGGGGGCCAGGTCCTCGGCGACCGCGTCCACGTCGTCCGCGGCCAGCAGCCCGGCGGGTTCACCCACGATGCGGGCCAGCTCGTCGTCGCCGCCCTCGGTGGCCTCGAGCCACTCCACCGTGCCGTCGTCGGCCTTGCGGATGAGGAGCGCGTCGAGCACGTCGATCGTGCCGGCGTCGACGAGCTTCCCGAGCTCCGCGATGATCTCGCCCCGGAACTCGGCCCGGGGGAACTCGATGAGCACGAGCTCCACCGGCGCGCCGGCCGCGGATCCGTCGCGTCCCGTCCCCGTCGTACCGGTCATGCGACCACCACTTTCCCTCGACGTTGAGATCCCCCTGACGGTCGGTCGCCGCCGCGTCGCCTTAGCGGCCCGGCGTGCCGTCCGCCTTGATGATCCGGTCGCCGGAATCAGTCCGCAACAGCAGGCGCCCGCACACCGCCGGCCGGGCGACGAGGAGGGCGACGACGGATCGTGCTCAGGCCCGGCCGACCGCCACGCCCGGCCCGCCGGCCACGCGGCGCACGTACGCGGTGGCCGGCGCCTCGAGCTCGGCGCGGAGCCGTTCGAAGGTCGCGACGCCGGCCCGCCCCGGCCAGTCGTGGGGCAGCGCGCCGGGCGGGAGGCCAGGGTCGACGGCCGGGATCAGGCGCCAGTCGTCGAGGACCCGCGTCCAGCGCGCGAACGCCTCGCTCCCTGCGGCGGCGTCCTCGGCCTGGCCGGCCTGGCCGGCATGGCCGGCATGGCCGGCGTCGTCCGCGTGCCGCGCCAGGAACCCGTGGTGCAGCGCCGCGAGCCGGTCGAGGTCCCACCACCGCGCGGCGGCCTCGGCGAAGGGGCCCGCGGTGCGCGGCGTCGACGTGACGAAGAGCGTCGCCGCGTCCCGCAGCCCGAGGGAGTCCAGGATCTCGTCCACCTCGCCGGTCAGGTGGGCCGGGCAGATCCACAGCCCGGTCGCGACGTGCCCGCACCCGATCCCCGCCAGGTGGCGGCGCAGCTGGTGGCGGGCGTCGCGCCGCGTCTCCGGCACCGTGTACGACACCAGGCACCAGGGGTCCGCCTCGCCCTGGGGGCGGTAGGTGAAGATGCGCCGGTCGCCGCGCTCGAGCATCCAGGTGGCGCCGGGGGCGAGCCGGTAGCCGGGCCGCCCGCGCACGGACGCGGCGTCGAGCAGGCCGCGGGCCTTGACCCGGGAGACCGCGCTGCGGGCGCTCGGGCCGCCCACCCCGATCTCGCCCAGGAGCGCGACGAGGTCGGCCGCGGCGATCGCCCCGCCGACCTGGCGCAGGTAGGCGCCGACGACGGTGCGCACCAGCGACGTCGCGCTGCCGGGCCGGGCCTCGACGTCGTCGAGGACGGCGGGCGGGTCGGTCGCCACAGGGCTGTCAGCTGCCGTCAGCCCGCGCGGCGCAGGAGGGCGGACCGGACGGCCTCGACGCCCACGCGCACCTCGTCGAACGACGTCGACAGGGGCGACAGGCCGAGGCGGATGCCGTGCGGGCGGCGGAAGTCGGGCACGACCCCCTGCTCCCACAGCTCGGCCACGACGTCCGCGAACTCGGGGTGGTCGATCGTCACGTGCGAGCCGCGGCTCTCGGCGTCGCGCGGGGAGGCGACCTCCACGCCCAGCGGCACCAGCAGCTCGTCGGTCAGCTCGAGCGCGAACCGCGTGAGCCGCACCGACTTGGCGCGGATCGCGTCCATGCCGGCGGCCGAGATCAGGTCGAGCATGTCCTGCATCGCCAGCATCGAGGTGATGGCCGGCGTGCCGGACACGAACCGGCGGATCCCGGCGTGCGGGGCGTAGGCCGGGCCCATCTCGAAGGGGGCGTCGGCACCCATCCAACCCTGGATCGGCTGGCGCAGCTGGTCGACCAGGTCGGAACGCACGTAGCCGAAGGCGGGCGAGCCCGGGCCGCCGTTCAGGTACTTGTACGTGCACCCGGCGGCGAGGTCGGCGCCCCACTCGTCGAGCGCGACCGGCACCGCCCCCGCCGAGTGGCACAGGTCCCACAGGACCAAGGCGCCGGCGTCGTGGGCCAGCCGCGTCACCTGCGCGGCGTCGGTGCGATACCCCGAGCGGTACGCGACGTGGCTGAGCAGCACCAGCGCGGTGCGGTCGCCCAGCACCGCCCCGACGTCGGCCGGCGTCACGCCCGCCGCGGGGTCCGGGTGCAGCCATACGAGCCGCTTGCCGCGCTCGGCCGCGATCCCCTCGAGCAGGTAGCGGTCCGTGGGGAAGTTCCCCGAGTCGACCACGATCTCGTCGCGCCCGGCGACGGCCGGCAGGTCGAGCGCCGCCCGCACCAGCTTGTAGAGGACGACCGTGGTCGAGTCGCCGACGAACGTCTGGCCGGGTGCCGCGCCGAGGACGACGTCGCCGATCCGGTCGCCGAGCGTCAGCGGCAGCTCGTACCAGGACTCGTCCCAGCCGCGGATGAGGCGCGCCCCCCACTCCTCGGTGGCGAAGCCCGCGAGACGGCGAGCCGCGGCCCTCGTGGGGCGGCCCAGGGAGTTGCCGTCGAGGTAGGCGACCACGTCGTCGGACGGCACGAAGCGGTCCCGGTAGGCGGCGAGCGGGTCGGCGACGTCGAGCGCGGCGGCGCGGGCCGCGGGGGTCGGTGCGGCTGCGGGGATGGTCACGGCGCGTCCTCCTCGGGGGCGATGGCGGGGGTGATGGCGGTATCAGGGTCGGCGACGACGGTGGCGTGGGCGAGGAGCTCGACCAGCTCGGCGGCTCCGGTGGCGGCGTCGGGCGGGCTGCCCGGCAGGAATGTCGCCAGGCCGGGCACGGGCCGGGAGGTCAGCGCCCGGAGCAGGGCGGGGGCCTCCAGGCCGGCGTCGCCCAGCGCCCGTAGCTCGCGGACGTTCAGCCCGACGGGCAGCGACCCGTTGCCGAGGTCGGTGCCGTAGGCGACCACGCCGCCCGCGGTGTGGAAGCGCCGCAGGTTGTCGAGCGCGGCCTCCCGGTCCCGCTCCTGCTGGGCGTCGGGCGTGCCCCAGCCGTGGATGTCCAGCGTGCTGACCCAGACCTGCCGTGCCGCGGCGGCCTCGACGACCGCGTCGGACAGGCGCTCGGTCCACGGGGTGTGCGCGAGCCGGTCGACGCCGGCCGCGAGCGCCCGCTCGGCCTGGCCGTGCCCCTCGGCGTGCGCGACGACGGGCACGCCGTGCGCTCGGGCCGCGCGCACGACCGCGGCCAGCGCCGCGTCGTCCAGCATCGGCCCCCCGGAGTGCAGCGTCACCTTGACGTACGAGGCGCCGACCCCGACCTGGCGGGCGACGGCGGCCTCGGCGTCCTCGGGCGAGGCGACGGGCTCGACGCAGCCGTCGGGCGCCCACGACCGGTCGGACGGGTACCCGCCGGGGGCGGCGAGGAACGCGCCGGCGAACCGGACGTGCGGGAAGCCGGGCGTGCCCGGCCAGGTCGCGGCCCGGCCCGGCTCCGCGCCGAGGTCGTCGACACCGGCGATCCCGGCGGCCCGCAGCACGCCGGGGCCGCCGCGCGCGCCGAGGGATCCGTCGAGGAGGGCCAGGTGCACGTGCGCGTCGACGAACCCGGGCAGCAGGACGCCGCCGTCGACAGGGCGTGCGCGCGGGACGCGGCGCGGCAGCCCCCCGGTGGTTGAGCCTGTCGAAACCCCCATCAGGCGCCGAGCTCCGTGCGCACGGCGAACAGCTCGGGGAAGAAGGTGAGGTCGAGGGCCTTCTTGAGGAAGGCGGCGCCCGAGGACCCGCCGGTGCCGCGCTTGAAGCCGATGATGCGCTGCACGGTGCGCAGGTGGCGGAACCGCCAGAGCTGGAAGTTGTCCTCCAGGTCGACGAGCTCCTCGCACGCCTCGTAGGCGGACCAGTGTGCCTGCGGGTCGGCGTAGATCGCCCGGAAGACCTCGACGAGGCCCTCGTCGTGGGTGTGGGCGCGCGTGACGTCCCGCTCCAGCAGGTGCCGCGGGACGGCGTGCCCCTGGCGCGCGAGGTAGCGCAGGAACTCGTCGTAGACGCTCGGCTCGGCGAGCAGCCGAGCGAGCACCGCCTGCGCCTCGGGCTCGGCGTCGAAGACCCGCAGCATGCGGTGGTTCTTGTTGCCGAGCAGGAACTCCACCGCGCGGTACTGCCACGACTGGAACCCCGACGCGTTCGCGAGGGAGCCCCGGAACTCGCCGTACTCACTCGGGGTGAGCGTCGCAAGCACGGACCACTGCTCGGTCAGCGTCTTCTGGATGTGCTTGACCCGCGCGATGCGCTTGAGCGCCGCCGGCAGGTCGTCCGCGGCCAGGAGCTCGCGCGCCGAGAGCAGCTCGTGGAGCACCAGCTTGAGCCACAGCTCCGTCGTCTGGTGCTGGACGATGAAGAGCATCTCGTCGTGGTGCTCGGGGCTGCTCACGGGGACCTGCGCGGACAGCAACCGGTCCAGCTGCAGGTACGACCCGTACGTCATCCGGTCGCGCAGGTCGGTGACGATCTCGGCCTCGAGCTCACGCTCGTTGGACGACGGCGGCGAGGGGGGCGTCGGCGGCTCGGACGGCGTGGGGTGGGCCATGCGGCCCGAGCGTACTGCAGGATCGTGACGGCCGTCCGACAATCGCATCATGGGCGACCGGACGACCGACGGCGGGGGCGCGCCGACCGCGGCCGCCGCCTACATTGGGTCCCGACCTGACCGCGCACGGACCGGGGAACGATGCACCAGGCACGGACGACCGCCATCGGCGAGGGGCGCGCGGACGGCGACGACCCCGCCGCCGGGATCGCGTCGGCGCTCGCGGTGGCCGGTGTCGCGCCGGACGAGGAGCGGCTGTACCGGCTGCTCGTGACCGTCGGCACGTCGGACGTGCCCCACCTGGCCGAGGTGCTCGGGTCCCCGAGCGACGCCGTCGCGGAGGTCCTCGGCCGCCTCGTCGAGCACGGCCTCGCCGCGGCCCACGGCGAGCCGGCGCGGTACACCGCGACGGCCCCCGAGGTCGCCCTCGGCCCGCTGCTCCTGGACACCCAGGCGGCGCTGCACCAGGCCACGACGGCGATCGCCGAGCTCGCCGAGGAGCACCGCGCCAGCACCCGCCGGCGCCATGCGGACCGGCTGGTCGAGGTGGTCACCGGCCAGGCGGCGCTGCGGCAGGCGCTGCGCAGCCTGCAGCTCTCCACGCGCTCGGAGATCCTGTGGTTCTGCCGGGCGGGGCACGTGGCGATGCCCTCGACGGAGAACGACGAGGAGTTCGCCATGCTGGCCCGCGGCGTGCGGTACCGGGTGGTCTACGAGCAGGCGTTGCTCGAGGAGCCGGGCATGATCGACAGCCTCGTGCTCGGCGTCGAGGCGGGAGAAGAGGCGCGGGCGGCCCCGTCGCTCCCGGTCCGGCTGGCCGTGGCGGACGGCTCGGTCGCCCTGCTCCCGCTGGTCCCGGCGCGCGACGGGGTCACCGAGCCGACCGCCGCCCTGGTCCGCGACAGCGACCTGCTCACAGCCCTGATCGCCCTGTTCGAGAGCTACTGGGTGAGCGCCTCCCCGCTCCTGGTCGCCGGTGCCAGCAAGCGAGGCCGAGACGGCGACGGGGGCGGGGGCACGCTCGCCGCCCGGTCCCCCGCCGCTCCCCTGGCCACCGACGAGCGTCGGCTGCTGTCGCTGCTCGTCGCCGGCGTGAGCGACAAGGCGATCGCGACCCGGCTGGGGATGAGCACCCGCACCGTGCAGCGCCGGGTCAGCGACCTGATGGACCTGACCGGGGCGCAGACCCGGATGCAGTTCGCCTGGCAGGCCGCCCAGCGCGGGTGGCTGACCGACGACGGCTCCCCCGCGCGCCCAGCCGGCCAGCCGGCCGGCCACCCCGGCGGTCACGCGATGCCGTAAGCGCGCTCCACCGTCTGCCGCACCGTGTTGCCGTCGGCGTCACGCACCCGCACGTCCAGGGTCACCGGCCCGGTGCGCCTGCCCTGCACCACGCGGGCGTCGAACGTGCGCCCGTCGCGGGACCGCGACACGTCCAGCCGCTCCCAGGTCGCCCCGTCGTCGAACGAGACCCGCGCCTCGAGCGCTGCCACGCGCGGCGCTCGGCCCGACAGCCCGGGGTGCTCCACCCGGAACGCCACGTCGTGGAACGGCCGGCGCGTGTCCACGAGGTTGTCGAGGCCGACGGGCACGTCGTAGTCGACGCGCATCATCGGCAGCCCGGCCGACCGGCCCTCGGCGGGACGCCGCGAGCCGAAGGTCCACACCGACTCGGTCGTGGTGGCGAAGGCCCAGTCCGACCCCACGCGCCGGGTCGTCAGCTCGACCTGGTACTTCGCCGTGTGCTTGCTCGCCCGGAAGGTGCCCCAGACGGGGCCCTCGCCGATGACCTCGCCGTCCTCGAGCACCCGCCCTGTGACCTCGGGCGCCGCAGCCCGGGCGGACGTCTCCCCGGCACCCTGGACGAACTCGGGCACCTCGATCGTCAGCTCGTCGCCCGTGCGGGACGCCTCGCGGACGGCCGGCCGCTGCACGCCGCCGTACCAGTCGTAGGTGACCTTCTCGCCGGGGTCGTACGTGCGCAGCTCGTGCGACGCGCCGCCGCTGATCGGGTTCAGCTCGTCCCATGTGTCCTGGTGCAGCACGTGCTGGCGCCAGAGGGTGTCGCCGGCCGACACGTACTCGGTGCGCGCCTGCGGTGTCCGCAGCTCGTGCTGGGACTCGACGATCGTGGACCGCTGCCACGGCCGCCACGCGAACCGCTGCTCCTTGGACCACTCGGTGCCGCCCATCTCGTGGTACCTCGCGGTGATCATCGCGGTGTTCGCCCGCGACACCTCGTGCACGACGTGCTCGGGGACCCGGCCCGCCGACACCTGGACGACGTCGTACCGGTACGCGGACTGCTGGTCCCCGCTCACCTTCAGCCGGGTCCGCCCCCGCTCCAGTCGGTCCGCGAGCTGCCGCACCTCCTCGGGTGCCAGGACCGCGACCGGGACCGGCAGCCGCTCGCCGCGGCCCGTGAACTTCACCCACCACGACAGCCCCTCCGCCGGCGCGATCAGCACCATCGCGGCGCTCGCGTCCGCCGCGGCCGCGGCGGCGGCCCGCTCCTGCCCCTTGCTGTCCAGGTGCACGACGACGACCGCCCCGGCGACGTCCCGCCCGGCGTAGTCCTCGGCGAGCCCGCGCCCGACGTCGACGACCGGGAGGGCGCCGCGCAGGTCCGCCTGCGGCGAGTACCGCTCGTACTTCGGCCACAGGTCCAGGCCGCGCCCGTGGCCGTGGCTGCCGGGCTCCCGCACCCGGAGCATGGGGGCCGAGAGCTGCCAGCGGGACGTGAACTCGAAGTAGCCGCCGTCCGCCCGCGCGGTGGGCGTGACGTTGATCTTCGAGGTCCCGTCGAACTTCATCGTCGAGTTCGACATGGTCCGGGTCCCGGTGTCGCGGTACGTCGTGAACCCGAGCGTGCCGCGCGGCTCGGCCGGCCGCGGCGTGTCGATCTGCACGCGGTTCGCGTCGCGGGCGTCCAGCACGAGCTCCCTGTCCCCGGTGATCTCCAGGTCCGGGTCGACGATCACCGACGACTCCCCCTGCCCGTCGTTCACCATCGCGTGCAGGAAGTACGAGCCCTCGCCCACCTGCACCTGACGCGTCTCGCCGGGCTTGTCGAAGGTGAGGACGTCGAACCGCGGATCGTCGCCCAGCAGGACCACGGGGCTCGCCATGGCCTCCTCGCCCGCCCGGTTGACGCCCCGGACGGTCACCGTGTGGATCGGCGGGTCCTTGACGACGCCGACGGTGGTGTGCACCACGGTGTCGCCGGCGGTGGCGGTCAGCCAGCCGGTGTGCTGCCCCACGGGCAACGCCCCGACGTCGGCCGCGACCTCCGTGGTGGCGCTGCCCCCGGCCGGGACGGTCACCGAGTCCGCGCCGACGTCGACCGCGCCACCCGTCGGGTCCCCGTGCCCGTCGGTGAGGTCCAGCCGCAGGGACAGCTCGACGTCGGCGTCGCCCGTGTTGGTCCAGGTGACCTCCGCGGTGGCGGGGGCCGTGTCGCCGTCGGTGAAGCTCCCGAGGTGCACGCTGCCCGTGCCGGACACGGTCTGCGTGAACGCCCGGGCGACGTCGACGCGCCCGCCGCCCTGCTCGTACGCGGTGTCGCCGCCCTTGACGGACGTGCTGACCAGGGCGTCCTTCAGCCGCGGCCCGGACCAGTCCGGGTGCGCCGCCGCGAGGAGCGCGGCAGCGCCGGCCACGTGCGGCGCGGCCATGGAGGTGCCGCTGGCGGCCGTGTAGAGGTCGTCGACCGGCGAGCCCAGGGACGTCCCGGCCGCGCGCGCGGCGACGATCCCGACGCCGGGGGCGGTGAGGTCCGGCTTGACGGCCAGGTCGCCGAGCCGCGGACCACGGCTGGAGAAGTCGGCGAGAACGTCGTCCCGGTCCACCGCCCCGACGGTCAGCGCCGAGTCCGCGGCGCCCGGGGCGCCGATCGTCCCGTCGCCCGGTCCCTCGTTGCCGGCGGCGACGACGAACAGCACGTCGTCGGCCGCGGACAGCTCGTCGACCGCCTGGCTCAGGGGGTCCGTGCCGTCGGTCGCACCGCCGCCCAGGCTCAGGTTGACGACGTCCGCCCCCGCGCCGGCGGCCCACTCCATGCCGGCGATGATGTCGGACTCGTAGCCCGAGCCCTCGTCCGACAGGACCTTGCCCGAGAGGATCTCGGCGCCGGGCGCCACGCCGGCGCGGCGGCCGTCGGAGCCGGCACCCGTCCCGGCGACGGTCGACGCCACGTGCGTGCCGTGCCCGTGCCCGTCGTGCGCGGTCGGGGTCGGGGAGAAGTTCTCCTGCGCCGCGACCTTGCCCGCCAGGTCCGGGTGGTCCGCGTCGACGCCGGTGTCCAGCACCGCCACCGTCGCCCCGCTGCCGTCGACGCCGGCGTCCCACACGGTGGGGGCGCCGATCTGGGCGGTGCTCTCGTCCAGGTCGGCCTGCACCTGACCGTCGAGCCACAGCTTCTCCACGCCCCGGGAGAGCGTCGTCGCCCCCTCGGCGGCGCCCGCCGCCCGGGAGCCCGCGGCGCCCGTGAGCGACTCCCAGAACCGTTCGGCGTCGTCCTTGTCGACGGCGAGCGCCTGCGCGTCGATGCTCTCCAGCCGCTCCTCCTTCGCGGCCGCGGCGAAGGGCTCGGCCGCGGCCGCCCGCGCGCCGTCCGCGAAGGTGGCGATCACCGGCAGCCTGTCGGTGGAGGCGTCGTCGTACCCCTGGGAGATCAGCGCGTCGACGCCGAACAGCTCGCGGTCCAGCAGGTCCTCGGCCACGTAGGGCACGACGTCGAGCGGCAGCACGTAGAGCTCGCCGTCGATCTCCAGCTGGTGGACGTCGATCGCCTCGCGCCCCTCGCCCGGGTCGATCGTCACCGCGCGGCGGCCGTCGACCTCGTCCAGCCGGACCGTGTCGCCGGTCAGCAGCGTGACGGACGCCGACCCCGACGCCGGCGCCTCCGGGGCCGGGCTGGCGCCCGGCTCGTCCGCGGCGGCCAGGCCGTCAAAGGAGGCGGTGGCCACGGCGGCCGCCGTGAGACCTGCGAGCAGTGAACGACGCATCCTGGTGCTCCTCTTCCCCGGGCAAGGGCTCCGACGAGCCCGCCTCCGAGGATGTGTCACCCGGCGTGCGGTGTCACCGGGTCGGCCGTGTCGCAGATCGTCATGTCGTCATCGCGACACCTCGAGCCCCGGGTCCGGCATGACCATCTCGGCGCGGACGCCGAGCAGCCGCACCTCGCGGCCGGGCTCCATCCCGGCCGCGAGGCCGAGTACGGCGGCGGTCAGCTTCTCGAGCGACCGCGTGGGCGCCGGCAGCTTCCGCGAGAGCGTCCGGGTGAAGAACGGCGCGTAACGCACCTTGAGGCCCACCCGCACGACCGCCCGGCCCTCGGCCTCCGTGTCGGCGTGCACCTGCGCGGCGAGCTCCCGCAGCGCCGCGGCCACCTGCTCCGGCGTCGCGAGGTTCTGCTGGAACGTGGTCTCGCGACCGTGCCCGCGCGCCACCCAGGGCGTGTCGTCGACGACGGCGGAGCCGCGCCCGCGCCCCAGCTCGCCGTACCAGACGCCCATGCGCGGCCCGAACTCGCCGACCAGGACCGCGTCGTCCGCGGCGGCGAGCTGCGCCACCGTGTCGATGCCGTGCGCAGCCAGGCGCCCCGACACCTTGGATCCCACGCCCCACAGGTCGATGGCGGGCCGTGCGCCCATCACCGCGAACCAGTTGTCCGCGGTGAGCCGGAAGACGCCCGCCGGCTTGCCGAACCCGGTCGCGATCTTGGCGCGGACCTTGTTATCGCCGATGCCCACCGAGCAGTGCAGCGCGGTGGCGTCGAGCACGGCCCGCTGCGCACGGCGGGCGAACGCCTCCGGGTCGTCGGCGTCGGTGCCCAGGAACGCCTCGTCCCAGCCGAGGACCTCCACCACCGTGCCGAGCCCGCGGAGCGCATCCAGCACCTGCGCGGAGGCCGCGTCGTACACCTCGCGGTCCACCGGGAGGATGACCGCGTCCGGCACCTTGCGGGCCGCGATGCGCAGCGGCATCCCCGACCCGACGCCGTACGCCCGCGCCTCGTACGAGGCCGTGGAGACCACGGCGCGTTCGGTCGGGTCGCCGCGCCCGCCGACGATCACCGGCCTCCCGGCGAGCTCCGGGCGCCGCAGGACCTCGACCGCGGCCAGGAACTGGTCGAGGTCGACGTGCAGCACCCAGCGGAAGGCGCGCGGACCCATGCGTCGAGTCTGCGGTACTCCGGGACGTCAGGCGATGCTCACCGACGGCCGGGGCCCGTCACGGCTCCCGAAGCGCCGCGCGCTGCGCGAGCGCGAGGGTCCAGCGCGCGCGCTCCACCATCGCGACGTCGAGGAACGTGCCGTCGGCCAGGACGACGGTGCCGGACCCGGCGGCCGCGGCGTCGGCCACGGCGCGCACGACATCGCGCGCCCGGACGACCTCGTCCGCGGTGGGTGCGAAGGCCTGGCGGATGGTGTCGAGCTGGGTCGGGTGGATGGCGGTGCGGCCGCAGAAGCCGAGCGCGCGGCCGGCGCGGCACGACGCGGCCAGGCCGTCGAGGTCGCGCACCCGGGTGTACGCGGACATCGCGGGGGCCGGCAGCCCGGCGGCGCGCGCCGCCACGACCACCCGGGCGCGCGCCCAGGTCAGGCCGGCATCGTCGTCCACGCGCAGGTCGGAGCGCAGGTCTGCCTCGCCCAGGCCGATCGACGCGACCTGCGGCGACGCGGACGCGAGCTCGAACGCCCGCTCCACGCCCAGCGCGGTCTCGAGCAGCAGGTGCAGGCGGCGGCCTGGCAGCGCGGCGGCGAGCGCCCGCACCTCGGCCGGCGTCTCCACCTTGGGCGCCCGCGCCGCGACCTCGCCGGGCAGGGCCGCCACGGCGGCCACGTCGTCGGCGTGCCAGGGCGTGCCCGCGTGGTTGATCCGCACCTGCACCTGGGGATGGTCGGCCAAGTCCGACGGCTCGCCGCCCAGCAACCCCGCGAGGTTCCCGCGCGCGGTGCCCTTCGCCGCGGGGGCGACGGCGTCCTCCAGGTCGACGAGCACGGCGTCCGCGCCGGAGGCCAGCGCCTTCGCGACGCGGTCGGGACGGTCGGCAGGCACGTACAGGAGGGTGAGCGGCTGCGCGGCCGGGGCGTCGTGCCCGGGGCTCGCCGCCGTGCCCGGCGTCATACCGCCCCCTCGTCCCGCAGCGCCGCGACGCGCTCGGGCGCGAAGCCGAGCTCCCCGAGCACGGCGTCCGTGTCCGCGCCGTGGGGCCGGCCGGTGTGGCGGATGACGCCGTCGTTGCCGGACAGCCGGAACAGCGGACCCTGCATGAGCACGGGGCCGAGCTCCGGGTCGTCGATCTCGTGGATCGTCCCGAGGGCGCGGAACTGCGGGTCGTCCACGATGTCGTGCGCGTCGTAGATCGGCGCCACCGCGGCCTGCGCCTCCTCGAACGCCGCGACCACCTCGTCCCGCGTGCGCGCGGCGATCCAGCCGCCCACCGCCGCGTCGAGCTCGTCGGCGTGCTGCGCCCGGTCGACGCCGCGAGCGAACCACGGCTCGTCGATCAGCTCGGGGCGGCCCACGAGGCGCATCACCCGCTCGGCGATCGACTGCGCCGACGTGGAGACCGCGACCCACTGCCCGTCGCTGGTGCGGTAGGTGTTGCGGGGCGCGTTGTTGGCCGACCGGTTGCCGGTGCGCGGCTGCACCGTGCCCAGCTGGTCCCAGCGGGTGATCTGCGGCCCGAGCATCGCGAGGATCGGCTCCACGATGGCGGTGTCGACCACCTGCCCGCGGCCCGTGGCCTCCCGCGTGGACAGGGCGACCATGATCGCGAACGCCGTCGCCAGGGAAGCCACGCCGTCCGCCAGGCCGAAGGGCGGGAGCGTGGGCGCGCCGTCAGGTTCGCCGGTCATCGCGGCGAACCCACTCATCGCCTCCGCGAGGGTGCCGAAGCCGGGGCGCGTGCGGTACGGCCCGAGCTGCCCGAAACCGCTGACCCGCGCCAGCACGAGCCGCGGGTTGCGGGCCGACAGCTCGTCGTAGCCGAGCCCCCACCGCTCGAGCGTGCCCGGCCGGAAGTTCTCGATGACGACGTCCGAGCGCTCCGCCAGCGCGAGGAAGACCTCCCGGCCGCCCGCGCTTCCGAGGTTCGCCGTGATCGTGCGCTTGTTGCGCCCGAGCGTCTTCCACCAGAGGTTGACGCCGTCCTTCGCCGCGCCGTGCGTGCGCGACGGGTCGGGCTTGGTCGGGTGCTCCACCTTGACGACGTCGGCGCCCATGTCGCCGAGGTGCATGGCCGCCATCGGGCCGGCGAACAGGGTGGACGCGTCGACGACGCGGAGGCCGGCGAGCGCGCCGGAGCCGGGGTCGCGCGAGACGGTCATCGGGTCACCTCCGTCGTGTCCGTCACGGGCAGCGCGTCCGGCAGGTCCCACGCGCACCGGAACCCGACCGTCGCGCCGCGTGCCAGGCCGAGGCCGGGCAGCAGCAGCTTCACCGCGTAGTCGGGCGCGTGCCGGCCGCCCTCGACGTACCAGTCCGAGCCCTCGGCGCGGTAGTCGCTGCCTCCCTTGAGCATGACGTACCGCGTGCGGCCGTCGCTGTGCTCGCTGTCCGTCCAGGCCCACACGGCGGGCGTGCCGCGGCGGAACGCCGGCTGCCCGGGTCGCCCCTCGCCCGCGAGCTGCCACTCGTCCTCGGTGGGCAGCCGCCCGCCGCGCCAGGCGCAGTACGCCCGCGCGTCGTCGAGGTCGACGAACGTCACCGGCTCGTCCTCGGTGCCCGGCACCGGGCGGCCGTCCGCCCAGTGCGCCAGGAAGCGGTGCCCCACGGCCGGCGCGTAGCCGGTGGCGTCGAGGAACTCGGCGAACTGCACGTTCGTCACGTCCGTGGCGGCGACGGCGACCGGCGCCGCAAGCTCCCCGTCGCGCTGCAGCGTGCGGGCGTCGTGCAGGCGCGGGGGCAGCGGCTTCCACTCGTCGACGTACGGCGCGCCCTGGTACATGCCGGTCTCCCGGGCGCGGTGGCGCACCGTGAGCACGTACGGGCCGGCGGGCACGACGACGGCGTCGCGGTCGGGCAGGACGTCGGGACCCGCGTCGGGCGCGAGGCCCGCTCGCTGGTTGAGCCTGTCGAAACCGAGACCTCGCTGGTTCGGGGCGTCCGCGCGGAGCCGGCGGGCGAGGCGGTGCGGGAAGCGGGCGTCCGGGTCGTGGCGCAGCGCGCCGCCCTCGTGGCCTTCCTTGTGACCGCCGTCGAGGCCACCGTCGAGGACGTCGACGACGGCGCGCAGCCCGGCCGCCCACGGCGGCGCGCCGGCGCCGGTGTGCAGCAGCGCCGCGATGCCCCGGGCGGGGACGGTGACGCGCTCGTCGCCGACCGCGAGCACGGGCCCGGCATAGTCCTCGTCGCCGCGGTTGACCAGCGTCCACAGCGCGACGCCGTCGGCCTCCCACCGCGACGCGTACACCCCGGCGGCCTCGGCCTCGGGGGCGAGCTCCGCGAGCGGGGTCCAGTCGCCGTCGAGCAGCAGCTCGCGCGCCGCGCGCTGCACGGTCACCATGCGCCGCACGGTCGCGGCGTCGCGTGCCGACCAGCCGACCCACACCCCGAACACGACCTCCCACACCATCACGCCCACGCCGTTGAGCCACGCGGACTGCAGCTCCTCGGTGTGGTCGCGGTGCCAGCGCCGCACGTGGTGCTGCATGTGCCGCCGCTCGTACCAGTGCGCCCGCAGCACGCCGGGCACGGGCGAGTCGGCGAAGAACTGGGCCCAGGACGAGGAGTGGTCCTCGATGCGCTCGACGGGCAGCTTCGACTCGCCCTCGAGCACGATGCCGGGCCGGGCGGCCTCCAGCCGTGCCACGAGCTCGGGCTCCGCCTTCTTCAGGGTGTCGAGGAAGACGCCGTCCGCGCCGAGGTCACGCACCAGCGCGGCCAGCTCGGTGAGGTCGTCCTCGCCGCGGCGGGTGCCCGTGTCCCAGGGGTTGTAGTCGACGAAGACGTGCAGGCCGGCGTCGTGGAACGTCGCCACGAGGTCGACGATGCCGGGCACGTCGCGGTAGAAGTCCCACTGGTTGCGGTCGTCGATGCCGATCACCGGGTAGGCGTGCCAGAGCACGACGGCGTCGAGGCCGGCGAACCGCTCGCGCGCGTCGGCGAGGAAGACCTCCGGGGTGAACCGGTGCTCGGCGAACGAGTACAGCAGCTCGTCCCACAGCCACACCTGCGCCACCGTGCGGCAGCCCGCGGCCCACCCGGCCCCGGGCCGGTCGTAGGCGGCGCCGGTGTAGCCGTGCCGCTCTCGGGCGTCCGCGCGCCAGGTCGCGAGGCGCTCGCGCCACGCCGGGCGGTCGGCCGGGTCCTGCGGACCGACGAAGATCTTCGCCTCGTCGAGCGACGTGCTCTGCTCGGGGGCCAGCGGGCCGTCGAGAGGCACCGTCGTGGGCAGGTCGATCGGGCGCGGGACGAGCGGGTCGAACGTGTACGTCATGGCTGCTCTCTACGGCTGTCGGAGGGGGCGGGCGCGCTCAGGCGGACCGGCTCAGGCGGTCCCCGAGGCCGCGAGCGCGGCGACCTCCGAGGCGGCGGGCACGGCGTCCTGCGCCCCCGGCCGGGTCACCGCGAGCGCGCCGGCGGCGGCGGCGAGGCGCGCGGCGTCGGGCAAGGTCTCCCCACGAGCGAGGGCCGCGGCGAGCACGCCGCAGTAGGTGTCGCCCGCGCCGGTGGTGTCGACGGCCTCGACCGTGTGGGCCGGCACGCGCACGACCGGCTCACCGCGGCGCGCCACCAGGCTTCCGTCGCCGCCGAGCGTGACGACCACCGCCGGCACGCGCGCCAGCAGCGCGGCCGCGAGCGCCTCGGCGTCCGAGGCCGTCTCGGCGTGACCGGAAGGGTCGGCAGATCCGGCAGGGTCGGCGAGGTCGGCCGCCTCGTGCTCGTTGACCACGAGCACGTCGACGGCGTCCCACACGTCGTCGGGCAGCGGGCGCGACGGCGCCGCGTTGAGCACCAGCAGCGCGCCCGGGCGGCGCGCCGCGGCCGCGGCCAGGACGACGTCGAGCGGGATCTCCAGCTGCGCCAGCACGACGTCCGCCGCGGCGATCCGCCGCGCCTGCGGCTCCTGGATCGCCAGGTGCGAGTTCGCGCCGGGCGCGACGACGATCGCGTTCTCGCCGTCCGGCGACACCGTGATGAGCGCCGTGCCGGTGGCGACGTCGACCCGCCAGACCAGGTCGGTGTGCACGCCGGCCCGCCGGAGCGACGCAAACAGAAGGTCCGCCGACTCGTCGCGGCCCACCGCACCCACGAACGACGTCTCGGCTCCCCCGGCCCGCGACGCGCCGGCGGCCTGGTTGGCCCCCTTACCGCCCGGGCTGCGGCGGAGGTCCCCGCCCAGGATCGTCTCGCCGCCGGCCGGGTGCCGCGGCACGTCGACGACCAGGTCCACGTTGGCCGAACCGACCACGACCACGCGCCCGTCCGCGCTCACGCCATCTCCCCTTCGTTCGTCGACTCGTTCGTCGACTCGTTCGTCGACTCGTTCGTCGTGCCCGCTGAACTGCCTGCCGATGTGCCCGTCATGTCGCCAGCCTGCTGCGCCGGGGCGCGGCGCGCGAGCGCCGCCGTCCGCGCGGCGAGATCGGCGATGCTCCGCTCGCCGCCGGGCAGCGACGTGGCGATCCGCCCGTCGAGGGGCGCCGACCACCGCTCGCCGATCCCGTCCGCGCCGCGCAGGGCGCCGACGACGCCGCCGACCGTGGCGGCCGCGGAGTCGGTGTCCCAGCCGGCGGTCACGGCGATCGGCACGCTGGCGCCGAAGTCGCCGCGCCCCGCCGCGAGCGCGTAGGCGATCACGGCGGCGTTGTGCAGCACGTGCACCCAGTGCAGGTCGCCGTAGGCGGCATGCAGCCGGTCGAGGTCGGCGCGCACGGCGGGCTCGCTGCCGTCGGACGCCGCGCCCAGCCCGCGGCCGAGCCGCACGGCGTCCGCGAGGCGGCTGCCCGGCGGCACTACCGCGTCACCGGCGTCGAGCACCTCGTCCACGCCGTCACACACGACGGCCGCCGACGCCAGCGCCGCGGCCCACATGGCCCCGTACACGCCGTTGCGGGTGTGGCTGAGGCGGGCGTCGGTCCACGCGAGCCGTGCGGACTCGCGCACGTCGCCGGGGCTGACCCAGCCGAGCAGGTCGGTGCGGATGAGGGCGCCGATCCACTCGCGGAACGGGTTGTGGTGCGTGGCCGTCCCGGGCACGGGGCGCGCGTCGAGGATGTTGCGGTACGCCGCCCGCTCGGCCGTGAACGACCGCCCGGCGGGCATCAGGTCGAGCCACAGCTGGGCGACGTCGTCCGTGGTGAAGTCCCGGCCGCGCGCCTCGAGCAGCTCGAGGGCGAGGATCGGGTAGTTGAGGTCGTCGTCCTCCGGCATCCCGTGGATGTTCTCCTCGAGGGAGGTCGGGGCGGAGCGACGGTTCCAAGGCCAGCGGGCGGCGACGTCGTCGGGCAGCCCGACGGCGGTGAACCAGCGGTCCAGCGGCCAGCGACCCGTGGCGCGCAGGATCTCCTCGATCCCGGCGCGCGGGATCTTCTCCACGGGCTTGCCGAGCAGGCAGCCCGCGGCGCGGCCGGTCCAGGCGCCGAGCACCCGGGCGTCGAGGTCGGACCCCGGGCGCGGCAGCCGCGGGGCGGCGGGGAGGAGGCCGGCGATCGCGTCCCAGTCGTCCGGCTCCTGCGGCGCCGCGGCGGCGGGCCGGGCGTCGAGCTCGTCCAGCAGCTCCCGGGCCAGCGCGCGCAGCGCGGGCGTGGCGGGCACCGGACCGGCGCCGCTCACCGCGGGCGCCGGGTCTCCCCCGGCGGCCACCCAGCGCTCGCGGACGTCGGCCGTCTCCTTGCCCTCGGCGGCGGACTGCACGAGCTCGTGGGCGAGCAGGTCCTCCGGCTGGGCCCAGGTGAGCCTCACGCGGGCTCCCCGACGGCGTCGCGCCCGGGAGCGTCAGACCCGGCCGGCGCGGCAGCGTCGAGCGCATCCATGCCGGCCAGGCGGGCGCGCGCCCGCTCGGCGTCGGCGCGCACGATGTCCGCCGCGGCGGAAGCCATGAGCCGCCCCGTCTCGCGGACGTCCGTGCGGCTCGCCTCCTCGATCTCGTCCAGCCACTCGGCGGGGACCACGCCGCTGCCGCCGAGCCCGGCGGCGACCGCGCCCGCCATGACGGCGATCGAGTCGGCGTCGCGCCCGTAGTTCACGGCCGCGAGCACGGCGCCCCGGAAGTCGCCGCGGTGCCCGAGCAGCAGGCCGAGCGCCGCCGGCAGCTCCTCGATCGACTTCGTCCGCGAAGGGCGGCGCGCGTCCATCGACATCTGCCGGTAGGCCGGGCCGACGGAGTCGAACGGGGCCACCGTCTCGCGCACCAGCCGCCCGAGCTCCCGCTCCTCGGAGTCGGTGGTGGGCGCCGTGGTCCACCCCTCGAACGCCTCGACCATCGCGTGCAGGGCGTCCGCCGTGCCGTCGTGCGCGACGTCCAGCGCCGCGTGCACGACGTCGTCGAGCGTGGCGCCGGGCGCCACCGAGGCCGCGACCATGGCGGCGAAGACGCCCGCCGCCTCGCGGCCGTAGCTCGACTGGTGGGCCCCGGTGAAGTCGATCGCCTCGGCGTACGCGCCGCGCGGGTCGCCGGGGTTCGCGAGGCCGACGGGCGCGACGTACATCGCGGCCCCGCAGTTGACGACGTTCCCGACGCCCGCCTCGCGCGGGTCGACGTGCCCGTAGTGCAGCCGCGCGACCATCCACTTCTCGGCGAGGAACACGCGCTGCAGCAGCAGCGCCGTCGACTCGAGCTCGGGGATCCAGCGCGGCTCCCCGATCATCAGGGGCACCAGGTCCTCGGCGACGGCGTACGCGTCCAGGTGGTCGCGGCGCTTGGCGTAGACCTCCACGACGGCCCGGGTCATGAGGGTGTCGTCGGTGATGTGCCCGTCGCCCTTGTGGTACGGGGCGATGGGGCGCGCGTCGCGCCAGTTCGGGTACCAGGGGCCCACGATCCCGGTCACCCGGCCGCCGTGGCGCTCCTCGATCTGCTCCGGGGTCCAGCCCTCGACGGCTCCGCCGAGCGCGTCGCCCACCGCAGCGCCGCTGATCACGGCCATCGATCGGTCGTCCAGCCAGGTCACGGTCACTCCCTCGTCGTTCTGCGGGGCGCGTGTCTCGCGCCCCCGGTCCGCCCGCCGCGGCGGGCTGTCGTGGGGGGGGCGGTGTGCCGCCCG
>NZ_JCAIUK010000003.1:0-177250 GCF_059445475.1 Isoptericola sp. Y581 | reverse complement strand
TTTTTGGGGTTCTTCCTTCCCCCCCCCTCCGTCTCCCCCGCTTTGGTTGTTTGTTGTTGGTTTGTCGGTTCCCCCCCCCCACGACGGTCACTGCGTGATCTCGTCCCACCCGTCGGTGAGCTGCGTCGACAGCTCGGGAGCGTCGATCTCCTGCGCCAGGAAGCGCTGGTAGGCCGGCGTGGCCACCGTGTCCTTCCACTGCGCGTACGAGTCGGCGAACAGGTACGGCGCCGAGACGAAGTGCTGCCCCGAGGACAGGATGGTGCTCCAGCCGTTCTCGTCACCGAGCTCGTCGGCCATGAGCTCCTGGGCCGACGTGGTCGCCGGGATCAGCGCGTCCGCCTCGTTGAGGGCGGCCAGGTTGTCCGCCTCCGTGAAGAACTCGATGAACTCGGCCGACTCCTCCACGTGCTCCGAGTCGATGTTCACCGACAGCGTCTGGGGGTTGGCGGCCTGCCCGGCGCCCTCGGGCCCGGCGAGCGGCGGCAGCACCACCCAGTCGAGGTCCTTCGGTGCGTCCTTGGCGATGTTCGCCGCCTGGAACGAGCCCTGCACGGTCATCGCCGTCTGGCCGGCGTAGAACGAGGCGATCGCCTCCGAGCCGGACTGGGTGAGGGTGACGGGCAGGATCGACTTGTCGTCGTACGCCATCGTGTTCACCAGCTCCGGCAGGGCCATCTCGCCCTCGCCGATCGTGATCTGGGCGTCGGCACCGGTGCCCGAGAAGTACTGGCCGCCGAAGCCCGGGGCCATCGTCATGAAGGTCGCGGTCGGGCTCGACAGGCCCCACCCGAGGCCGTACGTCTTGCCCTGGGTGGTGGCCTTCGAGATCTCGCGCAGCTGGTCCCAGGTCATGGTGTCGCCGGTGGGGATCTCGACCCCCGCGTCCTCGAGCAGCTTCTTGTTGGCGAAGACGATGTAGGACTGCAGCTCCGTCGGGTACGCGACGACCTGGTCGTCGACCGTCACCGACTCGAGCACGCCCTCGGGGATGTCGGCGCGACGCTCGTCGGACATGTACTCCGACAGGTCCGCGAGGTAGCCGTCGCGGGCGAAGGGGACGATGCTCGCGGCCTCGTAGTGGATGATGTCCGGCGCGGCGCCGCCGTTGAACTGCGTGATGAGCTTGTCGTAGACACCGTCCCAACCGGTGGGGACGATCTCGACCTGCACGTCGGGGTGGGCGTCGTTCCACTCCCCGACGATCGTCTCGGTCGCCTCGATGGCGGCCGGCTGGTCGGACAGGGACTGGAACTTCAGCGTCACCGGGCCGCCGTCCCCGTCGCCGCCACCGCTGCAGGAGGCGACGAGCAGGGTGGTGACCGTGAGGCATGCGGCGATGGACACTCCACGCGTCTTCATGGGTCTGCCTTTCGGATGAGGTGGTGCCGGGTCGGGTGGTGGGGAGCAGGTGCGGGGCGGTCAGCCCTTGACGGCGCCGGCCATGAGGCCGCCGGTGAGCTTCCTCTGCATGATCGAGAAGAAGACGATGCTGGGGATGGCCGCCAGGAACGAGCCGGCCGCCAGCGGGCCGAGCGCGACCTTGCCCTCGCCGCCGATGAACGACGTCAGCGTGATCGGCAGCGTGTAGTTCTCGGGCGACTGGAGCAGGACGAGGGCGAAGAAGAACTCGTTCCACGACGAGACGAAGCTGAACATCGCGGTGGCGACGATGCCGGGCGCGAGCAGGGGGAACACGATGCGGCGCAGCACCCGTACCCGGTTCGCGCCGTCCATGGAGCCGGCCTCCTCCAGCTCGACCGGGATGCCGGCGACGTAGCCCTGCAGCATCCACAGCGCGAACGGCAGCGTGTACGTGGTGTGCACCAGCGTGAGCCCCACGAGGCTGTCCGTGAGGTTCATGGTCCGCAGGATGAGGAACAGCGGCAGGATCAGCAGGATCACCGGGAAGACCTGGCTCACCAGGATCCAGCCGACACCGGCGATCCGGAACGCGCCCTTGAGCCGGGCGAGCACGTAGGCCGCCGGCATCGCGATGAGGATCACCAGGAAGGTCGAGGTGAGCGCGACGACGAGGCTGTTCGCGGCCGAGCTCACGAGCCCCTGCCGGGCGAGCGCGTCAGCGTAGTTCTCCCAGTGCCACTGGGACGGGATCAGGCTCACGGTGAGGGAGTTGAGCTCCGCGGAGGACTTCACCGACGCGGAGATCAGCCACAGCAGCGGGAACCCCAGGAAGACGATGTAGCCGGCCAGGGCCACGTACTGGGCGGGGCGGACAAGTGCGCGCATCGGCTCAGCCCTTCTGCACGGCGCGGTCGTCGCGGAACTGCGACCGCAGGTAGACGGCGAGGAGGAGGACCACGACCACCACGAGGACGACGCCCATCGCGGCGGCGTACCCGATGTTGCGGTTCTTGAACGCCTCCAGGTAGGTGAAGAGCATCGGCAGCATGGTGCGGCCGCCCGGCCCGCCCTCGGTGAGCACGTAGACCAGCGAGAACGAGTTGAAGTTCCAGATGAAGTTCAGCGACGTGATCGACGCGACGATGGGTCGCAGGCTCGGCCAGGTCACCGCGGTGAACCGGCGCCACGCGTTCGCCCCGTCCATGGAGGCCGCCTCGTGCAGCTCCCCCGGGATCTGCTGCAGGCCGGCGAGCAGCGTCACGGTGGTCTGGGGCATACCCACCCAGACGCCGACGACGATGACGGCCGGCAGCGCGGTGGAGAAGTCGGCGAGCCAGTTGATGTCGTCCGGCAGCCCGAGCGACCCGAGGAACGCGTTGAGCGGCCCCGCGTTCGGCGAGTAGATCATCTTCCACATGATCGCCACGACGACCGGCGGCATCGCCCACGGGATCAGCGCCAGCACGCGGGTCAGCCCCTGCAGGCGGAGCCCGGAGTTCAGCAGCTGGGCGAGGCCGAGAGCGAGCACGAGCTGCAGGATCGTCACGGACACGGCCCAGATGAGGCCGATGCGGAACGAGTCCCAGAAGAACGAGTTGCCGGCGAGCCGGACGAAGTTGTCGACGCCCACGAACTCGTATTCCGGGTGCCGCACCAGGCGCGCGTCGGTGAAGGCCAGGGCGATGCCGATGACGAGCGGCGCGACGCTGAGCACCAGGATCGGCAGCAGCGACGGCATCACCAGGGCGGCGGCCTCGCGGCGGCGGCCCCGCTCCAGCCCGCCGCGGCGGCGGACGGGACGCGCGGCCGCGCCCGGAGTGCGGGTCGCGGGGCTCGTCGGGGTGGTGGGGGCGGTCATCGAGGGCTCCCCTCTGTCGTCATATCGGCGGTCGCGGCGGTCCCGGCGGTCGCGGCGGTCGTTGCGTCGGTCGTTGCGTCGGTCGTTGCGTCGGGCGTTGCCGTCGACTCCCGCACCAGCAGGCGCGGGCCGATGGCGACGTGCTGCGCGGGCGCCTCGTCGTCGTCCAGGCGGGCGAGGATGACGCGGGCGGCGGCGGCCCCGCGCTCGGCCGAGCCGAGGGAGACGCTCGTCAGGCTGGGCTCGTAGACGCGGCCGAGCTCGGTGTCGTCCATGCCGGTGACGGCGACGTCGCCCGGGACGGCCAGGCCGAGCTCCCGGGCGGCGCGGACGGCGCCGATGGCGAGCAGGTCGTTGGCCGCGACCACGGCGTCGAGCCGGGAACCGTCCGCGGCGGGCGCCAGGAGGGCGCGGGCCGCGCGCAGCCCGGCCGCGACCGTGAAGTCGTCGGCGGTCTCGACGACGACCCGCTCGGCGGGGAAGCCCGCCGCACCGGTCGCGGCGTCGAAGCCGCGCTGCCGGGCGCTACCCGGCGTCGTGTCGAGCGGGCCGTTGAGGAACCCGAGGCGGTGGCGCCCGGCCTGCACCAGGTGGTCGACCGCCTGGCCGATGCCGCCCGCGGAGTCGGTCGACACGGAGTCGATGCTGTCCTCGTCGAGCGCCCGGCCGATCACGACCACGGGCACGGGCGCGCGGCGGAGCTCGTCGACCAGGGCGTCGTCGGTGCGCAGCGGGCTGATCACCAGGCCGTCGACGAACCCGCTGCCGAGGCTGCGCACCAGATCCGTGGTGCTCTCGGCGGTGTCCCCCGTGGACATGACCACCACCCGGTACCCGTGCGGCGCGAGCACCTCGTGGATGGCCGTGAGCATCTCGACGTAGACGGGGTTGCCGATGTCCGCGACGGCGAAGGCGACCTGGAAGGTCTTGCGCATCCGCAGGGACCGGCCGGTCACGTCGGGGCTGTACCCGAGCTCGTCGGCCGCGGCGCGCACGCGCTCCATCATGGCCGGGCTGGCCCCGGTGCCATGCAGTGCCCGCGACGTCGATGCGAGGGAGACCCCGGCGTGCCGGGCCACCTCGATCAACGTGGCGCGTGATGACGTCACTGTCGCTCCACCTTCATCGTCGACGGCAATTGGAATCGTTTCCAGACCCGTCCCCACAGCATCGCTGGAAACGTTTCCGGAATGCCGTCACTCTGGCACTCGGCCCGATCCGATGTCAAGGCGCTGTGACGCGGCCCGGGGGACGGCTCCGGGGCCGGCCCGGGACCCGCTCGGGCATGGCTCCGGCGGGTCAGGCGCGCTGCGCGGGCGCGACCTCCGCGGGGTCGTCGGGGCCGTCGTCGGGGCCATGGTCGGTGCCGTCGTCGGGGCCGGTCATGGCGGTGACGGTGTCGGCGTGCGCCTCGACCAGGGCGTGGTCGTGGGAGATGAGCAGCACACCGGTCCCGGCGTCGGCCCGCTCGGTCAGCAGGCGCATGATGGCGCGGCTGGTGGCCGGGTCGAGCATCGCGGTGACCTCGTCCGCCACGAGGAAGTCGGGGTCCAGCGTGAGGGCGCGCGCGAGGGCGGCCCGCTGGAGCTCGCCGCCGGAGACCTGGTGCGGGTGCCGGTCGAGCAGGTCCCGGCCCAGCCCGACCTGTGCCGCGAGGGCGGGCAGGTCGGGCGCGGGCCTGCCGGACAGGCGGGCGGGCAGGGCCAGCGAGCGCGCGAGGGTGTGCCGCGGGTCGAACGCCTGGGACGGCTCCTGGTGGAGCCAGGCGATGCGCCGGCGCGTGGCTCGCAGGTCGCGCCCGCGCAGGCGGGTGACGCACCGGCCGTCGAGGTAGACGTCCCCGCTGTCCGGGGCGCGCAGCAGGGTGGCGATGGCCGCCAAGGTCGACTTCCCGCAGCCCGTCGGCCCGGTCAGGCCGTGCACCTGCCCCGGTTCGACGGTCAGGTCAAGACCGGTCAGGACCCGCTGGCCGGGGTAGGAGGCAGTCACGCCGTGCAGTGCCAGGCCCGCCGTGGTCCCCCGCGGACGGCTCCCGTCGTGGGGCGGGCGGCCCGCACGTCGCCCGGGCCGTGGCGTGGTTGTCGGGGCCAGGCGCTCACGCACTGAGCCGGTCGACGCGGGCCCGGCGGGATCCATGACGGTGACGGCGTCGGCGAACCGGCGGGCAAGGTCGTGGTCGTGGGTGACGAGCAGGATGCCGTGCCCGGCGTCCGCGGTGGTGCGCAGCATCTGCCCGACGAGGACCGCGGCGTCGGGGTCCAGGCCGCGCGTGGGCTCGTCGGCCAGCAGCAGCGGCGGGTGCCAGGCGAGGGCGGCCGCGAGGGCCGCGCGCCGGATCTGCCCGCCGGAGACCTGGTGCGGGTAGCGGTCCAGCAGCGCGGGATCCAGGCCGACGGTGAGGGTCATCTGGTCGAGGTGCTCGGCGACGGTCGCGGGGGTCATGTGCGGGTGGCCGGGCAGGAGCCGGCGGCGCCGTCCGGCAGGGCGGGTGAGGATCTCCGCGAGCTGGGCCCGCAGGGTCCGCACCGGGGTGAAGGACGCCGCGGCGTCCTGCGGCACGTAGCCGATGATCGAGCCGCGCACGGTGGCGAAGGTGTCCTCGGTGGCGGACAGCAGGTCGACGGCCTCGGTCGGCGTGGTCAGCGTCGCCGTGCCGGCGGTCTCGGCCCCGGGGGGCAGCGTGCCGGTGAGGGCGCGCAGCAGGGTGCTCTTGCCCGCCCCGGAGGGGCCCACGACGGCGTGGAGCTGCCCGGGGGCCACGTGCAGGCCGGCGTCGTCGAGCACGCGCACGCCGTGGATGCGGGCGTGCAGCCCGGTGACGGTGATCGTGGTCGGCCGGTCAGACGACATGCGGGTCCTTGCGTCGCAGGGCCGCGGCCAGGGTGATCGTGGCGACGACCAGCAGCGCGATCGGCACGGCGAGGGTCCACCAGGCGCCGCCGAGGACGGACTGCTGGGCGAGGTTGATCAGGGAGCCCAGCGAGGGCTGGTGCGGGGCGAGGCCGAGACCGAGGAACGTCAGGGTGGTCTCGTGCCAGATCGCGTGCGGCACGAGGAGCGCGCCGGCGATCGTGATCTGGCTCAGCACGTGCCCGCCCACGTGGTGCCTGAGCACCTGCGGGCGGGTGTAGCCCTGGCTGAGCGCGGTGCGGACCCAGGGTCGTTCCTTCAGCGTCAGCACGTGCGCGCGGGTGAGGCGGGCGGTGTGGTTCCAGTGCGTGAGGGCCACGACGAGCACGACCGTCCAGAGGCTGCCCCGCCAGACCGACGCGATGACGATGCCGAGCAGCAGGTGCGGGACGGCGGTGAAGGCGTCGATCGTGCGGGACGCGACCTGGTCGACCCGCCCGCCGACGAGCGCGATCGTCGCCCCGATGATCGCCCCGACGACGGTGGCCACCCCGGCCCCGAGCACCGCCGCGAGCAGGGAGATCCGCAGCGCCTGCGCGGAGCGGACGAACAGGTCGCGGCCCGCGACGTCCGTCCCGAAGGGGTGCTCCCAGGTGGGGGCGGTGAGCCCGCCGAGGTAGTCCACGGAGTTCCGGCCGGCGCCGCCCCACCAGCCGAAGCGGGCGGCCAGCAGCGGGACGGCCAGCGCGTAGAGCACGACCAGTCCGAGCACGGCGACCGCGGCCCAGCGCTGCCACCCGCGGGCGGCCGCGGCCTCCAGCCCGTGCGTCGTGCCCGGGGCACGCCAGGCGATGCCGGTGGCGCGACTGGACGCATGGGTGTCGACCGAGATCTCGGCGTTCGGGCGCTCAGAGGTCATCGCCGCTGACCCGGGGGTCGGTGAGGATGAGCGCAAGGTCGGCGAGCAGGTTCCCCGCCAGCACGACGGCGGTGAGCAGCACGCTCACACCCGCCAGCAGCGCGAGGTCCTGCCCGGTCGCGGCGCCGGTCAGCGCCTGCCCGAGTCCGGGCCAGGCGAACACGGTCTCGACGAGGGCCGCGCCCGCGACGACCTCGGCCAGGCGTGACCCGGTCAGCGCGATCAGGGGCGTCACCGCCATCGGCAGCACGTGCCGGAGCGTGACGGTCTGCCGGTCGACGCCGCGCAGACGGGCGGCCAGGACGCTGTCCGACGAGCGCGCCTCGACCAGCGCGGTGTTCAGGTGCAGCATCATCCAGGGCACCTGGCCGAGGCCCACGGCGACGGCCGGCAGCAGCAGATGCGTGGCGACCGAGGCCGGGGTCAGGGGGTCGCCCGGGGCGGTGAGCCCGCCCGCGGGCAGCCAGCGCAGCGCCAGCGAAAACACGAGCATGAGCCCGAGGCCGGTCACCCAGGCGGGCAGGGCGGACAGCGTCCAGGCGGCCCCCCGGAGCACGGCGGCCGCCACGCCGTGCGGCCTGCGGGCGGCGGCCACCGCCATCGGCGCCGCGATCGACATGCCGATGACCAGGCCGGCGCCCATGAGCAGCAGCGTCCAGGGCAGCCGCGCGACGAGGACGTCCAGGACGGGGCTGCGCAGCGTGGTGGAGTCCCCGGCGTCCCCGCTGAGAAGGCCCTGCCACCACCCGAGCCAGCCCTGCCACCAGGTGCCGCCGTCGAGCAGGGCGGCGATCGCCGTGCGGGTGGCTCCGCCGGCGAACTCCTCCCGGGCACCGAGGAACCCCGTGGCGGCGGTGGCGGGGGCCAAGGAAGCCAGGAGGAACACGAGCGCGCTGACGCCGCCGAGCAGGGGCACGGACCATGCGAGGCGACGGGCGGTGACCTGCATCATGGTGCGCCTTCGCGACGCGACCCTTGGCGTGGCGCTCGACTCGGCCCTGGGCGCGCGGGCGGTCGTCGTCACGACTGCCCTGTCCACTGGTCGACGTTCCACCAGGGGCCCCACGCGACGCCGTGCTCGTGGGGCTCGACGACGTGCTCCACCCCGGCGTACCGGTCCAGGCCGGACGCGACGTAGGTGTGGTCGAGCACGGCGAGCGCGAGGAGCGGCGGGTCGTCGTGCAGCAGCTGCTGCACCTGCTGGTACATGGCGGCGCGGCTCGTCGGGTCCGGGGTGGTCCTCGCCGCGTCCAGCAGCGCGTCCACGTCGGGGTTGGCGTAGCCGGACGGGTTCGAGTACGGGTCGTCCGGGTCGTAGGCCGCGTAGTCCGAGTGGAGCAGGGAGTAGACCTGCGTGTCCGGGTCGTAGGGCTGGTCCCCTCCCCCGAGGACGAAGGCCTTGTCGTTCATCTGCGCCGCCGCGGTCGGCCGGTCGACGGCCTCGACGTCGACGGTGACCCCGATCTTCTCCAGGTCGGACGCGACGGCCATCGCCAGGTCGCGGCGCAGCGTGTCCTCCGCGAAGTACATCAGCGAGAACTGCAGCGGCTCGCCGTCCTTGGCGCGCACCCCGTCGGCGTCCTTCGCCCACCCGGCGGTGTCGAGGAGACGCTCCGCCTCCTGGGGCTCGTAGGCGTAGGAGACCGAGGCGTCGTAGGCCTCGCCCTGGGCGGGGGTGAAGGGGGTGGCGATCGGCGTCCCGTAGCCGCGGAGGATGCCGTCGACCATGTTCTGTCGATCGACGGCCAGGTTGAGCGCGTACCGCACGCTCGGGTCGGTGAAGGCCTCCACCCCCGGCGGGAGGGTGATGCCGCGGTAGTCGGCGGTCTCGTTCGTGTACACGGTCAGGTTCTCGTCGCCGTCGAGCGTCTGCGCGGCGCGGGGTGAGACCTGCGCGCCGTCGAACTCCCCCGCCACGAGCCGCTGGACCCGCGCGTTCTCGTCCGGCACGAAGGCGATGACGATGCGCTCCACCGCGGGGCTCTGCCCCTCGGGCCAGTGCTCCTCGTTCGCGGTGAGGACCAGCGAGTCCCCGTGCCGCCACTCGTCGAGCCGGTAGGGGCCGCTCCCGACGGGCTCCTGGTTCAGCGAGGAGTCCACGATCGTCCCGGACAGCTTCTCGCTCGGGGCGATACCGACGGTCAGGGTGCTGGGGAACGGCGCGTAGGGCTCGCTGAGCGTGAACTCGACCGTGGTGTCGTCCAGTGCCTCGACGTCGTCCACGAGATCGAAGGTCCCGGCGAGCGGCGACCCGTACTTCGGGTCGACGACGGCCCGGTAGGTCGCCGCGACGTCGTCCGCCGTGAGGTCGGTCCCGTCGTGGAACTGCACGCCCTCGCGGATCGTCACCGTCCAGCGGGTGAGGTCGGCGTCGGGCACCGGTTCGCCCGCGGCGAGGTCCGGCTCGATCACCCCCTCCGGGTCGATGTCGTACAGGCCGTCGTAGATCTTCGACGTGATCCCGAACATGTAGTCGAGAGGGTTGAGCGACTCGTACTCGTTCGTCTCGGCCAGCCGCAGCGTCGACCCGTCCCCTCCCGACGCGGCCTCGCCGCGAGGACCGTTCGGCGCGGCCGGGTTGGTGCAGGCGCCAGCCGCCAGGACGAGCGCAGCGGCCAGGGCGGTGACGGGCAGCCGTGGTGGTCGCATTCTGGGTGGGTCCTCACACTCGGTCGGGGTCGATCCGACGACTGACCCCGGGGGCCGTGAGCAGATGGGTCGAGCGCTCCGTCCAGGCCTTCGACGGTAAGCGAGGGCGGAGGCTCGCGCACTTGCGCCCGGCTGGGGCGCCCGTCGGTGACGTACAGGACGTCGGCCAGGCTGCAACGGAGTCGGCGTGCGCGACGTCGACCCACCAGCGCGACGTGCCGCGGCGCGGCGCGGCGGAGCCCACGAGGTAGCCGCCCGAATCTCTGGGCGTCCCTGACGGGGTTTCGAAACATCCAGAACCCGATTCTGAGCGACTCCAGAATAGGAGAGTTCTGACGAGCCGGGCGTTGTTGTCGGTATATTCGACGGATGCCGGATGAGCCCGCACCTGAACAACGGGCTTCCGCTGCCAGCAGCGACTGGGCCGTGGGTCACGGCATGACTACCCGCACGCGCCGGGTGCTGGTGACGAGTGCTGGCCGTGCCCTCCCGGCATGTGCCGAGGTCTTCTGCGAAGCGGGCCGGCACACCGTCGCCAATCCGCCGTCAGATGCGCCGTCACGGACTCATCCTCTGTCTCACACCTCTACATCGTTCCGAGGCGCCCGGGTGCAACATCGGTTCTTGTTGATCCTCGACAGGTCGGCGAGGCGGCGCAGAACTGATCGTTTGTGCACGTTGAGCCAGTGCAGGCCGGCCCAACTGCGGGACGTGGCGCAGCGGCGAGCTCGGGTGCCGAGGACGCAGGGTTGGCCGTCTGCCGGGTGCGGGCGGAATGGGTCCGGGTGAGGGTGGTGGTGTTCGCGTCGAGAAGTGGCGTGCACCCCTAGACCAAGGTCGGGAGTGCTCGTGCGCGCTCTCGGACGGGAGCGATCCATGTTCTTTCATCGCCAAGCGTTGCAGCACCAGGCCAAGCCCGAGAAGCCGGACGCCGTGTATGCCCGCAAGCTGCAGGAGGTGCTGGGCGGGCAGTACGGCGAGATCACCGTCGCGATGCAGTACGGCTTCCAGTCGTGGAACGTCCACCTGCCGGGCAAGTACCGCGACCTGCTGTTCGGCATCGGGGCCGAGGAGTTCGGGCACGTCGAGATGCTCGCCACGATGATCTCGCAGCTGCTCGAGAAGGCGCCCATGGGAGCCGTCGAGGGCGCCGTGCAGGACGACCCGACCGTCGCCGCGATCGTCGGCGGCACCGACCCGCAGCAGGCGATCGTCGCCGGCGCGGGAGCCCGCCCCGTGGACTCGAACGGCAACCCGTGGTCCGCAGGCTACGTGACGGCCAGCGGCAACCTGCTCGCCGACTTCACGGCCAACGCGAATGCGGAGATGCAGGGGCGTCTGCAGGTCGCCCGGTTGTACCACATGACCGACGACCCAGGAGTCAAGGACCTCCTGTCGTTCCTGCTCGCGAGGGACACAATGCACCAGAACCAGTGGCTCGCCGCCGCGCAGGAGCTGCGCGACGAGGGCGTCGAGGAACTGCCCGTGCCCAGCACGTTCCCCCTCGGCAAGGAGGACCGCGACGTGGCCTACCAGTACATCAACTTCTCCGACGGCGAGCACGCGTCCGAGGGGCGATGGGCGAGCGGCCCGACACCGGACGGCAAGGGCGAGTTCGAGTACGTGGCCGAGCCGCCCGCGGGCGTGCCGATGCCGCCTCCCACCAAGCCGGACGAGCGGCTGCACGGGACGACCGGCAAGCCGTCGGGTCTGGAGAAGGCTGCCGGCATCGTCAAGGACGCGTTCCACAAGGAGTAAGGACTACCACCACGCCCGGGTCCGGCCGGGGACTGCTTGCCGTGAGGAGGCGGGGTGTCGTCGCTCGCCGCTGCGGGCTGTGAGCTGTCGACGTTGCCCTTGCCCTCGCCCGCACGGTCGAGCAGATCCCCGGCCCACCACGCTGCCCGGCAGGTGGCTGTACGAGGGGTCTGCTGCACGGATAGGTGACAGCGGATCTCAGGCGGCGAGTGCGACCTGAGTGGTCATGATGGCTTCGTACTCGATGGGGGTCAATCGTCCGAGACGCTGCTGGCGGCGGCGGCGGTAGGTCCGTTCGATCCAGGCGACGATCCGGATGCGCAACTCGTCCCGGGTGGTCCAGCGACGCCGGTCCAGGACGTTTTTCTGCAGCAGCGAGAAGAACGACTCCATCGCCGCGTTGTCGCCCGCGGACGCGACCTGCCCCATGGACCCGACCAGGCCGTGGGCACGCAGCGCGGCGAGGAATTTCCTGGAGCGAAATTGCGATCCGCGGTCCGAGTGCACGATGCATCCGGCCACCTCGGCGCCCTCGGCGCGGCGCCGGGCGCCGGCGTTCTCGAGCGCTTGGACGGCCAGGCGCGACTTCATGCGGTCGCTGATGGAGTAGCCCACGATCCGGCCCGAGTACACGTCCTTGATTACGCACAGGTAGACCTTGCCCTGCGCCGTGGGGTGCTCGGTGATGTCCGTGAGCCACAGCTCGTTCGGAGCCGAGGTAGTGAAGTCCCGCCGCACGAGGTCGTCGTGCGCGGGAGGGCCCGGCTTTTTGCCGCCCTTGGACCCGCGCTTCTTGCCGAACACGCTCCACCAGCGCCCGTCGCGGCACAGCCGCCACATCGTGCGGTCGCACGCGCGGCGGCCGGCGTCGCGGGCCTCGTCGGCCAGCAGCCGGTAACCGTACTCCGGGTCGTCGGTGTGGGCGTCGAACAGGGCATTCGCGAGATGCGCCCGCCCGAGCTCTCGGTCGGTGATCGGGTTGGCGAGCCACCGGTAGTACGGCGCTCTGGCGAGGTTGAGCACCCGGCAGGTCACCGCGACGGGGATACCGTCGGCGGCGAGCTCACGGACCAGCGGATAGCTCATTTCCCGGCAGGTGCGCCTGGGCGAAGTACGCCGCCGCGCGGCGCAGCACCTCGTTCTCCTGCTCCAGCAGCCGCACACGCTTCCTGGCTTCGCGCAGCTCGGCCGACTCCGACGCGGTCACGCCGGGCTTGGAGCCGTCCTCGACATCGGCGGCGGCCTGCAGCCAGTTGCGCAGGCACGACTCGCTGATGCCGAAGTCTTTCCTGACCTGCTTGATCGGGGCCTCGCCCTTGCGGGCGATCGCCACGACGTCGTCGCGGAACTCCTTGGGATGGGGTCTGGGCACGGGACACATCCTTCCAGCAGCACCCGCAGGCACCACAGGTCAGGTGTCACCTATCCGTGCAGCAGACCCCGGGTCGCGCACCGGGCCAAGGCAGGCGATGTGCACTAAGCGCGCATTCTGTGGCAGAGTCCTTCGCCACAGCGGCACCGCAAGGGCGCCGCTCGATAGCAACGGAGGTCACTATGCCCGCATGGCTCATCCTCATCCTGGTCGGTGTCGTGCTCCTGATCCTGGGGCTCGCAGTCCAGGCCGCTCAGTTCCTCATCTGGGTCGGTGTCGCTGTCCTCGTCATCAGCCTCGTCCTCGGGCTGGTCCGCCGCAGTCGCACCTGATCCCGTGGCCACCCCGCGCCACGCCAGGCAGGCTTCGAGGCCCACACCTCGATCCACAGGGAGCCCGCCGCCGTCCTCGCCAGCCTCCATCGTCCGCCCGGAGGCCCAGTCGCAGGGGTAGCGCGGTCAGCCCACGGCCCGCAGCGGGGCACACGGCGCCCGGGGACCGCTCGTCGAGCGGTCCCCGGGCGCGCCGGGTTGAACACGTTGAGCTCAGGAATGAGCCTGGCGGCCATCCCGTCGCGCCCCGGCGGAAAACCTCTCCTGTGAGATCCCGTGCTCGTCCGTAAGGTCCCACAACTCCGCGTCGGACACTCCCATTTCGCCAGTCACTCGCGCATCCTCACACCTCGATCGTCGGGGCCAGACGCGCTGCTCGGTGACCAGCCCGGACTGCCACGACGTCAGTCGAGCAGGCGCGGCGCCGAGAGCGCCCGGGCGACGAAGGACCGCACCTCGGCAGCGAGTTCCTCGTCCTCGGGCGCGTCTCCCCCGAACCCGCCGTGCGGCATCCCCTCGAACACGTGCAGCTCGGCCTCGACGCCCGCGGCCCGCAGCCGACGGTGCATGCGCACGGTGTTGGACAGGAACAGGTCCCGCGTGCCCGTCTGCAGGAACGTGGGCGGGAAGCCGGCGAGGGCGCCGAACAGCGGCGAGAGGTACGGGTGCGCGAGGTCTGCGCCCGCGGCGTACAGGGCGTTGACCTCGCGCAGGCTCGCCAGGGCGAGGTCGTGCGGGGCGTTGGTGACGAACGAGTCCCCCGACTCGGTGAGGTCGACCTCGGGCGTCAGCAGCACGAGGGCGCCCGGCATCGCCAGCCCCTCGTCCCGGGCGCGCAACAGCAGCGCGGCCGCCAGGTTGCCGCCCGCCGACCCGCCGGCCACGACGACGTCGCCCGGGTCACGCTCGGTCAGCAGCGCCCGGTAGACGGCGATGGCGTCGTCGAGGGCGGCCGGGTACGGGTGCAGGGGCGGCATCCGGTAGTCAACGCCCCACGCGACGAGCCCGGTGCGGACCGCTGTGGTGGCCGCCGACGCACGGCACACCTCCCCGGCGCCGTACAACAGCCCGCCGCCGTGCAGGTCCAGCACCACCGGACCGTCCGGGTCCGCGCCGTCGGGACGCTGGAGGTACGTCGTCACGCCCGCGACGTCGCGCTCCCGTGTCGTCACCGGTAGGCCGTCGCGCACCACGGCGGTGCGGAACCATTCGTCCACCTCGGCCACGAGCCGCAGCCAGCCGTCGCGGTCGCCCGGCGCGGGGTACGAACGCGGCTCCGCAGGCCGGTTCGCGGCCAGCCCGGCGAGGTAGCTGCGTGCCTCGACGCTCACGCTGACGGGCAGCACCGTGCCCGGGGCGGCGTCCGGGACCGCCCGGCCGGTCACCGCTCGTCCTCGGCGTCCGCGCCCCCGTCGGCACGGACGCCGACCCGCACGCCGCACTCCCACGACTCCCCCGGCGCCAGCACCGGCGCGCCGCCGTGCGGCAGGCCGCGCTCCGGGCCCACCAGCGGCGCGTTGGCCGGCTCGACCCCGAGCACCCACGAGCCCGCCGCGGGCCACAGCCACGAGTACAGGCGCGGCATCGTGTCCGCGCGCCACTCGACCACGACCTCCGGCGCCCCCGTCGCATCTGCTCCCACCGAAGGTCCCGACGACGCCCCCGCCGGCAGCCCCGTCGGGCCCACGACCGCACGCGCAAGGCCACGGTCGGGCCGAACCCGCGGGTGCTCGGCGACGACGGGCACCGCCCCGGGTGCCGGCCCGGGGAACGTCACCGCGTCCCGGCCGGGCGGGAGCGGCTCCGCGGGCACCGGCTCGTCCGCGTCCGCCCGCAGCCGCGAGCCGGGCACCAGCACCGCCGCGCCGAGATTCACGTGGTAGAGCAGCGGCACGCCGACCGGAGCGTCGCCGACGTTGAGGACCACGTCACGCACCTCCACCCAGGGGCGTCCGGTGGCCACGACGATCTCCCGGCCCACCACCACCCGCGCGCCGTACAGCGTCGTGTGCGCGACGGTGCCGGACACGTGCACCTCCAGCTCGCCGCCCGCGTCGCCGTCGGCGCCGCCAGCACCGTCAGCGCCGTCAGCGCCGTCATCGCCGTCAGCGGACCGCTCGCGCCACCACCGCACGTCGTGGGCCGGCGTCAGGTGGTGGGTACCGTGCTGGCCGGCCTCGCCGCGCGGCGGCCCGATGTTGTCCGGCCCGCAGGTGGCGAGCAGCCCGCCCAGAAAGCGGTCCTCCCAGCCCCGCCCCGCGCCGGGGTCGCCCGGGTGCGGCGAGCGCCAGGCGATCGGCACGCCCGCCCACCAGGCTGCGCCGAGGTCCAGGCCCCGGTCGGGCAGCACGTCGACCGAGAGCCCGCCGGCCACCCGCACGACGAGCGCCCGCTCGCCCCCGGCCGTGACCGCCTCGTCCACGGACGCGAGCGCGTCGGGCAGGGCGGCGCGCCCGTCGTCGAGCAGGCGCGCCCAGCCGGCGGCGCGGTCCCCGCCCCCGCCGCTCGCGCGATCCCGCACGCTCATCGCTCCCGCACCTCCCCGCCCACGACGTCGTACGTGCGCCCCTGCACGACGAGCCCCTCCAGCCGGGCGTCCGGGTCGAGGTCGCCGACGCACCCACCGGCCGTGACCGTGCCGTCGAGGGCGACGTCGACGCCGAACACGCCCGCGAGCACCAGCTCGCACCACGCGCCCGCCGACGAGCAGGACCAGTCGATGAGGTACGGCGGCTGCGGGGGCGTCTTGCGCGCGCCGCCCGCGACGGGCTCGACCGCCTCCTCGACGAAGTGCGCCTGCCCGGGCGGGCCCTGGTTGGCGGTGCGGGCCAGGCCGGGCAGCCACTCGAGCACCGCCTCGGGGTGCCCGAGGGCGATCGCGGCCCGCGCCGAGTCGGCCGGCCACGCCGGGTACGCCCCGTTCCACTGGTGGTCGGCGCGCACGGACCAGCCGGCGTCGTCGTCGAACGGCGACAGCGCGCGCATCCACGACGGCGTGCGCAGCTCGCGGACGAAGAACTCGACCATCGCGTCGCGCTGCGCGGCCGGGACGTCGGCCGCGATGGTGGTGCCGACGGTCGCGAAGTCGTAGCAGTGCCGGGTGGCCACGAGCGACCCGTCGGGCTGCCGGGCGTGGAAGAAGCCCTCGCCCGGCACCGCGAGGTCGAGCACCCTGGGCAGCAGGTCCGCGGCCTCCGCGCGCAGCCGCGCGGCGTCGTCGTGGCGCCCCTGCAGCTCGCTGATCCGCGCGGCCGTGCGCAGGTTCCACACGTTGGCGGCGTTGAGGCTGGCCACCTCGTGCACGTAGGAGCTCACGCACTCGAGCAGGTTGTCGACGTCGCCGTAGTCGGCCAGCCCGGACCCGGAGGCCGAGCGCAGCCCGTGCCACGCCGTGGCCCACGCCCGCACCTCGTCGCCCATGGTCGACGTGCGCCCGTCGGGCGTGGTCACCTCGGCGTCCAGCAGCTGGTGGTCGCCGTGCAGGCGCAGGTAGTCGTGCACCAGCCGGGTCATGGCGTAGTGGTTCACCGAGTACCAGTAGCCGACGGGCCCGCCGGTGAGCCACTCGGTGCCGAAGTGCTTCTCGATGTCCAGGCCCACCCAGTGCTCCACCTGACGCCGCATCACCTGCGGGTCGAGCAGCGCGTGCACCATCGAGCTCAGGGAGTAGTCCCAGATGAACGTGGTGGTCTGCCAGTAGCGCGGCATGAGGGTGTCGTAGGTGCGCCCGAGGACGGACGCCGGGTTGTCGCGGCGGAACCACAGCACGCCGACGGCGCCCCACCAGTACAGGCGGCGTAGCGCGTCGTCGGTCGTGACGAGGCGCGGCAGGCAGCCGCCGAACTCGTCGTTGCCGGGCGTGAACAGCGCCTCGATCTCGGCGTCCCAGGTGCGCCTTGAGGCCTCGACGGCGCCGGGCACGTCGGCCGCGACGCGGTCGAAGGCGGCCGCCGCCTCGTCCGCGGTCCGCGCGATCGTGTGCACGTAGGCCAGCCGCACGGTGCCGCCCGCCGGGACCTCGCGCACCAGCTCGGCCACGCGCGGCGAGCCCCCGTCGTCGACGTCGGCGCCGTCCTCGTCGACCAGCCCCTGCACGCTGACCGCCGACCCGTCCTCGGGCCGGCCCACCCGCCGGGCGCCCTTGCGCCCGAGACCGTTCGTCGCCTGCGGCGGGGCGCCCGCCAGCCAGGGCTCGCCCGCGCAGGTCACGGTGGAGTCGAGCCACGCGCCGAGGCGCAGCCGCCGCGCTTCGCCGGTGGTGTCCGTGACCTCGACCCGCACGGCCACGCCCGGCTCCCCCGGCGGGCACACGGCCACGGTGCGCACGTCCCAGCCGTCCACGACGGTGCGCCGCTCCACCCGGTCGGGCCGCCACCGCACCTCCACCGGCCGCCCGAACGACCGCACCAGGCGCCCGCCCAGGTACAGCTGGCCGCTGATGCTGTCGCCCTGCGAGACGGGCGGCACGTTGAGCGAGCGGACGGCCAGGACGTCGTGGTCCACCTGGGCGGTGGCCCAGTGGTTCGTCAGCCCGGGCGGGTTGATCATGTCGTCGAACCGGTCGGTGACCAGGTCGGACGCGAGGTCCTCGACGGTCGGGACGGTGCGCGCGGTGGCGGGGGCGGCGGTGCTCATGCCGGCTCCTCGGGGAGCGCGGCGGCCAGGCGGGCGCTGAGCCCGCCGTCGACCTTGAGGTCCGCGCCGGTGACGAACGACGCCCGGTCGGAGAGCAGGAACTCGACCACCTCGGCGACCTCGCGCGGCGTGGCGACGCGGCCGAGCGCGTGCGCCCGACCCCACTCGGCCACGACGTCCTCCGCGGGCCGGTCGCCCGCGAAGAGGCCGGCGGCCCAGCGCAGCATCGGGGTGTCGACCGACCCGGGGCTCACGCTGTTCACGCGGATCCCCTCGGCGGCGTGGTCCACCGCCATCGCCCGGGCCAGCCCCAGCAGCGCCGTCTTGCTGGCGGTGTAGGCGGCCACGCCGGTCTGGGTGGCGTACGCCTGGGCCGAGGAGACGACGACGATCGCGCCGCCGCCGTTCGCCCGCACCAGCGGCACCATCGTGCGGCAGGTGTGGAACGCGCCGCCCACGTTCACGTTCATCACCTCGGCATACGTGCCGGGGTCGGTCTGGTCGACGGTGCCGTAGCGCTGCACGCCGGCCGCGCAGACGACGGCGTCGAGCGCGCCGTGGTCGGCGCCGACGACGCGCGCAGCCTCGTCGAGCGCCCCCGGGTCGGACACGTCCAGCGCGAGGCCGACGAAGCTGCCGGGCCCGGACGCGTGCCGCGCGGCGGCGGCGTCGAGCGCGTCGCCGTCCCGGTCGATCCCGACGACGGTGGCGCCGAGCTCCACGAGCAGGTCGGTGACGCCGCCGCCGATGCCGGCCCCGGCCCCGGTCACGACGGCGGTCCGGCCGGTCCAGGGGTCCGCGGCCCGCCCGGGTACGGCGGTGGTGAGGTCGGGCATGGTGGTGCTCCTCCGGCGGGTTGTGGTTGCGGGTCAGTACTGGCCGAGCGCGAGCCCACGGGTGAACGCGCGCTGGGCGAGCAGGAACAGGACGACGGTGGGAATGGAGACGATCAGACCACCGGCGAGCACGGTCGGCATCGTCGACCCTCCGTACGTGCTCTGCAGCGCGGACAGCGCCGTCATCACGGGCCGGGTCTCGGCGGACTGGGTGAGCGTGAGGCCCAGCAGCAGGTCGTTCCAGATGAGCGTGGACTGCAGGATGAAGATCGCCACGAGGGCGGGCACCGCCATGGGCAGGTAGATGCGCCAGAAGATCCGCCACGTCGAGGCGCCGTCCACCACGGCGGCCTCGAACACGTGATGCGCCACCCCCGAGAAGAAGTTGCGCATGACGAACGCCGCGAACGGAACCGAGATCACGGTGTAGACGAGGATCATCCCCGTGCGCGTGTCGTACAGGCCCGTCTCCACGTAGCCGAGGAACAGCGGCATCAGCAGCATCTGCATCGGGAACACCGTGGACGCGAAGATCACGACGAACCACACGAACCCGTGCTGCAGGCGCAGCGCGACGATCGCGAACCCGGCGGCGGCGCCGACGATCACCGCGATAGCGGGCGCCACGATCGCGTACAGGGCCGTGGACGCGATGCCCGCGGAGATGTCGCCGCGGGTCCACGCGGCGGCGGCGTTCTCCCACAGTCCGTCGAGCCCCGCGGGGCTCCACACGGACAGCACGCCGTACTGGTCGTTGGTCTTCGCGGCGTTGACGACCATGAGGTAGACGGGCGCGAGCCAGATCAGGCCCAGCACCACCAGGACGGTCTTGCGGACGCGGTCCGCCGTCACGGCTCTCATCACGACTCCCGGGCGCCCGACAGCTGTCGGCGCAGGTAGAGGACGGACGCCGCGACCGTGACCACGGTGAGGAACACCGCGACGGCGGCCCCCAATCCGTAGTCGTTCTCGACGAACGTGTCCTTGTACATGGTCAGGGCGAGCGTCTCGGACGAGATCCCGGGGCCGCCCTTCGTCATCGCCCAGATGATGTCGAACTGCTTGAGCGACCCGACGATCGACAGGCCCACGACGACGGTGGTCAGCGGCGTGAGCATCGGCCACGTCATGGTGCGGAACATCGTCCAACCCGACGCGCCGTCGAGCCGCGCGGCCTCCAGCGGCTCCTTGGGGATCGACTGCAGGCCGATCGTGAACAGCAGGGCGTTGACGCCGGCGCCCTGCCAGGTGGCCGCGCCGATCATGACGATCGTGTTCAGCGGGGCGTCGAGCAGCCAGCGCGGCGGGTCGGTCACGCCGAACAGGCCGAGCGCCTCGTCGAGGGCGCCGCCCGTCTGCAGCACGAACGTCCAGATGACACCCACCGCCACCCCGGAGATCGCGTACGGCAGCAGGAACGGCAGCCGGTACCAGAACGACCCCTTGAGGCCGTAGGCGAGGACGGCGATCAGCAGACCCAGGCCCACCGGCAGCACCAGGGTGCCGACCACCCACAGCAGGGTGTTGCGCAGCGAGCCCAGGAACCCGGCGTCGGTGAGCATCTCGGTGTACTTGGCCAGGCCCACCAGCTCGGGGTCGCCGAGCCCGTTGTACTCCGTGAGGCTCAGGTACGACGTCCAGACGAACGGCAGGTACAGCAGCAGCGCCACGACCAGCACGGCTGGCAGCGCGAACCCGCGCGCCGACCAGCGGTACGGGGCGCGCGTCCTGCGGTCCGGGCGTGCTGCGCTCGCCGGCGGCCGCGGGGGCGCGACGGTGGCGGCGGTCATGGGGACTCTCCTTTCTCCGCGCGCCGCATCAGCCCTGCTCGGCCCAGTACGTGTCGGCCTCGTCCTGGAGTCGCTGCAGCCCCTCGCCCGGCTCGGGCGCGTTGGTGACGAAGTCCCCGAAGATCTCCGTGGACAGCGTGTAGACGGGCAGCGGGTTCGCCTCGAGGTAGCGCTGCTGGACGGTGAGGTCGCCCGCGTCGACCTGGTCCACCAGGTTCTGCAGCTCGGGGTCCTCGACCTTCACATGCGGGTTGAACGAGGGCTCGCCCCGGTCGCCCGCCCAGGCCTCCTGCGCCTCGTCGGTCATCCACCAGGAGCTGTACTCGAGCGCAGCCTCCTCGTTCTCGGAGCCCGCGCCCACGCACAGCGGGCCGGTCTCGAGCACCATCTGGCCGTCCGACGCGGGGTTCATGCCCGGCATCGGGAAGATGCCGTAGTCCTCGCCGGACTTCGCCCCGACGTCGGTGAGCTGGCCGGTGAGGAACGTGCCGAAGTAGGCCATAGCCACGTCGCCGTTCTTCAGCATCGTCTGCGGGTCGGTGGTGATGCCCGGGTCGTTGAAGTAGCCGGCGTCGATCATCGACTTCCACTGGTCCATCACCTCGACCACCTCGGGGTCGAGGTACGAGGCGTCACCCGTCTGCAGGCCCTGGTAGACCTCCGGCGCGTTGCCGGCGAGGAGCGCCTGGAACCAGACGAACTCGAAGATGATGTTCATCTGGTGGAACGGCGTCACGCCGTCGGCCTGCAGCGTCTTCGCCGCCGTCATCAGCTCGTCGAAGGTGGTCGGCACCTCGAGGTCGTGCTCCGCGAAGACCTTTTTGTTGTAGTACATCGCCCAGTAGGCGACGTTGAGCGGCACGCAGTACTGCTCGCCGTCCACGGTGTAGTTGTCCTTCAGCCCCTCGGGCACGAGGCCGTCCGCCTCGGCCTGGGCCCACAGGTCGGTCGTCTCGGCGACCATGCCCTGGTCGACCAGCTCCGCCAGGGCCGGCCCTGTGTGCCAGGTGAACAGGTCGGGCACCTTCTTGGTGCGGAACGACTGCTTGATGAAGCTGTCGTACGCGGTGGAGTCCGAGTAGCCGGTGAACTCGAGCGTGCGCCCGTCGGCCGCCGACGTCTCGTTCATCGCGTCGAAGCTGGGCTCCCACGCGGCCTTGTCGGTGAAGAAGCCGAGCGTGACGTCGCCGCCCTCGCCGCCACCGTCGTCGTTGGAACAGGCCGCCAGGCCGAGGGCCAGGGCCGCCGCCGTGGCGCCGGCCAGGATCCGGGAACGCTTCATGGGTCTCACTCCGTCGTGATGGGGGTCGTGGGTCAGTGCCTGACGTCGAGCGTGATCTCGACGAACCGGGGCCGATAGATCGAGACGTCCGCGTACAGGTCGTCCGGATCCACCGAGTTGACGTTGTAGGTCACCAGGAGGGTGTCGTCGTCGCGCAGCTCCGGGTGCTCGTGGGCGTTGTAGGCGATGACGTCCGGGTCGCCGTACGTGCCGGCCGCCCCGACCTCGGGCATCCGGTGGATCGTCGTGCCGCCCGTGAACGGGCCGGTCGGCGAGCACGAGACGTACGCCTTGATCTCGTCGCTGAAGGGCACCGAGGTGTCCTGCGTGACCAGCAGCCAGCCGTCGTGGAACGGCGTCACGCTGTACTCGTTAGCGACGCCCGGCAGCACCCGCGCGGACGCGGACTCCTCCCGCACCCAGCGCTCGCCGTCCCAGTAGCGCCAGCGGTCGGTGTCCGCGAGGTCGCCGCCGAGCACGGTGGCGACGTGCATGAACTTCTCGCCGCCCTGGTCCTCGACGCCGTAGACGAGCACGTGTCCGCCCGAGCGCTGGTACCAGGAGGCCCACTGGATGCCGGCTGACGACGGCAGCGGGTCGATCGACGAGACCTGCCAGGTGTCGGTGTCTAGCGTCGCCACCGACGACCCGCTCCACCCCCAGTCCCAGGTGCCCTCGCCGAAGCGGGCGAACTCGAGCACGCCCACCTGTAGGTCGCCGGGGCGCGTGGTCAGGCCCGCGCCGAACCAGTGCCACGCGCCGTCCGGCTCGGGGCCCACGACGGACTCGGGAGCGTCGGGCGTGCCGCCCGTCACGGTCGACAGGTCGTCGCCGTCCTGCAGCACGATCGAGTTGTTGAGGAAGGGCGCGGTCTCCGGCCGGCTGCCGTCGGCGTGGACCGGGCCCAGGAACGTGTCGGAGAAGATCCACGCGAGCGAGCCGTCGCGCAGCGGCACCGAGTAGGTGCTGTCCGCGCCGGTCCAGCCGGCACCCGTGTCGGCGTAGGCGGTGAACATGTCGCCGAGCGGCGACGCCACCCCGGCCGTCGCCTCGACGCTCGCGCCGGCGAGGGAGCAGCCGTCCCGGCCGGCGGGCACCTGCCGCCCCTCGACCGGGGGCTTGGCGGTGGCGGCGGTCGCGCCGGCGCTCAGCACCAGCGCGCCGGCCACCGCCGCGGCGGCCAGGCGCCCCGTGCGGCTGGGTGCAGTTCTCGTTGTCGTCATCGTCCTCACTCCGTCGTGATCGCGTGGCAGGTCGTGCGCGCGCCGTGGGCGCTTGCGGGCAGATCTTGGGCAGTCGCAGCCCCGTACCCCGACCGGGAGCCGGGGCACCCGGTCTAGGGCTTGTCTAGGGCCGTTGGTTCCTCGATGGCGCCCACGACCTCGGTCAGGTGCGCGTGCATGAGGTCGGCGGCCGCGTCGGGCCGCCCCTCGGTCACGAGCCGGACCAGCTCGGCGTGCTCCTCGAAGTCCGACTCGGGGTCGCCGTGCAGGGCGAGGATCCGCCGCTGGTCCTCGGCGTGCAGGAGCAGGATCACGTCGAGCACCTCGGACAGGATCGTGTTGCCGGCGGCGTCGGCGATCGCCCGGTGCAGGTCGATGTTGACCCGCCACAGGCGGTCGGACCCGTTCTCCAGGCAGTCGCGCGCCTCGGCCAGGAGCACCGCCAGCCGGGTGAGGGCGACGGGCTCACGGACGACCGCCGCCTGCCGCGCGATCGCGGGCTCGATCACCGCGCGGGCCCGGACGAGCTCGACCAGCCGCCCCCGGTCGGCGGGCGGCGCGACCGCGTTCGCCAGGACGCTGCGGTGGTAGTTCTCCCCCACGTAGATGCCGGACCCGTGGCGGAACGACAGAACTCCCAGGCCCTCGAGTCGCCGCAACGCCTCGCGCATCGTGGGCACGGCGACGCCGAACCGCGCCGCCAGTTCGCGCTGCGGGCCGATGCGGTCGCCCGCGACGAGCCCTTCGTCCCCGATCATCCGGATCACCGCGTCGGCGAGGCTCCCGCTGAGCGTGGGGCGTGCGACGTGCCCCGACTCCGTCGTCATGAGAAGTGATCTAATCACTTACCGAGACGGATGTGAAGCCCGATCCGGAGCCCCACGCGCTCGCTGACCCTCACCGAGACGCAGCTGGCGAAGCTCGGCGAGGCCCTCGCCCCGTGGTTCGCCCGCTGGGCCACGCTGCGCGAGCACCTCGGGCTGCGGGCGCCGCTCACCCGCCGCGTCGCCGCCCGGAATCCCCCGGCCCACCGGAGCGTTCACGCAGGGCGCCCACCCGCGCACGCAACGACAGCACCCCAGGAGGCCCCGTGAGCATCACCCCCGACCTGTCCGTGGACGAGGTCCTCGACAACCCGCAATGGTCGTCGCTCACGGGCGCGCACGCGCACCTGGCGGAGGGCAACGAGCTGGTGCTGCGTTACCCGGTCGACGTGTCGCCCTTCGCCGCCGTCCGCTCGTGGGACGACCCCGAGGTGTGGGACGCGATCGTCGACGTCGCGGGCCGCGGCGCCGACTTCCCGGGCCCGCCGGCCGACGTGACGCTGCCCGCGGGCTGGGAGCGCCTCTTCCTGGTCGAGGGCGTGCAGCTCGTCGAGACGGACCGCCTGCGCACCGGCCCGGACACCGAGGCCGTCGAGCTGGGCGCCGACGACGTGCCGGACATGCTCGACCTCGTCGAGCGGTCGCGGCCGGGCCCGTTCCTGCCCCGCACGTACCTCATGGGCCGCTACGTCGGGATCCGGCGCGGCGGCCGCCTGGTGGCGATGGCCGGCGAGCGGCTGCACCCCGCGGGCTGGACCGAGATCAGCGCCGTGACCACCGACCCGGACCACCGCGGCCAGGGCCTGGCAACCCGCCTCGTGCTCGACGTCGCCCACCACGTCCGCGAGCGCGGCGACCGGCCGATGCTGCATGCGGCCGGCAGCAACACCCACGCGATCCGGCTCTACGAGAACCTCGGCTTCCGGCTGCGCAGCCGCACCACCTTCGGCGCGGTGCGCACGCCGGAGGCCTGAGACCGGCGTCCTTCCCGGAGAGCGGGCGTACCGCTCAGAACGCGTACCGGCTCACGTCCTCCGGGTGGATGACCAGGCGGGCCTGGTCCTCGGCCAGGATGCCGGCGGCGCGGGTGGGGTCGTCGAGGTCCCAGGAGCGGGCAGCCAGGCGAGAGGCAGGTCGTGGGCTCCGTCGAGCTCGACCTGGACGCTGCCCGCGACCGACACCCAGCTGGCGTCGGCGCTCATGTCGGTGCTCGTCCGGGTCCTCCCGGTCGGCGTCGGATCAGAGCGCGAGCACGTCGAACGACGGTTCAGCCGACCGACCGGCGGTGGCGCTCGGCGAGCTCCTGGTACTCGATCGCGTTGCGGCGCACGCGTTCGGCGCCCTCGGGGTCGAGCTCCCCGCGGTCCTTCGCCGGGACGCCGACGGCGAGGTGCCCGGCCGGAATCTCCTGGCCCTCGCGCACGAGCGCGCCGGCCGCGACGAACGCGCCCTCCCCGACGACGGAGTTGTTGAGCAGGGTGGCGCCCATCCCGATGAGGCTGCCGTCGCGCACGGTGGCGCCGTGAACGATCGCTCCGTGCCCGACGCCCACCCCCGCGCCGATCGTCGTGGGGACGCCGGAGTCGGTGTGCACCACGCAGTTGTCCTGGAGGTTGGACCCCTCGCCGAGCTCGATCGTGTCCATGTCGCCGCGCAGTACCGCGCCGTAGAACACGCTCGCGCGCGGCCCGATGCGGACGCGGCCGATGACCGTCGCCGTCGGAGCGACCCACGCCGTGGGGTCGATCTCAGGGGTATGACCGTCGAAAGGGAGCACCGTCGCCATGCCCGGGACCCTATACGTTCCGCGTGGGTGCGTACCGACGTCGCGAATTCTGCGCTTCGCAGCCCGTGACGCGAAGTGGTCACTACGTCGCCGAGGCGCGGTCGAGGGCCCGGCGGCCGGGGATGGCCGCGTCGAGCTCACGCATGTACTCCTCCTGCCGGCGTCATTCATGCTGGACGGGAAGGCGACGCGCGGGAACGAAGGTCGTCCCTGAGCGCCACCTGGCGGCCGTCAACGCGGCGGGGTCCGCAGGCGCGGGCCCAGCAGGTACAGCTCGCAGCCGAGGCACAGGCCCACGACGGCGTTGAGCGCGGCTGCGACGAACGCGATCGCCGCGGCCCACGGCACGGCGGCGAGCACGCCGGCCAGCCCGAGCACGACGCCCACACCGGCGACGACCAGTCCGACGAGCTGCGCGAAGCGCGGCGGGCGCGGGTCCTCGAGCTCCGCGGGCGGGGCGAGCCGGGGGCGCACCAGCGTGCGGAACAGCCAGCCCTGCACGGTGCCCTGCGCGCCGCGCACGGCGCCGAGCAGGAACCCGGCGGCCACGACGGCGAGCAGCACGAGGCCGGCCGTGGTGGCGCCGAGCAGCACGACCACGGCGAGCATCGGCTGCTCCTCAGGGACGGGGTTTCGACAGGCTCAACCAGCAGGTCCGGGTTTCGACAGGCTCAACCAGCAGGTCCGGGTTTCGACAGGCTCAACCAGCAGGGACGACGCCGTCGAGCGCGCGGCGCGCCTGGGCGGGCGACATGCCGCCGCCGCTGCGGGCGGCCTGGGCTCCGGCGGCGTCGAGCACCAGCACGGTCGGGGTGGTCAGGACGGTGAGCTCGCGCACGAGGTCGAGGTGCTCCTCGACGTCGAGCTCGTGGTGCACCACGCCGGGCTCCCGCCCGGCGAGGGTACCCAGCACGCGGGCGGTCGACCGACAGGAGGCGCACACCTCGGCGGAGAGCTGCACGAAGGTCGCGCGCTCCCCGAGCACGATGCCGCGGGCGGCCCAGTCGACCGCGGGCTGCCCGCGGTCCGGCGCGGTGCGCACCCGGCCCTGGCGCGAGCACCACCACGCGCCGAGCACGACGGTGAGCAGCACGAGCGCGCCCAGCTCGATCAACCGAGTCTCCACTGCACTCCCCCTCGCATCGCCCGGGCGGCTCCCGGGGGACATCCTCGCGCCCAACGGCGCCGACGTCGACGGGGTGGTCGGATCGCGGACAGCCCATCGACAGGCAGGCGCGGGCACCGTCTGCCCCGTCACCGGGCGCGACGGGTTGACGACGATGTCGAGCAGCCGGAACCGCATCGGGCCACCCGCTCCTCGGCAGCCGGCGCCGTGGATCCGACCGGATCAATCGGGAATGTTAGGGCGCCGATTCCGTCTACGGTGGACGTCGTGAGCCAGAACGCGGGTCCCGACCCCGAGCACCACTCCCCCGAGGCAGCCGAGATCCGGGCACTGGTCGACCAGCTTCGCCGCCTGGTGCTGACCTACAAGTTCGGCATCGACGAGGTCATGACCAAGATCTCGATCCTGCGCGACGAGTTCCGGCACATGCAGAACTACAACCCCGTCGAGCACGTGAGCTCGCGCCTCAAGTCGCTCGAGTCGATCGTCGCGAAGTCCCGCCGCAAGGGCATCCCGCTGACTCCGGACGGCGTGCGCGAGCACATGTTCGACGTCGCCGGCGTGCGCGTCACCTGCAGCTTCGTCTCCGACATCTACCGGGTGCGGGACATGCTGGTGGCCCAGGCCGACCTCACCGTCCTGGAGGAGCGCGACTACATCGCGCACCCCAAGCCCAACGGCTACAAGTCGCTGCACCTCATCGTGCAGGTCCCGGTGTACCTCTCGGACCGGGTCGAGCACGTGATCGTCGAGATCCAGCTGCGCACCATCGCGATGGACTTCTGGGCCAGCCTCGAGCACAAGATCTACTACAAGTACGCGCGGGACGTGCCGCGCCACCTGACCGACTCGCTCAAGCTGGCCGCCGACGTCGCCGCCTCCCTCGACAGCTCTATGGAGCGCATCCACGACGAGGTCACCGTCATCGCGGGCGCGGCCGAGCCCGTGGAGCAGCGCGACGCCCTCCTCACGCCCGAGGAGATGCTGCGCAACTTCTGGAGCACAGCCGAGGTGGAGGGCGACGCGCTGCGCGCGGCGCGCGAGGACTGACCGGTTCCGTCAGGCTGAGTGCATGCCGACCCCCGACCCGACCGACCTGCCCGACCTACCCGCACCGGTGGCCGCGCTCCTGGACGCCGCGAACCGCCACGACACGGCCGCGTTCCTGGCCACGTTCACCGACGACGGCGTCGTCGACGACTGGGGCCGCGAGTTCCCCGGCGCCGACGCGATCCGGGGCTGGAGCGATGCCGAGTTCATCGGCGTCGAGGTCACGCTCGCGGTCGCCGACGTCGCCCCTGCGGCCGGGGACCACGGCGCCGTGACGGTGCTCGCGGACGTGGGCGGCAGGGGGTTCAACGGCCCGTCCCACTTCACGTTCACCGTCGACGGCGACCGCGTGTCCCGGATGGAGGTCCGCGCCTGAGTCCCGGGCCCGCGGCGAGGGCTACGCCCGCTGCTCGCCGGCCCGGTCCATCCGGTCCTGGGCCGCGAGCAGCACCGGGGTGTTGTCGGTGGCGTAGACGTCGTAGGCCCCCACCCGCTGGACGATCTCGAAGCACAGCCGCCCGACGCGCGGGGTGTAGAAGTGCCAGAGCTCGCCGTCGTCGGCGCGGTCGAAGAGCAGCTGGTGCTCGCGCAGCGTGCCGAGCGTCTTGTCGTCGAGCCCGAACCGTGCGCGCAGGTCGTCGTAGTAGTTGTCCGGCACCGGCACCGGTCGCAGCCCCTGCTCGCGCGCCCGCCGCGCGACGGCGACGACGTCGTCGCACGCGAGGGCCACGTGGTCGGGATGGGTGACGCCGACCGGAGCGACGTTCAGCGAGATCCGCACCTCGCCGTCCGCCGAGCGCATCACCTGGCTGCGGACCAGGCCCTGCGGGCCTGCCGCCTCCGTCGCGGGCGGCGTCTGGAGGCCGAGCACGCTGGTGCAGAACAGGACGGCCCCGTCGTGCGAGTCCTGGCTGTGGGACACGTTGACGTGGTCGACCGTCCGGATCTCCTCGGGGCCCCGGGCGCGGCCGTTCTCGAACTCGGCGACCCACGCCGGCTCGTCCCCGAGGTCGCGGTCGTTGAGGAACACCTCCAGGCCGCTCGGCGCGACGAACCCCGGCATGTCCAGCTCGTCGGCCAGCGTGCGGCGCGTGGCCGGGCTCACCGCCAGGGCCCGCGCGCGGTCGCGGACCAGCGCCGCGTCCGTCACCCCGAACCCCACACCTGCCAGGTACGGCTGCTGGTCGCGCGCGTGCTGCTCGTTGAGGACGATCCGCGCGTCCCCGCCCGACCAGAGGCGCACCGGCTTCGTGCGGTGCTGGCCGCGGAACGTCATCCCGAGCTGCCCGAGCATCACCTCGACCTCGCCGGTGTCCTCCGCCTTGATCTCCACGTAGTCGTAGCCGGTGGGCACGTCGGGGTCGGCGATGCGACGGAGCGAGGGCGGGCTCCCCGGCAGCCGTGCCGCACGGTCCTCGAGCCAGACGAGCGAGCGCAGCGCGTGCTCGGCGGTCAGTCGCGTGTCGGCCTGCCGGAAGACGTCGTTGAAGACCTCCAACGACAGCGGGCCGGCGTAGCCGGCGCGCGCGACGTGCCGCACGAACCGCCCGAGGTCCCACGCCCCCTCCCCCGGGAACAGGCGGTGGTGACGGCTCCACGACAGCACGTCCATCGTCAGCGCGGGGGCGTCGGCGAGCTGGACGAAGAAGATCTTCTCCCCCGGGATCTCCTCGATCCCGGCCGGGTCGTGGCCGCGGGACAGGATGTGGAAGCTGTCGAGGCAGACGCCGACGGACTCGTGGTCGGCGCGCTCCACCACGCGCCACGAGCGCCGGTAGTCGTCGATGTACCGCCCCCAGGCCAGTGCCTCGAACGCGACGCGCACGCCGTGATCCGCCGCGAGGTCGCCCAGCCGCCGGAGCTGGTCGGCGGACACCTGGTCGGAGTCCGTGGTGGCGGTGGCCACGTTGCTGCACACGAGCAGCAGGTCGATGCCGAGCCTCTGCATGGTCGTGAAGCGCTCGCGGGCGCGGCGCAGGTTCTCCTCGAGGAGCTCCGGCGTGACACCCTCGAAGTCGCGGAACGGCTGGTAGAGGTCGAGGCTCAGCCCCAGCCTGTCGGCGAGCGCCCGGATCTCCTCGGGGCTCCGGTCGCTGACCACGAGGTCGGGCTCGAAGATCTCCACCCCGTCGAAGCCCGCGTCGGCGCAGGCGTAGAGCTTGTCCTCCAGGCTTCCGCTGAGACACACCGTGGCGATCGACTTACGCATGCCGGTTCTCCGTTCAGGGGCGGGTCAGGGCTGGGGCCGGGGCGCGACGAGCTGGGTGAAGTGGGCGCGCATGCGCGCCTCGTCGGGCTCGAGCCCGGTGATGAGCCGCAGGCTGTCCACCGCCTGCCCGACGGCCATCGCGCCCCCGTCGAGGGTGGCGAGCCCACGGGCGCGAGCGCGCCGCACCAGCTCCGTCTCCAAGGGCCGGTAGACGACCTCGGCCACCCAGGCGCCGGGGTCGAGCCGGTCCACGTCGAACGCGACGCCCGGATGGGTGGCCATCCCGACCGGCGTCACGTGCACGACGCCGTCGACGCGGGGCAGCCAGCCCTCCGTCGAGCCGCCGCCGGCGACGAGCCTGCCGTCGGACGCCTCGGCGAACCGGGCGAGGAGGGCGTCGACGGCCGCGGGCACGACGTCGTGCACGACGACGCGGTCGAAGCCCATGTCGACCAGGCCGGCCGCGGTCGCGAGCCCGGCACCGCCGGCTCCGACCTGCAGCACGGTGCCGGTGACCGGCCGCCCGACGAGGAACCGCTCGAGCGCCGCGCGGAAGCCGGAGCAGTCGGTGTTGTGCGCGGTCCGCCCTTCGGCGCCGAAGAGGACGAGGTTGGCCGACCCCAGCCGCCGCACGGTGGGGCTGAGGCGCGCCACGTGCTCGAGGACGGCCTGCTTGTACGGGTGCGTCACGTTTGCCGCATGGAACCCGGCGTCCTCGAGCCGCTGCAGCTCGACCGCGAGGTCGGCGTCGGGGCGGTCGATGAGGTCGACGGTCCGGTACTCGTAGTCGAGGCCGAGCATGCGCGCCTCCGCCATGTGCAGCGCTGGCGACAACGACGGCCCGATACCGTGCCCGAGGAGCGCCACCCGGTAGCGGGAGCTCATGGTGCGCCGGCAGAGTCGCCGGCTAGGATCCGTCGCGCGTTGCCGACCGTCATGGTCGCGACGTCCTGCGGGTCGACCCCGGCGGCCACGAGCCGCGGGACGACGTGTCGCGGCACGCGGTCATGGGTCCACGACGGGGCGTGCTCGCGCCGCCAGGACGGCGGCGTCACCCGGCTGAAGAACGCGCTGTCCTGCGAGAGGACGAGCTGGCCGGCGTACCCCCGGCGCAGCAGCGCGACGAGCGTGTCGAACCGCGCGTCGTCGTCGCCGGTGTGCGTCATCCCGAACCGGTCCATGCCGAGCGTCACGCCGGTGTCGAGCAGGGCGAGCAGGTAGTCCAGGTCGGTGCTGTCTCCGCTGTGCCCGATCACCGTGCGGCTCGGGTCGACTCCTCGACCCGCGAGGAAACGCACCTGGTCGAGCCCGCCCCGGACGGCGGGCTCGCTGTGCGTGACGACCGGGACGCCCGTCTCCCGGTGGACGAGCGCCGCGGCCTCCCACGCGCGGGTCACGTCGTCGGTGAACCCCGGCCGCCCCGTCACCACCTTGATCACGCCCGCACGCACCGCCGTGCCGCGGATGCCGGTCGTGACGTCGCGACGGAACATCTCGGCGAGCGGGTCCGGCCCGTCGACGAGCCTCCCCGGGCCCTGCGCCCGCAGCGCGAGCGGCAGCGCGTCGTCCGTATACCAACCGGTGGCCGCGACGACCCGGACCCGGGTCCGCTCCGCGACCCGGCCCACGAGGGACACGTCGCGACCGAGTCCGGGCACCGTGAGGTCGACGAGGGTGCGCACCCCGAGCTTGTACAGCTCGTCCAGGCCCGACGCGGCCGCCGCGACGGCCGCGTCGGCGTCCCACTCGGGATGCGGGTAGTCGGCGTCGAGCTCCGGCGCCCGCACGAAGACGTGCTCGTGGGTCAGGGTCCAGCCCAGCTCGGCGCCCGGGACGTCGCCCCGATAGGTCGGCACCAGGCCCGTCCCGACGCCGGCCGTGGCGGCCGGCAAGGTCATGACGCCGAGCCTCGCATCGCCTCGTAGACGGCCAGCGACTCGGCGTCGAGGTTCTCCTGGAACCAGGAGTCGGCCTGCTGCGCGAACGCCTCCCGGTCGACGTCGTCGACGATCTCGATCGCGCCGTCCTGCTCCCAGCGGTCGAGGATCTCCTGCTCCGCCTCCTCGACGCACCCCGGCATCTGCTCCACCGCCGCGGCCACCGCGTCGTCGAGGGCGGCGCGCTGCTCGTCGCTCAGCTCGTCGTAGGAGGGCGCCGCGACGATGAGGTTGGAGTTCTGCTGGTGGCTCGACATGCTCAGCACGTCCTGCACCTCGACGAGGTTGCTCGCGTCGATGTTGGTGAGCGGGTTCTCCTGCCCGTCGACGACCCCCTGCTGCAGGGCCAGGTACAGCTCCTCGTAAGCGACCTCCGTGGCCTGCGCCCCGAGCGCCTGGGCGTTGAGCAGGTACTGCGCGGAGCCGGGGAACCGCACGCGCAGGCCCTCGAGGTCGGCCGGCTCGCGGATCGCGGCGTTCGCCGTGAACTGGCGCGCGCCCGCCGACCACGCCCCGAGGATCGACACGCCGCCGGAGGCCTCCTTGAAGTCCTCGACCAGCGTGTCGGCGGAGCCGTCGGCGAAGAACTTGTCGAGGTGCGCGGCGTCGTCGAACCCGAACGCCGCGTCGAGCACGCCGGCCGGCTCGTACACCGCCGCCAGGGCGGACGCGCCCTGGATGTCGATGTCGACGTCTCCCGACTGCACGGACGCGATGCGGTCGGCGTCCCCGCCCAGCTGGCTGTTCGGGTAGATCTCGACCGTGAGGCCGACGTCGGCGGCCTCCGCCTCGTCCTTGATGACCTGCGCACCGCAGGTGTGCTGCGGCTGGTCCTCGGTGTAGCTGTGGGCGAGCGTCAGGGTGACGTCGCTTTCCTCGGGCTCGCCACCGCCGTCGCTGCACGCGGTGAGAGCGCCCCACGGCAGCGCGACGGCGACGACGGCCACGGTAGCGCGGCAGGTGCGGTTCATGGGAGGTCCTTTCGGTCGCTGCCGGACGTCGTCGTCGGCAGGTCGGACGGGTCGGGAAGGAGCAGCGGCTCAGAGGCCGAGCTGTGCGGGCAACCAGGTAGCGATGCCCGGGACGAAGATCACCGCCAGGCAGCAGGCGACCAGTGGGATGGTGAAGGGCAGCGCACCGCGGAACACCTCGCCGACGGGCACGTGCTGCGTCGAGCTCAGCACGTAGAGCACCGTGCCGACCGGCGGCGTGAGCAGGCCGATCATCAGCGACAGGATCATCACGACGCCCAGCACGATGGGGTCCACCCCGAGCTGCACGGCGATGGGCATGAGGATCGGCACCACCAGCACGAGGGTGGCCGTCGCGTCGACCACCGTGCCCAGCACCAGCATGAGCAGCATGACGAGGAGCAGGAACACCGTGCCGTCCTGCGTGAGGCCGAGCACCAGCTCCGACAGCGCCTGCGGCACACGCTCCCTGGCGAGGACGTACCCGAGCAGGGCCGCCGAGGCGACGATCAGCATGATGGCCGCGGTGGTCAGCGCAGTCTCGACGAGGATCCGCGGCAGGTCCCGCACCTTGAGCGTGCCGTAGACGAAGCCGAGCAGGATCATGTACGCCGCGCCGACGGCGGCCGCCTCAGTCGGCGTGAAGAGTCCGCCCAGGATCCCGCCGAGGATGACCACGGGGGCCAGGATCGGCAGGATCACCCGCTTGCTGGCCCGGGCGAGCCGCACCCGGGAGAACCCGACGTGCTCGATCCCCCGGCTGCGGCGCACGAGGACGAAGACGACCACGCACAGGCCGGCGGCCATGATCAGCGCCGGGATCACCGAGGCCGCGAAGAGCGCGCCCGTCGAGACGGAGGCCTGGCCCGCGAAGATCACCGCGGGGATGCTGGGCGGCATCACGGGGGCGATGAGCGCCGCGGCGCCGACCACGCCCAGCGCGAACCGCCGCGAGTACCCGTGCCTGAGCATGGGCGGGATCTCGACCTTGCTGAGGGCTGCGGCGTCCGCCACCGCGGAGCCGCTCATCCACGCGAACCCGAGGCTCACCCCGACGCTCACGTAGCCCAGGCCGCCGCGCACCTTGCCCATCAGGGCGAGCGCGAAGTCGAAGAGGCGGTCGGCGATGCCGGCATGGTTCGCGACCACGCCCAGGAGGATGAAGAGCGGCACCGCGAGCAGCACGAAGTTCCCGGTCGCGTTCGCGACCAGCCGCATCGGGAGCCCGAGCGACTGTCCCTCGATGAGCAGGTATCCCAGCCCCGGGCCGAGGAACGCGAACGCGACCGGCACCCGCAGCGCCAGGAGCAGGAGGATCGCCACCAGGAGGAGAAGGACGGTCATGCCTGCACCTTCCCCGCCGGGGTCATCGCCGCGGGCTCGTCGTACCGGGCGGGCACCGTGCCTCGGGCGATCCCGACGGCGCGGGCGAGCGCCCGGATGGTGGTGCTCACCAGGCCGACGAGGGTGATCGCGTACACCCACGACATCGGTAGGCCGAGCGCGGGAGACGTCAGGAACCCGGCCGACGACACCAGCTCCCAGCAGGCCCAGGCGAAGGCCGCGGCGATCAGGGCCACCAGCAGCATCGCGAGCACGTGGATGCACCGGACGACCGTGGCGTTCGGGATGCTGTCGACGAGCTGCAGGGCGATGTGCCCGTCGCGCGTCACGAGCACGCCCGCCGCGCCGAAGGTGAGCCAGATCAGCCCGAACTCCGCCAGCTCGCCGGTCCACACCACGTTCGGCACGGGCAGGTAGCGCTGCAGCGCCTGGTACAGCACGAGCCCGAAGATCATCGCCAGGGCCAGGCATGCGATGCCGAGCTCCAGTGCGGTCAGGATCCGGACCACGCGCTTCATGGAGTGCTCACGTCCACCGTGACGTGCCCCTTCCGGTCTGTCGCGCCACGCGTCGTCGGGTGGCGGGGTGTCGCACGCCGTCGTGCGACTCTCGTCCTCGCGGCAACCATATGAATCGGCCGACAATAGTGGCAAGCAGTTGCCATGGTTGCCATCGCGTGGCTTGATACGAGGGTGGAGCCGACCATCTACGACGTCGCCGATGCGGCCGGCGTGGCCGCGTCGACCGTCTCGCGCGCCTTCACCAAGCCCGGCCGCGTCAACGAGGCCACGCGCCAGCGGATCCTGGTCGCGGCGTCCGAGCTCGGGTACCAGCACCGGCCGCAGAGCCGCGCGCTCGCGGGCGGCCGACACCGCACCATCGCGATGGTGCTGTCCGACATCACGAACCCGCACTTCTTCGAGCTGATCCGCGGCGCCGAGCAGCGCGTCAAGGCGGCCGACGCGACGCTCGTCATCGTCAACGCGGAGGAGTCGCAGCGGATCGAGGAGAGCCAGGTCCGGGACCTGGCTCCCACCGTCGACGGCTTCGTCCTCGCGTCGAGCCGCCTTCAGGACGAGGATCTGCTGGTGCTGGCCGGGCACCACCGCGTCGTGCTGCTCAACCGCGAGGTGCCGGGGCTGGCGAGCGTCGCCCTCGACACGACGTCGGGCTGCCGCCAGATCCTCCAACACCTCGCCTCGCTGGGGCACCGGAGCATGACCTACTGCGCCGGACCGCCCGGGTCGTGGATGGGCGCCACCCGCTGGGCGGCGCTCAGCGCCGGCGCCGAGGAGCACGGCCTGACCGCCCACAGGGTCGGCCCGTACACCCCGAACGTCGCCAACGGCGGCGCCGCGGCCGACGGCGCCCTGCGCACCGACGCGACCGCTTTCGTCGCGCACAACGACCTGCTCGCGATCGGCATCGCCCGCCGCCTGGCGCAGCGCGGCGTCCGGATCCCCGACGACGTGAGCGTGGTCGGCTTCGACGACATCTTCGCCGCGGAGTACGTGCACCCCTCGCTGACCACCCTCGGCGGCCCCGGCTCGCACGCCGGCCGCCTCGCGGTCGAGCTGCTCATCGACCAGTTCGCCGGCCGCGCCGCGCGCGAGGCGGAGCAGATCCGGCTCCCCACCGAGCTGGTGCTCCGGGAATCCTCCGGCCCCGTGCCCGGCGGGCGCTGACGCCGGCGAGCACCGGGACCGGGGTGAACCGGGCCGCTCAGCGCACCGTCAGCGGCGCCGTGACCGCGCCGATCGAGACGAGCACGCCCCGGCCGTCGTAGAGGTAGGCGTGCTCGGTTCCGCTGTTGCCGAGCACGGCGCCGTCCCGTCCGTTGTACGTCGCGTCCTCACGATCGGTGCCCGGGCCGACGTAGACCCGGTACGTGCTGCCGGGCTCGATGACGGCGCCGTCGGCGATACGCAGCTCGGCGTTGCCGTAGTCGCGCACCAGGTACCCGGTGAGGTCGACCGGCCGGTCGGTGGTGTTGCGTAGGACGACGTGCTCGCCCTTCTCGGGCTGCAGGTCGTCACCGGAAGCGTTGGCGACGACCTCGTCGACGACGACGGCCTGCCGCCCGAACAGGTTCTTCCCCTTGATCACGGCACGCGCGACGTCCGGGGTGTTCGTGAACAGCGAGTCGTACCCCTGGTCCACGGCCTGCTCGAGCAGCACGGGATCGTCGTCCACGCCGCCGGTCACCTTCAACCCGAACGACTGGGCCCGCTCGATCTCGGACGCCTGCGTCACCGCCGGGTCGCCCGCGATGCCGTCGGCCCACGTGGCCAGCTCCGCGAGCATCGCGTCGTCGGCGTACAGGTATGCCTGGCCGGACGCGAGCGCGAACAGCGGCACCTCGGGCAGCAGGGCGTCCAGCGAGCGCAGCGCGGGCTCGCTGAACGACTGCACCCAGATCAGCGGGGCGCCGTTCTTGGCCCTGCGGTCCCGGGTGTAGTCCCACCGCTCCAGCACCCCGGCGAAGTTCTCGACGATGCCCGGGTAGAGGCCCGGGTTCTTGAGCTCCGGCGCGAGCCCGGCCCGCCCCTTGTTGAACGCGAACCACTCGTCCACCGTGAGGATCTTCTCCCCCGCGTGCTCCGGGTCCCACCAGGAGCACGCGTCCAGCTGCTTGATCTCGGCGAGCGTGAAGTCGTGGACGTTCCACGGAGCCCGGTCGGGGAAGACGTCCTCGACGTTCGTGTTCCGGGCGAGGGTGTCGTCGTGGATCACCACCAGCTCGCCGTCCTTCGTCTGGGCGACGTCGCCCTCCAGGACGTCAGCGCCGTCGGCGAGCGCCTGCCGGTAGGCGGCGATCGTCTCCTCCGGAGCCTTCTTCGACGCCCCGCGGTGCGCCCAGACGGTCGGTCGTCCCGGCTTCTGGTGCGCAGCGGCCACCTGCTCGACCGAGGTGGGCGCCGCGGCGGAGGTGGGCGCCGGGGCGGCTGCCGCGGTCGCGGTCACCGCCGTCACGGCGGTGGCGAGGGCGATCCCGATCGCCGTGCGGTGCTCGCGCAGGAATCGACTGACGCTCATGATGTCTCCGGTCCTTCCAGGGGCTGGTCCGGCGCGGCGTAAAGGCGCCGGACACCGGCTTGCCAGTGACCCTGGGCGAGAGAACCGACGGATACCGTCACGTGCCGTGAACGGGGCCCGAACTGCCGATGAAGAGAAGCCATCGAGGCCGACAAGGCTCCCCTTGAACAGCGCGCCTCGGCCGTGACCGGGAAGGCCAATGCCCCCGGCGGCCCGACACCACCCGGTTCGTCACGCACTCCTGTGTGTCACGTTCGTAGGCGGCCTCGCCTCTGAGCGCCCCCGGATGGGACAGGGTCGAACGATCGGCCACGTCACAGAAGCGCCGGCTGCCTCGTCAGAGATGTGACCGAACGCCGACGACGGAGGGCTGCACCATGACCCGACACCACACCACGGGCGCCCGATGAGGGTGGTCGTCGCGGGAGCGACCGGCGCGATCGGGCTCGTGCTCACCCGCCAGCTCCTGGCCGCCGGGCACGAGGTCTTCGGACTCACCCGCCGCGCGGACCGGGCCGAGTCGCTGCGTGCGATTGGTGCCGAGGTCGTGGTCGTCGACGTCATGGACCGCCGGTCGCTCCTGACCGGGCTCGACGGCGCCCGCGCGGATGCCGTGATCCACCAAGCGACCGCCCTCGCCCGGACCCCCATGAGGCATCGCGACCTCGACGGAACCAACGCGCTGCGCACCCAAGGCACGGCGAACCTGCTCGCCGCCGCCCGCCAGCTCGGCGCCCGCCGGTTCGTCACCCAGTCCTTTCTCTTCGGCTACGGCTACCGCGACCACGGCGACACACCGGTCACCGAGGACGCCCCGTTCGGAGGACCCGGACGCGGAGCGTTCGACCGCCACCTGTCGGCGATGCGCTCCAACGAGGACCAGGTGCTCGGCGCGAGCGACCTCGAGGGCATCGCCCTGCGCTACGGCATGTTCTACGGCGACGACCCGTCCACCCTGAGCCTGTTCGACCAGGCCGACCGGCACCTGCTCCCGGCACCACGACACGGCGGCACGATCTCGCTGGTGCACCTCGAGGACGCCGCCGCTGCCGCGGTCGCCGCCCTGCACCAGGGCCGCCCAGGAAAGGCCTACAACATCGCCGACGACCGCCCGACGGAATGGACTGCCTACTTCACCGCCGTGGCGGCCGCCGGCGGCGCGCCCCCGCCACGCCTCGTCCCGAACTGGGCGTTCCGTCTCTCGCCATACCTCGGCACCCTGATGGTCCGCTCCAACCTGGCCCTCGACACGCGCAAGGCGAAGCAGGAGCTCGACTGGGCACCTCGATACCCGACCATCGACGACGGGCTGGCGGCGATCGCCGAGCGGCGGCAACACGGGGGAACCGGGACCAAGGGGCCGGCCTGACGAGGTTCGGCGACACCCGGTCACGCCCGTGGCGTTCCCCGAGTCCACCCGGAGCATCCGGGAGGGGGTCGTGTCGTCGATCGACGCCGACCCGGATCCACGACACCAGGGCGTGGCAAATCCGACGTGCGGCGTGCTGCCGACGAGACGGTCCGGGCCACCGGTCCGGATCGCGCGATCGGAGCACCCGCCGATGTCACAGCAGCAGTCGGTGTCTCGTCCTGTTGGTGTCGCCACGACCAGGAGAGCGCGTCGTCGTGGTGCTCGTCGACCGCCGTCCAGGTCTCGCCCGTCGGCTCGGCGAACGGGAACGATCGTGGACGAGAGGAATGCCATGACGCCGCAGAAGTCGTCGCTGCCGACACCGAGGTCCTCTCGGCGAGTGCGGTGCAGAACCCCGAGCCCGACGCGCTCGCCTCCCATCGCGGAGCTCGCCAATCCCTTTGCCGGCGGCCCCCGAGCGCCCTTGTCCGTCCACGTGGTCTTCGATCGCGACGTCGGGCACCGCAGATTCTCGCCGAGGTCGGGGCATCGCCGGGTAGCTGGACGTCGCCGCGATCTACCCCGGCCAGACCTCTCAGCGGCTTGCGGCGGTCAAGCGCAGGTACGACCCCGGATCTCTTCGCACACCACCACAACATCCAGCCGTAGAAGCCCGCAGACAAGCAAGCCCTCCGCCAGCTCGACCCTTGTTGCCCACGCGGAGAGCCATGCGAAAGGACGTCATCATGCGCATCACAGTTTTCGGTGCCAATGGATCCACCGGTCGTCTGCTCACCGGACAGGCCCTTGCGGCCGGGCATCGGGTCACCGCTGTGACCCGGCAGCCGGATTCGTTTCCGTTGCACCATGAGCGGCTCGACGTCGTGGGTGCCGACATACTCGATCTGATAGCTGTCGAGGCCCTCGTGATGCAGCGAGATGCGGTGCTGTCGACGGTCGGGGTCCCCGCCAGGAGGGGGCCGATCAGCACCTATTCGCGTGGCGTGGCCAACATCGTCGCGGCGATGGAGCTGCATCAGGTGCGTCGGCTCGTCGTCGTCAGCTCCAGCGGAGTCGACCCGCACAGGTACCCCGACGCGGGAATCCTGTTCAACCGCGTCCTGCTCCCGTACGTGACGCGGGTACTGGGCAAGACGCTCTACGACGACATGCGGCGGATGGAGTCGCTGCTGCGTGCGAGCGATCTGGACTGGACCGTCGTGCGTCCGAGCGGGCTCTACAACCTCCCGACGGTGACCGACTACACCCTCGTCGAGGGACACGCCGACGGCAGGTTCACCGCCCGCGCCGACCTGGCCGCGGCCATGCTGGCCCTGCTGGGCAACGATCGCTACGTCCGCAAGGCCGTCGGTGTCATCACCACAGCCGACAACCCTTCGCTGTTCCGGTGGATCCGGCGCGAAGCGGCGGCCAAGCAGTGAGCCGCCGACCCTGGGATGCCGACGCGATCGAGTCCGGGGAACATGCGGACGCACCACAGCCGGACGATCCTTCGGGCTCAGGTGCGACCCGAACCGAGGAGTTCGCCGAGCTGCGGCCGCTGCTGTTCTCGATCGCCTACCGGATCATCGGCAGCGTCTCCGACGCCGTACTGCGGCCGCTTCCCCTCCAGCTTCACGAGGACTAGCTCGCCGACGTCGTAGGTCTTCTCGGTGCTCATGATCTGGCTCCCTTGCTCTGGGAAGCCTGTCGCACGTAGGTTGCACGCCCTAGAACGACGAAGGCCCCCGGCCAACGTTCCGCTGGTCAGGGGGCCTTCTGTCACGGGTGGGCGATACTGGGTTCGAACCAGTGACCTCTTCGGTGTGAACGAAGCGCGCTACCACTGCGCCAATCGCCCGACGCGTGGACGATATTAGCCACAGAACGGGCGTGACTCAAACCAGCCGCACCGGATGTGGCGCAGCGACCCTGCGTGACCGTCACGGATCCAGGCGCTCGCGGCACAGCCGCTCGAAGAGCTCGCGCGCGGCGCGGGAGACCTCGCCGACCGCGACGTCGGCGCCGTCGAGCCACACGACCGGCTGCACGTTGCGGCCTGAGGACGTGAGCACCAGCTGCGCCCGGCCCTCGGTCACCTCGTCGAGCACGGTGAACGGCAGCTCCCCCTCCTTGGCCTCGCGCACGGGCAGCCCCTCCTCCGCGGCCCACTCGAGGGTGAGGGCGCGCGTGATGCCGGCCAGACAGCCCGAGTCCAGCGTGGGGGTGATCAGCTCGCCGTCGCGCTCCACGAAGACGTTCGAGCCGGTGCCCTCGCACAGGTCGCCCACCGTGTTGGGCAGGATCGACTCGTCGCCGCCCTTGCGCACGGCGTCCGCGAGCGCCACGACGTTCTCCGCGTACGACGTCGTCTTGAGGCCGGCGACGGCCGAGCGCTCGTTGCGCGGCCACGGCGACCTGGCCGAGCGGGAGGTGGGCGCCATCGTGCCCGCCTGCGCCGCCACGACGACCGTTTGCGGCGCGTCCACGCGCCCGGAGCCCAGGGGGCCTACGCCGGCCGTCACGGTGATCCGCAGCCGGCCGTCGAACGGCCCGTCGAGGCGCACGGCCTCGGCGAGGGCGGCACCGACGCCGTCGCGCACCTTCTGCTCGTCGGGGGCCGCGAGGCCGAGGCCCCGCGCCGACCGCGCAAGGCGGGCCAGGTGCCGGGTCAGCGCGAACACCTGGCCCTCGAAGACGGTGCACGTCTCGAACACGCCGTCCCCGACCGTGATGCCGTGGTCGACGGCGCTCAGCGCCGCCTCCCCCTGCCCGACGAGGCGCCCTTCCGCCCAGATCACCAGACTCATGGGGGCCAGTCTGCACCGGAAGCGCGGCCCGCGTCAGCGGCGCAGCACGAGGTGCGTCACCTCCGGCGTGATACGCCCTCCGGCGGCGCGCAGCGTGCGCGGGCCCACGCCGTCGAACAACCGGACACCGTCGACATCCACGACCACGGGCGCCACGTGCAGGCGCAGCTCGTCGATCAGGTCGGCGGCGAGGAGCTGGTTGACGGTCGACGCGCCGCCCGCCACCGAGACGTCCCGCTCGCCCGCGGCCTCGCGCGCCCGGTCCATGGCCTCGTGCGGGCCGCCGGTGACGAAGTGGAAGGCGGTGCCGCCGTCCATCTCGATCGGGTCGCGCGCGTGGTGGGTGAGCACGAAGACGGGCGCGTGGTACGGCGGGTCCTCGCCCCACCAGCCGCGCCAGCCGAGGTCCCACTCCCCACGGCCGGGGGTAAACATGTTGCGGCCCATGATGTAGGCCCCCGCCGTAGTGATCGCGGCGAGCTCGGCCTGGTGGTCGTCGGAGTGCTCGAACATCCAGGCGTGCAGCTGCTCCCCGCCCCCGACGCCGTCGCCGAACGGCTGCTCCAGCGACTGGTTCAGCCCAGCCGAGATCCCGTCGAGCGAGATCCCGATGTCGCATGTCACTTGTGTCATGCCGGGTGGGACGGTCGCGCCGCCCGGGACTCATCGGTCCCGCGCAACATCGGCGCCGAAGGACGCCAGTCCGACCAGCCGCTCGGCCTTGAGCTCGGTCTCTGCCCATTCGCGGACCGCGTTGCTCCCCCACGTGATCCCGGCCCCGGTGCCGAACCGCAGCACGCCCCCGCCGGGCTCGTCGGCCCACCAGAACGTGCGGATGCCGACGGCGAGCTCGGCGCGCCCTGCGTCGCCGTCCACCCAACCGACGGCGCCGCAGTACGGCCCGCGCGGGGCCGGCTCCAGCTCGGCGATGATCCGCAGCGCCGAGGACTTCGGCGCCCCGGACACCGACCCCGGCGGGAAGGTGGCCGCCAGCACGCGCGCCCACCGGCCCGGCCCGTCGTCGTCCAGCCGTCCCCGGACGCGGGACACGAGGTGCACCAGCCCGGGGTGCTCCTCGACGGCGAGGAGGTCCGTCACGTCCACCGTGCCCGGGCGGCACACCCGCTGCAGGTCGTTGCGCACGAGGTCGGTGATCATGACGTTCTCGGCGCGGTCCTTCCCCGTGAGCCCGGCGACGGTCCGTGCCGTGCCCTTGATCGGCCCCGAGCCGAGGACGGTCCCGCTGCCGGGGACGTCCTCGATCGACAGGTAGAGCTCCGGCGAGGCGCTGACCACCCAGACGGGGTCGAGGCCGGTCGCCGCCGGGACGTGGACGGCCGCCGCGTGCGGGGCCGGGTTGCCGAGGGCCAGCCGCGTGGCGAGGGCCGCCGCGTCAGGCTCGACGACGGCCCCGCCCAGCGATGTCGCGACCGACAGCGGCGCCGACATCACGCGGCACACGTTCACCTGGTACACGTCGCCCTGGCGCACATGCTCACGGACGGCCTCGACGGCCTGCACGTAGGCGCCGCGGTCGAGCGAGGTGCGCCAGCTCGACGGCGCCGGGCCGCGCCACGGCTCGCCGGCCGTGGGCACAGGCGGGGCGGCCGGTGCGACGTCGGCGAACCGCCACGCACGCGCCCGGCCTCCGCCCCGCGCGCTCCCGTCACGGCCCAGGTCGGCCTCGAAGTCGACGACGACGAACCAGGTCCCCTCGTCGAGCCGCTCCGGCTGCTCCGCCACGTCGACGCACTCGACGGCGCGCGTCGCGCGTCGTCCGGCGAAGGTGGCCCAGGATGTCGGCTCGTGCACAGGAGCACGGTAGTGGTAGTCCCGCCGACACCCCCCGGAGGGCGATTGGACGGACCCGTACCGGTCCACTAATGTTTGGGGCGCGCCAGAACGGCGGGCACCGCGAGGTGCCCTGGTCTTGGTCGCGCGGATGTGGCTCAGTTGGTAGAGCATCACCTTGCCAAGGTGAGGGTCGCGGGTTCGAATCCCGTCATCCGCTCGGAGGCCCACTCTCTGATCGACTCACCACGAGCGTCGGGAGAGCACGTCTCAAGGTGGGTTGGCCGAGAGGCGAGGCAGCGGCCTGCAAAGCCGTATACACGGGTTCGAATCCCGTACCCACCTCGTAGCACGGGCGATTGGCGCAGCGGTAGCGCGCTTCCCTGACACGGAAGAGGTCACTGGTTCGATCCCAGTATCGCCCACCAGCAGACGAAGGCCCCGGACCAAACGGTCTGGGGCCTTCGTCGTCTTCCGCCCCGAGCCCCTGAACCGCGTCGCAGGTCACAGGCCCGCGATTGGACCAGCCCGCTCCGGGTCAAGTAATGTTCCCCAGGCGCCAGGAAGCCGGGGGAAACTCCCAGATCCTGGTCGTGCGGATGTAGCTCAGCTGGTAGAGCATCACCTTGCCAAGGTGAGGGTCGCGAGTTCGAATCTCGTCATCCGCTCCGAGCTCTGCACTCCCCTCACCTCGAGGGCGCGGGGAACGCAGCAGCCGGACGGGCGATTGGCGCAGCGGGAGCGCGCTTCCCTGACACGGAAGAGGTCACTGGTTCGATCCCAGTATCGCCCACCGCTCGAAGGCCGTCCCGGACCACCGGGGCGGCCTTCGTCGTCCCACGACCACCGTCCAATCGTGGCGCCCGGCAGACCAGGCGGCGTAGCGTCGAGGGCATGTGCCGCAACATCACCACGCTGCGAGGCCTCGAGCCGCCCGCCACCGACGACGAGATCCAGGCCGCTGCGGAGCAGTTCGTCCGCAAGGTGACCGGCGTCCAGCGCTCCGCGACCGACGCCACGCGCGAGCCGTGCGAGCAGGCCACGGCCGAGATCGCGGAGATCGTCACCCGGCTGCTGGGCGAGCTCCCCGCCCGTCGTCAGCCCCCGAAGACGGTGCCGCCGCTGCGGCGCGAGGAGGTCCAGGCCCGCATCGCGGCGCGCCAGGCCGCCCGCGAGGAGCACGAGCGCCAGCACGAGCTGGGCATCGCCCACACCCATTAGGCTCGCCCGCGTGGATCATGCCTCACCATCGACCCCCGACGCCGCTCTCGCCCCGGTCTCCGCGACGATGCACCGTGCCAAGGCACGAGCCCGGGCGTCGCACGTCACCGTGGGCCAGGTGCGGCACGGCGACGGCGGCGCGGTCGAGATCGACTGCTCGTGCGGGATGGTGCTGACCAACGGGCCCGACTGGTCGCTCGACGAGCACATCCGCCTGCACCGGGCCGAGGCGCGCTACGTGGCGCTCAGCGCCGTCGCCCCGGCCGGGATGCCGCGCCTCGTGCCGGTCGGCGCCGACCGCCTCCCCCGCTAGGCCGGTCCCCCGGCAACCGCGGCCCCTCGTCGAGCAGGAGCGCTGCGACCGCCTCCGGGGCCTCGTGCATCGCGTCGTGTCCCGTGGGGAGCTCGTGGACCTCCCACCCCGGATCGGCCTGGAGCCGGGCAGCGAGCTCGGCGAACGGCGTCGCCTCCTCCCACCCCGAGCAGTAGGCGAACTCCCGGCGGGGAACCTGGGCGACCGCGCCCGTGAGGCGGATGCCCTGCAGGAAGGCGCCGAGGGGATGAGGGCGGCGGCGGGGATCGCCGCCCTCCGGCGGCGAGACCGAGTAGCCGGTGGCCGCCGCGCCGCCGGCGAACAGGTCCCGGAAGTGGTCGTTCGACGCCGACCAGCACGACTCGCCGTCGCGCGGGACGAAGGCGTCGAGATACACAAGTCGTGAGATCCGGCGGTCGGCGCGGTCGGCGACCGCTGTGATCACCATCCCGCCGTAGCTGTGGCCGACCAGCGTCGCGTCGGTGATGTCGAGCCGCTCGAGGTGCCGCAGCACGTCGTCGGCGTGCGTGTCGAGGTTGGCCGTCGCGACTGTCGCGTCGTCGTCGTCCGGCCGCAGACCGGTCAGGGTGAGGGCGAGCACGGTGTGGCCGGCACGCTCCAGCAGGGGCACGACCGACTCGAACGCCCAGGCCCCCTTCCAGCCGCCGGGCACGAGAACGAACGTCGCCATGGGTGTCTCCTTCGCTCAGGACGCGGCATCGAGTCATGCCGCACGAAGGAGTCTCATCGGGTCATGACCTGGCCTGCTACCGCTAAGGTGCCAACCGATGCCCGTTCCCCGCCAACCACGCCCGGCCACCGTGACGTCACACGTGTGGCCGTCCGGCGGGCGGCATCTCTGGCCGTCCGGCGGAGCGAGCGCCGAGCAGTCGCACGCCGAGGGACACCTGGTCTTCGCCGCCTGCGGCGTGCTGGCGGTGCACACCGAGCGCGGCACGTCGATCGTTCCTACCAACCGGGTGGCCTGGACCCCCGCCGGGTTCACGCACGACCACCGCGCCCACGGCGACACGGACATGCGGATCGTCTTTCTCACGCCGTCCCTCGCCCGGCTCCTGCCGGACCGCCCCGCCGTGTTCCTCGCCTCTGACCTCGCGCGCGAGGCCCTGCTTGCTCTCACCGGGCCCCGCAACTACGTCGACGGCGAGCCCGCTTACGGCCGCGCCGCACGTGCTCGCCTCCTGCGGGTCCTCGTCGACGAGCTCCACGAGGCGCACGAACAGCCGCTGCACCTGCCGGAGCCGCACGACGACCGCCTGCAGGCCGTCGCCCGGATGCTGCGCGAGACGCCGGCCGACAATGCCACGCTGGCCGAGCTCGGGAAGACGGTCGGCGCCAGCGCCCGCACGCTCAGCCGGCTGTTCCGCCACGAGCTCGGCATGACCTTCTACGAGTGGCGCACGCAGCTGCGCGTCTATCACGCGCTGGTGCTCCTCGCCGACGGCCACGACACGACCCGCACCGCCGCCGCCTGCGGATGGGCGAACCCCAGCAGCTTCATCGCCGCGTTCACCCACGTCGTCGGGACGACTCCGGGGCGCTACCTCAGGGGTCGCCGGACGGCGTAGGACCTCGCCGGGGCGTCACAACTCGTCCGGGTCGTCCCAGGAGATCCCGCTCGACGCGCTCTCGATGGGATGCAGCTCGGCGGCCGACAGCGATGTCGGCGCCTTCGCCGCGTCCCCTCCCGGCCGCGGGTCCCGATACTCATCGCCCGCCGGACGCCGCCGGGGTGCCAGCCGTGCCTGCGAGGCGTTCGATTCGTCCAACCTGTCCACCGGCGCCTGGGGTTGTGGGCCTGTGTCTTCCGTGCTCATGTCCCCAGGTCTAGCAGCCGGCGGGCGCGGTCGCCCGCGCTTGGCACACTATTTTGCGCAAGAGAGGTTCCGGCACGCCCCGCCTCGACGCGACCTGACCGCCCTGCGAACGCCGCCTGCGGGCCGGTTCGCCACTCGACGTCTGGCTGCCGGGCGTCGAGCGGCGAACGTCAGGGTCGATGGCTAGAGTGTCGGCCGTGACCGCTGCCGACGCAGGCCTTGCCGACAGGGCGGCACCCGGACCTCCGCCACCCCTCCCCCGCAAACGGGAGCTGTGGCCCGGCCCCCAGCCGCTCGTGTGGGCACCCCGCGCCCACACCGTCGAGGTGGTGCTGCCCGGGGACGACGAGCGTCGTCCGCTGCGCCTCGTCGGCGCGCACGAGCCCGGCTACTGGCGGGCCGACGACGAGCTCGCGGTGGGCACCGACTACTTCTTCTCCATCGACGGCGGCCCGCCCGTCCCCGACCCGTGCAGCACCTGGCTGCCCCATGGCGTGCACGGGCCCTCGCGCGTCCTCGACCCCGAGTTTCCGTGGACCGACAGCGCGTGGCGGGGTCTCGACCTCAGCCTCAGCGTCCTCCTGCGCGTGGACCTCCCCACGTTCACCCCCGCGGGCACCCTCGACGCCGCCGCGGAGCGCCTCGCCGACGTGGCCGCCACGGGCGTGGCGGGCGTCGAGCTGTCCCCCGTGGCGGCGTTCGACCCGGCGGCCGGCCCGGCGGCCGGCGTGCGGCTCTTCGCCGTCCACGAGCCGCTCGGGGGGCCGCGTGCCCTGCAGCGCTTCGTCGACCGCGCGCACGCGCACGGCCTCGCCGTCGTCCTCGACGCGCCGCACCGGTGGGCGGTCGCCGACGGCCTCGGGCTGCACGCGTTCGGCCCCTATGCCACCGGCTCGCGCATCGGGCCGCGCACGGGCGCGCGGCCGGGGCCCGAGGGCTCGGACAGCCCCCGCCTCAATCTCGACGGGAGCGGGAGCCGGGGCCCCCGCGACTTCCTCGTGGCCGACGCCGAGCGGTGGCTGCGCGACTTCCACGTCGACGGCCTGCTGCTCGACGTCGAAGCCCTCGTCGACCGGTCGGCGATGCCCTTCCTCGGCGAGCTCGCCGAGGACGTCCACGCGCTCGGTGACCAGCTCAGCCGCCGCGTCGCGCTGCTCGTGGACGGGCCGGGCCGCAGCGACCGGTTGACGACCATCATCCACGACATCCTCGCCGCGCCGGGAGACGCCGACCGCGCCCAGGACCTGCGCCGGCTCGCGCAGCAGGTGTTCCCACCCACACTGGCGGCCTCCTGGCGCCCGCCGAGCCTGCGCCGCGCCCACCGTGCCACACAGCGCGCCTCGTCGGTCCTGGTGCGCGACCTGACTCGCCTGCCCGCCGCGGCACGGTCCGTGCCGTGGACGCTCGGGACGGACGACCGCCCGGGCGACAGCGGCCTCGACGACAGTCACGATGACCAGCTCGACGGCGGCGCCGAGACCGCAACGGACGACGACCGCGCCTGCCTGCTCACCTTCGCGATCCTCGCGGGGACGCCGCCGGTGCTCGACAACGAACACGTGCCCGTCCCGGTCGGCGACGCGCGGTCGCGACGGCTCGTCGACTGGACCAGGACCCTCGTGGGGCTACGGCCCGCGGCGGCACTGGATCTCGACCAGGCCGTCGAGGTCCGCACCGAGGGCACCGTGCTGCTCGGGCGGAGGGGGCGCACCGCGATCGTGCTCGTCACCGGGGCCGAGCCGGCCGCGCTCGACGTCTCGTCGCTGCCGACCGGCACGCGCGTCGTCGCGGCGTGGGACCCGGCCGGGACGAGCCTCGACGACGGCACGCTGTACCTGCCAGCCCGCGCACCCGTCGTGCTGCACACCGAGCCCGTCGCGGCCTGACCGACGCCCGGGAGGGGGCTCAGGCGGGGGGCTCAGGCGGGAGCGCTCAGGCCTCGACCAGGCGGTGCCCCTCCTCGGCCAGCGCGCCCAACCGGGAGAGCGCCCGGTAGTACTTCTTGCGGTAGCCGCCGCGCAGCATCTCCTCGGAGAACAGGTGGTGCCCGTCCCGGCCGGCGAGCAGCACCGGCACGTCCCGGTCGTACAGCCGGTCCACGAGGACGACGAGGCGCAGCGCCACATCCTGGAGCAGCACCGGCCGCACGTCGGTGAGGGCGACCAGCTCGACGCCGTCGAGCAGGGCGCCGTACCGGCTCGGGTGCACCGTGGCGAGGTGGTCGAGCAGGTCGTCGAACGCGTCGAGGACGGCCCCCGGGTGACCAGCGGCGGCGCGCGCCACGACGTCCCCCTCCAGCGGGGCGGGCTCCGTGACGACCGCACGGTGCCGATAGTCCTCGCCGTCCACCCGCAGCACCTCGAAGCGTGCCGAGAGGGCCTGGATCTCGCGCAGGAAGTCCTCCGCCGCGAAGCGGCCCTCCCCCAGCGCCTCCGGCAGGGTGTTCGACGTCGCGGCGAGGGCGACGCCGCGATCGGCCAGCTCGCGCAGCAAGCGCGACATCAGCACGGTGTCGCCCGGGTCGTCGAGCTCGAACTCGTCGATGCAGACGAGCCGGCGGGTCGCGAGCGCCTCGACGGTGGGCAGGAAGCCCAGGGCGCCCACGAGGTTCGTGTACTCGACGAACGTGCCGAACGCCGCGGACCCCTCGCCCAGCTCCTCGGTGACGGCATGAGCCAGCGACGTGAGCAGGTGCGTCTTGCCGACGCCGAAGCCGCCGTCCATGTACACGGCGGGCGCGGGACGGCGACGCCCGAGCAGCGCACGCAGGCCCGACGCCGGCGGTGAGGTGATCTCGCGGGCGACCTCCTGCAGCCGGGCCGGCACGGTGGTCTGGCTCGGGTGGGCGGGGTCGGCCCGGTAGGTCGCGAAGCGGGCCTGCGCGAAGTGGCGCGGCGGCACGAGGTCGGCGAGGAGGCGCTCCCGGGAGACCGTCGGACGCACGGAGGTCAGCGACCGCACGGGGCGGTCCTCCTGCTGCGGTCCGGGTGCGGCGTCGGGCACTGCGTCGGACCCCGCGGCGGGGGCCGGCGCACCGGCCGTGGGGGGCGTCGAGGCATCGTCCTGCGTGAGCGTCACGACCCACAAGGTTACGCCGCGTCGTTACGCTGACCGCTGTGAGATCTGCCACCGCACCGCTCGACCTGCTGCTCCCCGCGCCCGAGCGCCTGGCCCCCGACCCGGCCGAGCGGCGGCTCGCCGACCTGTACGCCGTCCCGGGAGCCGGGGCGACCGCCACGCACGTGCGGGCCAACTTCGTCAGCACGGTCGACGGCGGCGCGTGGGGCCCCGACCACCGGTCCGGGTCGATCAACGACGAGGCGGACTGGCGCGTCTTCCGGGTCCTGCGCGCAGCGGCGGACGTCGTGGTGATCGGCGCGGGCACGGCCCGGCACGAGGGCTACACGGCCCTCGAGCGCCCCTCGGGGGTCCCGGCGGCCTCCGACCGGACGCTCGAGCTCAGCCTGGTCTCCCGCTCCGGCCGCGTACCGCAGCAGCTCACCACCGGCGACCGACCGCCCCTCGTGCTGACGGGCGCGGCGGGCGCCCGCACGGCCGCGCGCACGCTGCCGGCCGACTGCGTCGTCGAGGTCGGCTCCGCCGACGACCCGGACGACGTCGACCTCCGCGCCGGACTCGCGGCGTTGGCCGACCGCGGCCTGCGCCGCGTGCTGTGCGAGGGCGGGCCCACCCTGATGGCCAGCATGCTCGCGGGCGGGCTCGTCGACGAGCTGTGCCTCACGACCAGCCCGTGCCTCGTCGGCCCGGGGCCCTCGCGGATCGTCGCGGCCTCCCCCGCCGGCGCCGCCGGGGAGCCCCCGCCCGCGGCCGGGGTGCCGGCGCCGCCGGTGCCGGCGCGCCTGGCGCACCTGCTGCACGCACCGGAATCGGGCACCCTGCTGGCGCGGTGGCTGCTGCGCTGAACCGGTCGCAGGATGAGGCGCTCGTCACGACCACGCCCGACCCGCCTCCTGCACCTCGCTCGCGGCGCCGCGTGCGACTACGGTGCTCGCATGCCGACCACCGTCGTCCTGACCGAGGACGCCCTCACCGACGCCGACGTGGCGCACATCCTGTCCCTGCACGACGCCCAGGCCGAGCGCTACCGCGTGCTCGTGCCCGCGGACACCGACCGCAACGTCGTGGCCGCGATCATCGACCACCTGTGGGTGGGCGAGCTGCGCGAGGCCGGGCACGACCTCGTCGGCAAGGAGCCGACCCCCGAGCAGGCGGTCGCCACGGCCGCCGAGCGGCTCGCGGCCTCGCTCACGGCGCTCCGCGCCGGGGGCGCGACGGCCGACGGCGAGGTCACCGAGGAGGACCCGCTGCCCGCGCTGCACACCGCCGTCGCTGCCCAGGGCGGCCCCGACGGCGTGCAGGACGTCGTGATCGTGACGTACCCGCACGTCGTGGAGGACACCTTCCGCTCCGACTGGGCGTCCCGGGCGCGCGAGGACCTGCAGGTCCCTGTACTGCACCTGTACGCCGGCACCAGCGAGATCGGCGACTGACGCCCCGCTGGTCGAGCGTGTCGAAACCGGGTTTCGACCAGCGGTTCACGTCAAGCTCGACCGGCGGTCACGTCAGCGGACTCGGTGACCCGCCCGCTCGATGGTGGCGCGCACCAGCTCGTCCATCGAGTCCAGGAACGGCTCCTCGTCCAGGAGGTCGTGGTCGACAGCCGTGACGGACAGCTCGGTGCAGCCGAGCACGACCACCGAGGCGCCCCGCTCGACCAGCCGCGCCGCCACGCCACGCAGCACGTCGGGGTCGGCGGGCCGGCCGGCCTTCACCTGGTCGTAGATCACCGTGCTGACGCGTCCCTGGTCCGCGGGCTCGGGCACGACGACCTCGACCCCGTGCGCGGCGAAGGCGTCGTCGTACACCCGCGACGCCACGGTGCCCGCCGTGGCGAGCAGCCCCACGCGCTCGAGCCCCGGCACCCGCGCGCGCGCCGCGGCCACCGTCACCTCGACGATCGAGACGAACGGCACGCTGATCGCGTCGAGCACCTGCTGCGTGAAGTAGTGCGCGGTGTTGCACGGCATGACGAGGAACTGCACGCCGAACTCCTGCAGCCGCCGTGCGTCACGCGCGAGGACCGGCCCCGGGTCGGCCGGCGAGCGGCCGAGCACGAACTCGGTGCGGTCGGGTATCGTCGCGTGGTTGAGCACGACCAGGTCCACGTGGTCCTGGTCACGCTCGGCATCGGTGCGCTGCACCACCCGCTGCAGAAAGTAGGCGGTGGCGAGCGGCCCGACTCCCCCGATGACCCCGACCGGCGGGACACCGTCGGGCACCGGCACGGGGTCCGGGGACGTCACGCGCCCTCCCGCGCCGCCAAGGCCTGCGGCCCGGTCCAGGCCAGGGCCCGGGACTCGGCGACCGGGAAGTGGCGCCCGAACTTGCGGAACTGGTTCAGCTGCGCCACCAGCAGGTAGGCCACGCGCCGCGGGTCCCACTCGTGGCGGTACCACAGCGGGTTGGACGCTCGGCGTGTCAGCTGCAGGCGGCGGGTGCGCGCCCGCACCTCCGGGTCGGCCACGTACCGGCGCATCAGGGCCCCCGGCAGCACCGTGTAAAGGTGCTCGGCCTGGACCTCCCCGTCGCCGGAGAGCGGGACGTCGGGCCCGAGCACCGCGCGCGGGTCGGGGTCCAGCCCGCGCAGGTGCTCGTGCACGTAGAACTTCACCGGGTTGGCGCCCGTCGCCGTGACGTAGTAGTTCGAGCGCCCCAGCCGGGGGTTGAGCTCGAAGAACACGTAGCGGCCGTCGCGCGGGTCGTACTTGAGGTCGAAGTTCGCCACGCCGGTCCAGCCCACGTGCTCCAGCAGGCGCCGCGCCTGCTCCACGACCTCGTGCTGCTGCCCCGTGATGATCGCGGCCGGGTTGCCGAGCGCCCCGGGGGCGTGCTCCTCGAGCAGCACGTGGCCGAACGAGGAGAACCGCACCTTGCCCTGCGCATCGCTGTAGCAGGTGAGGATCCGCATGCCCGAGTCGTCGCCCGGGATGTAGTCCTGGATCACGAACGAGCCGACGTAGCCGGCGTCGCGGATGCGCCCGAGCAGGTCGAGCAGCTCGGGGCGGCTGTCCACGAGGAAGACCTTCTTCTTCCCCGCGAACTCGACGTCGTGGTACGCGGCGGTGCTGGCCGCCTTGGCAATCACCGGGAACGTCAGCGCGCTCGTGTCCGGCTCGCCGCCCGCGGCGACGTCGTGCACCACCGTGGTGGGGTGCGCCAGGCCGAGCTCGGCGCACAGAGCCCCGAACTCCTCCTTGTCGGTGAGGCGCAGCAGCAGCTCCTCGCCGACGTAGGGCACCAGGTAGCGGTCCTCGAGCCGGTCGCGGTGCTCCACCAGGGTGCGCACCAGCCAGTCCGCGGAGCCCACGACCACCAGGTCGGCGTCCGCGTGCTGGTCGGCGATCGTGCGCAGCCGCGCGACGACCGCTTCGGGGTCGTCGATGCGCGGCTCGACGACGTTCGTGAGGATGCGCGAGTACCGCACCAGGCCCGTGGAGGCGCCGGAGACGACCACGGGTCGTACGCCGTACGCCTCGTGGAAGGCCCGGGCGAGGCTGTACGCGCCGATGTCGCCGCCGAGGACGACGGGCTGCAGCCGGCGCGAGGTCGGGTTCGTCACGGGGCCTCCTTCACTCCGGCGGCGGGTGCGGACGAGCCGGTGCCCGTCACGCTGTTCGCCGCGAAGTTCCGGCGCAGCGCGTCGAGCGGGTAGAACTCCCGGTACTTGCGCACGTGGTTGAGCATCGCGGTGAGCACGTACAGGCGGCGACGCGGGGACGCGTCCGCGCGGTACCGCAGCGGGTGCACGGTGTTCCCCGAGCGCTGCAGCCGCACGACGCGGGCGTGCAGGCCCGGGTCGAGGACGTACCTGCGCAGCAGGCTGCGCGGCACGACGGAGTAGAGCACCTCGCGGTCGGCCGTGACCGGCTCGCGCCGCACGCCGCGCACGACGTCGTCCACCAGCACCTCGGTCGGGTTCTGCCCGCCGGCGGTGAGGTAGTAGTTGTTGCGCCCGATGCGCGGGTTCTGCTCGAAGAACTTGAACACGCCGTCGCGCGGGTCGAGCTTGACGTCGAAGTTCGCGAACCCGCGCCAGCCGGTGTATTCGAGGATCCGCTGCGCGGCGTCGAGGATCTCGCCGATCGGCTCGACGATCATCGCCGACGGGTTGCCGCGGGCGGCCGGCGTGCGCTCCTCGAGGAGCACCTGCGCCGAGGCGCGCAGCGTGACCCGCCCGCTCGTGTCGGCGTAGGCCGTGACGGACCGCATCCGGGTGTCGTCGCCCGGGATGTTCTCCTGCACCAGGAACCGGCCCTTGAAACCCGCCTCCCGCAGCGAGATCATCAGCTGGTCGAGCTCGGCGGGCGTGGCGATCTCGTAGATCTTCTTCTTCCCGGCGAACCGCACGTCGTGGTAGTCGGCGCTGCTCGCGGGCTTGGCGATCACCGGGAAGTCGAACGCGACCGGCGCCGGCTCCCAGCCGGGCTCGCCCGCCGTGGCGAAGTCCTGGATCACCGTGGCGGGCGTGGGGATGCCCAGCTCGGCGCACACGGCCTGGAACTCGGCCTTGTCGGAGATCCGGTCGATGAGCGCGGCGTCCGCGAACGGCAGCACGTACCCGGCGGCCTCGAGGGCCGCGCGGTGATGCACCAGCACCCGCACCACCCAGTCCATGTTGGTGAGCAGTACCAGCTGCTCGCCGCCGCCTGCTGCCGCACGCCGGGCCGCCACGTCCTCGAGGGCCGCGACGATCTGCCCGGGCTCCGTGCCGGACAGCGCCGTGTCGATGATGCGCGAGTGCGCGATGGGGCCGGGCTCGGCGAACGCGATGACGGTGGTCCGCACGCCGTACCGCTCGTGGAACGAGCGCGCGAGCGCGTAGACGCCGATGTCGGAGCCGACGATGACCGGGTGGAACGCGACCTCGGGCGTGCTGCCCCCGGCCGTCGGGGTGGTCCCCGGGTTGACAGTGCTCACGGGTGCGGTCATGCCTCCTGCTCGGTGCGGTCAGCCGACCACTCGGTGTGGAAAGAGCCGTCGCGGTCGGTGCGCCGGTAGGTGTGGGCGCCGAAGAAGTCGCGCTGCGCCTGGATGAGGGCGGCGGGCAGGCGCTCCGCGCGCACGCCGTCGTAGTAGGCGAGCGACGACGAGAACGCCGGCGTCGGGACCCCGTTGAGGGCAGCCTGCGCCACGACCCGGCGCCAGGCGGGGAGCCCGTTACCGACCGCGCCGGTGAAGTACTCGTCCGCGAGCAGCAGGGGCAGCTCGGCGTTGCGCTCGTACGCCTCGGTGATGCGGTTGAGGAAGCGCGCGCGGATGATGCAGCCGCCGCGCCAGATGCGGGCCATCACGCCGCGGTCGACGTCCCAGCCGTACTCGGCGGAGGCGGCGGCGATCTGGTCGAAGCCCTGCGAGTACGCCACGACCTTCGACGCGTACAGGGCGAGGCGCACGTCCTCGATGAAGGCGTCGCGGTCCGTGACGTCCCACGTCCCGGCGTCGGCGGGCAGCGCCGCGCGGCCGGCCTCACGCTGCGGCACGGAGCCGGACAGGGCGCGGGCGAAGGTCGCCTCGGCGATGCCCGTGATCGGCACGCCCAGGTCCAGGCCGTTCTGCACCGTCCAGCGGCCGGTGCCCTTCTGCTCGGCCTGGTCGAGCACGATGTCGACGAACGCGGACCCGGTGGCGGCGTCGACGTGCTTCAGCACGTCCGCGGTGATCTCGATGAGGAACGACTCGAGGTCGCCGGTGTTCCAGTCGGCGAAGATCTGGCCGATCTCGGCGGCCGACGCCCCGAGCCCCTGCTTGAGGAGGTCGTAGGCCTCGGCGATGAGCTGCATGTCGGCGTACTCGATGCCGTTGTGCACCATCTTGACGAAGTGCCCGGCGCCGTCGGGGCCGACGTAGGTGCAGCACGGGGTGCCGTCCACCTTCGCGGAGATGTCCTCGAGGATGGGGCCAAGGCTCGCGTAGGACTCGCGCGTGCCGCCGGGCATGATCGACGGCCCGTTGAGGGCGCCCTCCTCGCCGCCGGACACGCCGGTGCCCACGAAGTGCAGGCCCTTCGCGCTCAGCGCCTGCTCCCGGCGGATCGTGTCGGGGAAGTGCGCGTTGCCGGCGTCGACGACGATGTCGCCCTCGTCCAGCAGCGGCACGAGCTCGTCGATCACTGCGTCGGTCGGCCCGCCCGCCTTGACCATGATCACGACCTTGCGGGGCCTCTCCAGGGAGGCGACGAAGTCGGCCATCGACTCCGACGGCACGAAGTCGCCCTCGTGGCCGGCGTCGGCGATCAGCGACTCGGTCTTGGCATACGACCGGTTGTGCACCGCAACCGTGTACCCGTGCCGCGCGAAGTTGCGGGCGAGGTTGCGGCCCATCACCGCAAGTCCGGTCACGCCGATCTGGGCACGAGCTGCCATCGTTTCCCTGCTTCCGTCGGTTCTCGGTTCGGTCGGTCGTCGGGCGGGCGGCGATCCACTCGGGCGCGCGCCCCGGCCCGGGAGCCGGGACCAGCGTAGTCGGCGCACGGCCCGAGGGGTACGGACCATCACGATCCGGACACGAGCACGGCCCCAAGCCGCGTCGTTTCGCCGCGGCAAGGCCCCGGCGCCGTACGGTGGCTGGCGTGACCGGCGATCGCACGGGCGACTCCAGGCAGGATCCCAGGCAGGTTCCCGCCCCGTTCGCGGCCGCGCTGGCGTCCCTGCGCGAGCCGCGGCTGCGCGGCGAGGTGCACCTCGCCGAGATCCCCGGACCCACTCGCGTCGCGCCGTTCTCCGTCGCCCTCGAGGGTGAGGTGCTGGAGCCCGACGGCGAGGAGGTGGCCACCGGGCGGTTCGTCGTGCTGCACGACCCCGCCGGTCAGGAGACGTGGCAGGGCACGTTCCGGGTCGTCACCCTGGTGCGCGCGACGCTCGAGCCCGAGCTCGCCGCAGACGCGCTGCTGGGCGAGGTCGCGTGGACCTGGGTCACGGAGAAGCTCACCGGCACGGACCCCGGCGCCCTCGCGGTCGGCGGCACCGTGACCCGGGTGCTCTCCCAGAGCTTCGGCGCCCTCGCGGCCACCCCCGAGGCGGCCGACCTCGAGATCCGTGCCTCGTGGACCCCGACGACCACCGAGCTCGGCGCGCATCTCGCGGTCTGGGCGGACCTCATGGCCACGGCGGGCGGGCTGCCCCCGCTGCCCGACGGCGTCACGGCGCTGCCGTCCCGCCCCGGCCCTGGGCAGGGACCGCGACCGGGCACCCGGCCACCTTCCCGACCGCATACCGTGGGGCCATGAGCTCAGCCGTGCCCCCGACCGCCACTGCCGTCGTCCCGCTCACCGAGCCCGCGGACGGCGTGGGCCGCGTGGTCGACACCCCGGCCGCGCTCGACCGCGTCGTCGAGCGGTTCGCGGACGGCGTCGGGCCGGTCGCGGCGGACGCCGAGCGGGCGTCGGGCTACCGGTACGGCCAGGCCACCTACCTCGTGCAGCTGCGCCGGGCGGGCGCGGGCACCGCGCTGATCGACCCGGTGGCCCTGCCCGACCTCACCGCCGTGGGCGAGGCCGTCGGCGACGCCGAGTGGGTGCTGCACGCGGCGTCGCAGGACCTGCCCGGCCTCGCGGAGCACGGCCTGCGGCCCGCCCGGGTCTTCGACACGGAGCTGGCCGCCCGGCTGCTGGGCCTGGAGCGTGTGGGCCTCGCCGCCGTGGTCGCCGAGCTGCTGGGCCTGGGCCTCGCCAAGGAGCACTCCGCCGTCGACTGGTCGACCCGGCCGCTGCCCGAGGACTGGCTGCGGTACGCGGCGCTCGACGTCGAGGTCCTGGTCGACGTGCGCGACCTGCTCGCCGAGCGGCTGGAGGCCGCGGGGAAGTCGGAGTGGGCCGCGCAGGAGTTCGAGGCCGAGCGCACCGCGCCGCCGCCGGCGCCGCGCGTCGACCCGTGGCGCCGCACGTCGGGCACCCACACCCTCCGCGATCGCCATCAGCTGGCGGTCGTGCGCGGCCTCTGGCACACCCGCGACGCGAGCGCCCGCGCCCGTGACGTCTCGCCGGGCCGCGTGCTGCCCGACCGGGCGATCGTCGCCGCCGCGCGCTCCCTGCCCCGCACCGTGCCCCAGCTCGTGGCCCTCCCTGAGTTCGCGGGCAAGGCCACCCGCCGCCGCGCCCCGGCCTGGCAGCGGGCGATCGACGAGGCCCTGGCGCTGAGCGAGGACCAGCTCCCCAGCCTGCGCGGCCCGCGGTCGGACGGCCCGCCGCAGCCCCGCACGTGGGCCGACCGAGACCCGGTCGCAGCCCGGCGACTGGCGAGCGCCCGCGAGCTGCTGACGTCCCTCTCGACCGAGCTCTCCGTCCCCGTGGAGAACCTGCTGCAGCCCGACGCGCTGCGCCGGCTGTGCTGGACCCCGCCGGAGCAGGCCGACGCGGCCGAGATCAGCGAGTTTCTGCGCGACCGCGGCGCACGTCCGTGGCAGATCGAGCTGGTCGCCGCGCCGCTGGAGTCCGCGCTCGCCGCCGTCTCCTGACCCGCGACCTGTCAGGGCCACGAGCACCAGAACATGCGTGTGGCCCTGACAGGTCCCCGGGCCCGGGAGCTGTCAGGGCCAGGACCACGGATACCTGGTCCTGGCCCTGACAGCTCGGTGAGACGGGGTCTCAGGATGGTCTATCCTCGTTTCCGGTACTCGCGGTAGCGTGTACCTCGGTCCCGGCCGCCGGCCGGCCGCACCACAGAGCGGCGTCGCTCGTCGGACGCCGAAGTCCCGACCATCGTCAGGGGATGGAGCTGCCATGAACAGCCGGAACCCAGCCCGCCGCGCACTGCGCGACGTCGTCTTCGTCGAGGGCGTGCGCACGCCGTTCGGCAAGGCCCGCCCCGACGGGCTCTTCGCCGAGACCCGCGCCGACGACCTCGTCGTCAAGGCGGTGCGCGAGCTGCTGCGCCGCCACCCTGAGCTGCCGGGCGAGCGCGTCGACGAGGTGGCGATCGCTGCCACCACCCAGCAGGGCGACCAGGGCCTGACCCTCGGCCGCACCGTGGGCATGCTGGCCGGCCTGCCGGCCAGCGTCCCCGGCTTCGCCATCGACCGCATGTGCGCGGGCGCCATGACGGCCGTCACCACCACCGCGGCGGGCATCGCCTTCGGCAGCGCCGACGTCGTCATCGCCGGCGGGGTCGAGCACATGGGTCACCACCCGATGGGCTTCGACGCCGACCCCAACCCGCGCTTCCTGTCGGAGAAGCTCGTGGACCCCGAGTCGCTCAACATGGGCGTCACGGCCGAGAACCTGCACGACAAGTTCCCGCACCTGACCAAGGAGCGCGCGGACGCCTACGCCGTGAACAGCCAGGCCAAGTACGCCAAGGCGCTGGCCAACGGCGACGTCGGCCCGGAGCTCGTGCCCGTGGCCGTCCGCTCGGCCGAGCTGGGCTGGGGCCTGGCCACGGAGGACGAGCTGCCCCGCCCCAGCACCACCGTCGAGGGCATCGCGAACCTCAAGACGCCGTTCCGCCCCGGCGGCCGCGTCACCGCGGGCAACGCGTCGCCGCTGACTGACGGCGCCACCGCCGCCCTGCTCTCCTCCGGCGACGTCGCGGCCGAGCTGGGCCTGCCCGTCGCGATGCGCCTGGTCGCCTCGGCCTTCGCCGGCGTCGACCCGTCGATCATGGGCTACGGCCCGGTCCCGGCCACCGAGAAGGCCCTCGCCCAGGCCGGCCTCGGCATCGACGACATCGGCCTGTTCGAGATCAACGAGGCCTTCGCGGTGCAGGTGCTCAGCTTCCTCGACCACTACGGCATCGCCGACGACGACGAGCGCGTCAACCCGTACGGCGGCGCCATCGCCGTGGGTCACCCCCTGGCGAGCTCGGGCGTGCGGCTCATGATGCAGCTCGCCCGCCAGTTCGCGAAGCACCCCGAGGTCCGCTACGGCATCACGACCATGTGCGTCGGCCTCGGCCAGGGCGGCACCGTGATCTGGGAGAACCCCCACCACGCCGACTACTCGGGCCACACGAGCACCCCGGCGACCACTCCGGCGACCACTCCGGCGAACGAGGAGAACTGAACCGATGACCGCGAACACGACCGAGAACGCAGGCGTCCGCGCCGAGCGCGTCACGCACTCCCTCGTCCGCGACGTCGAGCTCCCGGGCGGCGCGGGCACGCTCGCGCTCGTCACGCTCGACAACGGTCTCGACCACACCAAGCCCAGCACCCTGGGCCCGGAGGGCATGGCGGAGCTCACCGCGCGGCTCACCGACCTGCAGGAGCGTGCCGGCCGCGGCGAGATCGCCGCCGTCGCCGTCACGGGCAAGCCCTACTTCCTCGCCGCGGGCGCCGACCTGCTCCAGGTCTCCACGGTCACCTCGCACGAGCAGGCGCTCGAGCTGGGCCGGTCGGGCCACGCCGCCTACGAGCTGCTGCACACCATGGGCGTGCCGACCTTCGCGTTCGTCAACGGGCTGGCGCTCGGCGGCGGCCTCGAGGTCGCCCTCAACTGCGACTACCGCACCGTCGCCTCCGACGCCCCGGCGCTCGGCCTGCCCGAGACCGGCCTCGGCCTGGTGCCGGGCTGGGGCGGCGCCTACCTGGTGCCGCGTCTCGTCGGCATCGAGAAGGCCGTCGACGTCGTGCTCACCCGGCCCGCCGCGCAAAGGCCCTTCAAGCCCGCCGAGGCGGCGAAGATCGGCCTGGTCGACGAGCTCTTCGAGGCGGCCGACTTCCTCGAGCAGTCGATCCTGTGGGCCGCTCGCGTGCTGCGCGGCGATGTCGTCGTGGAGCGTCGCGAGCTCGACCCGCAGCCGGTGTGGGACGCCGTCGTCGCGGCCACGCGTCAGCGGCTCGACGCGGTCGTCGCGGGGTCGCGCCCGGCCCCCTATCGGGCGCTGGACCTGCTGGCCGCCGCTCGCACGGCGACCCGCGCGGAGGCGTTCGCGGCCGAGGACCAGGCGCTGGCGGACCTCATCATGTCCGACGAGATGCGCGCGAGCGTCTACGCGTTCCAGCTCGTCTCGGGCGGCAAGAAGCCCGTCGGGGCGCCAGACAAGTCCCTCGCCCGGCCCGTCACCCGGGTCGGGATCGTCGGCGCCGGCCTCATGGCCGCGCAGATCGCGCTGCTCGTGTCGCAGCGGCTCGGCGTGCCCGTGGTCATGCGCGACCTCGACCAGGACCGCGTCGACAAGGGGCTCGACTTCGTGCGGTCCACCGTCGAGAAGCTCGCAGGCCGGGGGCGCATGACGCCCGAGGCCGCGGCGCGCATCGTCGCGAGCGTGCACGGGACCACCGAGATCGGCGACCTCGCGTCCTGCGACGTCGTGATCGAGGCGGTCACCGAGGTCATGGGGCTCAAGAAGAAGGTCTTCGCCGAGCTCGAAGGCATCGTCTCGGAGGACGCCGTCCTCGCCACGAACACGTCCGCCCTGTCCGTCACCGAGATGGCGGCCGATCTGGCGCACCCCGAGCGCGTGGTCGGCATCCACTTCTTCAACCCGGTGGCCCAGATGCCGCTGGTCGAGGTGGTGCAGGCCACGGAGACCTCCGACGAGGCCCTGGCCACGGCGTTCGCCATCACCAAGAAGCTGCGCAAGACGGCGGTACTCGTCGCCGACCGGCCCGGCTTCGTGGTCAACCGGCTGCTCGTGCTGGTGATGGGCAAGGTCGTCGAGGCGATCGAGAACGGCACCTCCGTCGAGGTGGCCGACACGGCGCTCGCCCCGCTCGGCCTGCCGATGCCGACGTTCGAGCTCTTCGACCTGGTCGGGCCGGCCGTCGGCCTGCACGTGCTCACCTCGCTGCGCGAGGACCTGGGCGACCGCTTCCCCACCTCCCCCGGCCTGGAGAAGCTCGTGGCCGACGGGACGCGTGTGGTGCTGGACCGCCCCGCGCCCGGGCTGCCCAAGCCCGTCGACCCGGCGATCCAGGCCGCCTTCGGCGAGGCCCTCGCCGCGGGCGAGCAGGGCCGGCACGGCACCCCCGTGCTCGACGCGGCGGGCGTGCTGGACTCCGTGCTCACCGCCCTGACGGTCGAGATCGGCCACATGCTCGACGAGGGCGTCGTGGCCGGGCCGCAGCAGATCGACCTGTGCATGATCCTCGGCGCCGGGTGGGGCTTCCACACCGGCGGGATCACGCCGTATCTTGACCGCTCGGGATACTCCGAGAAGGTCCTGGGCCGCCGGATCCTGCCCGACGGCGTCGCGAACGTCCCCGAGGCCGTCGCCTGACACGCCCTCCTCGGAGACCCGAGCCGCACGGCTCACGAAGCACCGGTGGCCCTGTCCCGACGTCGGGACAGGGTCATCGGTGCGTCAGGACGCCCTCGGGACGGTCGCCGGGCGCGCCGCGACGCCCGGTCGCGCCGACGCCCTACTCCTGATCACGCACCGCGCGCCGGACCGCCTCGACGGTCCTTGCGACGTCGCCGTCGTCCGTGGACCAGTTGCTCACCGAGACGCGCAGGACGTCCCGGCCCTGCCACCGCGAGCCGGATATCCACGTGTCACCGTCAGCGAGGAGACGCGCGCCCGCGGCGCGCGTCCGGGCGTCGTCACCGAGCGCGAGGCACACCTGGGTGTAGACGACGTCGTTGACGACCCGCACCCCGTCGATGCGCGACACGCCCTCGGCGATCGCGCGGGCGTGGCGCGCGAGCCCGCCCACGAGCCCGGCCAGGCCGTCACGACCCAGCGAGCGCAGCGCGGCCCACACCGGCACGCCCCGGGCACGCCGCGAGAGCTCGGGGACCCGTTCGTACGGGTTGCCAGGACCGGGCGCGTCCACGAGGTACGCCGCGTGCACGCCGAAGGCCGCGCGAACGGACGTCGGGTCGGCGACGACGGCGACGCCGCAGTCGTAGGGCACGTTGAGGGTCTTGTGGGCATCGGTGGCCCAGGAGTCGGCGTCTGCGATCCCGCGCACGAGGTGGGCGAGGTCGGGGGTGGCGGCCGCCCAGAGACCGAAGGCGCCGTCGACGTGCACCCATGCGCCGTGGTCGTGAGCGAGGGGGATCGCCTCGGCGAAGGGGTCGAACGACCCGGAGTGCACGTTGCCGGCCTGCAGGACGACGATCGTCGGCGCCCCCGGCGGCCCGTCGAGGAGCGCGGCGGCCAGGGCGCCGGTGCGCATCCGGCCCTGGTCGTCGGCCGCCACCGCCGTCGGGGTGCCGAGTCCGAGGTAGCGCAGCGCCAGATCGACGGAGTCGTGCCGCTCTGCGCCGACCAGCACGCGCACCGGCGGTCCGCCGCTCAGACCCCGGTCGTGGACGTCCCATCCCGCACGGGCGAGCACGGCCCCGCGCGCCGCCGCCAGCCCCGTGAGGCTCGCCGTCGTCGCGCCGGTCACGAAGCCCACGTCGGAGTCCGCGGGCAGGCCGAGCGCATCGAGCACCCACCGTCCCGCCGTCTCCTCGACCGCGACGACGCCGGGCGTCGCGAAACGCATCCCGGCGTTCTGGTCCCAGGCGCTCACGAGCCAGTCGGCGCCCAGCGCCGCGGGCAGCGTGCCCCCCATGACCCAGCCGAAGAACCTGCCCGATCCGATGGCCATGAGGCCGGGCTCGACCCGCGCGACGAGCTCGTCGACCACGCCGTCGGGTGCGAGCCCCTGATCGGGCAGCGACCCGGCGAGCGTCCGGCCGACCTCGTCCGCGTCGGCGCGCGGCGGCACGGGTCGCTCCCCCACGCCGTCGAGCCACCCCCGAGCGTGGTGCGCGGCGCGATCCAGGGCGCCCTCGAAGTCCTTGCCTCTCACCGACATCGGGTGCTCCTTCGCGGCCGGTCTCGGGGAGGTTTCAGGATACCGAGGGTGCGGTAGGCACGCTCCGCGGTGCGAGGGAGGCCGGCCGAGAGGCTCGAGGCGTCCCGCGCCCCCCTTCGACGGCCGCGGGTTTCCGGCGGCCCTCAGGGACGTGTGAGACTTCCCCGGTGAAGCGGACCATGGGTGTCGAGGAGGAGTTCCTCCTCGTGGGTGACGACGGCCACCCCGTCGCGAAGGCTTCCGAGGCGCTGGACGCGTCCGAGCAGCGCGCCGGCGCGCCGGACGAGCCTCCGGCGTCGGCGGAGACCGGCGGCGGCGCGCTCGAGACCGAGTTCATGGAGGAGCAGCTCGAGACGGCGACCCACCCGCGTCAGGAGCTGGCCGACCTCGCCGCCGAGATCCGTGCCGGCCGCGCCCGCGCGCAGGCCGCCGCCGACCGGGTGGGGGCGCGGGTCGCGGCGCTCGCCACGTCGCCGCTGCCGTTCGAGGGCACCACCGTGGCCCGGCTGCGCTACCTGGAGGCGCGGGCGAGGTACGGCCTCACGGCGCGCGAGCAGCTCACCAGCGGCTGCCACGTGCACGTCGCGGTCGAGGACGACGCCGAGGCGGTCGCGGTGCTCGACCGCATCGGCCCCTGGCTGGCGGTGCTCCTCGCCCTGAGCGCGAACTCACCGTTCTGGCAGGGCGACGACTCGGGGTACGCCAGCTACCGCTCGCAGGTGTGGGCGCGCTGGCCCACCTCCGGCCCTGCCCGGGCCTTCGGCTCACCCGAGGCCTACCACGAGGCGGTCGACGCCCTGGTCGCGACCGGCACCATCCTCGACAAGAACATGGTCTACTTCGACGCCCGCCTGTCCTCGCGGTACCCCACGGTGGAGGTCCGCGTGGCGGACGTCTGCCTCGACGCCGACACGGCCACCCTGCTCGCGGCGCTCGCCCGGGGGCTCGTCGAGACCGCGGCCCGGGAGGCGGCCGAGAAGTGCGCCGCGCCGGTGCTGCGGACGGAGCTGCTGCGCACGGCCTCCTGGCGTGCCGGCCGGTCGGGGCTGTCCGACGACCTCCTCTCCCCGCACACGTGGCGGCCCGCGCCCGCGCACGACGTCGTGGGACAGCTCGTGGCGCACGTGCGTGAGGCGCTCGTGGACGCCGGCGACCTGGGCGCGGTCACCGACCTGCTCGGCGCGCTCTGGGCGTCCGGGGGCGGCGCGGCGCGCCAGCGTGCGTGGCACGCGTCGGCCGGCGGCGACCTGCGGCACGTGGTCGAGCGGGCCGTCGACGCGACGCACGCCTGAGCCCCGCGGCCCTCGAGCCTGAGGTCTCCGTGCCATGGCACCGAGGTGCTAGGACGCGGGCACGCGTCACGACCGGGCCTGCGGGCGGCTCCTGTCCGGTGTACCCAGAGCACCGGCCGTCGGGCGTCGACACACCGATGCCCTGGAGGAGCGTGGTGCTGGACCCCGAGCAGCTCGAGAAGCTCACCGTCCTGACGGGCGACGACGAGTGGGTGCTGATCCGCCGCCCGCACCAGGGGCCGTGAGCTCAGTCCTCCCAGCCCATCCGCAGCACCTCGAACGGAGTGGCGTGCGGCACGCCGAGGCGCGGGCCGGTGTCAGCCGTCATGCGGCCCAGGAACTCGGCCGGGTCGAAGCCGTCCCAGCCGAGTCCGTCCAGGTAGGCGGCGTGGGCCCGCAGCGAGGCCACCCCGGCGTCGAAGGTGTCCGTGACGTCCACCGCGTGGGCGGCGTCGGGCGACCCGGCCACCCAGACCTGGCGCACGCCGCCCCACGGCTCGAGCCCCTGCTCCTCGAGCTGGTCCCGGAAGACCCACCGGTTCCCGGCGTCGCGGACCGCGTCGACGACGGCGTGCCCGGTCGCGATGTGATCGGCCTGGTTGAGCATGCCGCCCGGAAAGGTCTCACGGTAGTTGCCCGTGATGACCACCTCGGGGCGGCGCCGGCGGATCGCCCCCGCGATCGCGCGGCGCAGCGGCAGGCCGTATTCGATCACCCCGTCCGCGAAGCCGAGGAACTCGACCTCGTCGACCCCGACGGCCCGCGCGGACGCGACCTGCTCGCCCTCCCGCACCCGCCGAGCCTCGTCGGGGTGCATGCCGTCGATGCCGGCCTCGCCGCTGGTCACCATGCAGTAGTCGACCCGCTTGCCCTGACCCGTCCAGCGCGCGACGGCCGCGGCCGCCCCGAACTCCATGTCGTCGGGGTGCGCCACCACCGCGAGCGCCGACGTCCAGTCCTCGTCCAGCGGCCGCAGCGGTGCGGGTTCCGGGGTGGTCATGGGGCCACGCTAGCGAGGGTGCGCGGCGCAGGCACGCGCGTCCTGCGTGCCCCGGTCAGCGCGTGGTCAGTGCTGGTGGTCAGTGCTGGTGGTCAGTGCTGGTGGTCAGTGCTGGTCAGTACGTCGTCAGGCCGCGGGCGCGGAAGACGTCGCGCACCGCCTCGGTCGCCTCCGCCGTGGGCGGCGGCGTGCCGGCCAGCTCGTAGGTGCGGCCCAGCTCGGCCCACTTGTCGCGGGCCATCTGGTGGAACGGCAGCACCTCGACGCGCTCGACCGTGCCGCGGCGCACCGCCTCGATGTCGGCGGCATGGCGCGCGACCGCCTCGACGGTGGCCCGGTCGTCCGTGAGGCCGGGCACGAGCACGAACCGCACCCACACCTTCACGCCGCGCTCGGCGAGGCGCCGGCCGAAGCGCAGCGTCGGCGCCAGGGGCCGCCCCGTGACCCGGCGGTAGGTGTCCTCGTCGCCGGCCTTGATGTCGAGGAGGACGAGGTCGGTGTCCTCCAGCATCGCGTCGGTCGCGTTCGCGCCGAGGAAGCCCGAGGTGTCGAGGGTCGTGTGCACGCCCAGCCCCTTCGCCCCGCGCAGCACGCGCGCGGCGAACGCGGGCTGCATGAGGACCTCGCCGCCCGAGAGGGTGAGCCCGCCGCCGGTCGCGGAGAAGATGCCGCGGTACCGCGCCACCCGGGCCAGGACCTCGTCGGCGAGCACGGGCTCGCCGTCCTTCATCGCGAGGGTGTCGGGGTTGTGGCAGTACAGGCAGCGCAGCGGGCAGCCGCTGAGGAAGACGGTCAGGCGGGTGCCCGGGCCGTCTACGGCGGTGACGAGCTCCCACGAGTGCACCGAGCCGAGCTCGCCCGAGCGCATCAGCGCGAGCCGCTCGGGGCGCTCCACCTCCGCCGTCTCGAGCCCCCGTAGTCCGGCACCGGCCCGGCGGCGGGAGGGGGCGGCCAGAAGCGCCGGGCCGGTGGTCATGTCAGAGCCCCCCGTGGAAGGTGCGCGACAGCACGTCGAGCTGCTGCTCGCGCGTCAGCCGCACGAAGTTCACCGCGTAGCCGGAGACGCGGATCGTCAGCTGCGGGTACTTCTCCGGGTGCTCCATCGCGTCCTCGAGCGTCTCGCGCACGAGGACGTTGACGTTCATGTGGTAGCCGTCGGCGCCGACCGAGGCGTCCAGCAGGCCGGCGAGGTTCGCCACCTGCTCCTCGCGCGTGCGGCCGAGCCCGGCCGGGACGACGGTGTTGGTCAGCGAGATCCCGTCCTGCGCCTGGTCGTACGGGAGCTTCGCCACGGACAGCGCCGAGGCGAGCATGCCGTGCGTGTCACGACCGTTCATCGGGTTGGCGCCCGGCGAGAACGGCTCGCCCGCACGCCGGCCGTCCGGGGTGTTCCCGGTGTTCTTGCCGTAGACCACGTTGGACGTGATCGTCAGCACCGACTGGGTCGGGACGGCGTCGCGGTAGGTACGGTGACGCCGGATCTTGGCCATGAACGACTCGACGAGCTCGACGGCGATGGCGTCCACCCGGTCGTCGTCGTTGCCGTAGGCCGGGTAGTCGCCCTCGGTCTCGTAGTCGACGACGATCCCGCGCTCGTCGTGCACCGGCGTCACTGTGGCGTACCGGACGGCAGACAACGAGTCGGCGGCGACCGACAGCCCGGCGATGCCGCAGGCCATCGTGCGCAGCACGTCCTTGTCGTGCAGGGCCATCTCGAGCCGCTCGTAGGCGTACTTGTCGTGCGACCAATGGATGCAGTTGAGCGCCTGGACGTAGGTCTCGGCCAGCCAGTCCATGGTCCGGTCGAACCGGGCGCGCACGTCGTCGTAGTCGAGCGGCAGGCCCGGCGTGACGGGCGGGAACGCGGGCGAGACCTGCTTGCCGGTGATCTCGTCCTTGCCGCCGTTGATCGCGTAGAGCAGCGTCTTGGCGAGGTTCACGCGGGCGCCGAAGAACTGCATCTGCTTGCCCACCGCCATCGGCGAGACGCAGCACGCGATCGCGGCGTCGTCGCCCCACGCCTCCCGGATCTGCTCGTCCGCCTCGTACTGCACGGCCGAGGTGTCGATCGAGACCTGGGCGCAGAAGTCCTTGAACCCGCGGGGCAGGCGCGGGCTCCAGAAGACCGTCATGTTGGGCTCGGGCGCCGGCCCCAGGTTGTACAGCGTCTGCAGGAAGCGGAAGGAGTTCTTCGTGACGAGCGGGCGCCCGTCCTCCCCCATGCCGCCGATCGTCTCGGTGACCCACGTCGGGTCGCCGGAGAACAGGGCGTCGTACTCGGGGGTGCGCAGGAAGCGGACGATGCGCAGCTTGATGACGAAGTCGTCGACGATCTCCTGCGCCTGCTCCTCGGTGAGCGCACCCGCCGCCAGGTCCCGCTCCACGTAGACGTCGAGGAACGTGGAGGTGCGTCCCAGCGACATCGCGGCGCCGTTCTGCTCCTTCACCGCGGCGAGGTAGCCGAAGTACAGCCACTGCACGGCCTCGCGGGCGGTGGTCGCCGGCCCCGAGATGTCGTACCCGTACGACGCGGCCATCTCCTTGAGCTCGCCGAGGGCGCGGATCTGCTCCGCGTGGTCCTCGCGCTCGCGCGCCACGGCCTCGCTGAACGGCTGCACGTCGAGGCCGAGCTTGTCGACCCTCTTGGCCGCGACCAGCGCGTCGACTCCGTACAGGGCCACGCGGCGGTAGTCGCCGATGATCCGGCCGCGCCCGTAGGCGTCGGGCAGGCCGGTGATGATGTGCGAACTGCGCGCGGCGCGGACGGCGGGCGGGTAGACGTCGAAGACGCCCTGGTTGTGGGTCTTGCGGTACTCGGTGAACACCTTTCGGAGGTTCTCGTCGACCGGGTAGCCGTACGTCTGCAGGGCACCCTCGACCATGCGCCAGCCGCCGTTCGGCATGATGGCGCGCTTGAGCGGGGCGTCCGTCTGCAGGCCGACGACGAGCTCGGCGTCCCTGTCGATGTAGCCCGGGCCGTGCGCGGTGATGCCCGCCGGGGTGTGCGGGTCGACGTCGTAGACGCCCTGCTCGCGCTCGGCCGGGAACATCGCCGAGAGCTTCGCCCACACGCCGGTGGTGCGCTCCGTCGGCCCCGCGAGGAACGAGTCGTCGCCGGTGTACGGCGTGTAGTTGCGCTGGATGAAGTCGCGCACGTCGATCTCGTCGCACCACGGGCCGGGGGTGAATCCCTGCCATGCGGCGGTCGTGTCACCGGCGGTCGTGGTGGGTGCCGCGTCGATCGTCATGCCTTGCTCCTCGGGGTCGGGCCAACGACCTCAAGATATCGTGAACCCCTTCACAAGCGAGGCCGAGGAGCTGTGACGTCGCAGACACACGCCTCGTCGGTCGAGACCCGGGCGGCGGCGTCAGCCGCGCGCGAGCGCCGCCAGCGCGTCGCGCACGGCGTCCTCGGCGCGCATCCGCTGCGCCGTGAGGATCTGGTCGCGGCTGGCGTGGTCGAGGAAGCGCGCCGGCAGGCCCACGTGCACGAACGGCGTGCGCACGCCCTGCTCGGCCGCCCGCTGCGCCACCATCGCGCCGATGCCGCCGTCCACCACGCCGTCCTCCAGCGTGAGCACCAGGTCGTGCTCGCCGGCCAGCTTCACCAGGGCCTCGGGCACCGGCATCACCCAGGTGGGCGCGACGACGTCGGCCGCCAGCCCGTGGGCGGCCAGCGACTCCCCCGCCGCGAGCGCCGCGGGTGCCATCGAGCCGACACCCACCACCAGCACGCGGCGCCCGTCCGGGCCGTCCGCGGCGACGGGGGCGTGGCGGGCGACGACATCCACGCCGTCGAGCCCCTCGAGCGCGGGGATCGGGTCGCCCACGGCGCCCTTGGGGTAGCGCACGACGGTCGGGGCGTCGTCCACGTCCACCGCGGCGCGCAGCGCGGCGCGCAGGGTCGGCTCGTCCCGCGGCGCCGCGAGCCGCAGGCCGGGCACGATGCGCAGCATCGCCATGTCCCACATGCCGTTGTGGCTGGCGCCGTCGTCGCCCGTGACGCCCGCCCGGTCGAGCACGAACGTCACGCCCGCCTTGTGCAGGGCCACGTCCATCAGGACCTGGTCGAACGCCCGGTTCAGGAACGTCGCGTACACGGCGACGACGGGGTGCAGCCCCGCGAACGCCATACCCGCCGCAGAGGTGGCGGCGTGCTGCTCGGCGATGCCGACGTCGAAGGTACGCGCCGGGAACTCCTGCGCGAACGGCGCGAGCCCGACGGGGTGCAGCATCGCGGCGGTGATCGCGACGACGTCGGGCCGGGCGTGCCCGATCTTGACGATCTCGTCTGCGAAGACCTTGGTCCAGCCGAACCTGCTGGGCGCGACCGGGAGGCCCGTCTCGGGATGGATCGCCCCGACCGAGTGGAACCGGTCCGCGATGTCCTCCTCGGCCGGGGTGTACCCGCGCCCCTTCTCGGTGATGGCGTGCACGATCACGGGGCCGTCGTAGGCCTTGGCCCGGCGCAGCGCGTGCTCCATCGCGGCCACGTCGTGCCCGTCGACGGGGCCCACGTACTTCAGCCCGAGGTCCTCGAACATGCCCTGCGGGGCGACGACGTCCTTGAGGCCCTTCTTCAGCCCGTGCAGCCAGTCGTAGGCGAAGCGCCCGGGGGCGCCGCTGCGGTTCAGGGTGCGCTTGCCCCAGGAGAGGAACACCTCGTAGCCGCGGGTGGTGCGCAGCGTATTGAGGTGGTTCGCCACGCCGCCGATGGTGGGCGAGTACGAGCGGCCGTTGTCGTTGACCACGATCACGAGGCGACGGCCGGCGGACGCGGCGATGTTGTTGAGCGCCTCCCAGGCCATGCCGCCGGTGAGGGCGCCGTCGCCGATGACGGCGGCCACGTGCTTGTCGGGGCGGCCCTGCACGGCGTTGGCCTTCGCGACGCCGTCGGCCCACGACAGGGCCGTCGAAGCGTGCGAGTTCTCCACCACGTCGTGCTCGGACTCCGCGCGCGACGGGTAGCCGGACATGCCGCCCGACTTCCGTAGCGCCGAGAAGTCCTGCCGCCCGGTGAGGAGCTTGTGCACGTACGACTGGTGGCCCGTGTCGAAGACCAGCGTGTCGCGCGGGGAGGCAAAGACGCGGTGCAGCGCGATCGTCAGTTCCACCACGCCCAGGTTCGGCCCGAGGTGCCCGCCCGTGCGGGACACCCGGTCCACCAGGAACGCGCGGATCTCCGCCGCGAGCTGCGTGGTCTGCTCCGGTGACAGCCGTCGGACATCCTCCGGCGAGCCGATGTTGCTCAGCAGGCTCATGCGTTCCTCTCCGTTCATAGCCACACCACAATAGGCGCTCCGCGTGAGCCGGACGCACACGGTAGTTTCGGTCTCGTGCGCTTCCTCGACGGGCAGCAGCCCACCACCGACCTCACCTACGGCGACGTCTTCCTGGTTCCGTCGCGTTCCGACGTCACCAGCCGCTTCGACGTCGACCTCGCCACGGACGACGGCACCGGCACGACGATCCCGGTGGTCGTGGCCAACATGACGGCCGTCGCGGGGCGGAGGATGTCGGAGACGGTCGCCCGCCGCGGCGGGATCGCGATCATCCCGCAGGACATCCCGGTCGACGTCATCGCGGACGTCGTGGCCGACGTGAAGGCCAAGGACCCGGTGATCGAGACGCCGGTGGTCGTGGCCCCCACGGATACCGTCTCGACCGTGCTCACCCTGCTCGGCAAGCGCTCGCACGGCGCGGCGGTCGTCGTGGCCGACGGCAAGCCCGTGGGCGTGGTGACCGAGCACGACTGCGCGGCCGTCGACCGGTTCGCCCAGGTGCACCAGGTGATGTCGGAGGACCTGGTCGCGATCGACGCCGCCCAGGTGGAGTCGGACGGCCTCGAGGCGACGTTCGAGCGGATGCACGCCGCGAAGATCCACCTGGCGCCGGTGGTGCGCGACGGCGTGCTGGCGGGCGTGCTCACCCGCAAGGGCGTCGTGCGCTCGTCCGTGTACCGCCCGGCGCTCGACGGCGCAGGCCGGCTGCGGATCGGCGCAGCCGTCGGCATCAACGGCGATGTGGCTGCCAAGACCCGCGAGCTGCTGGCCGCCGGTGTCGACGTGCTCGTCGTGGACACCGCGCACGGCCACCAGTCCAAGATGCTGGCGGCCCTCGAAGCGATCGCGGCCGTGCGGTCGGATCATCCGCAGGTACCGGTCGTCGCGGGCAACGTCGTGACGGCCGCCGGCGTGCGCGACCTCGTCGCGGCGGGCGCCGACATCCTCAAGGTGGGCGTGGGCCCGGGCGCCATGTGCACCACGCGCATGCAGACCGCCGTCGGCCGCCCGCAGTTCTCTGCCGTACAGGAGTGCGCGGCCGCCGCGCGCGAGCTCGGCAAGCACGTGTGGGCCGACGGCGGTGTGCGCCACCCGCGCGACGTCGCCCTCGCGCTGGCCGCGGGCGCGTCGCAGGTGATGATCGGCTCCTGGTTCGCCGGCACGTACGAGTCCCCCGGCGACCTGCACGACGACGGCACCGGCCGCCTCTTCAAGGACTCGTTCGGCATGGCGTCCGCACGGGCCGTGGCAGCGCGGACGGCGGGGGCAGGATCGGCCTTCGGCCGCGCCCGCAAGGCCCTGTACGAGGAGGGCATCTCGACCGGGAAGATGTACCTCGACCCGCTGCGGCCGGGCGTCGAGGACCTGCTCGACGACATCACGTCCGGCCTGCGCTCCAGCTGCACGTACGCGGGCGCCCGCACGCTCGTCGAGTTCCACGAGCGCGCCCTCGTGGGCGTCCAGTCCGCCGCCGGGTACGCCGAGGGGATGCCGGTCGCCACCAGCTGGTGACCCGCTCCTCCACCTGGTCGACCGGATGAACCGCCTGGTCGGCGATAGCCTCGGTCGGTGACCTCCGAACCGTCCGCCGCCGCGGCCCGGGCCCAGCTCGCGGCGCTGGCGGCGGACCGCACCCTCCTGTCCACCTGGGGCCCCTCCCGGGGCGACCTCGACGCCGCCTCCGCCCGCCCGGCCGCCGTGCTCGTCCTCTTCGGCGTGCTCGACGACCTCGCATCCGACCACGACGCGCGGGCCCTCGCGGTCGCCCAGGACCTCGACGTGCTGCTCCTCGAGCGCGCCGCCACCCTGCGCTCCCACGCCGGGCAGGTCGCCTTCCCGGGCGGGCGGGCGGAGGACGGCGAGTCCCCGGTCGACGCCGCCCTGCGCGAGGCGGTCGAGGAGACCGGGCTGGACTCGGGCGGCGTCGAGGTGCTCGGCACGCTCGCGGAGCTGCCGATCCCCGTGAGCAACCACCTCGTGACGCCGGTGCTGGGCTGGTGGGCGAAGCCGGCCCCGGTGCGGGTGGTCGACCACGCGGAGTCGTCGCACGTCTTCCGCGCCCCCGTGGCCGACCTGCTCGACCCCGACCACCGCGTCACGACCGTGCTGCGCCGCGCGGGCCGCACCTGGCGCGGCCCCGGCTTCGAGGCCCTTGACGCCGACGGTGTGCCCCATCTGGTGTGGGGGTTCACCGCGGGGATCCTGGATGCCGCGTTCGACCGGCTCGGGTGGACGGAACCCTGGGACCGTGGCCGCGAGCGCGAGCTCTGACCTGGTCGTCGGTACGTCGTAGGCACGTCGTAGGCACGTCGCGGACCCCGCACCAGGTGCGAAGATGGCGCGCTTGCCCGCCGCGGAGATCGACGTCGACGTCCCCCTGACCCGTGCTCTGCTCGCCGAGCAGCACCCCGACCTTCTCGCCGGGGTCGAGGCCGACGGGCTGCGCGTCGTGGCGAACGGCTGGGACAACGTCATGGTGCGCCTCGGCGACGACCTCGCGGTGCGGCTGCCCCGGCGCGCGCTGGCGGCGCCGCTCGTGGAGCACGAGCAGCAGGCCCTGCCCCGCGCTCGTCGACCGGCTGCGCGCCGCGGCCCCCGACGTCGTCGTCCCGGCGCCCCTGCGCGTGGGGCGGCCGAGCGACGCGCTCGGATACCCCTGGGCGTGGAACGTCGTGCCGTGGGTGGGTGGGGTCAGCGCCGAGAGCACCCCCGTGGCAGCCCGCACGGCGTGGGCACGCACCTTCGGCCGCATCCTCGCCGCCGTGCACGTGCCGGCTCCCGACGACGCTCCGCCGAACCCGGTACGCGGCGTCCCGCTGCTGCAGCGGGCCGAGGCGTCGGAACCCGCCGCACTCGACGAGCGCCTCCGCGCCGCGCCGGCCGAGGTGCGTGCGGGGGCGCGCCGCCTCTGGGACCGCGCCCTGGACGCGCCCGTCCACGACGGCCCGCCGGTGTGGCTGCACGGCGACCCGCACCCGGCCAACCTCGTGGTCGCCCCGGGCACCGACGGGCGGCCGGACCACCTGGCCGCCGTCGTGGACTGGGGCGACGTCACCTCCGGTGACCCCGCCTCCGACCTCGGCGCGCTCTGGCTGTGCTTCGACGCCGTCGGTCGCGCGGCCTGCCGGGCCGCGATCCAGGAGGACGCGAACGACGGACGCGGGTGGGACGACGCGACCTGGGCCCGCGCGGCGGGCTGGTCGATGCTGTACGCGACGAACATGCTCGCCCACCCGGACCTGCACCCCCGCATGGTGCCGATCGGCCGGCACGCGCTCACCGCGCTGCTGGCCACGACGGGCTGAGCCCGTCCGGAGGCCCCGGGGTCTGCCTAGTCTGGCCACCGGTAGACAGACCTGTCTGCCGGCAGGCGAGCGACGGAGGACGTCATGGGATCTGTGGTGCGGGAGATCGTCATCGAGGCCCCGCCGGAGGCGGTGTGGGCCGTCGTGGGTGACTTCGTCGAGGGCCCGATGCGCATGTCGGGAGGCGCGCTGGCGGGAAGCCGGATGCTGGCCCCCGACGTCCGGGAGCTGACCTTCGTCGACGGAACGGTCGCGCAGGAGCGACTGGTGGGGCGCGACGACACGGCCCGCCGGTTGGCCTACGCGTGGATCGGCGACCACGTGGCCCACGACAACACGTCGATGCAGGTGTTCGCCGAGGAGGGCGGGCGATCCCGGCTCGTCTGGGTCCACGACACCCTGCCGGGCGAGCTGACCGGCTGGCTGGCCGGGACGATGGATCGGACGATCCCCCTGCTGCAGCAGAACCTGGCGTCCGAGTGATCGATCTGCTGCGCGCCGAGGGGCAGTCGTACCGGGCGGACTGAGCCCATGGCCAGGGACTCGCCCGCGAGGGCGGGCCGGGCTAGGGCCGCGACGCGCCGGGCGCCGACGAGTCGTCGAAGCCGTCCGGCGTCGCCCCGGCCACGGCCAGGGCGTCCCGCACGGCCCGGCGGGCCCGGTCGTACGCCGCCGGGTCCGCCAGGAGCACCGACGTGAGGTCGGCACGGTCGAGGGCCGCGTCGATCGCGAACACGACCTGCTCGACGTCGGTGCCGCCGACGAGCTCGCCGCGGCCCATCGCGTCCCGTACGAGGCGGGCGAGATAGGCGTCCCAGTCGCGCAGCGCCGCCACGACGGCCTCCCGCACCGGGCCGGGCGCCCGCGCGTCGAGCTCGGTGGCCGCGGCCCGGAAGAAGCAGCCCCCCTCGAAGATGCGGTCGCGGGAGTAGTCCAGCCACGCCAGCACGGTGCGCCACAGCCGGGCGAGCCCCGGCTCCTCGTCCAGGGCGGGCAGCACCACCGCGGCGCGGAAGACCTCGCGCGCGTGCGCCACCACCGCGAGCTGCAGGCCCTCCTTGGAGCCGAAGAGGCCTGCGATCCCGCTCTTGTTGACGGGGACGACGGCCGCGAGGGTGCCGAAGGTCAAACCTTCGAGTCCGTCCACCGACGCGGCGTGCACGGCTCGGTCGAGGACCGCGCGACGGGTGCGGTCCCCGCGGAGCCGGCGGCCGTCGGTGGGGGCGGGGGCTGACGTGCTCATGCGGACGAGTGTACGACCGTTCGTCCGGTGATACTGTGCGAACGATCGTATAGTTTCCGATGCAGGAGGTCGCCGTGCCCTACGTCCCCACCGCCGTCAGCACGGGCTTCCGCGCGCTGTCCGCCGTCGCTCCCCCGCTCGCCGTCCGCCTGGGCGCCCGCACCTTCTGGCGCCTCGGCCCGCCGGCCCCGGTGCGCCCCGCCGACCGCGCCGTGCACGAACGCGCCGCGCGTGGCACGCTCGCCGTCGCCGGCGAGCGCGTCGTGACCTACCGCTGGGGTGACCCCGCCGCCCCGGCGGTCCTCCTCGCCCACGGGTGGAAGAGCCGGGCATCCCGGTTCGCGGGGCTCGTCACCGCCCTCGAGGGAGCTGGCCTGGGCGTCGTGTCGTTCGACGGCGTCGCCCACGGCGACTCGACCGGGCGCCGGATGTCCGCCCTCGACCACATGGCGGCGATCCGCGCCGTGCACGACGCCGAGGGCCCGTTCAGCGCCGTCGTCGGGCACTCCCTCGGCGGCCTCGCGGCCGGCCTGGCGCTCCACGACGGGTTCCCGGCCGACCGGTTCGTCTCGGTGTCCACGATGACGGGATTCGACGCCATCGCCGAGTCCTTCCTGCGGCTCGTGGGGATGCCCCCGCGCCTGCACGAGCGGTTCTGCGACCACGTCGAGCGCACGTTCCCCGGCGGCGTGCGCGACATCCGCGCCCGGATCGACCTGGTCGCGCACGCGGTCCCGGTACGCGTCCCCACGCTCTTCGTCCAGGACGACGACGACCGAATGTCGCTGCCCGACGGCGCACGCCGGCTGCACGCCGCGGTCCCCGGCAGCGAGCTCCTGGTCACCCGCCGGCTCGGCCACAACCGGATCCTCGACGACCCGGCCGTGCTCGACGCCGTCGTCGCCCACGTCACCGCCTCCGTCAGGGCCGCCTGAGACGAACCCTCTTGCTGGTGGAACCTGTCGAAACCCTCTTGCTGGTGGCTCTCGCACGACACAGCACGGCGCCCCGTCCCTCCGCGAGGAGGGACGGGGCGCCGTCGAGGGATCAGGCGACGAGCGAGCGCAGCACGTACTGCAACGTGCTGCGATAGCCCCATTCGGCGCAATCTGACCGTCCGACGGCGATGCCGAGCCATCCATCCGCACAAAACCCCAGGTCAGAAGCTCATGCCGCGGCGCGAAACGCGCGCTACCGCGCACTACGTGAAGCATCTAAGACGACGTGCTTCCATCGCGGTAGTTGAGGCGGATCTGCCCCCGAACAATCGGGACCTTGCCTCGCCTCGTACGCCCGCCAGCCAGCCACCCACCGGTCGGCTCGGACAGCTGCAGTGCCAGCACGATGGCGATGACCCGTGTCCCGAATCGAGTGGGCACGGGGACGTAGCAGCTGGCTGCTTCTCCACGGTCGACAGCAACTCCGCCGGGGCCACATCGAGCCCCCGGGCAAGCTTCACGATGACGTCGAGGGTGGGGTTGCGAACGCCGCGCTCGAGACCGCTGATGTACGTCCGATCGAGTTCGACATGGTGAGCGAACTCCTCTTGAGACGCCCAACCTCCCTCGTGGCGCAGTTCCCGGAGTCGACCGCCGAAGGCACGGCGATGCTCGGGGATAATCGTATCTCAAGCGTTTCGCTATGCTGGCTATCGGTCCCCGGACGATGAGTCACATCGACACTGCGCCGGGTCTCCACTCACACGCCCGTTCGGACTCGCCTGCGCTACTGGATCGCATCGCATGAGAGACCCACCGCCACGGCACATGACCGCCAACCCGGGAATCGAGTCCGCCACGTTCCGAGAGTTGACGCGCGAACTTACTGCCTGCGACGTGCCCGCGGCGCGAGCGCCGTCCGACGCGCTCGCCCACCCGGTCGCGAACGCACCCCGACTCGATGGTGCTCTCTCACCCCGGTCCCGCAGTGGGCACCGTCCAGTACCGCCATCGGTGCTCAAGGACCTCCCTGAGGCGGGAGCTTCTAAAGCACTCGGTGCGCCACCCCTCTCCCCGGCACAGGTCGATCGGATCGTCGCCATCCTCCGAATGGCGCGGCCAGCAGTATCCGCTGGGTCGCTCGCGGCTCAGGCGGCACCACCACGAGCACCTCACCGGTGATTGAGCCGATAGCACCCACGTCAGGCGCTTCGGCTCGATCAGCCCTCCGAACGCTCCGCGAATGCCGCTGCTTCGTCCCGCAGAGCCTCCAGCACCTCCACGTTCCGGCGCATGGTGTCGTGATCGATCGACGGAGTCAGCCTGCGCACCCGTTCGAGCACCTCGGCGTCGGAGAGCTGATCGAGCCACTGGCTGACCTGCGGTGCTTGAGGAGCGCCATCCAATTGGCTGAGCCACTCGGGGACGTCCATCCGAGCTGACGCGGCACCGAGGCGCTCCTTGTACCTCATCTCGGAGGTAGTCATCGAACCGTCGATGAGCGCTCGGCGCTCGTCTGCATGACCGTCCGCGATTTCGTAGTGCGCGGGCAGGGCCGGCTCCATCGGCTCGGCTCCGGTGATGAGACGAGGGACGGCCTGGGCCCTAACCCAGTCGGCGATCTCAGCGAGCTCTGTCATGAGGACCGGCCAACGGTCGGTGCCGGGCCGGTTCAGGCCGATTGACGGGAAGAGCGTCACCGGCACGCGCTCGCCCATCGGCGTCTCGGCGATGACGTCGTCGACCCGCAGCGGCTCCTCGGGGCGCTGCGCGACGTCGCGCAGCGACAGACGCGTCTGATCATCGCGGTACATCGTGACCAGCCGCACCGCGGTCACCACCGGCGTGCGGTGCTTCGCGTGGTTGGTGTGCAGTACGAGCCTCGCCAGCGGGTGCTGTGCAGGATCCTTCGTGCGCTGGAACGGCTGCAGCTGCTCGAGCCGCCGGACAAGCTCCGTGCCGGCCTGCAGCGACGCCGGTCCGTTCTTGGCCTTCTTCCTGGTCCACTCGGCAAAGGCGTCGAAGTTCTCCGCGGCCGGGATGTCGACGAGTCTGGCCGCTCTCTCCGCGAGGGGCGCGCCCTCCATGAACTCGACCTCGGCGAACAGCGCGTGCTCGAGAGCCGCGCGGAGCGCGACGAGGGCGTCGGCGACCAGGAGCGGGATCTTGCGCGGCACCGGCGCGACGCGATCGACGACGGTTCGACTGAGGTCTCCGGCAGGCTCTTCGCGCAGCCCGAAGATCCCGTCCGGCTGGCGCTGGTACTCGTACAGGACGTCCGTGAGCCGGCCGATGATCTCGTCAGCGTGCGCAAGCGTCGCCGCCACACCGAGGTGCCGGTCTGGCAGCCACTGGTAGGTCGAGTCCTTCACGCTCGGATCGTATGCGCGACATCCGACGCACGGCGGTGATCCGACCGGTCGACCAGAAGGGCACCGGTCTCTGCGACCTGCCCGCCAACTAGGAGTACACGCTCATCAGCTGGAACGGCGAGACCTCTCGACAGCGGTCACATCGAGGGTGTCCCGACGACTGAGGGCATCTACGTGACCGACACGTTGTTCGCAGCGGAGGGCGGGATCGACGAGATCGCGTCGACGGACGTCGATGCCATTGCCGACGAGCACTCCGCGATTGCGTCAAGGCGGGCGAGAAGGTCGCAAGCTTCGTCTTCTTACAGCGGGCGACCGAGGACCCCCGACCGGGGCCCCCGGTGGGCATCCACCGGGGGCCTCGCCCGCAGGGGTCACGCCCCCACTCGATCGTGCCCCCGAAGAGCCCGCGCCACAGCTCCCCCCGGTCGGAGGTAGGTAACGACAAGCTTGATCGGGAGGTTTCAGAGCGATGCCGACGATGGCCTGAGCCCGGCCCTGACAAACTGGGGTCATGGAAGATGCTCCGCCAGATGCGGATGGCCCGACCGCTGACCCCAGCCTCGCAGCACTCGTCGCCTCGGCCTCGCGCTGGATGGGCAAGGCTCTGGCCGGATGGGTCGACGACGACCCGGAGACCGTCGGACTCCTCGCCCCGATCGCCGTCGAGCACCTGGGCAAGGCCGTCCTGTGGTCAAGGAACCCGGCGCTGCTGGTGCCGCTGGCGAGCAACGCGGAGGCATCGCTGCAGATCTTGGTCTCCAGGCCTACCCTCGCGAACCCGAAGCTGCGGACTATCGGGCTCGGCGTACTCCTAGACCGCCTCGAGCGCTCCCTGGGCACCTTCCCACTGTCGACCGACGAGAAGAAGCGGCTGACCGACAGCCGCAACGGGTCGGTCCACGTTGGGGCCATGGGCCAGCCCGCACACGTTATCCGCGACGCCCTGCGAATGTGCTCGGTGCTGCTGGAGGACATCGGCGCGGACCCCGGGTCCTTCTTCGGCGACCAGCACAGTACCGCTGTCGGCATCCTCGACGCGCAGCGGACTGAACTCGAAGACAGAGTCCTCGCCAAGGAGGCGCGCGCGTTGAAGCGGGTGACCGACCTCGAGGCACAACTGGGCACCATGGCCTTCGCCGAGGCCGCCGCGGCGCTCGAAGCAGAGGCCAAGGACGCGTTTGACTCCCGGATGCTCGAGGCGGCGATCGATCACCTGTGTCCGGTCTGCAAGCGGACGGGCAGACTTGGCGGTTTCCTCGATGCAGAGGGCGACGTTGATTGGGACGTGGAGAAGGTCGACGATACATACGAGGCCTACCCGATCGGGTTCTGGAGGATGCACTTCACACCGATGGCGTTCGGCTGCAACGTATGCAAGTTCAGCGTTGACCGCCACGACGAGCTCGCTTCAGCGAAGCTGCCAGCAGAGGCGTACGAGATCACCCCAGACGACCTCGATGACGACTTCGACCTCGACGAGCACATCCGCTCATCGGACGAGCCTGACTGACCTACGACGTCTCTATCTCGGTGCGTCGTTCGACACCCTGACCGTGGCGAACGCTCACTTCACCCGCTCAGCGCGTCGCCAGGCCACGCCATACTGGCAGCGTGACGGAGACCACTGGGGCCGATGACGGCCCAAGCAAGACGAACGCGAAGCCGCAGCTTGCCCCGGGGACGCGTCTAACCTTGCGCTCCCTGGCCCCTGAGTATCTTCCGGACCACAACGTGTACTTCCAGCACCTCGAGGAGGCAGTCGAGGATCCCAAGAACAGGAACATCGCCCTCACCGGCCGCTACGGCTCTGGAAAATCGAGCGTGCTCGACGAGTTCCAGAAGAAGCACCAGAGCACGACCATCCGAGTCAGCATCAACACCCTCGGGCCGGACGAAGACGACGAGGATCTGACGAACCGGATCCAGAAGGAACTCGTCAAGCAACTCATCTATCGGGCGGAGCCGGGCAAGCTGCGGCGCTCCAGGTTCGCTCGCAGCCGGCCGCTGACCCCCTGGCGCGCGCTCGTCCAGGCCGGTATTACCACCGCCGTCGGGCTGACACTTCTCTGGCTGGTAGGTCTGCGCCCGGCGCAGACCTGGTTCGGGCCGACCACTGACCAGGCCCTCGAGAACTGGCTCACTGCGCTTTTCGTCGTGCTCGTGTGGATAGTGGTATGGGGCGTGCGGTGGGTCATCGGCGATCGCATCGTGTCAGAGGTCGCAACCGCGGGAACGATGATCACGCTGGGCGAAAAGGCGACGACCTACTTCGACGGGTTCCTCGACGAGATCGTCACGTTTTTCGATGCCGTCAACCCGAAGTACGTGATCTTCGAGGATCTAGACAGGTTCGATGATCCGAAGATCTTCGACTCGCTCCGAGAGCTCAACACCCTCATCAACGAGTCTTCGCACTGGAAGAGCAAGGATCATCCCCTCCGTTTTATCTATGCGATCAAGGACAGCCTGTTCGAACAGCTGGGAGCAGAATCCGATCGTGAGGACCCGAAGCGCCCGGCGAAGGACGAACCAGATCCCACCACGAGGGGAGCCGCCGCAGACACTTCCGCTGCGAGGACCGGGGCTAAGGAGACTGAGAAAAGGGCGCACGCCGCCGACCTCGCAAAGGCTGCGGTGGAAAGGGCGAACCGGACCAAGTTCTTCGAGATCGTGATCCCGATAGTGCCGTTCATCACGCACCGCAACGCACGCGATCACCTCATCGCCGCACTGACTCGTCTCGATCTGCCTGATGACCTCGTGTCACGGCCTCTGCTCGACCTCGTCGCGCGCCATGCCACGGACATGCGGCTCCTGATCAACATCTGCAACGAATTCGTCGTGTTCGCCGAGAAGCTCCTGTGGGTCGAGACCCCCGCTCCGGGCATGACGGCCGACGACCTGTTCGCCCTCGTCGCCTACAAGAACTTCCACCTGGCCGACTTCGAGGCCATCCCCCAGCGCAGCAGCACCCTCGACATCCTCGAGCAGCACCGTCGCGACCTGGTCAGGACCACGATCGAGGACCTGCAGAGGAAGAGGCGCGAGCGAGTCCACACGGAAGAGCAACGGCGAAGCCGCGACGAGACCGCGAAGACGCTGGGGGCGCGACTCCGGAGCATCACGGAAGCTCTGCCCGCTCGCGGTGGCTTGGCATACAATTCATTCGACGTTGGCGGGGAGGAGTTCCTTATCAGCGCGATCGAGGACGAAGTCTTCTGGCGTCGAGTTTCCACATCGGGGACTCTGTCGGTGGTCGGCAACCCCAATTACAAGGTTGAGTTCAGCGGAGAAGGGCTCGCCCTCGTGTTCCCCGAAGCAGCCGACCCCGAGTGGTGGGCTGCTCCCGGTGCAGCAGAACTCGAACGGCAGATTAAGCAGATCGACGAGGACGTCGCGTCTCTTCGCGGGGCGGACTTCGATCGCCTCGCCCGGTATGAGCGGTTCCCGAGCGGGTCCACGCCGTTCTCCGATCGGATCACGAACACTCTAAAGTCCGATCTGGCGCGGGACCTGGTCCGTCGAGGCTTCATCAACAGGAACTACGCCGAGTACTCCGCGGTCTTCTACGGAAGCTTCATCGGCGTCGATGTCGCGTTCTTCTACAACCACAGCGTCCAGCCGAACGAGATGTACCTCGACCACGAGTTCACGACCGAGAACGCTGTGAGGAACCTGCTCGAACAGGTCCCGGCGGACTTCACGAGCACGGTCAGCGCGTTCAACATCCAGGTGGCCACGTACCTTGTCACGGAGCGCCCTGACGACGCGGAGTCGCTCGTCGCGTTCGTGATCGCCGATCGCAGCAAGGATTCGCAGACGTTCCTCGACGCGTTCCTCAACGCTGCCGACGCTCCGCGGGAGCGACTGATCGAGCTGCTCGCTGCCCATCCGTGGTCCGGCTTGTTCAACTACCTCACCAGTTACCCCGGCTTGCCCGACGAGACGACTCGGACCCGCTTGGTGGATGCGGCGCTCCTCGGTGCGCATCCCGCCGACTTCTACGAGGTCGACGAGACGACTCAGGCCTGGCTCAAGGCCCACTACCGCGAGCTGAGCGCCTTCAACGCGCCCCAGCCTCGTGAGCGAGCGGATCACATCTACTCGTTCGCGGAGGAAGCGCGCATCACGGTCACCAAGCTGGACGACATCGCCCCTCCCCTCCGGGCCCGCATCGTCAAAGCCCAGAGGTACGAGATCACCACGGCAAACCTGCGGCTCGCACTGCGCACGACCGCCGATCCCACGCTGGACGAGGTCCGCAAGCGAGACGTCGTCTGGGACTACGTCCGATCGAGCATGAACGCGTACCTCACCGCGGTGCGCAGCGACGACGCCATCGAGCACGTGGTGCAGTCGGAACCCGTGCTCGTCGAGATCCTCAACGAGCAGTACGAGACCTGGACGGGAGAACAGCTCCGGCAAGTCCTCGAAGCCAGCTCGCCCTCCGCCGCACTCGACGACTTGGCCTTCGTGTCGTCGCCCGATGCCTGGCCGGTGATTGTCGACGCCTCCCGCTTGCAGCCCACCGTGGCGAACGTCTGGCGATACGCGCAGGACCATGGCATCGATGAGCACATGGCTCGTTTCCTCGTACCTGCAGGGACGGATCCGATCGAGCTGCGTGACGTCGACGAGACCGACGCAGAAGACAGGCACAAGCTCGCGATCATGATCCTCAACGCGTCAGGCCTCATCCCCGCGAGACCTCGTGTCCGACTGGTCGATGGACTGGACCTCACTGAGTACATCGACGTCGTGGATCTCGTCCCCGCCGCCGACGACCTGTTGGCGCGTGCGCTGGAAGCCGACCTCGTGGATGACTCTGCTGAATGCTTCAGTCACTTCGCCCAGGCTGGGTGGGCCGCGGTCTCTGAAGCCTTCGGCGTGTCGAAGAAGGTCAGGGAGTTCTTCAGCCCGACGCTGCTGAACGGATTCGCCGCGGATCTCGTCAGGAGCCCGCAGACTCCCGACGATCTACGGCGCGCGGTCGTCGAGAACCTTCAGGACTACGTGGACGACGGCGACAGTGATGGGCTCGCCGCCGCAGGTCAGTACGCGCGAGCCAACCGGATCCGGCTCCCCCTCGACCAGGTCCGGCGCATCGCCCATGCGACGCAGAACCCCGATCTGGTCGTCGGACAGTTGGTGCACCTCAGGGACGCCTCACCAGATGCCGTGATCGACGTGCTGGCACTGCTCGGCGCTCCGTACAACCAGCTGCTCGACGGAGTCGGATCAGAGTTCGACCTCCCCTCCGGGTCGTCCAACAACACGCTGTTCCAGCGTCTCCAGTCCAAGGGCAAGGTGGAGATCGCCTCGCACGGTCGGCGCGGAGGAAGGAAGGTCCGGGTCCTCGCGTGACCGCCCGGGGAGCCCAGGCCTGCTCCGGCCGTCGCCGTCCGAGGCCGCGCCTGCGGGTGGGCTCCCCTCCGAACAGTCCCTCCGGCCACCACTGAACGACACGACACGAGCGCGCCCCGCCAGGCAGAAGCCTGACGGGGCGCGTTCTGTGGGACTCTAGAGCCGCTACCGAAGCATGCGCCTGGAGCAGCCCGACAGCCTCATATCCGAGCAGATCACTTGCTACCGACAAGTTGCCGAAGCACGTACTGCAGGATGCCGCCGTTGCGGTAGTAGTCCGCCTCACCCGGGGTGTCGATGCGCACCACGGCGTCGAACTCGACGACCGAGCCGTCGCCCGTGGTGGCCGTGACCTTGACCGTCTCCGGGGTGTCGCCGTCGTTCAGGGCGGCGATGCCTGCGACGTCGAACGTCTCGGTGCCGTCCAGTCCCAGCGTCTCGGCGTTCTGGCCCGCCGGGAACTGCAGCGGCAGCACGCCCATGCCGATGAGGTTGGAGCGGTGGATGCGCTCGAACGACTCGGTGATGACGGCCTTGACACCCAGCAGCGCGGTGCCCTTGGCGGCCCAGTCGCGCGACGAGCCGGAGCCGTACTCCTTGCCGCCCAGCACGACGAGCGGGGTGCCCTGCGCCGCGTAGTCCTGCGCCGCGTCGTAGATGGTGTCCTGGGCGTTCTTCACGAAGTTGAACGTGAAGCCGCCCTCGACGCCGTCCAGCAGCTGGTTCTTGAGGCGGATGTTCGCGAACGTGCCGCGGATCATGACCTCGTGGTTGCCGCGGCGGGAGCCGTAGGAGTTGAAGTCACGACGACCCACGCCGTGCTCGGCCAGGTACACCCCGGCCGGGCTGTCCGCCTTGATGGAGCCGGCGGGCGAGATGTGGTCGGTCGTGACGGAGTCGCCCAGCTTGGCGAGCACGCGGGCGCCCGAGATGTCCGCCACCGGCGCGGGCTCGGCGCCCATGCCCTCGAAGTACGGGGGCTTGCGCACGTAGGTGGACTCGGGGTCCCAGGAGAACGTGTCGCCCTCCGGGGTCTCCAGCGCGCGCCACCGGTCGTCGCCGGTGAACACGTCGGCGTAGTCCTTGGTGAACATGCCGCGGTCGATCGACGAGTCGATCGTCGCCTGGACCTCCTCCGGCGTCGGCCAGATGTCCGCGAGGAAGATCGGGTTTCCGGCCTCGTCACGACCCAGCGGGTCGGACTCGAAGTCGAACTCCATGGTGCCCGCCAGCGCGTACGCGATGACCAGCGGCGGCGACGCGAGGTAGTTCATCTTCACGTCGGGGTTGATGCGCCCCTCGAAGTTGCGGTTGCCCGACAGGACCGAGACGACGGACAGGTCGTGCTCGCCCACCGCCTCGGAGATCTTCTCGTCGAGCGGGCCGGAGTTGCCGATGCAGGTACCGCAGCCGTAGCCGACCAGGTGGAAGCCGAGCTTCTCCAGGTACGGCCACATGCCGGCCTTCTCGTAGTAGTTCGTCACGACCTGCGAGCCGGGCGCCATCGAGGTCTTGACCCACGGCTTGGACGCGAGGCCCTTCTCGACGGCCTTCTTCGCCAGGAGCCCCGCCGCGAGCATGACCGACGGGTTCGAGGTGTTGGTGCACGACGTGATCGACGCGATCGCGACCGCGCCGTGGAACAGGTCGAACTGCTTGCCCTCGCTGTCCGTGACGGGCACCGTGCGGTGGCCGTTGGCGTGGATCGCGGGCGAGTCGGAGGCCGGGAACGACTCCTTCTCGGCCTCATCGACGGCGTCGGTGACCTCGGGCGCGTAGGCCGGCAGGTCGCGGCGGAACGCGGCCTTGGCGTTCGACAGCTCGATGCGGTCCTGCGGGCGCTTCGGGCCGGCGATCGACGGCACGACGGTGCCGAGGTCCAGCTCGAGGTACTCGGAGAACTTCGGCTGGACGTAGCCGTCGGAGGTCGGGTCGAGCCACAGACCCTGCTCCTTGGCGTACGCCTCGACGAGCGCGACCTGCTCGTCGCTGCGGCCGGTCAGGCGCAGGTAGTCGAGGGTGACGTCGTCGATCGGGAAGATCGCGGCGGTGGAGCCGAACTCGGGGCTCATGTTGCCGATGGTGGCGCGGTTCGCCAGCGGCACCTGGGCGACGCCGGCACCGTAGAACTCGACGAACTTCCCGACGACGCCGTGCTGGCGCAGGATCTGGGTGATCGTGAGCACGACGTCGGTCGCGGTGACCCCCGCCGGGATGGAGCCCGACAGCTTGAAGCCGACGACGCGCGGGATGAGCATCGAGACGGGCTGGCCCAGCATGGCCGCCTCGGCCTCGATACCGCCGACGCCCCAGCCCAGCACGCCGAGGCCGTTGACCATCGTGGTGTGCGAGTCGGTGCCGACGCAGGTGTCGGGGTAGGCGCGCAGCACCTTCTGCCCGTCGACCTCCACCTCGCGCGTCATGACCGTGCGCGCCAGGTACTCGATGTTGACCTGGTGCACGATGCCGGTGCCCGGGGGGACGACCTTGAAGTCGTCGAACGCCGTCTGGCCCCAGCGCAGGAACTGGTAGCGCTCGTGGTTGCGCTGGTACTCGAACTCGACGTTGCGCTGGAACGCGTCGGCGCGGCCTGCGACGTCGATCTGCACCGAGTGGTCGATGACCATCTCGGCGGGGGCGAGCGGGTTGATCTGCGACGGGTCGCCGCCCAGCTCGGCGACGGCCTCGCGCATCGTGGCGAGGTCGACGACGCAGGGCACGCCCGTGAAGTCCTGCATGATCACGCGGGCGGGCGTGAACTGGATCTCGGTGTCGGGCTGTGCGTCCGGGTCCCAGGACGCGACGGCGCGCACGTGGTCGGCGGTGATGTTGGCGCCGTCCTCGGTGCGCAGGAGGTTCTCGGCGAGGATCTTCAGGGAGTACGGGAGGCGCTCGGCGCCCTCGACGGCGGAGAGGCGGAAGATCTCATAGGCGTTCCCGCCGACCTCCAGCGATCCCTTCGATCCGAACGTGTCCACGCTGCTCACTACGGCTCCTTCTGCGGGGCTGACCGGCGGCAGGACCGTGCGCTCTGCGACGCGACGGTTCCGACGCCGTGATTCTGGGGGCTCCGCCCAGCGTACGCCGGGCGCCTGATCAGCATAGCTCATATATCTTGACATCAAGATATCTCGTGACAGGCCCCGGCCGGACCAGGTACCGCCCATTTCCGTACGGCGAACGGGAACAAGACCGGCGGCCCGGGCGTTGCGCTGCTGCCCTCGACCGGAAGGACGCCCGATGCCGTCACCCGCCCCGTCGACCGCCACCACCTCCGCCACGCCGTCCGCCAGCTCAGCCAGCTCAGCCAGCTCAGCCACGCAGCCGCCCGCCCTCGCACCGATCACGGAGCAGGCCGAGAGGCTGATCGCTCTCGGCGTCGTGGCTCCCGACGGCGGTGGTCCCGGCGGCCTGTCCCCCGCCGAGCTCCGCGACGCCGCGTCGGCCCTCGAGGCCACCGCCCCGGCGGGCTCCCTGCTCGTCGTGCATCCGCGCCTGCTGCCGCCGTCGCGCCTCGCGCCCCACCTGCGCCTGCCCTCGAGCGACCGCGGCACGCCGGTCGAGCGCGAGGGCTTCGTCGTCGTGGACATGCCGGACGTGGACGACTTCGCGCCCACGGGTGGCGTCGACGTGCCCGACGCCGACGTCTACGCGGTCACCCGCCTCGTCCGCGGCGACGACCTGGCGAACTGGTCACCCGAGGAGGCCGAGCCCGAGGTCGCGGCCCGGGGCCGCAGCCCGCTCACGCTGACCGAGGGCGTGCACTGGGTGCTGCAGTCCCCCGACGCTCTCACCCGGAACCACTGCTTCATGACGATCGGCTCCCGCCTGCGGCGCGCGAACGGGAGCTACGACGCCCGCACGCCCGCGATCTGGATCTCGAACGGCACGGGACGCGACGGGAGCGCGCGCCGCGGCGCGCCCAAGGTCGGCTGGTGCTGGTGGCGCAACCGCCACACGTGGCTCGGCTTCGCCTCCACCGCCGGCCGCGTCACCCGCTGAGCGCGACCGCGGCACGCGGCGCGACGGCAGCGCACGGGTTCGGCGCAGGAGGCTCACCGTTCGAGGACGGCCACACACTCCACGTGGTGCGTCATGGGAAACAGGTCGAACGCGCGCAGACCGGTCAGCTCGTAGCCGTGCCCAGCGAAGTAGGCGATGTCGCGGGCCAGCGCCGCGGGGTCGCAGGCGGCGTAGACGACGCGGCGCGGCGCCCGCTCGGCGATCCCGTCGACGACGGCCCGGCCCGCACCCACGCGCGGCGGGTCGAGCACGACGACGTCGGCGTTCCCGACGCCCCCGGCGGCGTCGCCCAGCACCTCGTCGACCGCGCCGAGGTGCAGCTCCACCTGTGGCAGGTCGTGCGCGTTGCGACGCGCGTCCTTGACGGCCCCGGGGTCGCCCTCGACCGCGACGACGCGGCCCGAGCCGCCGACGGCGGCCGCGAGCGGCAGGCTGAACAGGCCGGCACCCGCGTACAGGTCGAGCACCGTCTCGCCGGAGGCGTCCGCCCGGCCGCCGAGCACGGCGTCCAGCACGGCACCCGTGAGGAGGTCGGGCGCCGCCCGGTGCACCTGCCAGAAGCCGTCGGCGGCCACGCGGTACCGGTGCTCGGCGCCGCCCGCCCGCACGGTCTCGATCACGGCGCGGCGGGCGTTGGGCCGCGTGTCGGCGCGGCCGCGGCGCCACGGCGCGTCGTCGACCAGCAGCATCGGCTCGGTCCCGCCCTCGGGCGCGACGAGTTCCAGCCGGGCGCCCGGGCGCCACCGGCGCGTCCACACCCCTTCGGCGTCGGCGAGCGCCGCGACGGCGTCGGTGGCCAGCGGCATGCCCGCCAGGGGCACGATGTCGTGCGAGCGGAACCGGCGCATGCCCACCCGGCCCTCGGCGTCGGCGACCAGGTCGATGCGGGTGCGGTAGCCCAGGCCGCCGCGCTCGACGTCGCCCGGCGCCGCCTCGACCTCGACCTCGCGCTCGATCCGGGCCAGCCGCCGCAGCTGCTCCTCGACGACCCCGGCCTTCCAGCGCCACTGCGCGGGCAGCGCCACGTGAGCGAGCTCACCGCCGCCCACACCGCCCGGACCGGCCTCGGGCCACGCCGACGGCACCCGGTCGGGCGACGCGTCGAGCACCTCGACGGCGTCCGCCCGCCAGAACCGCGACCCGGTCTCGGTGACGCGGGCGCGCACGCGCTCGCCCGGCAGGGTGTGCCGCACGAAGACGACGCGGCCGTCGAGCCTGGCCACGCAGTGCCCGCCGTGGGCGACGGGCCCGATCTCGAGCTCGACCTCGCGGCCCACCTCCGGGTCGGGGGCGGTCGGTCGAGGGCGCGGCGCAGAACGGCGGGGGCGAGGCATGGTCACTATTCTCCCCCGGGCGGCCCCGCAGTCAGAACCGCGGTCAGAACAGGGGGCCGCGCGGCGGCGACGCCGTGCCCTCCAGGCCCGTCTGCCCGGCCGAGGACGACAGCTGCCACGGCACCGACGCCACCACGACGCCGGGGGTGAACAGCAGCCGCCCCTTGAGCCGCAGCGCCGACTGGTTGTGCAGCGCCTGCTCCCACCAGTGCCCGACCACGTACTCGGGGATGTACACGACCACCAGGTCGCGCGGGGAGTCGCGCCGCACGGAGCGCACGTACTTGAGCACCGGGCGCGTGATCTCGCGGAACGGGGAGTCGAGCACCCGCAGCGGCACGGGCAGGTCGAGCGCCTCCCACTTGGCGCGCAGGTCGGCGATCTCCTCCGCGTCCACGCCCACGGTCACGGCCTCCAGCACCGACGGCCGCGACGCCCGCGCGTAGGCGAGCGCCCGCATCGTCGGCTTGTGGATCTTGGAGACCAGCACGATGGCGTGCACGCGGCTGGGCAGGGCGCGCGAGCCCGCCACGTCGTCGAGCTCCAGCTCGGCGCGCACCCGCGCGTAGTGCGCCGAGATGGCGCGCATGAGGCCGAACAGCACCGCCATCGCGAGGATGGTGATCCACGCGCCGTGCGTGAACTTCGTGGCGAGCACGATGACGAGCACGGTGGCCGTCATGACGAACCCGACCCCGTTGACCACGCGCGACCGCTGCATCCGCGAGCGCTCCCGGGGGTCGGGCTCCTTGCGCAGCGCCCGCGTCCAGTGCCGCAGCATGCCGAGCTGGGAGAGCGTGAACGAGACGAACACGCCCACGATGTACAGCTGGATCAGCCGCGTCACCTGGGCGTCGAAGGCCAGGATGAGCACGATCGCGGCGACGGCGAGCGTGATGATCCCGTTGGAGAACGCGAGCCTGTCCCCGCGCGTGTGCAGCTGGCGCGGCAGGAAGCCGTCCTTGGCCAGGATCGAACCGAGCACCGGAAAGCCGTTGAACGCGGTGTTGGCCGCGAGCACCAAGATCAGCCCGGTGACGATCGAGATGGCCACGAACGCGGGGGTGAAACCCTGGAACACGGCCTCGGCGAGCTGGCTGATCACCGGGTGCTGGTTGTAGTCCTCCGGCAGCGGCCGCCCGCCGGAGGTCAGCTGGTCGTGTGCGTCCTCGACGTACTTCACGCCGGTGGCCTGCGCCAGCAGGAGGATCGAGAACATCATCGTGGCGGAGATGCCGCCCAGCAGCGCGAGCGTCGTGGCGGCGTTGCGCGACTTCGGCTTGCGGAACGCCGGGACGCCGTTGCTGATGGCCTCGACGCCGGTGAGGGCCGCGCAGCCGGACGCGAAGGCCCGCGCCAGCAGGAAGGCGCCCGCCAGCCCGGTGAGCCCCTGGTCGAAACCCGCCTCGGGGGCGATCTCGAACCCGGCGCTCTCCGCGAGCGGGAGGTCGCCGGCGAAGTACCGGATCGCGCCGACCACGGCGAGCAGGCCGATGAGCGCCATGAAGCAGTACGTCGGGACGGCGAAGAACGTGCCCGACTCGCGCACGCCGCGCAGGTTCATCACCGTGAGCACCACGACGACGGCCACGGCGAACAGCGCCTCGTGCCCGCGCAGGAACGGCAGCGCCGACGCCGCGTACTGGGCTCCCGAGGAGATCGACACGGCCACGGTGAGCACGTAGTCCACCAGGAGGGCCGACGCGACGCCGATGCCGGCCGTCGGCCCGAGATTCGTCGTCGCGACCTCGTAGTCGCCGCCGCCCGAGGGGTACGCGCGCACGTTCTGCCGGTAGGAGGACACCACCACCAGCAGCACGACGACCACGCCCAGCCCGACCCACGGGGAGACCGTCGTCGCGGCGATGCCGGCGACGGCCAGGGTCAGGAGGATCTCGTCCGGCGCGTACGCCACCGACGACAGCGCGTCCGAGGCGAAGACGGGCAGCGCGACGCGTTTGGGCAGGAGCGTGCGGCCCAGGTTCTCGCTGCGCACGGGGCGTCCGAGAAGGAGCCGTTTGGCAGCGTCCGCGATGTCCGACACGTCGAGCAATGCTATGCCCAGCCGGGCACCCCGGCGCGGCCCGGCCCCGCGGGGATCCGACGTGAGGACCGGCGCCCTCGCGAGGTATAGCGTTTCGCTCGTGCACTTCGTCATCATGGGCTGCGGCCGCGTCGGGTCGACCCTCGCGCAGACGATCGAGTCCCGGGGTCATTCCGTGGCCGTCGTCGACCAGAACCCCGAGTCGTTCCGCCGCCTCCCGGCCGGCTTCTCCGGGCAGAAGGTCACCGGGGTGGGCTTCGACCGCGACACCCTGGTCCAGGCCGGCATCGAGGACACCTACGCCTTCGCGGCGGTGTCCGACGGCGACAACTCGAACGTCCTCGCGGCGCGCGTCGCGCGCGAGACGTACGGCGTCGAGAACGTCGTGGCCCGCATCTACGACCCACAGCGGGCGGAGATCTACCAGCGGCTCGGCATCCCGACCGTCGCGACGGTGCGGTGGACGGCCGACCAGGTACTGCGCCGGATGCTCCCCCTGGGCGCGACCGACGAGTACCGCGACCCGTCCGGGCGGGTGCGCCTCGCCCAGGTCGACTACCACCCCGGCTGGGCCGGCGTCGCGGTGCACCGCATCGAGTCGGCCACCGGGGCGCGCGTGGCATTCCTGTCCCGCTACACCGACGGCGTCCTGGCCACCCCCGCCACCGTGCTGCAGGAGAACGACGAGCTCCACGTCCTCATGCGCACCGATGACGCGGCCGCCGTCGAACGGGTCCTGACCCACGAGCCCCTGCAGCAGGACAGCTGATGCGGGTCGTCGTCGCCGGCGCCGGATCGGTCGGCCGGTCGATCGCTCGCGAGTTGCTCTCGCACGACCACGAGGTCGTGCTCATCGACAAGAACCCCACGGCGATGCGGGTGGCGCAGGTGCCGGAGGCGGACTGGCTGCTCGCCGACGCGTGCGAGCTGTCCTCGCTCGAGGCCGCCGATGTCACCAGCGCGGACGTCGTCGTGGGGGCCACGGGAGACGACAAGGCCAACCTCGTGTTCTCACTGCTGTGCAAGACGGAGTTCGGGGTGCCGCGCACGGTCGCGCGCGTCAACAACCCGAAGAACGAGTGGATGTTCGACGGCTCGTGGGGCGTCGACGTCGCGGTCTCGACCCCGCGCATCATGACGGCCATGGTCGAGGAGGCCGTGGCCGTGGGCGACCTGGTGCGGATCTTCACGTTCCACCAGTCCGGGGCCGACATCGTCGAGATGACGCTCCCGACCGACTCCCCGCTCGTGGGATCCCGCGTCGGCGCGGTCCTGTGGCCCGCGGACACCGTACTCGCGTGCGTCGTGCGCGGCTCGCAGCCGCTCGCGCCCACCATGGACGACACGCTCGAGGCCGGCGACGAGCTGGTGCTCGTCATGGGCAGCCAGGTGGACGAGCAGGCACTCCAGCGGCTCCTGCGGCACGGTGCCCCGGACGTGCCCGTCGTCCCCGCCATCGAGGACGCGCGGCCCGTCGAGGACGGAGCACCGCTCGTCGGGCCAGAGCAGCTCGCACCCGGGCGGGACGCACCCGGGCGGGACGACGCTCAGGAGAGCTGAGCCCCGGGCGACGGTGCGGGGGACGGCCGCGTCTCGTGCGCCCCGCGCACCACGACCCACGTGAGCCAGAGCACGAGGCCCCAGAGCGGGACGCCCAGCACCAGGTGGGCCGTGCCCAGCCAGCCGATGTCGCCCGCGAAGTACAGCGGCACCTTCACGGCCAGGCGCACGGCGAACAGGCCGGCCCAGAACCAGGTGGCGATCGCGTAGCGGCGCACGAGGGCCGGGTCCTTGCGCCACGCGACCATCCCTGCGAAGGGGCTCGGCGTGGGCTCCTCGACCTGGGCTCCCGGCGAGTCGTCGGCGGCGGGCCGGTCGTCGGGATCGGCGGCTCGCCCGCCGTCCCCGCGGGCGCGGTCGGCCGCGACATCGGCGAACCCCGACCGGACGGACTCGACCACGAGGCCGACGACGGGCCAGCGCACCGCGAGGGAGACGAGGATCGCGACGAGGTAGGCGGCGTTGGTCCACAGTCCCCACGCGTAGAAGTCCTCCGCCTCGCCGGAACGCCACGCCCAGAACACGCCCACGCCGATGCCGAGGAGGCCACCGAGGGCCTGGGTCACCGGGGTGCGCTGGGCGAGGCGGGCGACGACCGCGACGAGCGCCGCCGCGACCGACGCGCCGAGCGCCCAGCTCAGGTCGGACGTGATGACGTAGACGACCACGAAGACCAGCCCGGGGGCCACGGCCTCGATGACGCCGCGGACGCCACCCACGGCCTGGGCGAACGAGAACGACTCGCCCGTCACGGCGCGCACGCCGCGACCCTCCGCGGCGCCGGGGGTCGCGCCCGTCCCCTCGCCCGCCGGGCGTGACCCGCCGCTCACTCGCCGGCCCGCGCGCGCAGTTCGTACCGCGGGTTGAACATGGTGCGCCGGCCGTCGACGTCGGACACCATCCCGTCGACGCGGATGCGCCTGCCGGGGTCGATGCCGGCGATCGACCGGCGGCCGAGCCACACCAGATCGAGGGACCCGGAGCCGTCGAACAGCTCGGCCTCGACCGTCGGGACACCCTCGCGCGGCCGCAGGACCACGGAGCGAAGCACGCCCGCCACGCTCGCCCGGCGCCGGTCGCCGAGCTCGGAGACGGCGGTGCAGTCGCGGTGCGTGGCGGCCTCGTGCCGCTCCTCGTCCGCGGCGACCTCGTCGGCCGACGCCAGCGCGTGCTGGACGGCGGTGCGCAGTGACATCAGTGCTCCATGCTCGTGATCGGCCGGTGACCCATGTCGTGGATCCTCAGCGGATCTCGGTGATCTCGGGCCCGCGGGTCAGCGGGTCGAAGGAGGGAGTCTCCGGGGCCGCGTCCTCCGGACCGCCCGAGGGAGCGCCCGTGGGGCCGTCGCCCTGGCGGGCGTTCTTGGGCAACGTCAGCGTGAGCAGGTCGCGGGGCGGACGCGGGTTGGCGTCCCGCACGACGACGACGTTGGCGAACACCGACTCGAGCGCCTTGGCCGCCTCGGCGTCGACCGCCGCCCGCCCCGACAGGACGCCGCGCAGGAACCAGCGCGGCCCGTCGAAGCCGATGAAGCGGGCGGGGCGCACGGCCGGCTGGCCCTCGGGCCCGGTCGCGGGGATGCGCGCGATCAGCTCGCGCCCGAAAGGCCCCGGCACGTCGTCCACGGTGCCGCCCTGGCGGGTGATGGACGAGCCGATCTCGGCGCGCACCTCGTCCCAGATGCCCTCCGTCCGGGGGGCGGCGAAGGCCTGCAACTGGAGGCCCGAGCCGCCGAGGGTCGCCGACACCCCAGTGACCTTCTGGGTCTTCTTGTCGACCTCCATGCGCAGCTCGAGGCCGGGCAGCACGGGTAGCCAGATCGCGCCGAGGTCGACGCGAGGGCCCATGCCCGTCACCTGAGAGGAGTCGAAGGGCCCACGGTCGGGGCGCCCGGCCGCGTCGGCCGCGTTGGCGCCGGAACCGACGCTCGAGTCGGCGGCCGAAGCGTCCTCGGCCGGCGTCTCGCCGGCGTCGTCGGCACCCTTCTTCGACGCGTTGCGCCGGAACAGCCCCACGGAGGATCTCCTTCTCGTCGTCCCAGATCGGTTGTGGCTCGATGACGGCTCGATGGTGGCCTGGTCGCGCCCAGCCGTGCTCGGGCGGTGCTCTGCCCGCACCTCCCACAGTAGACCGGTTCGGCGACGCCTCCGGTCCGTATCGGCGCCGCCGTCAGCGCCCGGCAAAACCGCCGCTCGACCCCAGGCCGCCCGCGCCCCGGTGCGAGCCCGGCAGCGTCGTCGCGACGAGGAACCGCGCGTGCTCCACGCGCTGCACCACGAGCTGGGCGACCCGGTCGCCGCGGCGCAGGTGCACCGGCTCGGTGACGTCGGTATTGAGGAGGATCACCTTGATCTCGCCGCGGTAGCCCGCGTCGATCGTCCCGGGGGCGTTCACCACGGTGACGCCGTGCTTGGCGGCCAGGCCCGAGCGCGGGTGCACGAAGGCCGCGTACCCGTCGGGCAGCGCGATCGCGACGCCCGTCGGGACCGTGACGCGCCCCTGCGGCGGGATCTCGACGTCGACCGTGGTCACCAGGTCGGCGCCCGCGTCCCCGGGGTGCGCGTACGCGGGGGTCGGGACGGCGTCGTCGAGCAGGGTCACGAGCACGTCCACGGTGCTGCCGTCGCCGCTCGAGTGATCGCTCACGGGCTGGCTGGAGGTGTCAGGCACCCGGGAAGCGTAGCCGACCCGGGGCGCACCGCGACCCTGGGATGATGGGGCCATGAGCGAGCCCCAGCCCGAGATCTCCCCTGTCACCGAACCGGCCTTCCGCGAGCGGCTCTCCCCCGGGCCGGCGGCCTGGTGCGGCGCCGTCGGGCTCGGCGTGATCGCGGCCGTGGCGCTGTGGCCCATGGCCCACGCGGTCGCCGTGGTCGTCGGCGCCCTGGTCGCCGCCGGGACGCTCACGGCGCTGATCGCGACCGCACCGGTGGTCGAGGTCGCCGGTGGTCGCCTGCGTGCCGGGAAGGCGCGGGTACCGCTCGACGTCCTGGGCGAGGTCACGACCCTGGCGAACGCCGACGAGATGCGCACCGCGCTCGGCCCCGCGCTCGACGCGCGGGCGTTCGTGTGCCTGCGCGCCTGGGCGCGCACCGGCGTGCAGGTCGAGCTCGACGACCCGCTCGACCCGACGCCGTACTGGCTCGTCTCGACGCGGCGGCCGCAGGAGCTCGCCGCCGCGCTCGCCCGCTGATCGACCCCGCATCGAGACCGCAACGACACCGCTCCCGACCCCGTACCCGGGGACGACGAAGGCCGTCACGTCCTTGACGTGACGGCCTGTGTCGTCCGTGGTGCTGGCGTGGTCGCCGACCGAAGGGGTGGGCTCGTCAGGCGGCGCACTCCGTGCAGACCATCTGCCCCTTCTTCTCGTAGGCCAGCTGGCTGCGGTGGTGGACGAGGAAGCAGCTCGTGCAGGTGAACTCGTCGGCCTGGCGGGGAAGGACGCGGACCGCGAGCTCCTCGCCGGACAGGTCGGCGCCAGGCAGCTCGAAGCCTTCCGCGGCCTCCGTCTCGTCCTCGTCGACGACACCCGACGACTTGTCGGAACGACGCGCCTGGAGCTCCTGGATCGAGTCCTGCTCCACGTCCTCGTCGTTCTTGCGGGGGGCGTCGTAGTCGGTTGCCATCTGTGGGGTCACGCTCCGTGGTCTCGGTATCGGTACGCGCTGATAATGCTCGGTGACCGGGTTTTGTTCCCGGTCGGCCCACGGATTGTGCACCATTTCGCGCGGACGCGCGACACCGCAGGCTGTTCCCCGCGTCACAGTGCCGCCATCGGCCTCTGACCTGCAACGACGCGGCCGGGAATGCCGTGTTCGCCCGCAGCGAGATGCGCCGGCTGACACGATTTTCGCCCCGGCCCAGATCGTCCCCGCGGGCGGCGAACCTCGCCAGCCGGCGTCAGTGCGCCGCGACGCCCTCCGGGCCGTCCGCGCCGGCCTCCTCGAGCACGCGCACGAGCTCGCCGACGATCGGCGCGGCGCCCGCGACCGTCATCGTCGAGCTCGGCCCGCGCCCGTGCAGACCGCCCACGACGGCACCCGCCTCCGCCGCCACGAGCCCGCCCGCGGCGACGTCCCACGGGTTGAGCCCCCGCTCGTAGTAGAGGTCGAGCGCGCCCTCCGCCAGGAGGCACAGGTCGATCGCCGCGGCGCCCAGCCGGCGGATGTCGCGCACCCGCGGCAGCACGCTCGCAAGGACCTGCGCCTGGTGCGCCCGGCGCCCGGCCTCGTACCCGAACCCGGTGCCCACCAGGGACGTTGCGAGCGCCGACGGCCGGTTGACCTGCAGCGTGCGCCCGTCGCGCTCCGCACCGCCGCCCCGGGCGGCCGTCCAGGTGCGCCCGTCCACGACCGAGTGCACGCAGCCCGCGAGGGCCGTCCAGCGCTCCGGGTCGGGCGGACCCGCGACGACCGCGACGGAGACGGCGTAGGAGCTCACCCCGTACAGGTAGTTCACGGTGCCGTCGATCGGGTCGAGCACCCAGGTGAGGCCCGACGTCCCGGGGACGTCGTCCCCCTCCTCGCCGAGGATCGCGTCGTCGGGCCGCTCGGCGGCGAGCCGCGCGCGCAGCAGCTCCTCCGACGCCCGGTCCATCGCCGTGACCGGGTCGACCGCGCTCGACTTCGTCGCGGCGACCTCGACCCGCTCCGGGCGCCCGTCGCGCACCAGCGCCCCGGCCTCGCGGGCCAGGCTGCGCGCGAGGTCGCGTAGCGCCTCGACGTCGATCGTCGCTTCGATCCCGGTGTCGTCGTTGTCGTCGCTGGTCGGGGCGCCCGCTCGTTGTTCCACGCCTACATCCTGCCTGACCCTCGCCCCCACCGGGCGGTCCAGCCAGGGCCGGCGGGCGGCACCGTCCACCCACGGGCGAGGGACAACAGCCGGAAGCCGAAAACCAGAGCCACCACCCCGAGCGCCGTCCAGAGCTGGAGCGCGTCCAGCTTCCACAGCGCGGCCGTGATACCCGCCCCGACCAGCGCCGGCACGGCGTACAGCTGACGGCCGGCGAAGACCAGCGGCACCTCGCCCACGAGCACGTCGCGCAGGACCCCGCCGCCCACCGCCGTGAGGACGCCCACCACGACGGAGGCGAGGACACCCACCCCGAGCTCGAGCGACTTCGTGGTGCCCTGCAGCACGAACAGCGCGAGGGCCGCGGCGTCGAGCACCAGGACCGACCGGCGCATGCGCTCCAGGCCTGGATGGAAGAAGAAGATGATCACGCCCGCCGCGAGCGCCGCGGTGACGAGCCGCCAGCTCGCGATGCCGACCGGCGGGGTGTCGCCGATGAGGACGTCGCGCAGGATCCCGCCGCCGAGGCCGGTGACCCACGCGAGGACGAGCACCCCGAACGCGTCGAACCGCTTGCGCACAGCGGCGAGCCCGCCGGAGACCGCGGCGACGAACACCGCGACGAGCTCGAGCAGGGAGACCGGCCCGGAGGCGAACGCGTCCACGGGACGTCATCCTCCCAGGCTCACGGCGGCCGGGCCCGCGCAGCGCGTCAATCGGCGGCACACCGACGCGCCTGCGTCCCGCGTCCCTATGCCGGTGGCACTCTCGAACAGGCGGAGGCGCGGGAGCTGCGACCCGCAGGTGTGACCCTGAGGGAGGAAGCATGGCCGAGCTGGAGCTCGTGAGGCTGCACGAGGACGGTGAGCGGCTGGTTCTGCGCGGACCCGACGGCGCCCAGAGCACGCTGCCCGTCACGGACGCGCTGCGTGCCGCGGTGCGCAGGGACCGCCCGCGCACGGAGGCGCTGCGCGCCCAGGCCCCGACGACCATGCGCCCGCGCGACATGCAGGTACGCCTGCGCGCGGGCGCGTCGGCCGAGGAGCTGGCGGAGGAGTCCGGCCTGTCCGTCGAGCACGTGCAGCGCTACGAGTGGCCCGTCGTGGCCGAGCGCGAGTACGCCGTCGGGCAGGTGCGGGCGCACCGGCTCCCGGGCGACGACGAGACGACGACGCTGGGCGAGGTCGCCGACACGCGGCTCGCCGCGCGCGGGGTGCCCACCGCGGAGGCCCGCTGGTCCGCCCGGCGGGAGGGCACCGCGCCGTGGGTCGTCGAGGTGCGGTTCTCCGCCGGCGACCGCGACCGATCCGCTCGCTGGACGTACGACCCCAAGGGGCGCGTCGTCACGCCGCTCGACGACGAGGCACGCTGGCTCGGCCAGCCGGACGACCCCGTCTCGCCCGACGTGCTCGGCGTGCCCTCCGCAAACGGCCGGGGCGGGTACCCCGGCCCGGGCGCACGGGCCTCCTCGCCGCGCCGGCATGTCGGGGACGACACCACGGCCCTCCTGCTCGACGACCTCGCGGGCCGACGCGGACAGCGTTCGGCCGACCGTCCCCGCTCCCCTGCCGCATCCCGCGACCACGACGACCGCAGCGAGGCGATACCGGAGGTGCCCCTCGGCTTCGTCACCGCACCGTCCCCCGGCCGCCCGACCGCCCCTGCCGGGGGCACCGACGAGACCGAGGGGACGGCCGAACCCTCCGGGGCGAGCGTCGTCGACCTCGGGTCGCGCCGTGCGGGCCTGCGCACCTCACCCCCGGAACGGTCCGGCCATCCCGCGGGCGGACGAAGCCCCGTGCCCTCCACGCTCCCCCCGTCCGACGACGGCGACGGTCGCCCCGCGGGCGTCACCGAGCGCGAGGCGCGCGAGCCGAGCTCGGACGACGTCGTCGACGACGCGCCGCCGCCCAGCGGTCCTCCCGGCCAGGGAGCACAGGGGCCGCAGCCGGCCGCGCCGGCGCCGCGCAACGACAAGCCCGTACGCCGGGCCGGGCGCAAGGGCCGGGCGCAGGTGCCCAGCTGGGACGAGATCGTCTTCGGCGGCGGCCGCCCCTCGTCCTGAACGGCCCGCCCGCTGGTTGAGCTTTTCGGAACCCGCTGGTTGAACTTGTCGAAACCCGCTGGTTGAGCAGGTTTCGACAGGCTTAACCAGCGTGCGTGCTGGTCGACCAGGTTTCGACCCTTCGACAAGCTCAGGACGGCGCACGCTCAACCGGCGGCGTGACCCAGGTCCAGCTGGCCGGTGGTCGCCGACCGCCGCCTGGCGTCCGAGGCGGTCATGCGTCGCATGTGGTGGCGCCGGCACAGCACCTCGTAGGAGACGGGGCCGCCGTCGGGCGCGCCGGCCTCGCCGGCCAGGACGTCGCCCACCACCACCTGGTCGCCCTCGACCACCATGACGCCGCCCACGGTGCGCGCATTGTGCGTGGCCCGGGCGCCGCACCAGCACAGCGACCGGACCTGTAGCTCCTCGACGCGGTCGGCCAGCTCGATGAAACGCGCCGCCCCGGGGAAGAGCCGGGTGCGGAAGTCGGTGGTGATCCCGAAGGCGAACACGTCGAGCTCGACCTCGTCGACCAGGCGGGCCAGCTGCTCGACCTGCGCCGGGGAGTAGAACTGCGCCTCGTCGCACACGAGGTAGTCCACGAGCCGGCCGGCCTGCCGCTCGGCGACCACGACGTCCCAGAAGTCCGTGCCGTCGGTGACCTCCCGGGCGTCGACCTCGAGCCCCAGGCGCGAGGACAGGCGCGCCGCGCCGGCGCGGTCGTCCCGCGTGAAGATCAGCCCGGAGCGGCCGCGCGCCGCGTGGTTGTGGTCGGTCTGCAGGGCCAGCGTCGACTTGCCGCTGTCCATGGTCCCGGAGAAGAAGACGAGCTCGGCCATGGGCCAGATCCTGTCAGACGCCGGGCCCAGGTCGGCACATCAGTCGGCACGTCGCTGCCGGGCGCATCACTGACCTACGCGGCCGTCGACGCGCTCGCGCAGGAGGTCGGCGTGGCCGCAGTGCCGCGCGTACTCCTCGATGTGGCTCAGCAGCAGCTCGCGGAGCTGCAGCGCGCCGCCGGGCTCGGCGCCGAGGTCGGACAGACCCGCGTTCGTGGCGCCCAGGTCGTCGATGCCGGCCACCATCCGGTCCGTCTCGGCCATCTCGGCCCGCCACCGCCGGAAGGCCTCCTCGACGACGGACGGGTCGGCGACGGCGCCGTCCCAGTCGCCGTCGCGGTTCTGCTCGCTGCGGTAGAGCCACGGCGCGTCCTCGCCGGCCATGATGCGGCGCACGTGCCGCTCGTCCTCGGTGAGGTGCCGCACCAGCCCCAGCAGGGACATCGTGGACGGCGGCACGGACCGGCGGGCGAGCTGCTCGGCGTCCAGGTCGGCGCACTTCAGCTCGATCGTGAGCCGGTTGGCGCGCAGGGACTCGAGCAGGATGTCGCGCTCGTCGACCAGCTCCGCGTCGGACTCGCGAGGGTCGTCGTCCGGGTCCACCCACATGTCCGCGTAGACGGTCGCCCGCGTCCACCGGGACGTCGTCGGCTCGGGGGTCTGCTCGCTGGTCTTCCCACTGGTCTCCTGGCTCGGCTCCATCCGGGCATCGTGCCATCGGCACCCCGTCGCACGCCAGAGAATCTGGGCGGCCCCTACGCCTGCGCGAGGAGCACCGGCACCACCATCTCGGTGGGCGTCAGCGACCCGTGCACCCCGGGCATCTCCCGCGCCGCCGCGGGGTGCAGGCGCGAGTCGACCACCGTCGCCGCCCCGCGGGCCGCGACCAGGACGTCGCCGACGGCGGGCAGCACGTGGTCGGCCATCGGACCCAGCCAGCCCGCGGCGACCGCGTCGTCGCGAAGCGTCACGAGCGCGTCGTCGCCCAGCACGCCCGCCCAGCGGGCGGCGACGTCACGAGGGTCGGCGCCGGGGTCCACGTACACGTGCACCGCGCGCGGTTCGCCGCCCAGCAGGGCGACGTCGCGCGCGAGCTCCGGGGAGGACGCCACGTCGTGCTGGTGCGCCGGGTCCGCCGTGATCTGCCCGTGGTCGGCCGTGACGAGCACCAGGGTGCCGCGCGGTACGGACCGCACCAGCCGGCGCAGCTCGGCGTCCGTCGCCTCGAGCGCGTCCCCCCACTGCCACGATCCCGGTCCGAACCGGTGCCCGGTCTTGTCCACCGCGCCGTGGTACAGGTACACCACGCCGGGCTCGCGCAGCTCGCGCACCGCGGCGTCCACCTGCTCGCCGAGGCTCTCGGCCGCGACGTACCGGGGGCCGCGCAGCGCCGCGCGCGTCATCCCCGACCGGGCGAACTTGGCCGGACCCGGCGACACGACCCGCACCCCCCGCGCGACGAGCGTCTCCAGGACGGTCGGCTCCCGCTGCAGCGCCTCCGGCTCCGCCCGCAGCGGGCCGGAGAGCTTGGCGCCCGGGCGGTAGGGGTCGGACTGCTCCGTCCAGGAGACCGTCGTGGCGAGACCGCCCGTGTCCGGGTTGCGCTGCGTGTACCCGAGCAGCCCGGTGCGCCCCGGCGAGGTGCCCGTGCCGAACGTCGCGAGCGCGGCCGCCGTCGTCGACGGGAAGCTGGAGCGCACCGACCTGCCGTCCGCCTGGAGCGAGCGCAGGAAGGGGGCGTGCCCGCCGCGCTCGGCGAGGTTGGCCTGCCCCAGCCCGTCCACCAGCACCACGACCACCCGCTGCAGCCTGCGCGGCAGCCCGAGCGTGCCGCGACAGTCCGCCGAGCGGAGGCCGGTGGCCGTCGTGAGGTCCACCCCCAGGGCGCCCGCCACCCCGGGCAGGACTGCCGCGAGCGAGCCCGTGCCGTACGACGGCGCCAGCAGGCCGTCCGGCAGCGCGACCGAGGTCGTCATCGGGCGGCGCGCCCGCTCACCCCGGTGGCGGCGGACAGCGCGCGCGAGAAGGAGGTCGCCCGGCGCAACGCGTCGCGGCCCTCCGCCGCGCCGCTGACCCGCACGACGACGTCGTCCGGCGTGAGCTGGCCGGTGAGGCCGTGGTCCGCCTCGCAGGCCGGGTCCGGGCACTGCACCGGCTCGAGGTCGATGCGGGACACGGCGCCCCAGCCGATCGCGAGCGTCAGCTCCGAGGCACTGTCGCCGGGAGCGTGCTGGGCGGGCTCGTCCACGACGTGGGTGAGGGCCACCGAACGGATCTCGCTCAACGGCACGGCCTCCGTGGTCGCCGCGGCCGACGACGGGTGGGCGGCGTCGCCCTCGTGGTCGTCGACGTGCGCGGTCACCAGTCGCGTGGGGGTGAGCGCCAGCACCGTCAGGTGCCGGCGCACGGTGTCGTCGAAAGTGGTCTCGGCCTGCACGAGGTGAGCGAGCACGTCCTCGTCGGCGATCGCGACGTCCAGGACGTCCTCCACGAGGTCCGGGTAGTACCCGGCCCGGCGTACGTGGACGGACAGGTCAGCACGGAGGTTCTCAGAGGCGGTGGCATGCGGCACCCGCGCATTCTCCCACCGCTGCGGCCGCCGTGGCCACCGTCGTCCCCAGGCCCGTCGTCAGGCCGTCGACGCCCGGATCACCGTCAGGCCGGCAGCGCCCGGCGCGGGGCGTCCGCGCGCTGCGGCACGGAGCGCAGCCGCACGCCGGCGTGCAGCACGCTGACCCCCTCGGAGCCCGCCACCACCGGGTACAGCTCCAGCGACGCGAGCTCCGGCAGGTCGTCCGCCAGCACCGACACGCGCGCCAGCACGTCCTCGAGCGCGTCGATGTCGGCGGGCGGCGCGCCCCCGTACCCGAAGAGCCGCGGCACGGCACGGACGGTGCGGACCATCGCCGCGACGTCCACGTCGGTGAGCGGCGGGATGCCGTAGGCGACGTCGTCCAGCAGGTCGGTCGCGTCGCCGGCGAGCCCGAACGAGACCTTGGGGCCGAAGAGCGGGTCCTCACCCGAGCGGATCACGCACGGGACGCCGGCCGGGGCCATCGCCTGCACCTCCATCGCCGGGTCGGCCTCCCCCAGCACCCCGGTGGCGACCTCCCGCATGCGCTGCACGTCCGCCCGCAGCTCCGCCGCGTCCGCGATGTCGAGGCGCACGCCGCCGAGGTCCGTGCGGTGCCGCAGCGCGGTCGAGGCCGTCTTCAGCGCTACGGGCCAGCCGAGCTCGTCGGCCGCCGCCACGGCCTCGTCGGCCGTCCGCACCGTCCGCGAGCGCCACAGGCGCAGGCCGTAGCACGCGAGCAGCCGGGCGGTCTCGTCCTGCGTGAGGGTGCGCCCGTCGGCCGCGGCCGGGTCCCCGCCCTCCGGGGCGAGCCAGCCCTCCACGAGCCGGCGGGCGCCGCGGGCGTCGATGCCGTCGGGCCGCACGTGCGTGCCGCGGTCCTCCGTGCGCCACCGCGCGTAGGTGACCACCTTGCCGAGCGCCGTGACGGCGTCCTCGGGCGTGGAGAACGCGGGGATGCGCACCGACGTGCCGTCGGGGCCCGTCGCCGCGAGCTCGTCCGGCAGCCCGCTGAGCCCGAGCATGGAGGCCACGGTCGTGCGGCCAGTGCGCGCCGCCGCCTCGGCGACGGCGCGCGCCACCGCGCCCGTGCGAGGCACCACCACCGGCACGTCGACGGCGACCACCACGTCGCAGGCGCCCGGCGCGTACAGCGCGCCCGTCACCTGGGCGATCTGCTCGTCCGTCGCGTCCGGCGGCAGGAAGTCGGACGACGCGGCGACGACGAGCCCCGCCGCGGCCGCGGCCTCAGCCACGAGGGCTGCGAGGGCGGCCGAGGAGGCGAGGATCCCGACGCGCTCGCCGGTCGGCAGGGGCTGGTGCGCCAGCACCTGCGCGACGTCCATCAGCTGGTGCGTGTTCTCCGCCCGGATCACGCCGGACTGGCGCAGCATCTCGTCGAGCAGCCGGCGCGGGGCCTGCGTGGCACGCACGGCGTGGCCTGGCGGCACGACCTGACCGGAGCGCCCCGCCACGACCACCACGACGGGCTTGACCGCGGCCAGCCGGCGCGCGATCCGGGAGAACTTGCGCGGGTTGCCGATGGACTCCAGGTACAGGCAGACGACCGCGGAGCGCGGGTCGTCGTGCCAGTACTGCATGAGGTCGTTGCCGGAGACGTCGGCGCGGTGGCCGGCGGACAGGAGCGCCGAGACGCCGAGCCCGCGCCGGGCCAGCGTCGCGGTGAGCGTGACGGCGGCGGGTGCCGACTGGCAGAACATCCCGACCACCCCGGGGCGCGGCGGGCGGACGGCGAGGCTGGCGTGCAGCCGGGCCCCGGGCGTGGTGGTGAGCAGGCCGAAGGACGCCGGCCCGACGACGCGCATCCCGCCGGCGTGCGCGGCGCGCACCAGCTCGCGCTGGCGCGCCAGCCCGTCGGGCCCCGTCTCCGCGTACCCGGCGGAGAGCACGACCACGCCCCGCGCCCCGCGATCCGCCAGCCGGCGCACCGCCTCGACCGCCTCCGACGGGGGGACGGCGAGCAGCGCGAGGTCGACCTCGGCCACCTGGTCCCAGGACTCCACGGCCGCCACGCCCGGCGCCGCCGGGACCGCGCCGGGCGCGCGAAGCACCGTCAGCTCGGTGTCCCCCGGGTCGGCCACCGCGGCGTCGACGACGCGCTGCGCGAGGTGGTGCTCGGTCGTCGGCGGCGCCGACCCGGCGGGGCCGGGCCCCACCAGCAGCACCCGGCGCGCCGTCAGCAGCGCCTGCATCGAGCGGGCCTCGGCGCGGTGCTCGCGGTCGGCCATGACCTCGCGCGACCGCTCGGTGGGGTCCAGGTCGAAGGCGACCATGACCACGCCGTCGTCCAGGTGCTGGCTGATCGCGTACCCGGCGTCGCGGAACACGGCCAGCATGGAGGAGTTCTGCGGCAGCACGTCGGCGGTGAAGCGCCGCACGCCGCGCTCGCGGGCGGCGGCCGCCACGTGCTCCAGCAGCACCGAGCCCAGGCCCTTGCCCTGCATCGCGTCCGCGATGTTGAACGCGACCTCCGCCTCGGTGTCGGAGACCTTGTCGTACCGCGCGACGCCGAGCACGTCCTCGCGCGGCCGCCCCTCGTCGTCGACCCCGGGGCGCACGGCGATGAGCGCGACGCGGTCGTGGTGGTCCAGGTGCGTGAGCCGGTTCAGCTCCCGCTCGGTGAGCCGCCGCACCGGCGCGAAGAAGCGGAAGTATGCGGAGCGCTCCGACTGCGCCTCCTGGAACCGCTGGATCGCGTCGGCGTCCTCGGGACGCAGGGGTCGCAGGTGCATCGTGGAGCCGTCGCGCAGCACGACGTCCGCCTCCCACGCGAGCGGGTATGCGGGCACCTCGGAGCCGGGGGTCCGATCGGCGGGCTGGTCGGGTCCGTCCACCCGTGCAGGCTATCCGGGCCCTGGGACAGGGGCCGCCCGCCGCGCCTGCGCGGCCTTGTGGGCGCCGGCGACTAGAGTCTGGTGCCGTCCCGACGACCGGTCGACCGCCCGTAGACCGAACCCGCATCAGCCGACCTCAGGAGCCGCACCGCATGGCGCGCAAGAGCAGCAGCGCATCCGTCACCGACGAGCCGTTCGACGAGAAGATCGTCGACATCGACGTCGCGGCGGAGATGGAGGCGTCCTTCCTCGAGTACGCGTACTCCGTCATCTACTCCCGCGCGCTGCCCGACGCCCGCGACGGGCTCAAGCCCGTGCACCGCCGGATCCTGTACATGATGGCCGACATGGGCCTGCGGCCCGACCGCGCGCACGTGAAGTCCTCCCGCGTCGTCGGCGAGGTCATGGGCAAGCTGCACCCGCACGGCGACACCGCGATCTACGACGCGCTCGTGCGCCTCGCCCAGGACTTCTCCATGCGCCTGCCGCTGGTCGACGGGCACGGCAACTTCGGCTCGCTCGACGACGGCCCCGCCGCCCCCCGGTACACGGAGGCACGCCTCGCCCCGCCGTCGATGGCCATGACGGCGGGCCTGGACGAGGACGTCGTCGACTTCGTCCCGAACTACGACAACAAGCTCACCCAGCCGGCGGTGCTGCCGTCCGCGGTACCGAACCTGCTGGTCAACGGCGCGTCGGGCATCGCGGTGGGGATGGCCACCAACATGGCCCCGCACAACCTCGTCGAGGTCGTGGCCGCGGCGCAGCACCTGGTCTCCCACCCCGAGGCCACGCTCGAGGACGTCGTGCGCTTCGTGCCCGGGCCCGACCTGCCCTCGGGCGGCAAGATCGTTGGCCTGGACGGCGTCCGCGACGCCTACCGCACCGGGCGCGGATCGTTCCGCACGCGGGCGACGGTGCGGGTCGAGAACGTCACCCCGCGCCGCAAGGGGCTCGTCGTCACGGAGCTCCCCTACGGGGTGGGCCCTGAGAAGGTGATCGAGAAGATCGCCGACGGCGTGAAGGCCAAGAAGATCCAGGGCGTCACGAACGTCCAGGACCTCACCGACCGCAGCCACGGCCTGCGCCTGGTCGTCGAGGTCAAGACGGGCTTCGACCCGGACGCGGTGCTGGAGCAGCTCTACCGCACCACCCCGCTCGAGGACTCGTTCGGCATCAACAACGTGGCGCTCGTCGACGGCCAGCCGCGCACGCTCGGGCTGCTCGAGCTGCTGCGCGTGTGGGTGGGCCACCGCATCAACGTCGTGCGCCGCCGCACGGAGTACCGGCTCGCCAAGCGCCAGGAGCGCCTGCACCTGGTCGAGGGGCTGTTGCTGGCGATCGTCGACATCGACGAGGTCATCCAGGTGATCCGCACCTCCGACGACGTGGGCGGCGCCCGCGAGCGCCTGATGAGCGTCTTCGACCTCTCGGAGCCGCAGGCCACCTACATCCTCGACCTCCAGCTGCGCCGCCTTACCAAGTTCTCCCGGATCGAGCTCGAGAAGGAGCAGTCCGAGCTGGAGCGCGAGATCGCCGAGCTCAAGGAGATCCTCGCGGACGACGCCCGCCTGCGCGCCGTGGTGAAGGCCGAGATGGCCGAGGTCGCGTCGACCTACGGGACGCCGCGCCGCACCGTGCTGCTCGACTCCGCGGGCGGCGCCACCGCCCCGGCCGCGACCAACGGCAGGAGCAAGGCGCCCGCGATCTCGCTCGAGATCGCCGACTCCCCGACGCGGGCGCTGCTGTCCGCCACGGGGCTGCTCGCGCGCACGTCGGGAGACACCCCCGACGCCCCGGTGGAGCGGGCCGGCCGGCGCCACGCCCACGACGCGCTGCGCAGCGACGTCGCCACGTCCACCCGCGGCGATATCGGCCTCGTCACGACGGCGGGCCGGCTGCTGCGCGTATCCGTCCTCGACCTGCCCGCGCTCCCCCCGGTCGACGGGCCGCCGTCGCTGTCCGGGGGCATCCCGGTCAGCGAGCTGGTCGCGCTGGCGCCGGGCGAGTCCGCGCTCGCCATCGCGTCACTCGACCCGGACGCCCCGACCCTCGCCCTCGGCACCGCGAACGGCATCGTCAAGCGCGTCCTGGCCGGTGACGTGCCCGCCAACCGGGACGAGTGGGACGTCGTCTCCCTCAAGGAGGGCGACCGGGTGGTGGGCGCGGCCCCGGTGGGCGACGACGACGAGCTGGTCTTCGTCGCCTCCGACGCCAGCCTGCTCCACTTCGACGCGTCGAACGTGCGCCCGCAGGGCCGGTCCGCCGCCGGCATGGCCGGAATCCGCCTGACCGCCGGGGAAAAGGTGGTCTTCTTCGGCGTCGCGCGGGCCGCCACCCGCGACCTGCACATGGTGGTGACCGTCGCCGGCACGTCGGGCGCGCTGCCGGGGACGGGCGGCGGGTCGGCCAAGGTCACGCCGTACGAGCTGTACCCCGGCAAGGGCCGCGGCACCGGTGGGGTGCGCGCGCACCGCTTCCTCAAGGGCGAGGACGGTCTCGTCCTGGCCTGGGTGGGCGAGGGCCCGGCCCGCGGCGTCGGCTCCGCCGGGCAGCCCGTCGAGCTGCCCGACAGCACCGACCGTCGGGACGGGTCGGGCCAGCCGCTCGCCGCGCCGGTCACCGCCGTCGGCTGACCGGGGCGGCGGCGGTCACACCACCGTGGCCAGGAGCGACCCCGCCGCGAGGGGCAGGAAGAGGCACGACGTGGCGAAGAACTGCGTCGACCAGTCCTCGACGCGGACGTGGCTGAAGATGGCGCAGATCCAGAACAGGATCAGCCCGGTGGCCGCGGCCGTCCCGACGTACGGCACGCCGAGGACGCCCGCGAGCAGGCCGGCCGCCCCCGCGAGCTTCAGCGTCCCGATGGGGAAGACCGCCCATGACTCCGGGACGCCGATCGTGGCGAGGTTCTTCCGCAGGCCCGGCACGATCCTCCGGGGGCGCGCCACCCACAGCACGCCGGAGATCGCGTTCATCACGACGGTCGCGAGCACGACCGCCAACCCCCAGGTCGTCACGAGGCGGCGCCTTCGTCACGCGAGGAGACGCCGGCGCGTCCGCCCCGGTCCGTCGTCCTGTGCTGGGACATCATGTGGTCTTCCTGTCTCTCGGGCTCGACGCCGGCCTTCCACCAGAAGGCGGCTCGATGGTCCGACGACGTGACCACGAGAAATGTGAGGTGGCGCGCCGACCTCACAGGTCGTCGCGGTGTCTCGTCGGTACGGGTACGGGCTGATGCCACCGAAGGAGATGCCGAGACATGACCACTCCGACCGAGCCGGGACGCGACCAGCCGGATCCCGCCCTGAGGGCGGTCATGAGCGAACGGCGCCAGCTGGTCGCCGTCGCCTACCGGCTCCTCGGCTCTCTGGCCGACGCCGAGGACGTCGTCCAGGAGACCTACGCCCGCTGGTACGGCCTGGCGCCCGAGCAGCGGCAGGCCATCAGGTCGCCCGGCGCCTGGCTGACCAAGGTCGCCAGCCGCATCTGCCTCGACGTGCTCGGCTCTGCACGGGCACGGCGCGAGCACTACGTGGGCGAATGGATCCCGGAGCCGCTGCCCGGCCGCGCCGTCTGGGACGACGAACGGCCCGGCGCCGCGACGCACGACCCGGCCGACCGTGCCACCCTCGACGAGTCGATCACGATGGCATTTCTCGTGGTGCTCGAGTCGATGACGCCGGCCGAGCGGGTGTCGTTCGTCCTGCACGACGTCTACGGCTATCCGTTCGCCGAGGTGTCCGAGATCGTCGGCCGTTCACCGGCCGCCTGCCGCCAGCTGGCCACGTCGGCGCGCCGCCGCATCCGCGGCTCTCGGGCGCCCGCCACCCCGGCGACGCAGCGGGCCGCCGTCGTCCGCGACTTCAAGAAGGCGTGGGAAGCCCAGGACATCGGCGCCCTCGTCGGCCTGCTCGACCCCGACGCCGTCGCGGTCGCCGACGGCGGCGGGCGTGCCAGCGCCGCGCTCCGCCCGATCGTGGGGCGCGAGCAGATCGCGCGCTACGCCCTCGAGATCGCCGGCAGGGTGCCCGGCCTGACGCTCGTGGAGCGCACGGTCAACGGCCTGCCCGGCCTGGTGGCCCAGCGCGGCGGCGTCACCGTCACGGTGGCGGCCTTCGACGTCGCGGACGACCGGATCACGCGCATCTGGACGGTGCGCAACCCCGAGAAGCTCCGGCCGTGGACGACGGGAGCACCCGCGTGACGGCGTCGACGCCGCCCCGGACCTAGCCGATCGCCGCGGTGATCGCCGCGCCCAGGTCCCCCGGCCGCGTGAACATGGGCCAGTGGCCCGTGGGCAGGTCGACGATCTCGTAGTCGTGCAGCCGCGAGAGCTCGGCGACGAACGGGTGCCCCTCGGACATGAGGCCGCGCAGCACCTCGCCCGGCATCTCCGACGCGATGACGGTCGACGGGATGTCGAGTCGGCGCTCGTCGTCGCTCAGCCGGTGCGCCTCGCGGACCGTACCGCCCGGCTGGGTGGTGGACCCGGCCAGGACGTCGGCTCGGATCTCGTCGGTCATGTCGCGCAGCGAGTCCTCCTCGAACTCGCTCCAGTCGAGCGGCACCTCGACGACGTCGGCCGGCAGGTCGGCGTTCATCGCCTGCCCGTCCGCCACCGGGCCCGAGTCCACGTACACGACGTGCGCGACCCGCTCCGGCCTCGCGTCGGACGCCGCGTACACGAGACCGCCGGAGGCCGAGTGGCCCACCAGCGCGACCGGCGCGCCACCCGGCACGGCGTCGATCGCCTCGACGACGGCGGCGACGTGGTCGGCGAGGTGGATGCCGGACCGGTCCTCGTCGGGCGATCCCATGCCCGGCAGCGTGATCGGGTGCACCGTGTGCCCCGCCGCGGTGAGGGACGGGACGACCCCGTCCCACGCCGAGCCGTTCAGCCAGAACCCGGGTACCAGGATGATGTCCATGCCCGCGAGCCTAGGTGTGACCACCGACACTCTCCGGGGAAATCCCGGGGGAACCACGGCCCGGACCTGCTTGGATGGCCGCCATGCCCGACCCCGACCTCCCCGACGGCTACGAGTTCTCCGCCGACCCGACCCGGATCGACGCCGCCCGCGTGCACGAGCTCCTGGCCACGCACGCCTCCTGGGCCGCCGGCCGCACGCGCGAGAAGCTGGACAGGGCGCTCGCCGGGTCCCGCAGCTACGGCGTGCTCCTGGGCGCCACGGGCGAGCTGGTCGCCTACGCCCGGCTCGTCACCGACGGGGCCATCTTCGCCTGGCTCGCGGACGTCGTCGTCGACCCGGCCCACCCGGCCTGGGCCTCGGCACGGCCGTCGTCGCCGGGGCGGTCGCGGACGTGGAGCCGCTCGGCCTGAAGCGGGTGCTACTCAAGGCCTCCGACGAGGGCCGCGGCATCTACGAGCGCCTGGGTTTCACCCCGGTGCCCGAGCCAGGGACCTGGATGGAGCACCGCAGCGCGCGCCCCAGCACCCTCGCCTGACGCGCAGGTTCAGCGGCGCGCGAGCACTCCCGCGACGATCAGCGCCTGCCCGGCGACGTAGGTGAGCATCACCCAGAACCCGGATGCCGGCGGCGCGAACCAGTCGGTGAACGCGCCGAGGGCGATCATCGCGTCCGACGCGAGGAAGACCGCCCCGCCGACCCCGGCGAGCGGGTGCACCCCGGTGGCGAGCACGGCCATCACGACCAGGCACAGCCCGTACACCACGACGGCCGCGAGCAGCACACCGGGCGCCCCCGCGGCGCACGCCACGACGAGGGCCGCGGCGGCCACCACGTACGGCAGCAGCAGGAGGGGCCGCCCGGCGAGACTCTCGCGCCGGTACGGCCAGTAGGCGACCGCGTAGACGACCTGCGCGGCCAGGAAGAGCCCGACCATCACGAGGAACGCCGCGTCGCCGTCGAATGCCGCGGGGAGCGTGTCCCCGAGCCAGGAGAACGCGAGCGCCGCCAGCACCAGCCGGACCAGCCGGGACCGTGGCGCCGGCACGGCGCACCAGAGGGTCACGGCGAGCAGCGGCATCAGGCACCCCTGCGTGACGCGCGCCCAGGTGCTCGCCTCGGCGGCCTGGGCGGCGAGGTGCAGCACGGTGAGCATGGCCAGCGTGACCGCGGCGGCGCGCGAGGTGGCGGTGGGCAGGAGCCGGTGCGGCGATGCGTGGAGCAGCCCGGGATGAACGGCGTCGGTCACGCGAGGCAGCCTAGGCCCCACCCGGCCCCTGCCGAAACCTCCGGACGGGGTGATCCGGGGCCGGCGCTCAGAGCTCGATCGTGAGCAGCCGCGAGCCGTGCCGCTTGACGTATCCCAGGCTCGCGTACAGCCCGTGCGCGCCGCTCGGGTTCTGGGTGTCCACGTCGAGCGCCGCGGCCGCCATCCCGTCGTCGGCGAAGGCGCGCATGCCCGCCGCGAGCAGCGCGACGGCGACCTTGCGGCCCCGGTACGCGCGGCGGACCCCGAGGATCTCCGTGTAGCCGAACGGGTACCCGCGCACCGCGAAGTCCTCGGTGTAGCGCGCCGCCACGTGGTAGCCCGCGACGAGGGGCAGGCCCTCGCGGAGCGCGGCGGCCGTGTCCGCGTCGGTGGCCGGATCGGCCAGCAGCGCGGCCACGTCGGGGGCGGCGTCGACGACCGCGAACGACCACTCGGGGGCGTACGTGCTGCGCGCGGAACCCCACTGCTCGGGCGTCTGCGGCTCGCTCCCCCAGTGGTCCCGGAAGGCGTCGTTGTGCGCGAGCCGGGTGGGCTCGTCGAGCTCGTCGCGCAGCGGGACGAGGCGCAGGCCGCCGTCCAGCTCCACGGTGGGCAGGGGGCGCGCGACCAGGTCGCGCAGGTCGCGCTCCAGGTCCGAGTAGAAGCGCCGGGGCGTGAAGCCCCCGCGCTCGTGCAGGCGGACCTTCGCCGCCGGCGCGTCGTCCTCCAGGAAGGCGGCGAGCCGCGCAGGGAGCTCCCGGCCCGACCTCGTGCCCGAGGCCGCCAGCACCTGGCGGCCCCGCGCCACCTGCCAGGCGAACAGCTCGCGCCCGATGCCCTCGCCGCGGCGGGCCGGGTGCACCCCGCCCCACAGGAACGCCCGCACGCGGCTCACGTCGCCGGGCATCGTCTCGACGTACCCGTAGGCACGCAGCGCGCCGTCGTCGTCGAACCCGAGGACGGAGTCGGTGTCGAAGTGCCGCCAGGGGGCCTCGAGGATCTCGACGAGCTCCCCGAGCGCCTCCCGGTACGGCTCGTGGTCGGCCTCCGCGACCGTGTTCCGCAGCTCCAGCAGGGCGGGTGCGTCGGCGCGCGTGGCCGGGCGCCACGTCAGCCCGCCGGCGACGAGCGGCGGCAGGACGGACGGCGCGGCGGCGCGCTCCGCGATCGGCGCGAGGGCCGGGACATCGGTCTGGGCAGGGGTCGACATGCCTCTCACGCTAGGCCCGGCACCGCGCCGTGCGCACGGAGATTTTCGGCCCGCCCGGCGGCCGCCACACCGCGGGTCGGGCGCCCTGCGCGCCCTTTTGCCCGCCCCTGGCGCTGTGTGGCGCGGTGCAGCGTCCTGTACCGTGCAGCGTCCTGACCAGCCGAGGGGCCTCGGCCCCCACCTCCGGAGCGTGTGATGACCGACCTGACGCCCGCCGTGCTCGAACGCCTCGACGAGCGCTTCGACGCCGTGAACGGCGACGCGCGCCTCGAACGGATCTGGACCGGCGGGCGGTGGACGGAGGGTCCCGTCTACGTGCCCGCCGGCCGGTACCTGCTGTTCAGCGACATCCCGAACGACCGCGTGCTGCGCTGGGACGAGACCGACGGCTCGGTGAGCGTCTTCGAGTCCCCGGCCGGGTACTCCAACGGCCGTACGCTCGACCGCCAGGGGCGCGTCGTCACCTGCCAGCAGGGCATGCGACGGGTGGTGCGCACCGAGCACGACGGCTCGACGACGGTGCTCGCCGACCGGTGGGACGGCAAGCGGCTCAACAGCCCCAACGACGTCGTGGTGTCGCGCGACGACGCCGTGTGGTTCACCGACCCGCCGTACGGCATCACGAGCGACTACGAGGGCGAGCGCGCGGAGCCGGAGATCGACGGGTGCCACGTGTACCGGGTCGACCCCGGCACCGCCGAGGTGGCCGCCGTCGCGACCGACTTCGTGCGCCCCAACGGGCTGGCCCTCTCGGCCGACGGGAGCCGCCTGTTCGTCGCGGACACGCACCGTCAGCACGTGCGGGTGCTCGACGTCGACGGCGCGCGGCTCGCGGGCGGGGAGGTCTTCGCGGACCTCGACGGCCGGCCGGACGGCGTGCGGCTCGACACCACGGGCCGGGTCTGGGTGGCCGCCGGCGAGGCGATCCACGTCTTCGACCCCGACGGCACCCTCGTCGGCCGGGTCCTGGTGCCCGAGGAGGTGTCGAACCTCGCGTTCGGCGGCCGCAAGGGCAACCGGCTGTTCGTCACCGCCACCACCTCGGTGTACTCCATCCTGCTGAACGTCAACGGCGTGCCCACGCTCTGATCCCGCCCCCCGCGTGGGTGGACGCCCCCTGGACAGACCGGTGGCACGCCCCGCGCCCGCGGCTACGCTGCACGGGTGACGACCACGCTCGACCTCGCTGCCGCCGACTCCCGCGCCTCCGCCCTGGGCGAGGCCCTGCGCACGCGCGTCGTCGTCGCCGACGGCGCGATGGGCACGATGATCCAGGCCGCGGACCCGACCCTGGAGGACTACGAGGGGCACGAGGGCTGCAACGAGGTCCTCAACGTCTCCCGCCCGGACATCATCGCGAGCGTGCACGACGCCTACCTCGAGGTCGGCGTGGACGCGATCGAGACCAACACGTTCGGCGCCAACTGGTCCAACCTGTCCGACTACGGGATCGACGACCGCATCCGCGAGCTGGCCCGCGCCGGGGCGACCCTCGCCCGCGGACGCGCCGACGCGTTCGCCACCGACGACCACCCGCGCTGGGTGCTCGGCTCGATGGGCCCGGGCACCAAGCTGCCCAGCCTCGGGCACACCACCTACGCGCACCTGCGCACCACGTTCGCCGAGCAGGCGGCCGGGCTCCTCGAGGGCGGCGCAGACGCCCTCCTGGTCGAGACCAGCCAGGACCTGCTGCAGACCAAGGCCGCCGTCACGGGCTGCCACGACGCGCTGGCCGAACTCGGCCGGACGGTGCCCGTCATCGCGTCGGTGACGGTCGAGACCACCGGCACGATGCTCATGGGCTCGGAGATCGGCGCCGCGCTCACCGCGCTGCAGGCGATCGGCGTCGACGCCATCGGGCTGAACTGCGCCACCGGACCGGAGCAGATGAGCGAGCACCTGCGCCACCTCGCGCAGCACTCCGAGGTGCCGGTCACGTGCATGCCCAACGCCGGCCTGCCCGAGCTCGGCCCGGACGGCGCGGTCTACCCCCTGTCCCCCGCCGAGCTCGCCGCCGCGCACACGCAGTTCGTGGGCGAGTTCGGGCTGGGGCTCGTGGGCGGCTGCTGCGGCACGACGCCGGAGCACCTGCGCCAGGTGGTCGAGGCGGTTCGCGGCAAGGCGCTGCCCGAGCGGCACCCCGTGCGGGAGAACGGCGTCGCGTCCCTGTACGCGCACACGGACCTGCGCCAGGACACGTCGTACCTCGCGATCGGCGAGCGCACCAACGCCAACGGCTCCAAGGCGTTCCGCGAGGCGCTGCTCGAGGGCCGGTGGGACGACATCGTCGACATCGCCCGCGCCCAGACCCGCGACGGGGCGCACCTGCTGGACGTCTGCGTCGACTACGTGGGGCGCGACGGCGTGGCGGACGTGCGCGAGGTGGTGTCGCGGCTCGCGTCGGCGTCCACGCTGCCGCTCGTCATCGACTCCACGGAGCCGGCCGTGCTGCAGGCCGGCCTGGAGCTCGTGGGCGGGCGCGCCGTCGTGAACTCGGTGAACTTCGAGGACGGCGACGGACCCACGTCCCGGTTCGCGCGGATCATGCCGCTGGTGCGCGAGCACGGCACCGCCGTCGTCGCCCTGACGATCGACGAGGAGGGCCAGGCCCGCACCGCCGACCACAAGGTCGCGATCGCGACCCGCCTGATCGAGCAGCTCACGGGCGACTGGGGCATGCGCGTCGACGACATCATCGTCGACGCCCTCACGTTCCCCATCGCCACCGGGCAGGAGGAGACGCGGCGCGACGCCATCGAGACGATCGCGGCCATCACGGAGATCACCCGGCGCTTCCCCGGCGTGCACACCACGCTCGGGGTCTCCAACGTGTCGTTCGGGCTCAACCCGGCGGCGCGCGCCGTGCTCAACTCCGTCTTCCTGCACGAGGCGACCCAGGCGGGGCTCGACTCCGCGATCGTGCACGCCGCGAAGATCCTGCCGCGCACCGCGATCCCCGACGAGCAGTGGGAGGCCGCCGAGGACCTCGTGTGGGACCGGCGCCGCTACGACGACGAGGGCAACCTCACCCACGACCCGCTGTCGCACCTGCTCGAGCTCTTCTCGGGCGTCGACGCCACGGCGCTGCGCGACCAGCGCGCCGCCGAGCTCGCCGCCCTGCCCGTGAGCGAGCGGCTCGAGCGCCGGATCATCGACGGCGCGCGCAAGGGTCTCGAGGACGACATCGACGAGGCGCTGGCGAACGGCACGAAGGCGCTCGACATCGTCAACACCCACCTGTTGGGCGGCATGAAGGTGGTGGGCGAGCTCTTCGGCTCCGGGCAGATGCAGCTGCCGTTCGTGCTGCAGTCCGCCGAGGTGATGAAGTCCGCCGTCGCCCTCCTCGAGCCGCACATGGAGAAGGTCGAGGGCGACACCGCCACCAAGGGCACCATCGTGCTCGCCACCGTGCGCGGCGACGTGCACGACATCGGCAAGAACCTCGTGGACATCATCCTCACCAACAACGGCTACACGGTGGTGAACATCGGCATCAAGCAGCCGGTGGCGGCCATGATCGAGGCCGCGCAGGAGCACGACGCCGACGTCATCGGCATGTCGGGCCTGCTCGTGAAGTCGACCGTGGTGATGAAGGAGAACCTCGCCGAGCTCGCCTCGCGCGGGCACGCCGACCGGTGGCCCGTGCTCCTGGGCGGCGCGGCGCTGACCCGCGCCTTCGTCGAGGACGACCTCGCGTCGGCGTTCCCCGGCACCGTCCGGTACGCCAAGGACGCTTTCGAGGGGCTGCGGCTCATGGAGCCGCTCGTGGCCGTCGCGCGCGGCGCCGACCCGGAGTCCGTGGGGCTGCCCGCGCTGCGCAAGCGTCGCCACGCGCTGGTCGAGCTCGTCGAGACCCCCGAGGCCGACCTGCCCGCGCGCTCCGACGTCGCCGCCGACAACCCCGTGCCCGACCCGCCCTTCTGGGGCACGCGCGTCGTCAAGGGCGTCCAGCTCGCCGACTACGCGGCGTTCCTCGACGAGCGCGCCACGTTCATGGGGCAGTGGGGGCTCAAGCCGGGCCGTGGCGACGATGGGCAGAGCTACGAGGAGCTCGTCGAGACCGAGGGCCGCCCGCGCCTGGCCGAGTGGCTGGAGCGCATCCGCACCGACCAGATCATGGACCCCACGGTCGTCTACGGCTACTTCCCCGTGTGGTCCGACGGCGACGACATCGTGGTCGCGCACCACGACGGCCCGGACGGCGGCTCCGGCGGCGAGCCGGGCACCGAGCGCCTGCGGTTCCACTTCCCCCGCCAGCGCCGCGACCGGCACCTGTGCCTGGCCGACTTCGTGCGGCCGCGGTCGTTCGTCGAGGAGACGGGCCGGTTCGACGTGCTGCCCGTGCAGCTCGTGACCGTCGGCGACACGGTGTCGGGCCACACGGCGAAGCTGTTCGAGGCGAACAGGTACCGCGAGTACATGGAGTTGCACGGCCTGTCCGTGCAGCTCACCGAGGCGCTGGCGGAGTTCTGGCACTCCCGCGTGCGCGACGAGCTCGGCTTCGCGGCCGAGGAGCCCGACGACGTCGAGGGGCTGTTCAAGCTCAAGTACCGCGGCGCCCGGATGTCCCTCGGCTACCCCGCGTGCCCCGACATGGAGGACCGCCGCAAGGTCGTGGAGCTACTGCGCCCCGAGCGCGTGGGCGTCATCCTCTCCGACGAGCTGCAGCTGCATCCGGAGCAGTCCACCGACGCATTTATCCTGCATCATCCCGACGCGAAATATTACAGCGTGTGAGACAGGTATCTAGAAGGGATCCTGGACATCGGCTCGACGTGGCCGTCGATCGATGCGCAACTAATCAATAACGAGCGGCAGTCTCGAACACTGGCTTGCCATCTCCGTCGCATCCCGTCCGAACCACGAGCGATACTCGCCCGCCGACGATGCTTCCCAGGGTTCGACGGTACGCCGATGGCGACAAGCTCGTGCGGGTGAACGTCGGACCCTCACGGCACCCTGGCCGCACGCTCGGCCCAACCCAGAGCCCGGCTTTCGACCGGGAGCGCGACCTCGCGCGGCGTGACGCGCACTCGTGGCACGACTGCATGCAGCGGATCCGCCCACCCTGTCAGCGGTCCGCCCGGCGAGCGGACCGCTGACAGGCTCAGACACGTTCCTCAGTCGCAGAACGCCGCGTCGACGGTCTCGGTGACGGCCCGGTAGGTGTCCAGGAGCCGCTCCTCGTCGGTCGGGTCGCCGAACCCCCACGGGAGGGAGGTGACGGCCACGGTGAAGGCGGTGCCGTCGTCCGCCACGCCGTTGCGGGTCTCGTACCCGTGGATGTCGCCGCCGTGACCCCAGACGACCCCGCCGCAGCTGAGCGGGTAGCTCTGGATGCCCAGGCCGTAGGCCGATCCGGGCCACAGCTCGTCGTCGGCCGGCACGCTCTTCTTCATCTCGGCGATGCTCTCGTCCTCCAGCAGGCGGCCGTCGAGCACGGCGCGGAAGAACTCGTTGAGGTCGCTCGGGCTCGCCACGACTGCGCCGGCCGCCCAGCCGAAGGACGGGTCGAGGGTGGACACGTCGGCAGGCTCCCCGCCGCCCTCCCCTGTCTCGTCCCCGTGGTAGCCGTGCGGGTGGTCGCCGCGGAGCTCCTGCTCGCCCACCCCGGGGAAGTAGGTGTGCTCGAGGGCGAGCGGCTCGATGATGCGGTCGGTGACGACCTCGAACAGCGGCCGCTCGGTCAGCCGCTCGACGACGACGCCCAGGAGGAGGTAGTTCGTGTTGCTGTACTCCCAGCTCTCGCCCGGTGCGAAGCGGGCCGGCTCGGCGAGGGCGAGGTCGAGAAGATCGCGGGGTGACCTGTACGCATGCTGGACGCTCTCGAGGTCGGCGGCGATCCCGGCCGTGTAGTCGGGCAGGCCGCTGGTGTGCTGCAGCAGCTGGCGCACCGTGATGTCCTTCCCGTCGATGCCGTCGCCGTGGACGAGGCCGGGAAGGTAGGTCTCGATCGGCTCGTCGAGCTCGACGAGCCCCTCCTCCACGAACTGCATCACGACGACTGCGGTGTAGGTCTTCGTGTTGCTGCCGGCGCGGACCTCGCCGTCGACGGGGACGGGCCCGCCGGTGTCGAGGTCCCCGACGCCCGAGACCAGGTCGTCGTGGTCGCCGTGGGGAGACGTGATCGAGGCGAGGGCGGCCGGGAAGCCGGTCTCGACCAGTCCGTCCAGCCTCTCCTGCACGACCTGATGCGTGGCGGAGGGCTCGTGCGGGGCGACGCTCGGGTCGCTCGTCGCGACGTCTGCCCAGATGCCGGCGGTGGCCGCGCCGGCGACGACGAGGCCGACGGCGCCGATCGTCAGGGTTCGGGTGGTCCTGGTCAACATGTGCTTCCCCTTCTCGACACGTCCGGGGCCGGACGTGCCTCCACCCCACCCGGCTGCGGCCGCCGTGACACCCTCCGGGCAGACGGGATCGGGACTGTCCTTGCGGAGGGGGCGCCGCCTCGACGACGCGACGACGCTGGGGGCATGACCGCACCACGTGCTCGACGCCCTCGTGCTCGAGCTGGAAGGACCTCGACCTGAAGGACAATGACTCCGTGACGCCGCCCCCTCGCCCGCGCCCCCTCCAGGACCGGCTCGGGCAAGCGGTGCCCGTCGTGGTGACCGCCCTGGTGGGGATCGGCCATCTGGTGGCCTACGCCGTGCTCGCCGCTCGGCCCGCGACCGACGCCGACGCCGACGCCGACGCGATCCTGGACGGCTGGCTCCCCGCTCTCCCGGTGCTGGCGCAAGCCGCCGCCCTCCTGGCGCGACACCGCGCTCCTCTGATCACGCTCGGCGTCGTCGCCGGCCTCGACGCCCTCGTGCTCGCGATGTCGTCGGGCGAGCTGGGCACGGGGGCTCCGGGCGTGATGTTCGCGGCGTACGCCGCCGCCCGTGCCCGGGACCGACCGTGGCGGTACCGGGTGGTGCTGCTCGTCGCTCTGGTCGCGACGGTCGCGGAGGGCATCGCACTGCAGTCGAGCACCGAGATCGCCGCGCCGCTGACGATCCCCTACGCCCTGCTGCGCGGCATCCTGGTGTTCGGTACGCCGGTCCTCGTCGCCGAGATCGTCACCGGCCGCGAGCGCCTGGTCGAGGCGCTGCGCGAGCGGGCCGAGGCGGCCGAGCGCGAACGCGAGCTCCGGGCGTCGGAGGCCGTGCAGCGGGAGCGGTCGCTCATGGCCCGCGAGCTGCACGACATCGCCGGGCACCACCTCAGCGGCATCGTCGTCAGCGCCCAGGCCGCGGACGCGCTGCTGCGCAGCGAGCCGGACCGCGCGAGCGAGTACCTCGGCGTCGTCAAGCGGGAGGGGCAGGCCACCCTCGCCAACCTCCGCCAGGTCGTGGGGCTGCTGCGCACCGACGAGCGGGGGGAGCTGGCCCCCGCCGCGGCGGTGGACCAGCTGCCCGCGCTGGTCGCGGGGGCGTCCGCGACGGGATCCCCGGTGGCGTTCACCACCACGGGGGACCCGGTCGAGCTCGGGCCGCTCGCCGCGGCGGCGGCCTACCGGATGGTCCAGGAGTCACTCGCGAACACGTCTCTGCACGCGGCAGGTGCCCCGCGCGAGGTGCGGGCGGACTACGGCCGGGACTCCGTCGTCCTCACCGTGCGCAACGCTCCGGGCCGGGAGGCGATCAGGCCGTACCCACCGCGTGACGGCTACGGCCTGATCGGCATGGCCGAACGCGCGGAGCTGGTCGGCGCCACACTCGTGACGGGGCCCGCCGCGGACGGCGGCTGGACGAACACCCTCACCATCCCGTACGGAGACGACCCCTCATGATCGACGTGCTCATCGCCGACGACCAGGCCGTCGTCCGAGCGGGCCTCTCGGTGATCCTGCAGGCCCCCGGCGACATCCGCGTCGTCGGCGAGGCGCGAGACGGGTACGAGGCGGTGGCACTCACCCGCGAGCTGCGCCCGGACGTCGTCTGCATGGACGTCCGCATGCCGGGCCTGGACGGCATCGCCGCCACCCGCCGGATCACCACCGACGCCACGCTCGACGCTCGCGTGCTCGTCGTGACCACCTTCGACGTCGACGACTACGTCTTCGGCGCCCTGGAGGCCGGAGCAGCGGGCTTCCTCCTCAAGGGCGCCGACGAGGACACCCTGCTCGGCGCCATCCGCTCGGTCTCCGCCGGAGACGGGACGCTCGATCAGCGGCTGACGCGCCGGGTGCTCGCCGAGTTCGCCGCCCGGCGCCCGGCTGCGCCGCGACAGCCCGCCGATCTGCCCTCGCCGCTGACCACCCGTGAGCTCGAGATCCTCGCCCTGCTCGCCCGCGGGATGTCGAACCAGGAGATCGCGGACGAGCTCTTCATCGAGCAGACCACGGTCAAGTACCACGTCGCCGGCGTGCTGACCAAGACCGTATCGCGCGACCGCCTGCAGGCGGTCGTGTGGGCGTTCCGCCACGGGGTGGTCGAGCCCCCACCGGTGCCCTGAATCGGCGTGTCCCCCGTGCGAGCTACCCGCGAATGCCCTCCGTACGGTGACGACTCCGCCTCGGGGAGTCCATAGCGTTCTGAGCAGCCCGCGGCGCTCGGCCGCGGCGTCTTGCGAAGGAGTGAACGTGCGTCTGGTGTGGCAGCTCTTGGCCGTGGTGGCAGTGGTGTTCGTCTGTGGTCAGGCCAGCGCCGCGGTTGAGGACAACCCGTGGCTGACGCTCGTCGTCGGCCTGGCCACCGCGGTACTGGCGGTGGTGGTCTACGCCTGGGTGGTCCGGCGCACCGAACGTCGCGACCCGGTGGAGGTGGCGCTGCCGGGTGCCGCGCGCTCGATCGGCTGGGGCACGCTGCTCGGGGCCGGGCTGTTCGCCGCCGTCATCGCGATCATCGCGCTCCTCGGCGACTACACGGTCGACGGACTCGGCTCGCCGACGGGCGCCGTCGGGCTCCTCGGCATCATGGCGGCCGCCGCCGTGACCGAGGAGCTGATGTTCCGCGGCGTCCTGTTCCGGATCGTCGAGGGCTGGACCGGCACGTGGATCGCGCTCACCGTGACCGGCGCGCTGTTCGGCCTCATCCACCTGCTCAACCCGAACGCCACGCCGTGGGGCGCCCTCGCCATCGCCATCGAGGCCGGCGGGATGCTGACGGCCGCGTACGTCGCCACCCGCAAGCTGTGGGTGCCCATCGGCCTGCACTTCGGGTGGAACATCGGCGGGAGCGCCATCTTCAGCACCGCCGTCTCCGGCAACGACACCTCGCAGGGCCTGCTGGACGCCGCGATGTCCGGCCCCACGACGGTCACGGGCGGTGACTTCGGACCGGAGGGCAGCATCTTCGCCGTGGTGCTCTGCGCGCTGGCCACCGGCGTCTTCATGTGGCTGGCCTACCGTCGCGGTCACGTGATCCCCCGCCGCCGCCGGGCCCGGGCGGACGCAGCCGCGGCCGCTACGATCTCTCGGTGATCGAACTCCGGCAGGTCCCGGACCGATGGCGCCAGCTCGACGTCACGGCCCGGGACCTGCCGCTCGCGCTGGTGCCGGCCGTCGCGACGTTCGTGCCCGCGTTCCACGGGCTGGGGACGGAGGTCGGCGAGCTGCCGTCCCGTCCTTTCGACGCGCTCACCGTCGTGGCGGTCGTCTTCCTGTGCGCCCCGCTCATCGTGCGCCGGCGGTGGCCGGCCGCCTGCCTCGTCCTGGTGTCGCTCGGCTTCGCCCTCGACCAGCTCCGGGGCTACCACACGTTCGCGGGCCTGGCGCTCGTCATCGCGTTGCTGAGCGCGGGCTCCCAGCTGGAACACCGACGCCGCACCGTCGTGGCCCTCCTGACGGGCGCCTACCTCGTGCTGGCGGTCGCGCTCTTCCGGGCCGGCGGGGCCGAGCGGCCCGACGGGTACGCCACGTTCTACCTGGCCCTGATCTTGATCTGGGGCGCCGGCGCGTGGCTGCGTTCCACCCGGGCCGCCGAGGCCGAGCACCGCCGCCGGATCGCCGAGTACACCCGCGCCGCCGAACGCACCCGCATCGCCCGCGAGCTGCACGACGTCGTGACCCACCACGTGACGGCGATGGTGGTGCAGACGGAGGCCGCCCGGTACCTGACGGGAGCCCCCGACCGCCTCGACGAGACCCTGGACGCGATCACGGACACGGGCCGGCGGGCCATCGGCGACCTCCGGCATCTCCTGGACCTGCTGGACCCGGGCCACGACGGCGCCGCCGGGACGCCGTCCCTCCGGGAGCTGCGCACGCTCGTCGAGCAGACCCGCCGGGCCGGCCAGCCGGTGGAGCTCACCGAGGAGGGCACGCCGACGGAGTCGGCCGGGAGCGCCGAGCTGGTCGCCCACCGGGTGGTGCAGGAGGCCCTGACGAACGCCCTCAAGCATGCCCTGGGCAGCCCGACGGCGGTCGACGTGCGCTACGACGAGAGGGAGATCACCGTGGAGGTCAGCACCGCCGGGGCACGAGGCGGGCAGGCCGGGGCCGGCCCTCGGTCACCGGGCGGGAGCGGTCGGGGCCTCGTCGGGCTCCGCGACCGGGTGGACGCCCTGGGCGGCGAGTTCGGCGCGGACCGGCAGGCCGACGGCGGATTCGTCGTCCGGGCGCGCATCCCCACCGGGCACATCCCCACCGAGCACGTCCCCAAGCGCGTCCCCACCGAGAGCCGAGTATGAACCCGCCGACCCGGGTACTGGTGTGCGACGACCAGGCGCTGATCCGCACCGGGTTCACGACGATCATCGACGCGCAGCCCGACCTCGAGGTGGTCGGCGAGTGCGGGGACGGGCGGGCCGCCGTCGACCTCGCCGGGCGGCTCGACCCGGACCTCGTGGTGATGGACGTGCGGATGCCGGTGCTCGACGGCATCGAGGCGACCCGCCTGCTCGCCGGCGCCGGGGTGGCGCACCCCGTCAAGGTGCTCGTCGTGACGACGTTCAACCTCGACGAGTACGTCTACGAGGCGCTGCGCGCGGGGGCCAGCGGGTTCCTGCTCAAGGACGCCCCCGCGGCGCAGCTGCTGCACGGCATCCGCACGGTCGCGGCCGGGGCCGCGCTGCTGGCGCCCGAGGTGACACGGCAGCTCGTCGGCAGGTACGCGGCGCGGATCCGCCCCGCCGAGAGGAAAGCCGCCGACACCGTGCTGACGCCGCGCGAGCTGGAGGTGCTGCGCCTCATCGCGGGTGGCCTGTCGAACAGCGAGATCGCCGCGACGCTGGTGATCAGCCAGGAGACCGTCAAGACGTACGTGTCGCGCATCCTGGCCAAGCTCGGCCTGCGGGACCGCGTGCAGGCGGTGGTCCACGCCTACCGGAGCGGACTGGTGACCTGAGCGCCCCGGGCCCGTCGGCTGATCGCCGGCGGGGCATCGGGCACGGGCAGAGCATGCGGCATGCACTTGTCCACAGGGCCAAAGCGCACGGCCTCCGATCTTCGACACACTGCGTCTCCTCCGTGCAGTCCAACTCGAGGAGGAACGGTGCAGTACCCATCACAGGTGAGGTCGGAGGACGCGCGCGCCGAGGCGAGCGCACTGCTGACGAGACTGAGCGCCGAGAAGCGTGCTTCCCGGTGGAACTTCGGCCCCACGACGGGCTCGATCCTTGCCGCGGTTGCCGCACACCCTGATCGGGTCCGGTGCGACCTGCGGCGACTGGACGTCGATGCCCACTGCGCCGCGACCTCGACGGTGTACGTCAAGCCTCCTCGCGCGATGCGGATCTCCGTCGGGCCCAGCCAGTTCAGCGAGCAGTCGCCGTCCGACGACGACTTCCAGCATCCCGCGTGGTGCGAGTGCTCCGAGCTGATGGCGTTCGTGCGGACCGACCTGGGCCTCGACCACGAGCACTGGCCCGACGAGATGCACCCCGCGCCCGCCGTCTGGTCGCCGGACGAGGTGGTGCCGGACGACGGCCGGTGGGTCAGGCTGTGGTGGGACTGAGCCTCCGGTGATGCCCACCCGTACGGCCGGCCCGATCCGCACTCACCACGCGCGGACGTGCTGCCCCACCGCGAGCACCCCGTCCGGGCCGAGTCGTCGGCACAGCTCCACGAGGACCAGCGCGCACTGGCGTGCGTCCGCGCCGGCGTCGTGGTGGTCGTGGGCGGGGATGTTCAGTGCCGCCGAGACGACGGGCAACCGGTACGAGGCGAGGTCCAGAAACGCCTTCGCTGTGTCCCGCGTGCAGAGCCAACGCGACCGTGGCAGGTCGATCCCGTACGCCGTGCTGGCCTGCGTGAGCACCGAGCGGTCGAACGAGGCGTTGTGCGCGATGAGGGCGTCAGTGCCGACGAACTCCGCGAACTTGGCATAGACGACGTCCCACGGCGGCGCACCGACGACGTCGCGCTCCGTGATCCCGTGAACCGCCACGTTGTAGCTGCTGAACTCCTGGTGGCCGGGCGGCGGCTCGACCAGGGTCTCGAGGGAGTCCACGACGAGGCCGTCCCTGACCTTGACGACGCCGACGGAGCAGACCGACGCCCGCTTCGGGTTGGCGGTCTCGAAGTCGATCGCGGTGAACGACAGGCCGGGAACCGCAGCGTGGAGCATGCCGGGCATACTAGGCGAGATCCGGCACGGCGCTGAGCGGTCCGAACAGCCCTCCCGGACTCGCGGCGCACGGGTGAGCCACGGGCGTCCGGGCAGTGCACGATGCTGCCATGACTACGCACCCCCACCACGGCCAGGACGGCCAGGACGGCCGCGCCGTCCCGACACCCACCACCCCTCGCCCGGAGCTCACGGTGGACCGTTACCGCCCCGCGGACCGCGACGCGCTGTACGAGGTGTGCCTGCGCACCGGCGACTCGGGCGAGGACGCCACCGCCCTGTACGCCGACGGCGACCTGCTCGGCCACATGTACCTCGGCGCGTACCTCGCGCTCGAGCCGGACCTCGCCCGCGTGCTGCGCCGCCCGGACGGCGTCGCCGTCGGCTACTGCGTGGCGACCGCGAGCACGCTCGACTTCGAGCGCCGGTGCGAGGAGAGCTGGTGGCCGGAGCTGCGCGCGCGGTACCCCGTGCCCGCCGACGACGACGAGTCGCCGGACGCCCGCCTGCTGCGGGCGATCCACACCCCGTCGCGCACGGCCGCGCCGTGGCTCGCGGAGTACCCGGCGCACCTGCACGTCGACCTGCTGCCCGAGGCCCAGGGGGCGGGCTCGGGCCGCCGCGTCCTCGGCGCCGTCCTGGACGCCGTCGCCGCCGCGGGCGCCCCCGGGATCCACCTGGGCGTCGGCGGGCGCAACATCCGCGCCATCGGCTTCTACGAGCACCTGGGCTTCCGCACCCTCGAGCTCCAGCCGTGGGGCCGGACCATGGGGATGCCCCTGACCTCCCGCTGACCTCTCCCGCACCTCCTCTCACCGTTCCCGGCCGAGACCCTCCGCACCGCTGCCACCTCGGACGATGCCAATTCGCGGAAATAATTGACGTGGGCGAGCACTCCTACGTAACTTATTGGCATACCCGGTGTGAGAGGAGTCACTCGTGACCACGGCAGTGCTGCCACGGACCGGTCTGACCAGGGTCGTCAACGAACCAGGCCTGCTGTCCGGCGGGCCCGTCGCGCTCTGTACCAACTACACCGCGGTCGCGGACGACCTCGCCCGCGGCGTCGACGCGCTCCGCGCCGCGGGCGTCGACGTCGCCGCGCTGCTCACCCCCGAGCACGGCTACTGGGGCGCCGCCCAGGCAGGCGCCAGCGATGGCGACGGCACCGACGCCGGGAGCGGCCTGCCGGTCCTGGACACCTACACCCTCGCCGGGGCCGACCTGGACGCGCTCGTGGGCCGGACCGGCGCCGACCACGTCGTCGTCGACCTGCAGGACATCGGCACGCGGTTCTACACCTACACGTGGACGCTGTTCGACCTCCTGTGCTCCGCGGCCCGGACCGGGCGGCGCGTCACGGTCCTGGACCGGCCCAACCCGCTCGGTCGGCGGCCCGCCGGGCCGGGCCTCGACCCCGCCTGCGCGAGCTTCGTGGGCCGGGTATCCGTGCCGCTGCGGCACGGGCTGACCCTCGGGGAGCTCGCGCGTTGGTTCAACGCCGAGCACGTCCCGGCCGCCACCGGCCGCGCCGCCGACCTCGAGGTCGTCGCGGTCGAGGGCTGGGACGGGCGGGCGGGCGCCGGGGAGCCCTGGGTCATGCCCTCCCCCAACATGCCCACCCGCGACGCCGCCGTGCTCTACCCGGCGACGGGGCTCCTCGAGGGCAGCACGCTGTCCGAGGGTCGCGGTACCACGCGCCCCTTCGAGCTCCTCGGCGCGGCGTGGACCGACGGTCGCCTCGCCGCGGCGCTGCGCGAGCAGGCGCTGCCGGGGGTCGCGGTGCGCGAGGCCGTCTTCCGACCGATGTTCTCGAAGTGGTCGGGCGAGACGGTGCACGGCGCCCAGCTCCACCTCCTCGACCCCGAGGCCGTCGACCCCGTCGCCACGGGCCACGCGCTCCTGCGGACCGTCGCCGACCTCTACCCCGACCGACCCCTGTGGCGCGAGCGCTCCGACGGGCGCCCGCCCTTCGTCGACCTGCTGTGGGGCTCGTCGTCGCTGCGCGAGGGCGTCGACACCCGCGCACCGCTGCGAGAGATCCTCGCCGCGGCGCCCCGCCCGCCCGCACCCCCCGCGGGCACCCTGCTCTACCCGACCCCACCTGCGGAGGTTCCCGCGTGACACCCCAGACCGTCATGGCCGTCGGCGCGCACATCGGCGACATGGACCTCGCGGCCGGCCCCGTGCTGGCCCAGAACGTGCTCGACGGCGGCCGGTCCGTGCTCGTCGCCCTCACGCCCGGCGAGCGCGGCCACCCGCGGCTCGACGCCGCGCGGTACAAGGAGCAGAAGATCGCCGAGGCCGAGGCGTTCGCCGCGCACATCGGCGCGGAGGTGGTCGTCTTCGACGACCTCTCCGACGGGTTCCTGCCCACCGACGACGAGGTCGCGGACCGGCTGGCCATGCTCGTGCGGGAGGTGCGGCCCCAGCTGATGCTCGCCCACTGGCCCCGCGGCATCCACTCCGACCACACGCACGCCTCGGTGCTCGCCGAGCGGGCGCGGTTCCTCTCCGGCCTGCCGGGCCACCGTGAGGACGACCGCCCGCGGCACGGCGTCGCGCGGCTGCTGTACACGGAGAACTGGGAGGACGCCCTCGGCTTCGAGGCCGACACGTTCGTCGAGGTCTCCGACGAGGCGCACGCGAGCTGGACGGAGGCGATCGGCGGGCAGGCATTCGCCCGCGGCGAGACCTACGGGTTCCGCTACATCGACTACTACTCGGCGCAGATGGTCATGCGCGGCTGCCTGGCCGGGGTGCCGCACGCCGTCGCGTTCTCCGGCGGGGACCTCCCGTCCCTGCGGAGGCTCCCGTGACCGTCACCTACCGGGGCCACCGGCCCGGCGACCTGCCCGCCCTCGCCGAGCTCACCGCCGTCGCCATGCCGCGCGACGTCGTCGGCGAGGAGTGGCTCGCCGAGAACGTCCTCCTGGACGTCAACTTCGACCCGGCCGGGCTCGTCGTCGCCGAGGACGAGGCCGGCCGGCCGGTCGGCTTCGTCTACGCGGTCGTCGCGCAGCAGGGGATCCCCGCCCACCCCGCCGCGGGCTTCGTCACGATCGGGTGCGTCCACCCCGCGCACCGGCGCCGCGGCGTCGGCACCGAGCTGCTGCGCCGGGCGACGGAGCACCTCGCTTCGCGGGGCGCGACCACCGTCACCTACGCCGGCTACCCGCAGGCGTACTTCGTGCCCGGGCTGGACGTCGAGGCCTACCCGGAGGCGGCGTCCCTCCTCGCCGCCCACGGGTTCGCCACGCGCTACACCGCCGCGGCCATGACGCTCGACCTCGACGCGTACGTCATGCCGGACCGGGTGCGCGAGCTGCTGCGCGCCCGGGCCGACGAGGGCTACGTGCTCGGCACGGCGACCTACGACGACCTGCCCGAGGCCATCGCGTTCGCCGCCGAGCGCCTCGCACCCGACTGGGGCCACGCGCTGCGCGAGTCGGTGCTGCGGCACGGCCAGGGCCCCCGACGGGTGCTGCTCGCCCGCGACCCCGACGGCGCGGTGGTCGGTCTCTCGACCTACGGCGCCTACCGCGGGCTGCGCGAACGCTTCGGGCCGATCGGCGTCGACGAGAGCCGCCGCGGCGCGGGCCTCGGCCGGGCGCTGCTGCACCTCACCCTCACGCGGATGCGGTCCGAAGGGGCCCACTCCGCCTGGTTCCTGTGGACCGGCGAGAACTCCCCCGCCGGGCACCTGTACCGCTCCACCGGGTTCGACGTCGTGCGGCGGTTCGCCGTCCTACAGGCGCCGCTCGACGCCCGCCCCTGACCGCCCCCCACGACCCGCACCACGAAAGGTCCCTGATGAGAACGACGACGATCCCCCGAGCGGCCGCGGCCGTGGTCGCTGCGTCGCTCGCCCTGGTCGGTTGCACCAGCGGCGGCGGCTCGCCGTCCACGTCCGGCGACGGCGCCGCCCAGCCGCTGACTATCCACGCCAACACCGCCAACACCTACGAGCGCAACTTCAACCCGTACTCGCCGTCGGCCAACCAGGGCACGAAGGGCATGATCTACGAGCCCCTCCTGCTCAACACGCCGATGACCCCCGGCGAGTCCATCCCCTGGCTCGCCGAGTCGATGGAGTTCAACGACGACGGCACCGTGGCCACGTTCGTGCTCCGCGAGGGCGTGACGTGGTCGGACGGCGAGACGTTCGACGCCGACGACGTCGCCTTCACGTTCAACCTCATGCGCGACAACCCCGCCGCCAACGCCTCGGCCCTCGACATCGCCGAGGCCACCGCCGCCGACCCGAGCACGGTCGAGGTGCGCTTCGGCAGCACCTCCTTCGCGTCGAAGGAGGCGATCGAGAACGCGGTCGTGGTCCCCGAGCACGTGTTCGCCGACATCGACCCGCTCGAGTTCACGAACGAGAAGCCCGTCGGGACGGGACCCTTCGTCCTCGGCGACTTCTCGCAGCAGCTGTACACGCTCACCCGCAACGAGACCTACTGGAACGCGGACGAGGTCCAGGTCCCCGAGATCCGGTACCCGGCGGCAACGGACCAGACGTTCAACACCTCGCTCCGGTCCGGCGAGCTCGACTGGGCGGGCGGCTTCGTCGCGAACATCGACCAGATCTTCCTCAGCCCCGACAAGGAGCACCGCTCGTACTGGTACCCCGGCGACGGCCTCGTCAACCTCCTCGTCAACGACCAGAAGGCGCCGTTCGACGACGTCGACGTGCGGCAGGCCCTGTCGGCCGCGATCGACCGCAACCGGCTGTCCGAGGTCGCGATGCAGGGCTACACGCCGCCCGCGCACCCGACCGGGCTCCCCCTGCCCGCCTTCGAGGGCGTCCTGAACGACGCGTACACCGACGCGTCGTTCACCCGCGACGTGAACCAGGCCAACGAGCTGCTCGACGACGCCGGCTTCCCGAAGGGCTCCGACGGGGTCCGCACGACCCCCGACGGCGAGCGGCTCTCCTTCACGCTGCAGATCCCGTCGGACTACGTGGACTGGGTGACGATGTCGCAGCTCCTCAAGGAGCAGCTGGCCGAGGTGGGGATCGAGCTCGAGCCGCAGGGCGTGTCGTTCGACGCGTGGCTCGAGTCCCGCGGCGCGGGCACGTACGACATGACGATCACCTCGGTGCCCATGGGTCTGTCGCCGTACCAGCTGTACCGGGCGCTCATGAGCTCGGAGTACGAGGTCGACGAGGGGTCGGTCATCTCGAACTACGCGCGGTTCTACGACGACGACGCCGACGGCTTCCTCAAGGACTACGCCGCGACGGATGACGCCGCCGAGCAGCAGGCGGCGCTCGACGGCCTCGAGAAGATCATGGTCGAGGAGCTGCCGACCATCCCCATGCTCCAGTCCCCCAACTGGGCGCAGTTCAACACCGTCCGCTGGGAGGGGTTCCCCAGCGACAAGGACCCGTACGCGCTCGGCGCGCCGTACCAGTTCCCCGACAACCTCCTCGTCGTCACGCACCTGACCCCGACGCGGGACTGATCACGACGCCGGCGCGCGCCCTCGCGAACGCGCGCCGGCGTCCGCCCGGCGCCTCGACGCGCCACTCGACGCGCCCCAAGAAGGAGCCCGCGTGAAGTACCTGCTGCGCAAGGTGCTGCTCTATGTGTTCATCGCATGGGCCGCGCTGACGATGAACTTCCTCATCCCCCGCCTGATGCCGGGCGACCCGATCTCGTTGCTCGTGGAGCGCCTCAACGGCCGCGTCGACCCCGCCGCGATGTCGGCGATCGCCGAGAGCTACGGCATCACCGACGCCCCGCTCCTGGCCCAGTACGGCGACTACCTGCGCAACCTCGCGCACGGCGACCTCGGCCTCTCGATCGGCTTCTATCCCGTCCCGGTGGCCGACATCGTCATGGGCGCCCTGCCGTGGACGATCGGCCTCGTCGGGACGACGACGGTGATCAGCTTCGTGATCGGCACCGCCCTCGGCGTCGTCCTCGCCTGGCGGCGCGGCAAGCGTACGGACATGCTCCTGCCCGGCCTGACCTTCCTCAACGCGGTGCCGTACTTCTGGATGGCGCTGATCCTGGTGCTCGTCTTCGCGGTCAACCTCGGCTGGTTCCCCGTCTCCCAGGCGTACACGCCCGGCCTGACGCCCGGCTTCTCCGGCGAGTTCATCGGCTCGGTGCTGTACCACGCCGTGCTCCCGTCGATCACGATCATCATCGCGTCGTTCGCCGGCTGGGTGCTGAGCATGCGCAACATGACGGTCACCGTGCTCGGCGAGGACTACGTGACGATGGCCGAGGCGAAGGGCCTCCCGAAGCGGATGATCCGGCTCGACTACGCGGCCCGCAACGCGATCCTCCCGTCGGTCACGGGCTTTGCGCTCTCCCTCGGCGCCGTCGTCGGCGGCTCCCTGCTGACGGAGGTCATCTTCAACTACCCCGGCATCGGGTACCAGCTCTTCGACGCGGTCCAGAACCAGGACTTCCCGCTCATGCAGGGGCTGTTCCTCGTCATCTCGCTCGCGGTGATCGCGGCGAACCTCGTCGCGGACGTCGTCTACGTCTTCCTCGACCCCCGCACCCGGCAGGAGGGCTGAACCATGTCACCCCGATCATGGGTCCCGGCGTCCGGCAAGGTCCGCCTCGGCCTCGCCATCACGCTCTTCATCGTGCTCCTCGCGCTCGTCGGGCCGCTCCTGACGAGCTACGACCCGCAGCAGAGCGGGCCGGACCTCCTCCAGCCGCCCTCGGGCGCGCACTGGCTCGGCACCACGCAGACCGGGCAGGACGTGCTCGCCCAGTTCGTCTACGGCGCGCGGGTCTCGCTCGGCGTCGGCGTCGTGGCCGGCGTCGTCTCGCAGGTCATCTCCGTGGTGGTCGGCATGATCGGCGGCTACTTCCGCGGCGCCACCGACGACCTGCTCTACGTCGTCACCGCGGTGTTCCTCGTCGTGCCGGGCATGCCGCTGCTCATCGTCCTCACCGGCTACCTGCCGTCCCGCGGCATGGTGTCGGTCTCCCTGGTCATCGCCATCACGTCGTGGGCCGGGTCGGCGCGGGTGCTGCGCGCCCAGACGATGTCGCTGCGACGCCGGGACTTCGTGGAGGCCGCACGCGCCACCGGCGAGTCGCGCACCAGGATCATCTTCTCCGAGGTCATGCCGAACGCGCTGCCGCTCGTGGCCTCGGGGTTCCTGTTCTCCGTCATCACCGCCGTGCTGTCCGAGGCGGGGCTGTCGTTCCTGGGTCTCGGGTCGCTGACCACCACGAGCTGGGGGTCGATGCTCTACTTCGCGCAGAGCGCGCAGGCGTTCCTCTTCGGCGCCTGGTGGTGGTTCGTGCCGCCCGGGCTCGCGATCGCCGTCTTCGGCGCGGGTCTCGCCCTCATCAACTTCGGTATCGACGAGTACAGCAACCCGCGCCTGCGCACCGGCAAGAGCCGGCGCCAGCCCGTGCGCCGGTCCGGCCCGGTCGCCGCCGCCACGAGCGCGACCGCGGCGGCCGCCGCTCTGCCGGAACCCGACGTGCCGGAGCCCGGCGAGCTCGATCCGGCGGCGACCGGCCCGCAGCTCCGACCGGCGGACGTCCAGGGCGAGCCCGTCGTCTCGGTCCGCAGTCTCGTCGTCGAGTACGCCACCCCGGACGGCCGGCTGCGCGCGGTCGACGACGTGTCCGTGACGCTGCACCGCGGCGAGATCCTCGGGCTCGCCGGCGAGTCGGGCTCCGGGAAGTCGACCCTCACCAACGCCGTCACCCGGCTGCTGCGCGTCCCGGCGGAGGTCACGTCCGGGTCGATCACCTACCACCGGCGCGCCCGCGACGGCGCGCGCTCGGCCGACGTCGGCGGCGACGTCGACCTCCTCACCCTCCCGGACGCCGAGCTGCGGACCCTGCGGTGGAGCGAGCTCGCGATCGTGTTCCAGAGCGCCATGAACGCACTCAACCCGGTCACCCGGGTCGCGGCGCAGTTCGACGACGTCGTCCGCGTGCACCGGCCGGGGATGCCCGCCGCCGACCGCCGGGCGCTCGCCCGGCGGATGCTGGAGAAGGTCGGCATCGAGCCCGACCGCGCCGACGCGTACCCGCACGAGCTGTCGGGCGGGATGAAACAGCGCGTCGCGATCGCGATCGCCCTGGTGCTCGAGCCCGAGGTGCTCATCATGGACGAGCCGACCACCGCGCTCGACCTGCTCGTCCAGCGGGAGGTGCTGGACCAGGTGATGGCGCTGCGCGAGGAGTTCGGCTTCGCCATCGTCTTCACCACCCACGACCTCGCCCTGCTGCTCGAGATCGCGGACACGATCGCGGTGATGCAGTCCGGCCGGCTCGTCGAGTACGGCCCCGCCCTCGACGTCTACACCGACGCCCGCCACCCCTACACGCGGTCGCTGCTGCGCTCGCTCGTCGACCTGGGAGCACTCGTATGACCGCCGGTACGACCGCACGCCCGCAAGACGTCGCCACGGGCCAGGTCGTGCTCGAGGCCCGCGACCTGGTCAAGGACTTCCGGGTGCGGCGCACCGGGCTCCGGCGCGACCGGTTCCGCGCGGTCGACCACGTCTCCCTGGCCCTGCGCACCGGGCAGGTGACGGCGCTGGTGGGCCAGTCCGGATCGGGCAAGAGCACGGTCGGGCGGCTGCTCGCGCGGCTCGTGCCCGCGACCTCGGGCGAGATCCTGCTGCGGGGGCAGCCGGTGACGGCGACCCACGGGCGCCGCTTCGTCGAGTACACCTCCACGGTGCAGATGACGCTGCAGGACCCGTTCGCGTCCCTCAATCCCGTGCACCGCGTCGACCACGTGCTGGAGCGCTCGCTGCGGATCCACCGACACGCCAGCACCGCCGAGGAGGTCGAGGAGCAGAGCCTCGAGCTTCTGCGCCGGGTCAACCTCACTCCGGCCGAGCGGTACCTGCGGCGCTTCCCCCACGAGCTGTCCGGGGGCGAGCGGCAGCGGGTCTCGTTCGCCCGGGCCCTGGCGGCCCGGCCCCAGGTGCTCCTTGCGGACGAGCCGGTCTCGATGCTCGACGTCACCATCCGCAAGGAGATCCTCGACCTGCTCGCCGACCTGCGCCGCACCGAGAACCTCGCCGTCCTCTACATCACCCACGACCTGGGCTCCGCACGGACCTACTCCGACGAGACGATCGTGATGTACCACGGCGAGGTCGTCGAGCGCGGCCCCAGCCACGAGGTGATCGACGACCCGCAGCACGAGTACACCCGGCGCCTGCTCGCGGCCGCGCCGAACCCCCGCCGACGGCGCGACACCGGATCGCCCGACGGGGGCCGCGCGTGACCGCGCCGGCCGCGGGGCCCCGGCCGGACCTGGACGGGCTCACGACCGAGCGGGTCGACGACCGGTACGCCGACCTCGACTCCCGCCCCACCGTGGAGGTGCTGCGCGCCCTCAACGAGGCGGAGCAGGAGGTCCCAGGCGCCGTGCGCCGCGTGCTGCCCGCGATCGCGGCGCTCGTCGAGGAGGTCGCGGACCGGCTGCGCGACGGCGGCCGCCTCGTCTACGTGGGCGCGGGCACCTCGGGGCGGCTGGGTACCCTCGACGCCGCCGAGGTCCCCCCGACGTTCCACGTGCCCCCGCACGTCGTGCAGGCGGTGATGGCCGGCGGCCCCGCGGCGCTCGTCGGCGCCACGGAGTCGGTCGAGGACTCCGCCGAGGCCGGCGTCGCGGCGGTCGACGGGCTCGGCCTGGGCGCGCGGGACACCGTCGTGGGGATCGCGGCGAGCGGCCGCACGCCCTACGTCCTCGGCGCGGTCCGCCGCGCCCGCGAGGCGGGGGCGCTCACGGCGGGGGTCTCGTGCAACACCGGCTCGGCGCTGGGGTCGGCGGTCGACCACCCCATCGAGGTGGAGGTCGGGCCCGAGGTGGTCGCAGGATCGACCCGGCTCAAGGCCGGGTCGGCCACCAAGCAGATCCTCAACATGATCTCGACCGGCGTGATGGTGCGGGGCGGCAAGACCTACGGGAATCTCATGGTCGACGTGACCGTCTCCAACGCCAAGCTGCGCGACCGGGCCGAGCGCCTCGTCGTGCGGATCACCGGCGTCGACCGCGCGACGGCCGCGCGGACCCTGGTCGCGGCCGGCGACCGGGTGAAGACGGCCGTCGTGATGATCGAGCGCGGCCTCGACGCGGCCGGCGCCACGGCGCTGCTGGCGCGTCACGAGGATCGGATCGCACCTATCCTCAGGGGGCAGATGCAGCAGTAGGGAGGCATGCCGTGCTCTCGTCGCCGGTCCCCGAGGGCGTCGCCCTCGTCGCACGGATCCGTGCCATGCTCCCCGAGCTCCGGCCGGCCGAGCGCCGCGTCGCGGACGCGGTGCTCGCCGACCCCGCGGAGGCGGCCCGCGAGTCGATCACGGTCCTGGCCCAGCGGTGCCACACCTCCGCCCCCACCGTGGTGCGCTTCGCGCGGCGCGTCGGCTTCCCCGGCTACCCGCAGCTACGCCTCGCCCTCGCCAAGGACGCCGGCCTCGAGGAGGGGCGCACCGCCCGGGAGCCGCTCTCCGGCACGCTGGACGCGGACGACTCCCTGGCCCAGGTCGTCGCGAAGATCGGGTACGCCGACGCGCGTGCGGTCGAGGACACGGCCGCGTTGCTGGACGTCGCGGCCCTGGAGGCCGCCGTGAGCGCGCTCGTGCGGGCACGCCGCATCGACCTCGTCGGGGTCGGCGCCAGCGCCGTGCCCGCGATCGACCTCGAGCAGAAGCTCGCCCGCGTCGGGCTGACCGCCGCGTGCCACACCGACCGGCACTCGGCGATGACGGCGGTGTCCCTGCGGTCGGCGGGCGACGTCGTCGTCTCGATGTCCCACTCGGGCAGCACGACGGACGTCATCGCCCCCACCGAGCTCGCGCAGGGTCTGGGTGCCACCACGATCGCGATCACCAACCACCCGCAGTCCCGCCTCGCCACCCTGGCCGACGTCACCCTGGTCACCGCGTCCCGGGAGACCACGTTCCGGTCCGGGGCGATGGCGAGCCGCATCGCCCAGCTCATGGTCGTCGACTGCCTCTTCGTCGGCGTCGCGATGCGCGACATGACGACGACGCAGGCGGCGCTGGACGCGAGCTTCCGGGCCGTCGCCGACTTCTAAGGAGACCGGCTTGCGAGAAGCCCTGCCTACGCGTCGCTCCCGCGCAGCACGGACGTCATCTTCTTGCCCTTGGCGACCTCGTCGACCAGCTTGTCCATCCAGCGGATCTGCTGCATCAGCGGGTCGTCGATCTCCTCGACGCGGACGCCGCAGATGACGCCGGTGATGAGGGACGCGTTCGGGTTCATGCGGGGCGCCTGCGCGAAGAAGGTCTCCAGGTCCACCTCGTCGGCGATCGCCTTCTCCAGGCCGACGTCGTCGTACCCGGTGAGCCAGGTGACGACACGGTCGAGGTCGTCCCGGCTGCGGTCCTTGCGCTCCACCTTCTGCACGTAGAGCGGGTAGATGCTCGCGAAGCTCGTGGCGAAGATCCGGTGTCGTGCCATCCCCCGATCCTAGAGAGTCGGCACCAGGATCGTCATCAGCTCGCCCGACCCGAGGTGCACCAGCGCCTTGCCGGGGCTCACCTGGTTCGACACCGCCGAACGCGGCAGGCTGACGCCCACCAGGTCGCCGTCGAACCGGTCCGCCGGGCTGAGGAGGGCTCCCCGCCGACTCTTCTTGACGTCGACCTGCCAGCCGGAGAACCCGCCGGCCACCTCGGAGGCGTCGCCGCCGAGGATCAGCCCGCGTCGGTGGTCGGCCGCGGTGCGCAGGTAGGCGCGCAGCCAGGTCTTCGCCGGAGCGTCGGTCACCTGCTCGCCGTCGTCGACCACCAGCACCACCGGAGTGCCGTCGGGGTCGAGGTGCGCCGCGAGCATCTCCTGCGTGACCTCCGTGTCGGTGATCACGGCACGCACGCCGTCGCGCCCCTCGAAGTTGCGCAGGATGCTCGGCCGCGGCGCGAGCACCACGACCTGGGTGCCGCCGCGCAGCAACGACTCGGTCATGACGGCCAGCATCGTGGACCGCCCGGATCTCGCCGGACCCGCCACGACGAACGTCGGCGCGTCGCCGGCGAGGTCCGCGCCGAAGGCCGTGAGGTCGTCGCCGCCGACCCCGAGCATGGCCCACATCGGCCGGGCGGCCTCGGGCCCGGCGTACGCGTACGCGGCGTCGATCTGGATCGTGGACGGCAGGTCGTCGACACGGAACGGGCCCGTGCCGGGCACCACGTCCGCCCGCTCCCGGATCGCGGCGGCCGTCGCACGCGCGGCCGCCGTCTGCGCACGCCCGGCGGGATCGTCGCCGAGGACCGCCACCTGCACCTCGCGTCCGGATCCCGACCGGAAGCCGCGCCCCGGTGGGATCTCGTCCGGGATGGTCTTGTGCGCGATCCCGGCCATGCCGTAGTCGAACTTGTCGGTGAGCCGCAGCACCACCGTGTCGTCGGTCAGCACACCCATCCGGCTGGACAGCAGCGACCTGTCGCCGGCGATCAGCAGGTGGATGCCCGCGCTCGCGCCGTCGCGCAGCAGCTCCTGGACCGCGTCCACGAGCGCGCCGCCGTCGACCTCGCCGTAGGTGGACACGAAGCTCTCCCACCGGTCGATCAGCAGCATGACGCGCGGCAGCCGCTCGACGGCGGGAGCCAGCTCGCGCTGCTCGGTGACGTTGGCGTAGCTGCCGTCGCTCAGCACCTGCTGGCGCCGCCCGAGCTCCGCCTTGAGGCGGCCCAGCAGTCGCGTGGCGCGCTCCTCCTGGCCGCGCTGCACGACGGCGCCCGTGTGCGGCAGCTCGTCGAGCACCGCGAGCGCCCCGTTGCCGCAGTCGATCCCGTACAGGTGCAGGTCGGCCACCGGCAGACGGTCCGCGGCGGCGAACGCCGTCGTGCGCAGCACGGTGGACCGCCCGGAACCGGGCGCACCCACGACGTACCGGTGGGAGAACTCGTCCAGGTCGATGACGGCGGGCCCCTGCCGCTGCGCGGCCGGTTCGTCCTCCAGCGCCCAGGCGAACGCCGCGGGCGCCGAGGGCTGCGCGACCTGGTGCAGGGACAGCAGCCCCGGCAGGGCGGGCAGCCACGGCCGGCGCGGCTCGGGCAGCTCGCCGAGGCTCGCCGCCTCCCGCAGGGCGGCGACGATGGCCGACAGGTCGGTCTGGACGTTCTCCGTGCGGGCGACGACGGGTCGGCGGGGCACCGAGGCACCGAGGTCGGCGACGCTCAGCCGGGCGATGTACGGCGGCTCGATCTCGGCGTTCTCCCGCAGCGACAGCCGACGCCCGCCGACGCGCGCGGACTGGAACGGCAGCAGGGACGCGGCCCCGAGACGGGCGTAGGCCCGGCCGGGCTGCGACTTGGCGATCTGGGCGGCCTCGGGCGAGTCGATGACGTCGGAGGACTCGCCGGCGTCGGTCATCCGCAGGGCGACCCGCAGGTTCGTGTTCGCGCGGATCTCAGGTGAGATCACGCCGGACGGGCGCTGCGTGGCCAGGATCAGGTGGATGCCGAGGGACCGCCCGCGCTGGGCGATGTTGACCAGGCCGGTGACGAAGTCGGGCAGCTCGCGCGCCATGGAGGCGAACTCGTCGATGACGATCAGCAGCCGAGGCAGCGTCGGCCCCGTGTGCCCGCGGCGCTGCGCGTCGAGGTAGTCCTCGAGGTCCTTCGCGCCGACCTCCGCGAGGATGTGCTCGCGGTAGGTCAGCTCGGCGCGCAAGGACGCCAGGGCGCGTTCCACGAGGTGCGTGTCGAGGTCGGTGACCATGCCGACGGTGTGCGGCAGCAGCTCGCACTGGCTGAACGCGGCACCGCCCTTGTAGTCCACGAGCACGAAGTTCATGGTCTGCGGCGTGTTCGCCACGGCAAGCGAGGCGACGACCGTCTGCAGGAACTCCGACTTGCCGGAACCGGTGGTGCCCGCGACCAGAGCGTGCGGCCCGTCGCGGACCAGGTCCAGGTGGAACGGCCCGTCCAGAGAGACACCGACCACGGCGTCCGTCGTGCCGGAACCCATCTTCCAGCGCTGCAACGCCGTGGGGCCGTCGAGCTCCTCGATGCCGAGCACCTCCACGAGGCGTGCCGAGTCGGGGATGAGCCCCTCGCCCTCGGTGGCCGTGACGTCGCGGACCGCGGCAACGGACCGCGCGACCTGCTCGTACCAGTCGTCGGCGACCTCGTCGACGGTGATCCGGCGGACGTCGTCGGCGTCGTGGCGACGCAGGAGCATGCCGCCCTCGGCGCGCGCCAGCGCGACCACCGAGCACTCCTCGGGCAGCAGCTGCTCGTCGCCGTCGAGGCAGACCACGCTCACCCCGACGCCTGGCCCGTCCCGCAGGATGGTGACGACGCCGGGCAGGGCACGCAGCCGGCGGGCGCCGTCGAGCACCACGACGATCTGCGGGCCTCCGCCCGCCTTGCCGTAGGACTCCTGGACCGCGGCTCGCCGCTCGGCGATGAACGCGTTCACCTCGGCGACTCGCGCCGCGAGGGTCTCGGTGGTGGTACCGATCATGGCGACGGCGTCCTGCCCGAAGGACGGGCGCACGTGCGGCAGCCAGGCCGCCCACTCCCATTCCTGCAGGTGCTCGGAGGTGGTCAGCACGTACACCTGGACGTCACGAGGGCTCTGCAGCACCCCGAGCTGGCCCACCATCCAGCGCGCCCGGCGCCGCGGCCAGTCGCCCGGCCCCGCCACGCCCACGACGCCAGCCTCGCGCAGCGGCACGGTGACCGGCACCGACCGCATGGTCGCGCGCGTCTTGCGCCGGTGCTCCGGCTCGGCGATGTCCTCGACCTCGACCTGGCTCGTCACGTCGGCCAGACCAAGGCGGACGTTCAGGTGGTCGGGGTCGGTGGAGCGCCGCTCCCAGAGGCGACGTGTCGGGGTGGTGGCGATGAGGCTCAGCTCGGCGGCGCCGGGACTGGACACCCGGTGCCGGTGCTGCTCACGCTGCACCGCATCGAGCACCTCGGCCTCGAGGCTCGCGCGCTCCTCGGCGTGCTGCTTGACCCGCTCCCGATGCGTGCTCCGGCCGTTCTTCTTCTGCATCCACCAGTTGCCGAGAGCCATCAGCGGCGAGGCGAGGGCGAACGTCAGGTAGTACGGCGACTTGAAGATGATCGCCATCGTGATGCCCAGCACCGCCGGCATGGCCATGGTCAGCCAGGGCAGCGCGTTGCGGGTGGGCGGCGGCGGCTCGGCCGGCAGCTTGAAGCGGGTGGCCGGCATGGGCGGCAGCAGGCGCGGGGGCCGGTTGTAGTCCAACGTGCCCGGCTCGGACCCGGGGCGCAGGTCGGCGTCCGACCGGGTGGCGGGCTGCACGGTGAGCACGCTCGGCCCGATCCGCATCTGCGTGCCCGTGGGCCAGACCTCGTCCTGCTCACCGAGCGGATCCGTCGACCTGTCGAGCTCGACGAGGCGGCCGGCGGACCGGGGGTCCGGGACCCGGCGTGCCCGGACGGCGCCGTCCATCCCCACGGCGACGGCGACGGCGGGCAGTCCGCCCTCACGGTGCTCGTCCACGCGGACCCGTCCGTCGGGCCCGACCTGCAGCACCGACTCGCCGACGCCGAGGCGCACCACGGCGCCGGCACCGACGCCGCCGGTAACGCACAGGTCGACGGGCCCGGCCGCCGCGGGACGGTCGGCGGTTGCGGCGAACGTGATGACCGCGCCGTCCCGGACGGGCGTGCCGGCCACGAGTCGCCCGGCCTTCTCGAGACCCACGGGGAGCCCGTCCACGTGCAGCGTGCTGCCCCGGGGCGCGCCCACCTCGGCGGCGAGCCGTTCGAAGAGGACCACGGCCTCGGTGGCCCCGTCCACGTCCACGGCGAGCAGCGCCTCCCGCTCGCCGTACCGCGCTGTGATCAAGGCGTGCATGTCACTCCCCCGCTCGACGGACCGGCGTCGCGTCGTTGTACCGCACGTCGGGCAGGAAGCCGCTGCGCAGCAACCCGGCGTCGTCGGCCGTGAAGCGCCACTTGGCAGTGGGGACCGGGCCGAGCACCACGACCACCCAGCCGAACCGCGGGTCGCTGAACCGCGAGGCGAGCATGTCCAGCTGCGCCGCAGCAGGGGCCTGGGACAGCACCAGCACGCCGCCCGCCTCGGACTCCAGCTCCGGGACCAGCTGCTCCACGGTGTTCAGGTGCTCGGCCAGCTCAGGCTGCGGCAGGCCGTTGCCCACCATGACCACGCGCGGGTCGTCCGACCACGGGTTTCCCGTGAACTCGCCCAGCCAGCGGCGCAGCACCTCGTGCCGCGCCCGGGTGGGGCCGTCCAGGCTGATGAGGCCGCGCGCCTGCGCGAAGTCGACGAGCACCCGGCCTGTGTCGGCCACGCCCACGGTCACCAGGCGGGAGAACGCCGCGGTGGGCTCCTCCGATGCCGGCGCCGACTGCAGCTTCCCCAGGGGCGCCGACCAGCTCGCGCCGTCCTCGTTCGCCGTCCACGGCGCGGGAGCGGGCGTCGCCGGGTTGGAGAGCCGCAACCGCAGCGCCCCGCCCTCGATGAATACCCCGATGACCCCCGGCCGCGGCAGCCCGTCCCGCTCGCAGGAGGCCACCAGCACGCGCAGCGCGCGATCCACCATCCAGGCCGATGAGGTGTCGGTGCGCAACAGGCTGTCGTCGAACGGCTCCTGACCCTGCTTGCGCCGGCGAACCAGCACGAACGCGGTCACCGCACCACCGATCACGACCAGTGCACCCACGACGATCAGGACCACGGGCAGCACGCTGGACGACGCCTCCTGCCGGCTGCCGGCGGCCGCGCTGTCCGACGGGCCGTCCGACGCCCTGCCCGACGGGCCGGACGACGCCGGCGGCCCATCGGCCACGGGCAGCGGGCCGTGCTCCAGGCCCTCACCCTCCGCGTCCTCGGGCATCTGCAGCACCCAGCCGACCTCGACGCTCTCGGCGGTGGACATCTTCCCGCCGTCGGGCTGCTCGCGGCCCTCGTTCAGCTCGAAGATCTCCCTGTACCGCTCGCCGTCGCCCAGGAGCTTCTCGGCGAGCCCGTAGAGGAACTCCGGCTCGCCGTCCTCGGTGGTCGCGACCACGTAGTAGGGCACATCGGGCGTCGCGGCCTCCTCGGCGTCGCCGTTCTCCCCGCCGACCTCGGGCAGCGGGCCGACCTCGATCCCCTCGCCCTCGGCGTCGTCGGGCATCTGCAACACCCAGCCCGGGGCCAGGATCTCCGGCTTCGTCACGGTGTTGCCGTCGGCCTGCTGGTGACCCTCGTTCAGCTCGAAGATCTCCAGGTACCGGTTGCCGTCGCCCAGGAAGCGCTCGGCCAGCTCGAAGAGGAATTCGGGCGAGCCGTCCGCCGCGGCCTGGACAACGTAGTACTGGACGTCCTCGCCCTTGTCGGTGGTGTCGCCGCTCAGCGCCGTGCTGGGGGTGGCTGCCACGACAGCCCGGACGGGCTCGGCCGCCGCGGGAGCCACTGTGGCGGCCGAGAGTCCCGCTGTTGCGGTGATGGACAGGGCCACCGCGGCGAACGCGGCGGCGGTGCGATGGGCGAGGTGCACTGTTGCTCCGTCTTCAGATGTCGTGCTGGGTCAGATAGTTCGTGGAATGGGTGGTTCGTGGCATGGGAGGTTCGTGGCGGCCGAGTGGCCGGCGGCTCGAGCTCTCAGGCGGAGCCGGGCACCATGCGCTCGGGGACGCCCTGGAGATCGGCGCCGGGTCCCGCCCAGCGGAAGGTGGTCATCACGGCGTCGAAAAAGAGGACGAGGGCTTCGGCGAGCAGCTCGGTGTTGTGGCTGTTCCACACGGTGGAGAAGGACAGGAGCAGCCACTCCCCTGCGTCCTCGTCGCGCGAGACCACGTACACGACCTGTCGGGTCGTCACCTCTGGCCAGCTCTCGTCGCGGCGCATCTTGTGCTGGGTGTGCACCACCCGGACGCCGGGGCGCCCGTCGACCTCGACCAGGTCGCTCTCCTCGTACTCGTCGCCGAGCACGGCCGCCACCACCTGGAGCGGGTCGCTGCCCGCCTCGCCGGTCCACTCGACCTCCGCCAGGGATGCGGGGATCTGCACGCCCTCCATCGGTTCGGTCGGCATGTAGATGGCGCCGGTGCCCGCGTCACGCGCATCGACGAGGTTCTTGTGCAGCTCGTCGCGGAGCATGCGGCGGTAGGGCTCGGCCTTGTCGCGCGGCAGCGAGTCCGGCAGCGCCCTCGCGACGACCTCCTCGACCGCGCGGTCGAGCTCCCGTTCCTGTCCCGCACCCGTCGGGAACCGCGCCCACCCGGGCGGAAGGAGCATCAGCCATGCGTCGGTCGGCTTGCCGCTGCGCCACACGGCGGGCCCGGCGGTCTGGTCGTCGTCGGTCATGGTTCGCTCCGGGTGATCCGCACTGCGGGCAACAGCCTGTCGACAGCCTCGGCCACCGACTCGAGGATGATGAGGTCCTGGGTGCGCCACACGATCACGGTGTCCACCACCGCGTCCGGGTGCTCGGTGCGCCGGCCCACGCCGAGGCTCACCCAGGGGCTGCCGTCCGACGGGTCGATGTCGAGCCGGCTGATGCGGACCCCATCGCCGTCCGGCAGGTCGAGATACTCGATGCTCGGGGGGCTCAGCGGATTCCCGCCGGTGGCGCCCAGCACCTCCATCAACGTGTCGTCCGGGGCGTCCAGCTCACCGAGCGCCACGCTGACCATGACGGGGACCGGGCCTCGGTTCTGCAGGCCGACGAGAGCCACCACGCGCGTGCCGGGTGTCGTCTCGTCGGCGGCGGCGAGCAGATTCTCGACGGCGTCGGTGACCTGCCGCCCGAGCTGGTCGCGGTTCTCCTCGGAGAGGCCGTCCTCCGGGCTCAGCACTCGCGCGAGCCGCGGCTCGATCGTCGAGCGGACCACCTCGACGATCTCGGCCTGCCACGCGCTGACGACCTCCGGCGGATCAGACCGCCGCGACGGGACCACCGTCCACCCGTCCAGCGGATCGATGGTCCACGACCACCCCTGCCGGTCGATCTCGTGCGTCCCAGCACTCGCCGTCGCGCTCATCCGGTCACCCCAGCCCGCTCGGGCCGCGGTACGGCGTCGTCATGCGCTCGTCCTCAAAGGTCTTGGTCCCCTCGTAGTTGTCGCGTGCGTCGTCCCCGTACGACGGGCCCGGGCGCGCGTCGTCCGCGAACGCCGAGGCAGGCACACCGGTGCTCCCGGCGCCGGCGGCGAACCCGGCGAACCAGCTGCCGGAGCCCAGGCCGTACACCCCGTACATCCACGGCTTGACGATCACCTGCGGCATCGAGATCTTGAGCTCCTGGAGGGCGACGTTGATCGCCTTGAGCTCCTTGGTGCCGCCGAGGCCGACCGCGGCTGCCCAGTTCCAGACCTTCCACGCCGCCGGGTTGATCTTCACGGCCGCTTCCAACCCCTTGACGCTCTTGAGCGCCTCGACCAGCTTGATGTTGGCCGAGTTCACCCGGTCGAGCGCGAAGGTCCTGCCGAAGGTCCCTGGCGGGACGTCACCCTTCTTCTTCCAGAAGGCGAGCGCCTTGGCGATCTTGTTCATGTCGAAGAGCTTGGTGGCCATCCCCTCGGTGGCAACACCCTTCGCCGCCTTGGTGGCGTTGGCGATCATCCTCGCCGCGGCGAGCCCTCCGACGGCGGCGAGCACGCCCACCGCTCCCCAGACCACTCCCATCCAGCTCGCCTCGCCCAGGCCTGCGAGCGTGATCGCGCCGAGGAGGCCGACGACCCCGACCGCGAGGGCCGCCCAGGCGAGCGCCCCGAGCCCGGGGATGATCATCGCGACGACGGCGAGCGCCATGCCGATCCAGCCGAGCACCTCCACGAATCCCTTGAGGAACTTGATGAAGTTGTGGTAGGCCGCCTCCTGCCAGGAGTGGTGCAGCCCGTCGTCGCCCCAGTTCTCCTTGATCTTGCTCGCGGCGGCGTCCGCCGCCGCGTCGAGTGCGGCCATGGCACTCGCCGCCTTGGCCCTGGCGGCCTCGAGGTCACCCTCGGCGGCGCCGATCTTGTCCGACCGGTTGCGCGACGCCTGCTCGTCGTCGTCGGAGAGCGGGTCGTCGTCCGAACGGTCCTCGTCCGCCGGGTCGGGCAGTCCCTCGGCGCTCTTCTTGTCGCCTGCAGCCTTCTCGGCGGCCGTCAGGGCCTTGCGCGTCTCCGACCGGGCTGTCTGCAGCTCCGGCTGGTACGTGTCGAGGGCGTCACGCACGTCCTCGTAGCGTGCACCGGCCTTGCCCAGGTTCTCGTGGGTCTCGCCGGCACGCTCCCGGATCGCGTCGGCGGACTTGCCCTTCAACAGGTTCTCGTCGCCCTCGCCGATCTTTTTGAGGAGCGCCGCCTGCGTGGTCATCGCGTCGGCGATTTTCGTGTAGTGGCTGATCAGGCCAGTCAGCTCCGTACCGTCAGCGGGGACGGGGTCGGAGTCGTAGCCGAGCAGGTCCCACTGACCCGCGCGGGCGGCGCTCATCCAGGCTCCTTCAGTGTTGCGGGCGACATCGTGCAAGCTGCCGAGCTCTCGCCGGCTCAGCCCTTCGGCTGCAACGACTCGTCCAGCTCGGTCTCGACGTCGTTCCAGGCCTCAGCGGACTGCTCCATCTTTTCCTGGAGGTCCTTGACGTTGTCCTGGAGCTTCTCGCGCTTGACCCACCAGTTCTCGATGAAGTCGTCCATGGCGCCCGCGACCTTCGTGTGACCGAAGATGCCGCCGTCGTCCCACTTCGCGTCCATGTTCTCGAACTCGTGCAGGACTGCCTCGAGCTTCTCGGCACCCTCATCGATGACCTCCTGGGTGACCTTGAGGTCGGCCATCGTGCGACTACTTGTTCAGGGCGTTGGCGAGCTCTTCATCAGTGTTGCGCAGCGCCTCGGCAGCCTGCTTCAGGTATTCGCCGATGCCCGTCAGGCCCTCGAGGACCTGCTTGCCGCCCTTGTCGAGCTCCTTGTACGACTCGTCGAACCGCTTGGACGACTTGTCCGTGACGTACCCGTCCTGGACCAGCGCCTCGACCATCGAGCGCAGCTGGTCGAGCTTCCCGCGCATGTCGTCCGACTCCTGCTTCATCCGCTGCGAAGCATCTTCCATCTCCTGGAAGGTCACCTTGATGTTGGCCATGGGTCAGTCCTCTCGGTTGCCTGTGGAAGCAATCGAGGCTACACGACCTCTAGACAATCAACGCGAACCGGACCAAACGTGCGGCGGCATCCGCGGAAACGTCGGGAAAATTGGCCGACGTGCGTCCCCGCAGGTCAGGCTCCCGGGGCGGCAGGGCGTCCGACGAGATCGGCGGATCGAGACGCGTCGCGCGGCAGCCGCTCCAGGCGCTCTGCGACCGCCACGACGCCGGCCGCGAGCGGGACGAGCACGAGGTTGCCCAGCAGCATCGTGCGCAGGAACGGCAGGCCGGCGGCGTAGCTCGCCAGCAGTCCGTCGAGACCCTGGGGGTAGAACGTGCCCCGGCCGATCCACCACACGCCGGCGTTGGTCCACAGGTAGAAGAACAGCGAGCCGGCGACGCCGAAGCCGAGCGCGCTGAGCCAGCGGGCGCCGCCACGCACGCGGCCCGCCCACCAGGCGCCGACGCCGACGACGGCCCACGCCGTCCAGGTGAACACCAGCACCGAAGAATTGCCGAGCAGCACGTCGCTCGCCGCGACGACCGCCAGGGGCGCGAGCATCGCGAGGCGGTGGCGCAGCAGGCCCGCCGCGGCGAACGCCGCGGCGGTCGAGAGCTCGAGGTTCTGCGGCGCGCCGAGGTCGTTCTTCACCAGCCGCCACGCGACGGCGCCGACCACGAGCAGCACCGCGAGTGCCGGGCGCCACCAGCGGTACACGAGCTCGCGGGCGGGCAGCGGCCGCTGCACGCGCGGCGCGGCGGCGGATGTCGCGGTCACTTGATCTCCTCGAGCTTCCACGTGATGGTCTGGCCGTCCTTGGTCTCGAGCGTCCCGGCGCCCACCTGGGCCGCCTCGCCGTCGACGTACAGGCCCCAGAACTCGTTGCCCTGGTCGGCCTCGCGCCCGCCGATGCTGGTGACGAACGCGTTCTCCCCCTCGCCCTGGACGACCGCGTCCGGGTCCTTCTCGACGAGGAGCTCGAGGGCGGTCCTGCCGTCCTCGCCCTCGTAGGAGAACTCGCTGAGGTTCTCCGCCACATGCTCGGTGGGGTCCACCGACGCGGAGGCGGAGGCGGTCGCGCCTGCGTCCGGCGAGCCGCCGTCCGAGCACCCGGCGACGAGCCCGACGGCCAGGGCCACCGCGGGCAGGAGGGCGAGCAGTCGGGGCGCGCTCGGGCGCGGTGCGGTCTTCACCGCCCGAGGGTAACCAGAGGCGGCGCGGCCGCGCGCGACGGGCCAGGATGCGGGCGGCGACCACCCCGACCGGCCCGACCGGGGTATCGCCGTCGTCAGGCGTCGATCCGCGACTGGTCCAGCGTGCCGGCCCCCGCCACGATGAACTCCTTGCGGGGCGCGACGTCGCTGCCCATGAGCAGCTCGAAGACCCGCTCCGCCGCCTCGGCGCCCTCCACCGTGACGCGGCGCAGGGTGCGGTGCCGCGGGTCCATCGTGGTCTCCGCGAGCTGGTCGGCGTCCATCTCGCCCAAGCCCTTGTAGCGCTGGATGTCCTCCTTGTAGCGCCGGCCCGCGCGATCCAGCCGCTTCAGCGTCGCGGTCAGCTCCGCCTCCGAGTACGTGTAGACGTACTCGTTCTTGCGCCGGCCGCTGCCCAGCACCTCGACCCGGTGCAGCGGCGGCACGGCCGCGAACACCCGGCCCGCCTCGACCAGCGGGCGCATGTATCGGTAGAACAACGTGAGCAGGAGCGTGCGGATGTGCGCGCCGTCGACGTCGGCGTCGGTCATGAGCACGACCTTGCCGTAGCGCGCCGCCTCGAGCTCGAAGGACCGGCCCGAGCCCGCGCCGAGCACCTGGATGATCGCCGCGCACTCGGCGTTGCGCAGCATGTCGCTGATCGACGCCTTCTGGACGTTGAGGATCTTGCCGCGGATGGGCAGCAGCGCCTGAAAGTCCGACGAGCGCGCGAGCTTGGCCGTGCCGAGCGCGCTGTCGCCCTCGACGATGAAGAGCTCGCTGCGGGTCACGTCGTCGCTGCGGCAGTCGGCGAGCTTGGCCGGCAGCGACGACGTCTCGAGGGCGTTCTTGCGCCGGGAGATCTCCTTCTGCTTGCGCGCCGTGACGCGGGCGCGCATCTCGGCCACCACCTTGTCGAGCAGCAGCGCCGCCTGCGCCTTCTCGTCGCGCTTCGACGAGGTCAGCAGGGCGCCGAGCTCCTTCTCGACGACACGGGAGACGATGCCCCGCACGGGCGCGGTGCCCAGCACCTCCTTGGTCTGGCCCTCGAACTGGGGCTCGGCGAACCGCACCGTGACCACGGCGGTCAGGCCGGCCAGGACGTCGTCCTTCTCGATGCGCTCCGCTGCGTCCTTCATCGAGACCTTCAGCCGCCGCGCGTTCGCCTCGATCTGTTTGCGCACCGTCTTGAGCAGGCCCTGCTCGAACCCGGACAAATGCGCCCCGCCCTTGGGCGTCGCGATGATGTTGACGAACGTGCGCAGCTCGGTGTCGTAGCCGCCACCCCAGCGCAGGGCGATGTCGACCTCGCAGTCGCGCTGCACCTCCTGGGGCGACATGTGCCCCCGCGAGTCGAGCACGGGCACCGTCTCGGTGAAGTGGCCGCTCCCGCGGAGCTGCCAGGTCGCCGTCACCGGGGTGTCCGGGGCGAGGAACTCGACGAAGTCGACCGCCCCGCCGTCGTGCTGGAAGACCTCCTCGTGCGGCCCCGTCTCCCCCGGCGTCCCCGGCAGGCCCCGCTCGTCGCGCACCGTGAGCTTCAGGCCCGGCACGAGGAACGTCGTCTGGCGGGCGCGCGTGACCAGCTCGTCGTAGCTGAACACCGCCGTCTTCGGGAAGACCTGTCGGTCCGCCCAGTACCGCACGCGGGTGCCCGTGACGCCCCGCTTGACCTTGCCGACCACGGTGAGCTCGCTGTGGTCGGTGAACGGCGCGAACGGCGATTCCGGCGACGGGCCGGCCGCCGAGTCGGAGAACACGCCCGGCTCGCCGCGGTGGAACGTCATGCGGTGCGTCTTGCCACCGAGGTCGACGTCGACGTCGAGGCGGGCGGAGAGCGCGTTGACGACGGAGGCGCCCACGCCGTGCAGGCCGCCCGAGGCCGTGTACGAGCCGCCGCCGAACTTCCCGCCCGCGTGCAGCTTGGTGAAGACCACCTCGACGCCCGAGAGCCCCGTCTTGGGCTCCTTGTCCACCGGGATGCCGCGTCCGTCGTCCTCGACCGTCACCGACGAGTCGGCGTGCAGCACGACCCGGATCGCGGTCGCGTGGCCGCCCAGGGCCTCGTCGACCGAGTTGTCGATGATCTCCCACAGGCAGTGCATGAGGCCGCGCGAGTCCGTCGACCCGATGTACATCCCGGGGCGCTTGCGCACCGCCTCGAGGCCCTCGAGGACCGTCAGATGGCGCGCGGTGTACCCGGACTCGGAAGTGGCTGTCACGGGAACGAGGGTAGACGACTCGAACGGATGTTCATGTGGCCCACGCCGCTATGCCGGGAGCGAACCCGGCGCCCTGCCGGGATGCTTCCCCGCGGGGGATGGTTGGATAGAGACGTGAGCACCACGACAGCCGAACCCACCCAGCCGCTGACCGCCGCCGACCGCTGCGACCGCTGCGGCGCCCAGGCGTACGTGCGAGTGGTCCTGCCCGTCGGAGAGCTCCTCTTCTGCGGGCACCACGCACGTGCGCACGCAGGCGCCTACGAAGGTGTCGCCGTCCACGTCCAGGACGAGACGGACCGGCTCCACGCCGAGCACGGAGCCCGCTGAGGCTCCGACCTCCTCGGCCCGACCGACAATCCACACGAGAGCCCCGCACCCTCCGGTGCGGGGCTCTCGCGCGTCGACGCCCGGGCGCTCGCCCGGCCTCACCCAAAGTCGACGCCGCCGGCGCGTCACAAAGGACCCGCACACGCCTCCCTCTTCTCGGCACCACCAAGCAAACCCAGGGAGACCCCAATGTCCAGCACCATCCCCTCCGACAACGACCTCGCGAGGGCTACCGGGTTCGCGGCCCGGCTCGCCCCCGCGCTCGATGGTGGAGCGGCTCTGCCCCCGGACCCGGCGTACGACGCTGCGCTCCACGGCTTCAACCTCGCGGTGGCCCACCGGCCGGCGCTCGTCGTGCACGCCCGGTCCGCCGCGGACGTCGTCGCCACGGTCCGCGCCGCCGCGGAGCACGGGTTCGGCGTCGGCGTCCGCTCGACGGGCCACAGCGCCGCCCCCACGGGGGCCGGCGACGTACTGCTCGACGTGTCCGCCCTCGACCGCCTCGACATCGACCCCGTCGCACGTACCGCGACCGTCGGGCCGGGCGTGCCGTGGCAGGCGGTGCTCGCGTCCGGTGCACCCCACGGCCTCGGCGGCCTGTGCGGGTCGTCGCCCCACGTCGGGGTGGTGGGCTACACCCTCGGCGGCGGCCTCGGCCCGCTGGCCCGCACCTTCGGCCTCGCCGCCGACCACGTCCGCGCGATCGACGTCGTCACTCCCGACGGGGAGCTCGTCACCGCGACGCCGACGCAGCACGAGGAGCTCTTCTGGGCGCTGCGCGGCGGTGGCGGAGCGTTCGGCGTCGTGGTGGCGATGACCTTCGACCTGTTCCCGCTGCGTACCGTGCGGGCGGGCACGCTCTGGTTCGACGTCGACGACGCACCTGCCGTGCTGCACCGGTGGCGCGTCGAGACCGGGCACCTCCCCGAGGAGATCTCGACCTCCGTGGCCCGGCTGAACCTGCCGCCGCTTCCGACGTTGCCGGAGCCGCTGCGCGGCCGTGCCTTGCTCGCCGTCCGCTACGTGCGCCACGGCGACCTCGCCGCGCCGGACCCGCTGGTCGAGACGCTGCGCCAGGTGGCGACGCCCGTCCTGGACACCGTCGGCGACCTGCCGTACACGCGGATCGGCGAGGTCCACGCCGACCCGGACGAACCGATTCCCTTCGTCGACCGCGGCAGCCTGCTCCGCGAGCTCACCGAAGAAACTGTCGACACGTTCCTCGGCGCCGTGCCGCCGGATTCCCCCTTGCTCGCCGCCGAGATCCGCCTCCTGGGCGGCGCCGTCGCCCGGCCGGCGGAGGTGCCGAACGCCGCCGGCGGCAGGGATGCCGCCTACACGGTGTTCCTGGGCGCGCCCGTCGGCCCACCGAACGTCGCCGACGAGCTCCAGCGGGTGTGCGACGCGCTGGCGCCGTGGAGCACCGGCGGCGCGATGATCAACTTCGCCGGGCCGCGCGACGCGGTCTCCGCGTCCCTCGTGAGCCAGGCCTTCGGCCCGGCGACGTACGACCGCCTGGTGGCGTTGCGTCGGCGGCTCGACCCGGGCGGCGTGCTCGACCCGTCCGCCCGGTGGTCGGTGGTGGACGGCGTGCCCGTCGCCTGACCGCGCCGCCGAGCGCCCCCGGACGCGCGAGAGCCCCGGTACCGGATCTCCGGTACCGGGGCTCTCCCGTCAGGCGAGGTCAGTCGAGGTAGTCGCGGAGCACCTGCGAACGGGACGGGTGGCGCAGCTTCGACATCGTCTTGGACTCGATCTGCCGGATCCGCTCGCGTGTGACGCCGTAGACCTTGCCGATCTCGTCCAGCGTCTTGGGCTGACCGTCCTGCAGGCCGAACCGCATGGACACGACGCCGGCCTCGCGCTCGGACAGGGTGTCGAGCACCTGGTGCAGCTGCTCCTGGAGCAGGGTGAACGACACGGCGTCCGCGGGCACGACGGCCTCGGAGTCCTCGATGAGGTCGCCGAACTCGCTGTCGCCGTCCTCGCCCAGCGGGGTGTGCAGCGAGATGGGCTCGCGGCCGTACTTCTGGACCTCGACGACCTTCTCGGGCGTCATGTCGAGCTCCTTGGCCAGCTCCTCCGGCGTGGGCTCGCGGCCCAGGTCCTGGAGCATCTGGCGCTGCACGCGGGCGAGCTTGTTGATGACCTCGACCATGTGCACCGGGATACGGATGGTGCGGGCCTGGTCGGCCATCGCGCGGGTGATCGCCTGCCGGATCCACCAGGTGGCGTACGTCGAGAACTTGTAGCCCTTGGTGTAGTCGAACTTCTCGACCGCGCGGATCAGGCCGAGGTTGCCCTCCTGGATCAGGTCCAGGAACAGCATGCCGCGGCCGGTGTAGCGCTTGGCGAGCGAGACGACGAGACGCAGGTTCGCCTCGAGCAGGTGGTTCTTGGCGCGCTTGCCGTCGTGCGCGATCCACCGCAGGTCGCGGTACATGCGGCGCCCGTCGGCGTTCGCCTTGGTCTTGTCCCAGTCGGCGTAGTTCTTGGAGAGCCGCTCCTCCGCGAACAGGCCGGCTTCGATGCGCTTGGCGAGCTCGACCTCCTGCTCCGCGTTCAGCAGCGCAACCTTGCCGATCTGCTTCAGGTAGTCCTTGACCGGGTCCGCGGTGGCGCCGGCCGTGATGACCTGCTGCGCGGGCTGGTCGTCGTCGTCAGTGTCGGACACGACGAAGCCGGACTGCTCGTCGTCCTTGCCCGCACCGGCCTTCAGGCCCCGGCGGGTGGCCGAGCGCCCGGTGCCCTCGGCATCGTCGTCGTCCTCGGGCTCCTCGACGCCGTCGGGCGTGGGATCGTCCTTCGCCGCGGCCTTGCGGCCACGAGCCGGCTTCGCCGCGCTCTTGGTCGCGGGGGTCTTGGTCGCGGCCTTCTTGGCGGTCGACGAGGTCGAGGACTCCGCCGCGTCGTCCGCGGGCGCCTCGGCGGGCTTCACCGTCGAGGTCTTCACCGGGGACGCCGATCGCGTCGCAGGGGCCTTGGCACGGGTCGCGGTGCTGCGGCCGGCCGAGGCGGCCGCGACCTTGGTGGCCGTGGGCACGCCGATCTCGACGCCGGCGGTCGCGAACGCCCGCAGGACGGCCTTCAGGCGCTTCGGGTCAGCGACCGCCGCATCCTCGCAGGCGGCGCGGAAGCTCTCGGCGTCGACCCGGCGGTCGGCAGTGCCTCGAGCGAGCAGCCCCTGGAGAGCGGGGTGCTCGAACTCGCGGGGAAGAGCGGGGTTCTGCGCAGTGGACGCCACAAACCGACCTTTCGGCATTCGAGGGGACGGTGCACCGCCGTCAAGGCCTCCGACGCGGACTGTCGTGGCTCAAGCGGACACCTCTATTGTAACGGCGACACCCGCGACGGAGGGGCACCACAAGCTTCCGCGCCCGTTCCCTGCACCCGCGTCGTCCGTTCACCGACGCTGGCACAACGCACCGGGCGCCAGGAAGATTCCCGTCGTCCCGCGCCGCAGCGCCGTTCCGGCGGGCACGACGCCCCGCACCGACGGGGGCGATCGGGGGTCACGAGCGTCACACCACCCGGGCGCGTCGCACGACGGTTGGACTCGACGCGACGGACCCGGGCGAATGCGGCGCCGTCGACGTCACGGTTTGACCGCCAGCACCGGTTTGACCGCCAGCACCGGACAGGGCGCCTCGAGCAGGATGCGCTGCGCCCCCGACCCGAGGATGAGCTTGCCGACCGGGCTGCGCCGGCGCAGCCCGACCACGATCAGCTCGGCCCCGGCGTCGCGCGCGGTGCTCACCAGGTCATCGGCGAGGTCGCCGGTGCCCCCGACGACGGAGAACGTGATGCCTGCGGCGGTCAGGTCCTGCTCGACGGCCTGCCTCCCGGCCCCTCCGTCGTCCCTGGTCACGACGACGGTGAGCGGGACGGACCGCTCCTGCGCCTCGCGCTTCGCTGCGGCCAGCGCCGCCTGTCCTTCGGCCGTGCTCAGGAGTCCGACGACGATCGTCATGGGGGCACGCTACCCGACCGTGCGGGCGGGCACAGAGGCCGGTTCCGGGACGCCCCCGGCGCGGACCCAGCCGGGTGGCACGGCGGCCCGGAGCACGCCGTCCAGCAGCGCGGCGAGCCGGTGCTCCGGGTCCTGCCGGGCCGCGTCCCGCACCCGTCGCGCGGCGCGGCCGCCGTCGCCCCGCCACCAAGCCAGGAACCCCAGCAGCGCCAGCGGCGGGGCGTGCAGGCGGCGTGGCACGTGACCGACCACCTGCTCCAGCACCAGCCGCGCGGCCTCCGCGGTCGCGGCCTCCGGCGGCACCGCGACCCGGGGGTCGACGACCCGTGCGATCGCCCGGGCCGTCGCGACCTCGACGGCGGCGGCGGCGGTGGGGCTGCCGGCCATCCCGGCACCGGCGGTACGGCCGGCCGCGTCGTGAGCCCCGGGCACGAGGGAGAGCAGGACCGCGTCCCGCACGGTCACGTCGGCGAGCGCCGCCGCCAGCCGCCCCAGCCCGGCCGGCGGGAGCGACAGCTCGCGGGGCGGCCCGGCACGCAGCTCGGTGGCCGCGTGCCGCATCAGCTCGCACCACAGGCCGTACGCCTCGGCCCGCCACCGCCGGGTGGCGTCCTCGGCGGGCGTGGTCGCGCCGCCGGTCGCCGCCTCGCGGGCGCGCTCCGCGCGGGCCGCCGCACGGGCAGCGCGCTCACGCAGGCCCCCCGCGGGGCGCGGGATCCGGAACGCCTCCTCCTCGGAGGCCGCGACCGCCCGCCCAGCCACCACGAAGGCCGCGCTGACCTCCCGGTGCTCGAGCTCGCTCAGGGGGTGGCCCGACGCCGGGCAGCACACGGGGTCGGCGCAGTCGAGCCCGCGGAACCCGGTGGGGGACACGAGCCAGGTCTCGATGTCCAGGGGCGCGTCCGCCGCGTCGAGTGCGCGGAGCACGGCGTCCGCCGCGGCACGGGCCGATGCCTGTTCCTGCGCGGAGTAGACCGCGACGACCGCGAGCTCGGCCCCGACCCGGGTGGCGGCCCTGGCCACGGAGACGACCTCCGGCGGGGCGTCGTCGAGCTCCCCCAGCGGGATCCGAGCGACCAGCCCGACCCTGCCGTCGGCCGTGATGCACACGACCACGCAGCAGTCCCGTGGCCGGAAGCCCAGCAGGTACGGGATCGCCGCGAGCAGGTCGCGGGACGAGCGGAGCACGACCGGCGGGTCGAAGGAGGAGCCCGGCTCCTCGGAACGGTGGGTGGCGTAGACGGTGTCCATGCGTCGATCCCAGCCCAACGGCCGGCCCGGCGGCGTCCCTCCGGGACATCTGTGGAGGGTCGTGGCTGGGGGGCAGGGTCCGACGCCTGCGGCACGGGCGCGCGTCCTCGAGCGCCGGGCGGCGCCGGCCTGGCGGGCGGGCGGTCGGGGTCGGTCCGGCGCCGGCGGGCCGCTACGGTGGGCGCCGTGCCCACGCTCCCCCGCCGGTCGCACGCCCGGCGACACCGCTCCGCACCGAGGGTCGCGCACGTCGCCGCGGCGGCCGCCGCGGCGACCCTGCTCGCCGTGTCGGGATGCGGCGTCCTCCCCGGCGCCGGCGCTGCGGGGGACGACCCCCCGGCGACGGACGGCTCGGGAGTCGGGGTGCGCGACGCCGGCGAGCCCGGGGCGTCAGCGAGCCCGACGGCGGAGCCGGACGCCGGGACGGCACTGCCCACCTTCGACCCGGGCACGGCAGTCGGCGGCTACGCGAAAGGGTTCCCCCGCGACCTCCTCGGCGCCCCCGACGACGCCACCGTGCTCGCCAGCTCGGCGACCCCCGGCGAGGGCACGCTCACGGACGTCACCCTCAACCTGGCCACGGACCGGAGCGCCCAGGAGGTGCTCGACCAGCTCGCGAAGCCCCTGCGCAAGGCGGGGTTCACCGAGTCCGGCTCGTCGACCTTCACCGGGTTGACGGCGCAGACCACGTTCGGCCGCGAGTCGCCGCCGAAGGGGAAGAAGAAGGGCGGGGACCCCGTCGTGGAGTCCGTCACGCTCGGGGTCCTCGACGACGACGACCGCCGGCTGGTCACGGTGAGCGGATCGGTCGTCGTCGCTGACGCTTAGGCTGACGACATGCCCTCCGCACCCGCACCGGTCGACCTCGAGAACCTCCGGAACGACGTCGACTCGGAGGTCGAGCGCCACCTCGCGGAGCTCGCAGCGGAGGTCGCCACCATCGGCGGGTCCGCGACCGCCCTGACCGACCAGGCGGCGGTGCTGCTGCGCGGCGGCAAGCGCCTACGCGCCGCGTTCTGCTACTGGTCCTTCCGGGCGCACGGCGGGCCGGCGGTCGGCGCCGAGCGGGACGCCGTCGTGCGGGCGGGCGCCGCCCTCGAGCTCTTCCAAGCGGCCGCGCTGCTGCACGACGACGTCATGGACGCGTCCGACACGCGACGCGGCCGGCCCACCGCCCACCGTGCCTTCGAAGCACGCCACGACACGGCCGGCTGGGCGGGGTCCGCCGAACGCTTCGGTACGGCAGCCGCCATCCTGCTCGGCGACCTCTGCCTCGTGGCCTGCCAGCGGGAGATCGCGTCGGCGGTCGCCGAGCTCCCGGCGGACCGGGCCGCGGCCGCGCGGGCGCTGTTCGACGCGATGCAGAGCGAGGTGGTCGTGGGCCAGTACCTCGACGTCCTCGTGCAGGCCGAGCCGTGGGGCCTCGATCCCGCGACCGACGAGGACCGCGCCCGCACGGTGCTGCGTGCCAAGTCGGCCCGTTACTCGGTGGAGCGCCCCCTCGTGCTCGGCGCCCTGCTCGCCGGCGCCGCCCCCGGCCGGGCGGAGGCCGTCTCGGCCGCGGGGCTGCCGCTCGGCGAGGCGTTCCAGCTCCGGGACGACGTGCTGGGCGTGTTCGGCGACACCGCCCTCACCGGCAAGCCCGCGGGCGACGACCTGCGGGAGGGGAAGCGCACGGTGCTCGTGGCCCGCACGATGGCGGCTGCGAGCCCGGCGGATCGCGACCTGCTCGTCGCGCGGCTCGGGGACCCCGAGCTGACGGACGTGACCGTCGAGCGGCTGCGCGGCGTGATCGCGGGCTCCGGCGCGCTCGACGCGGTCGAGACGCTCATCGGCTCCCTGGCGGACGGCGCGCTCGACGCTCTCGGGGCGGCCGAGCTCGCCGAGCCGGGACGGACCGTGCTGCTCGACCTCGCACGCGCCGCCGTCGATCGCGCCGCCTGACGGCGCGCGGGCAGCCAGTCTGGCGGCCAGGTCTGGCGGCCAGGTCAGAGCAGCGCCTGCGCCACCCGTCGCACCTCGCCGCGGCGGCCCGCCAGCAGGTCCTCGATGGGCGGGCGACCGATCGTCGGCTCGGTCTCGAACAGCCACCGCAGGATCTCGGCGTCGTCGAGGGCGGCGTCGGAGAGCAGCATCACCGTGCCGCGCAGCGTGCTGAGCACGTGCGGCTTGCCCTCGTCGGTGACAAGGAACGCCGCGGGCACCTGGAACGTGTTCCGCTCGCCCCGCTTGATCCCGACGAGGGTGCGCTCGGAGACCAGTCTCCGAGCCTTGCCCAGCTCGATGCCGAGCGCCTCCGCGACATCGGGCAGGGTCAGCCACTCGTCCACGAGGGACTCAAGGGCGGTGCGGTCGTCGGGATGGCTGCCGGGCTCCGGCGCGTGCGTTTCACTCACGGGGCCAGCCTACGGGCCTGGCGAACAGGGCGCCCCTACACTCGTCGCGTGGCCATCACGACGACCGATCCGATGCTCGGCCGCCTGGTCGACGGGCGGTACGAGATCGTCGCGCGCGTCGCCCGCGGCGGCATGGCCACCGTGTATCGCGCCACCGACCGTCGCCTGGACCGCGAGGTCGCGATCAAGGTGATGCACCCCCACCTCGCGGACGGCGTGGACGGCGCCGCCTTCGTCTCGCGGTTCCGGCGCGAGGCGCGCGCCGCGGCCCGCCTGAGCCACCCCGGCGTCGTCGCCGTCTACGACCAGGGCGTGGACGGCGACACCAGCTACCTCGCGATGGAGTACGTGCCCGGCAGCAACTTGCGCCGGGAGCTGCACGACTCGGGCGCCCTGTCGGTGCGGCGCACGCTCGATGTCCTCGCGCAGGTGCTGGCCGCGCTCGCCGCCGCGCACCACAAGGGGCTCGTGCACCGGGACGTGAAGCCCGAGAACGTGCTCGTCGTCGGGGCCGAGCAGAGCGCCGGGCAGAACGACGGACAGAACGACGGACAGGCCGACGGTGCGCCGGCCCCCGGCGGGCGCGTGAAGGTCGCGGACTTCGGCCTCGCGCGCGCCGTCACCGAGGTCACCTCCACCGCGACCGGCACGGTCCTCGGGACCGTCGCCTACCTCGCCCCCGAGGTGATCACCAGCGGTGGCTGCGACGCCCGCACCGACGTCTACGCCGTGGGCGTGCTCGCGTACGAGCTCCTCACGGGCACGCTCCCCTACCCGGGCGAGACCCCGATCCAGGTGGCCTTCCACCACGTGCACGAGGACCTCCCCGCGCCGTCGGAGCGCGTGGACTGGCTCCCGGCGGACCTCGACGCGCTCGTCGCGTCGTTCACCGCCCGCGCCCCCCGGCTCCGGCCGACCGACGCAGGCGTCGCGCTCGACGCCGTCGAGGCCCTGCGCGCCGCCCTCGGCGTCGAGGTGCTCGACCGGCGCGCCGAGCCGCCCGCCCCGACGGGTGCGCCCGACGCCGTCGAGGCGCCGACGGCGGACGACGACCCCGCGCCGGGAGCCGACGGCACCGGCGCGGTGGACGAGATCCCCACGGCGTTCTTCCAGGAGATCTCCCCCACCGCCGGCGCGCAGCCGACGGACCGCCTCGTCGAGCAGCCCACGGAGGCCTACCGGCGGCCCGGGCCGCGCCGCCGCCGCGCCGTCGTCTGGCCCCTGGTGCTGCTGCTGGTCCTGGCCGGCGGCGGGGGCGGCACCTGGTGGTGGTTCACCGACGGGCCGGGAGCGTGGACGTCCGTGCCGACCGGCGTGGCCGGCGTGCCCGTCGAGGACGCGCAGACCGCGCTCGAGCAGGCGGGCCTGGGCACGACGACGAGCCGGGAGTTCGACGACGACGTCCCCGAGGGGTCCGTGGTGACCACCGTGCCGGCACCGGGTGAGCGGGTGCGCGACGACGGGTCGGTCGAGCTGGTCGTGTCCCGCGGGGTCCAGATGCTCACCGTGCCCGACGGGCTCGTCGGGGCCGACCGCCGGGAGGCGGCCGCAGTGCTGACGAGCGCGGGCTTCACCGTCGGTACCCCGGAGCGGGCGCACGACGACGAGGCCGAGGCCGGCGTCGTCCTCGACCTCTCCGTGGACGAGGGGTCGCGCCAGCGGCACGACATGGTCGTCGGGCTCACCGTCTCCGACGGCCCCGCCCCGGTCCAGGTGCCGCAGGAGGTGGGCAAGCCGAAGGACCAGGCCGTCGCCGACCTCGAGGGGCTGGGTCTCGTCGTGAAGACCGGCGACCCGGAGTACTCCGAGGACGTGCCGAAGGGCCACGTCCTGGCGCAGGACCCCGAGCAGGGGGCGAACGCCCACCGCACCGACACGGTGACCCTGACGATCTCGCAGGGCCCGCCCCTCGTCGAGGTGCCGAACGTGGTCGGCAAGCACACGGACGCGGCGCGCAAGGCGCTCGAGAGGGCCGGCCTCAAGGTCGAGGAGAACGCCTACCTCGGCGGCCTGCTGGACACGGTGCGCTTCCAGGACACCACCGGCAAGGCCCCCAAGGGCAGCACCGTGACGCTCACCGTGTGGTGAACCACCCGCGGGGGCACGGGCCGGTCACCAGCTCGTGAGCATCTCCGCGACGCGGAAGGCCATCTCGAGCGACTGCTGGTGGTTGAGCCGGGGGTCGACGAGCGTCTCGTACCGCAGGGCCAGGCCCGCGTCGTCGATCTCCTCGCTGCCGCCCAGCACCTCGGTGACGTCGTCGCCGGTGAGCTCCATGTGCAGCCCGCCGGGCACGGTGCCGAGCGCGCGGTGCACCTCGAAGAAGCCCGTCACCTCGTCCAGCACGTCGGAGAACCGCCGGGTCTTGTACCCGCTGTCCGACGTGATTGTGTTGCCGTGCATCGGGTCGGTCACCCAGGTCGCGGTGACGCCGGCCGCGGTGACCCCCTCGACCACCTCGGGCAGCACGTCGCGGACCCGTGCGGCGCCCATCCGGGTGACGAAGGTCAGCCGGCCGGGCACGTTGCCCGGGTTGAGCCGCCCCGCGAGGGAGATCGCGTCGTCGGGGGTCGTCGTCGGCCCGAGCTTGACGCCGATCGGGTTGGCGACGCGGGACAGGAACTCGACGTGCGCGCCGTCGAGCTGGCGGGTGCGCTCGCCGATCCACAGGAAGTGGGCCGACGTGGCGTACGCCTGCCCCGTGCGGGTGTCGACGCGCGTGAGCGCCCGCTCGTAGTCGAGGATGAGCGCCTCGTGGCTGAGGTAGAACTCGACGGTGCGCAGCGCGTCGAAGTCGGCCCCGCAGGCGTCCATGAACCGGATCGCCCGGTCGATCTCGGCCGCCGTGCGCTCGTAGCGGGAGTACGCGGGGTTGCGCATGAAGCCGCGGTTCCACTCGTGCACCCGGCGCAGGTCGGCATGGCCGCCCTGCGTGAACGCCCGCACGACGTTGGCCGTGGCGGACGAGATCCGGTACGCCTGCTCGAGGCGGCGCGGGTCCGGGGTGCGGGACTCGAGGGTGAACTCGTGGCCGTTGACCATGTCGCCGCGATAGGCGGGGAACGTGACGCCGTCCCGTGTCTCGGAGTCCGACGAGCGCGGCTTGGCATACTGCCCGGCCAGCCGGCCCATCTTCACCACGGGCGTGCTCGCCCCGTGGGTGAGCACCACCGCCATCTGCAGGATCGTGCGCATCTTGTTGCGGATCCTGGTCGCGTTCGCGTCGGCGAACGTCTCGGCGCAGTCGCCGCCCTGCAGGAGGAACGCCTCGCCGCGGCCGGCCGCGGCGAGGCGCTCCGTGAGCCGCCGCGCCTCGGCCGGCACCACCAGGGGCGCGGCCTCGGAGAGCCGGCCCGCCACCGCGGCGAGCGCCCCGGCGTCGGGCCACACGGGCTGCTGGCGCGCCTCGAGCGCCCGGAAGCGGTCGAGGCCCTCGGGGTCGCTCCCGGGCGCCACGGTGTCGACGGCGGTGGTCATGCGGGCGGCTCCTGCCTCGTTGCTGCGGGGCGCGGCGTCAGTGCGCGGCGGGCTTCGCCGGCACCCGCGACTGGCCGGTGGCGTCAAGGATCTCGCCGAACCACGGCACCGAGACGTCGAACGCCTTGCCGCCGGCGATGCGCGGGAACGCGATCGCCTTCAGCCGGTCGCCGTCCTCCTCGTCGTGGCCGATGACGCCGGCCTCGCCGCGCAGCGCGCACTCGACGGCCAGGTCGGTCATCGACTTGATGAGGCGCAGGTCCTCGGCGTTCGCGGCCGCGGCGCGCGAGTAGTAGCCCGACTTCTGCACCATGACCTTCTCGGCACCCAGCTTCTCGGCGAACTGCTTCGCGAACCACTGGCCCGGGTTGATCGTGTCGAGCTTGACGTGCCCGAACGGGTCGCGCGGCACCTCCTCGCCGGCCGCCTCGAGCTGCTCGACGATCTCGTTCATGCCCGCGCCCTCGGACAGGAAGATGTTGACGTTGCCGATCTCGTCCATCACGGCACGCAGGCGGGTCGCCTCGGCGTCGATGTCGAGCTCGAGCTCCGGCAGGAAGACGGCGTGCACGTCCCAGCGCTCCTTCGTCAGGCCGAGGGCCGGGGCCCACTCCTGCGCGTCGAGCCACTTGCGGTATTCCTTCGCGGCGGCCGCCGTGAGCCAGCCGCAGTGCCGGCCCATGACCTCATGCACGATGAGCATGCGCGGGCCGGAGCGGTGCTCGCCGATGACGTTCGCCGCGAACCCGGCGGCCTCCTCGGCCGCGGTCCACGCGCCGAGCGACTGGCGGATCGGCACGACGTCGTTGTCGATCGTCTTCGGCAGCCCCACGACGGTGAGCTCGTAGCCGTTGTCGTGGAGGTAGGCCGCGAGGTCCGCCGCCGTGGTGTTCGTGTCGTCGCCGCCGATCGTGTGCAGCACGTCGACGCCGTCGGACTTGAGCCGCTCGGCGGCGACCTCCAGCGGGTTCTCACCCTCCTGGACCAGGCCGCGCTTCACGCAATCTGCAGCGTTGGTGAGCTTGACGCGGGAATTGCCGATCGGCGAGCCGCCGAAGCGGTGCAGGATGCCGGCCTGCTGGCGACCTTCCTCGTCGATGACGATCTTCGTGCCCGTCAGCAGGCCGTGGTAGCCGTATTGGTAGGCGATGATCTCGATCGACGGATCGAGCTCCGTGTAGCGCTCGATGAGGCCGCCGACAGCGGAGGACAGGCAGGGCGCGAAGCCGCCGGCGGTCAGGAGCGCCACGCGACGAACCGACATGACAGGTGCTACCTCTCGGTGGGGGACGAACAGCATGCCCATCCTAGGAGCACCGGGTCCCGCGGCGGGGCGACCGTCCGCCGGACGACCCGGCGGCGGCGCCACGGCCTGTCGCGTGCGATGATGTCTGAGAGCCTCCCCGCCTGTCCGGCGTCGGGAGGCTCTTGCGTATGACGAACTCTCGACCCGTGCCCCTGGCCGCCCCCGACGCCGCCCTCGACTCCCCCGCGCCCGATGCCCCAGCCCCCTTCGGCCCGATTCGTGTCCGCCACGCGACGGCGGCCGACGGCGACGTCCTCGAGCGGCTGTGGCTGATGTTCCGCCACGACCTGTCCGACGTCACCGGCGAGCTGCCGAGGGTCGACGGCCGCTTCCGCGACGAGCGGCTCCGCACCGCGCTCGACGACGGCCGCGCCGCCGGCTGGAGCGCGCACCTGGCCGAGTCCCGCGACGGCCGGCCGGTGGCGTTCGCGCTGGTCCGCGGGCACGACGGCAGATCCGACAGCGGCGCCCGCGTGCTCTCCGCGTTCTTCGTGGTGCGGGCGGCACGACGCCACCGCGTGGGACGACAGTTCGCCGGCGACGTGCTCCGGACGGTGCCCGGCCCGTGGGAGATCGCGTACCAGGACGCCAACGCCCCCGCCGCGGCGTTCTGGCCACGGGTCGCGACCGACGTCGCGGGCGAGCGCTGGTCGCTCGAGCACCGCGCCGTCCCGGGCCGCCCGAAGCTGCCGCCCGACGCGTGGCTCCGGCTCACCGTCAGCTGAGGAGCCCGCCGCCGCAGGGGCCGGCGGCCTCCGTCAGGCCTCTGGGGCCGGCTGTGTGGGCGGCTGCTCGGGCGGCTGCTTCGGCGGCTCCGGGTACTGCGCCGCCGCGGCGAGGCGCGCCTTCATCGTGGCGGCGTACATGTCGACGTACTCCTGCTCGCTGAGCCGCAGGATCGCGTACATGATCTCGTCGGTCACGGACCGCAGCACGAACCGGTCGCCCTCCATCCCGCGGTACCGGCTGAAGTCGAGCGGCTCCCCGAAGACGATGCCGATCGGCATCGGTCGCGGGATCGCCCGGCCCAGCGGCTGGGCCACGTCCGTGCCCACCATCGCCACGGGGATCACGGGCGCTCCCGACTCGAGCGCCAGCCGGGCGACGCCGGTCTTGCCGCGGTAGAGCCGCCCGTCGGGGCTGCGCGTGCCCTCCGGGTAGATGCCGAACAGGTCGCCCTCGTCCAGCACCCGCAGCCCCGTGCGCAGGGCCGCCTCGCTCGCCTTGCCACCCGCACGGTCGACGGGGATCGTGCCGACGCCGCGCATGAACCCGGCCACGACCCGGCCGCGGACGCCGCCGCCGGTGAAGTAGTCCGACTTGCCCAGGAACTGGACCTGGCGGTCCAGCACCAGCGGGAGCACGAACGAGTCGATGACGGCGAGGTGGTTGCTCGCCAGGATCGCCGGACCCGAGGACGGGATGTTCTCGACGCCCTTCGTCCAGGGGCGGAACGCCAGCCGGAGCCACGGCCCTACCAGCACGTTCTTCATCACCCAGTAGAACAACGGTCCTCCTCGCCCATCGTCGGCCCATCGTCGGCCCATCTCAGCAGCGCCCCGGTCTGCGGTCCGCCCGCGAAGGTCCGTGGCGCGGGCGAGCGTCGCCGCCGGTCACGAAGCATCGCCCACGACAATAGAGTGAACCCATGCCCGCACCGAACCCGGACGCCGAACCGGACCTGCCGGACGACGACCTGCCGGACGACGCCGTCGAGGCGCGCTGGGCGGACATCGTCGCGCAGCTCGGCTCGCTGGACGGGCCCTCGGCACGGGACGACGCCACGGGCGAGGCCACCACCACGGCGTTCGGCGCCGACGGTTCGGTCGCCGACGGTTCGGTCGACGCCTCGGACCAGCGCTCGAGCACCGCGCCGCCCGCCGTGGGGACCGGCCCACGAGACTGGCCCACCACGCCCGAGGTCGAGGCCCTGGATGAAACGGAGTCTCATTTCACGCCGCCGGAGCCCGAGCCGGTGCTCTCCCGCGACCCCGTGTTGACCCTCGCGTGGGCCCTCGTGATCGGGATCCCGCTGCTCACGGTGGTGTCCGTCGTCGTGCGCGCCGCGGTACCCGGGCTCCTCCTGCCCGCCTGGTCAGGGCCGGTGGCCGGCGGGCTCTTCCTCGCCGGGCTCGGGGTGCTGCTCTGGCGTATGCCGCACCGCCGCGACCCCGACGACCACGGCACGGGGGCCGTCGTCTGACCCGTCCCTGACGGCCGGCGCGGCGTCCGGCACCACGACCGGACGCGGATCAGCTGCGTGCGAGTTCCGCGGCGCCGATGATGCCGGCCTCGTTGCCGTGCTCGGCCAGCTCGATCTGGGCCACCGGGCGGTGCCCCAGCGCGGAGAGCTGCGCCTCGTACGCCTTGCGCATGGGGAGCAGGAGGTGGTCCCCCGCCGCGCCCACGCCGCCGCCGATCACGAAGAGCTCCGGGTCGAGCAGGGCGGCGACAGACGCCGACCCCTCGCCGATCCACCGGCCCAGCGTGGCGAGCAGCTCGAGCGCGAGCCCGTCGCCGTCCTGCGCCGCCTGCGTGACGTGCGGCCCCTCGATGTCGTCGACATCGCCGCCGGCGAGCTCCAGCAGCCGGGCGGCGCGCACCGGCTGGGCGATCGCGGCCTGCTTGGCGTCCCGCACGAGCGCCGTGCCCGACGCGTACTGCTCCCAGCAGCCCTCGTGCCCACAGCCGCAGTAGTGCCCGCCGGGCACCACGCGCATGTGCCCGACCTCGGCGGCCACGCCCCACTTGCCGCGCACCAGCTCGCGGTCCACGACGATCGCGCCGCCGAGCCCGGTGCCCACCGTGAGCATGAGCATGTCGGTCGCGTCGCGGGCCGCGCCGAACCGGAACTCGGCCCAGCCGGCGGCGTTGGCGTCGTTCTCCACCACGACCGGGACGTCGAGGTCGAGGAGCCCCTCGATCCGCTCGGCGAGCGGGTACTCGCGCCACGCGATGTTCGGGGCGAAGAGCACCGAACGGCGGTCGGGGCTGACGAAGCCGGCCGCGGCGAGGCCGATGGCGCCGACCTCGTGCTCCTTGGCCAGCTCGGCGCACGCGTCGGCGATCGCGTGGTCGATGCTCGCGACGTCGTCTGCGACGGTCTCGCGCCGGACCTTCGCCAGGATCCTGCCCGCCTCGTCCACCACGCCGACGGCGATCTTGGTGCCGCCGATGTCGACTCCGATGGCGTGCATGCAGGAACCTCGCGTTCTGTGTCAGGACGCCCCGTCCGCACGGCGCATCTCCCCGGTCGCCCTCGCAGGACGGGAGCGCGCGGTGCGCGCATGGACCAGAATAGCCATCAGGACCATGGAGGTGCGACGCGCGACCGTCACCGAACCGTGTCCCAGATCTCTCCTGAGACCCGGTATCGTGACGGCCGGGGAACGAGCCCCTTGGCCAATGCACTGAGCATGGACGATGGAGTCAGCATGGACGAGATCACCACCCCGCAGGCGGTCGAGCTGCCTGCGACGTCGAACCTCAACGATCTCCTCGCCACCCGCGTGGCGAGGGACCCGCGTGCCGCCCTTGCCGAGCGCCCCGCCGGCGACGGCTGGGAGACGGTCTCCGGGGCCCAGTTCGACGCCGAGGTGGTGGCCGTCGCGAAGGGCCTCGTGGCGAAGGGCGTGCAGCCGAGCGACCCGGTCGGGATCATGGCACACACGAGCTATGAGTGGACGCTGCTCGACTTCGCGGCGTGGGCGGCCGGCGCCGTGCCCGTGCCGATCTACGAGACGTCCGCCGCCGAGCAGGTGGAGTGGATCCTCACCGACTCGGCGATCACGGTCCTCGTCGTCGAGGACTCCGGCCTGGCTGCGACGGTCGCCGAGGTCTCCGACCGTGCCCCGGCGCTGCGGGAGGTGCTCAGGCTCGACGACGGGGCCATCGCCGCCCTGACCGCCGCCGGTGCGGAGGTCCCCGACGAGGAGATCGCGCGCCGCCGCGGCCTGGCGGACCTCGCCGACGTGGCGACGCTCATCTACACCTCGGGCACCACCGGCACCCCCAAGGGCGCCGAGATCACCCACGGCAACCTCGCCCTGCTCGCGGTCAACGGCGTCGCGGCGGCCCCCGAGGTCTTCAAGGACGGCGGGCGCACCCTGCTCTTCCTCCCCCTGGCCCACGTCTTCGCCCGGTACATCGAGATCCTCGCGATCGCGAGCGGCACCGTGCTTGGCCACTGGTCCGACCTCAAGACCGTCACCGCGGGACTCGGCGCGTTCCGCCCGACGTACATCCTCGCGGTGCCGCGCGTCTTCGAGAAGATCTACAACGCCGCCGAGCAGAGCGCCGCCTCCGGCGGCAAGCTGAAGATCTTCCACTGGGCGGCCGCGACGGCGATCGCCTACTCCCGCGCCCTGGACACCGCGGGCGGGCCGTCGCCCTGGCTGCGGCTGCAGCACAAGGTCGCGGACGCCCTCGTGTACACCAAGCTGCGTGCCGTGCTGGGCGGGCAGGCGCAGTACGCCGTCTCAGGCGGCGGCCCCCTGGGCGAACGTCTCGGCCATTTCTTCCGCGGGCTCGGCCTCACGATCCTCGAGGGCTACGGCCTTACCGAGTCCACGGCCCCCACCAGCGTGAACCGCCCCCAGGCCACCAAGATCGGGTCGGTCGGCCTCCAGCTGCCCGGGTGCAGCGCGAAGATCGCCGCGGACGGCGAGGTGCTGCTGCGCGGGCTCCAGGTCTTCCGCGGCTACCACAACAACCACGAGGCCACCACGGAGGCCTTCGAGGAAGGTTGGTTCCGCACCGGCGACCTCGGCGCCCTCGACGACGACGGGTTCCTCACCATCACGGGTCGTAAGAAGGAGATCATCGTGACGGCGGGCGGCAAGAACGTCGCACCGGCGATGCTCGAGGACCGCATCCGTGCGCACGCCCTGGTGAGCCAGTGCGTGGTCGTCGGCGACAACCGCCCGTTCATCGGTGCCCTGATCACCCTCGACGCCGAGGGCCTGCCCGGCTGGCTCAAGATGCACGGCAAGCCGGAGCTGACGCCCGATCAGGCGGCCACCGACCCGGACGTGCTCGCGGCGATCGACGCGGCCGTCACCCGGGCCAACCAGGCCGTGTCGAAGGCGGAGTCGATCCGCAAGTTCGCGGTGCTGCCGGGCGACCTCACGGTCGAGAACGGCTACCTCACGCCCAAGCAGAGCGTCCGCCGGCACATCTTCGTCAAGGACTTCGCGGCCGAGATCGACGATCTCTACGTGGACACCCGGCAGAAGTCCGCGAGCTGACCGAGCGCTGGTTGAGCGTTCTCGTCGTTGTCGTACCCCGTGACTAGGTTGCGGGACATGCCGAGCACCACCTCCGTCCAGCCGTCCTTCGAGGACCTCGGCACCCCGCTGCGGGACGTCACGTTCGTCGTCGTCGACCTCGAGACCACGGGCGGCCGGACGGCGGACGGCGGCATCACCGAGATCGGCGCGGTGAAGGTCCGCGGTGGCGAGGTGCTCGGCGAGCTGCAGTCGCTCGTGAACCCCGGCCACGCGGTCCCGGCGTTCGTCGCCCGCCTCACCGGCATCACGACCTCGATGGTGGCCACGGCCCCGTCGATCGAGCTCGTGCTCCCGAGCTTCCTCGAGTTCGCCCGGGACGCCGTGCTGGTGGCGCACAACGCGCCGTTCGACGTCGGCTTCCTCCGGGCCGCATGCGAACGCCTGGGGTACGAGTGGCCCGGGTTCCGCGTGGTCGACACCGTCCCGCTGGCGCGACGGGTCGTCACGCGGGAGGAGGCCCGGAACCACAAGCTGTCGACCCTGGCGGCGCTCTTCCGCGCCCGGGTCACACCCGACCACCGCGCGCTCGCCGACGCCCGCGCAACGGTCGACGTGCTCCACGCCCTGTTCGAGCGGCTGGCGCCCCTGGGCATCACGCACCTGGAGGACCTCGCCACCGCGGCCGACCCGGTGCCCCCGGACGTGCGGCGCAAGCGCACCCTCGCCGACGGGCTCCCCGAGGCGCCCGGCGTCTACCTGTTCCGCGGGCCAGGCGACGAGGTGCTGTACGTCGGCACCTCGACGAACCTCCGCAAGCGCGTGCGGTCGTACTTCACCGCCGCCGAGAAGCGCGGCCGCATCACCGAGATGGTACGGATCGCCCACGCCGTCACGCCGGTCGTGTGCGCCACGCCGCTCGAGGCCCAGGTGCGCGAGCTGCGCCTCATCGCCGAGCACGCGCCGCGCTACAACCGACGTTCCAAGCATCCCGAGCGCCAGTCCTGGGTCCGCCTCACCGACGAGGCCTACCCGCGGCTGTCCGTCGTGCGCGACGTGCGCGCCGGCACGCCGCACATCGGCCCGTACCCGTCACGACAGGCCGCACTCGCCGCGGTCGAGGCGCTGCACGACGCACTCCCGCTGCGGCAGTGCACCGCCCGCCTGCCTCGGGTGACGCGGACCGCCGGCAGCCCGTGCGCGCTGGCGGGGATGGGGCGGTGCTCGGCGCCCTGCGTCGCCACGGAGGACGCGGACACGTCGTACGACGACGTCGCGGCCATGGCCCGCTCGGCGCTGACGTCGGACCCCTCCGTCGTCGTCGACGCCCTCGCGGCGCGGGTCGGCCGGCTCGCGGCGCAGGAGCGGTTCGAGGAGGCCGGGCGGGTGACGCATCGGCTCCGCGCCTTCGTGCAGGGCGCGGCGCGCGCCCAGCGCCTCGACCCGGTCGCGCGGTGCGCCGAGCTGGTCGCGGCGCTCCCCACGGCCGCGGGCGGGTGGGAGCTCGTCGTCGTGAAGCACGCACGCCTGGCAGCGACGGCGGTCACCGGGCCGGACGAGGACCCCCTGCCCGTGGTCGACGCGCTGCGGGCGACGGCGGAGGACGTGCCCCCGGCGGTGCCCCCGGCGCCGGCCTGCCACCCTGAGGAGGCGGCGCTCGTGATCGCGTGGCTCGAGCAGCCCGGCGTACGCCTCGTGCACGTGAGCGGCCCGTGGACGTGCCCGGTGCGCTCGGCCGCCGCGCACGTCGACCTCTCGACGGTCTCGTCGACTGTCGCAGGCACGGTCGCGGGCAGCGTGGCTACGATGACCGCATGCTGACCGCGATCGTGCTCATCGACACCGAGGCCGACCAGATCCCCGAGGTCGCCACCCAGGTCACCGACCTCAAGGGGATCAGCGAGGTCTACTCCGTCACCGGCAAGGCCGACCTGGTCGCCATGGTGCGGGTGCGCGAGCACGAGGAGCTGGCCGACGTCATCGCCGACGGGATCAGCAAGATCCCCGGCGTGGTCCACACCGAGACGCTCATCGCCTTCCGCACCTACTCCCACGTGGACCTCGAGCAGGCGTTCGCCCTCGGCCTCGACGACTGACCTCGACGCCCGGCACGGACGACCGGCACCTGTCAGGCCCGCGTCGCGGCCACCCAGCGCTCCAGCACCTCCGCCGCGGCGCCGTCGTCCACGCTGCGGGCCGCGTGCCCGAGTCCAGCGGCGAGCCGCTCCGCGAGCGACCCCGACGCCGTCCCCGGCAGGCTCCCGTCCGCCACGACCGCGGCCGCGGCGTTGAGCAGCACGGTCTCCCGCACCGCCCCTTGGTCCGTGCCGTCGAGCACGGCGCGCGCCACGCCCGCGTTGTGCTCCGCGTCGGCCCCCCGCAGGTCGGCCACCTCGATCCGGCGCAGCCCGAGCTCCTCCGCCGCGTCGAGCCGCTCCTCACGCACCCGGCCCTCGCGCACCTCCCACACGGTGGCGCCGCCGGTGGCGGCGAGCTCGTCGAGCCCGTCGTCGCCGCGGAACACCAGTGCGTCGATACCCCGCGCCGCGAACACCCCCGCCATCAGGGGGGCCATCCGCGCGTCCGCGCACCCCACGGCCGTCGACCCGGGCTGCGCCGGGTTGGTGAGCGGGCCGAGGAAGTTGAAGGCGGTCGCGATCGCGAGGTCGCGCCGCGCCACCGCGGCGTGCCGCATCGAGGGGTGGAAGAGCCCCGCGAAGCAGAAGGTGATGCCCACCTCACGGGCCAGGGCCGCGACCCGTCCCGGTTCCTGGTCCAGCCGGACCCCCAGCGCCTCGAGCACGTCGGCCGAGCCGGACGAGGAGGACGCGGCCCGGTTGCCGTGCTTGACGACCCGCAGGCCGGTCCCCGCGAGAACGACCGCGGCCATGGTCGACACGTTCACCGTGCGGTGACGGTCGCCACCCGTCCCGACGATGTCCACCGTCCGGCCGGGGACCTCGATCCGCGTGGCGTGCGCGAGCATCGCGTCCGCCAGCCCGGTCAGCTCCGCGGCGGTCTCCCCCTTGGCCCGCAGCCCGACGAGGAAGCCCGCGAGCCGGGTCGGCGGCACCTCGCCCGACATCACCTCGTCCATGGCCCACGCCGTCTCCCGGGAGGTCAGGTCGCGCCCGCCGACCAGCTCGGTGAGGATGCCGGGCCAGGTGGGTTCGGAGGCCGGGTCGGTGGTGGCCACGGTGGTCCCTTCGGTCGGTGCCGAGCACCCGCCGACGGGGACGTGTCGCCCCGGTCGGCGGGTCAGGCGGCTGCGGTCAGGAGGCCGGCCACGGTGCGCTGCAGCTCGATGGCGTCGAGCGGCCGTGCCACCACGGCGTCGGCGAGCGACCACGATGCTAGCCACCCGTCGTCCGGCCTGCCGGTGAGGACCACGACGGGCGGGCAGCGGTACACCTCGTTCTTGAGCTGCCGGCACAGACCCATGCCGCCGGCCTTGTCCGTCTCGCCGTCGAGCACCAGCAGGTCCCAGCCTCCGCGGTCCGCCGCGGCGACGAGCGCGGCGGCCGTCGCGACCTCGGCCCACGCGATCTCGGGTGCGTGGGCCCGCAGCCGCGGGCCGACGGCGGTCCGCACCTGCTCGCGGACCGTCCGGTCATCGCTGTACAGCAGCACCCGCGGGTTCCTGCCCCCCGGGGCCGGGCTGGTCGGGCGCTGGGTCGTCTGTTCCGTCATCGAGGCTTCCCTTCAAGGACGTGCACGGCTTCGGGCACGGACAGGACGCCCGTTGCGACCGCGCGGCCCTCGGACGTCGATGTTTGCTGGCATCGTGGCACACCTGCGTCACCTCGGTCAGCCGCCAAACGTGGTCTTTTACTGGCACTCTCCCTGAATGCGTCATCTCGTAGCGGCAGAGTGGCGAGTTTCCGCAGATCCTGTGGACATGGTGTTCGGGAAGCGCCCGCCCGAGTGGCTCGAAGCGGCGCTATATCGGCCATAATGGCTCACGTGTCGACCGCAACGGCTGCTGCCCCCCATGCCCACCAGCACGTGAGCGTCAACCGTCCGAACCCCGTGTCGGTCGGGACGATCGTCTGGCTCGCGAGCGAGCTGATGTTCTTCGCGGGCCTCTTCGCGATGTATTTCACCGTGCGCTCGGTGATGCCCGAGGCCGAGTGGGCCGCCGAGGCCGAAAAGCTCACCGTCGTCCTCTCCGCGATCAACACCACTGTGCTGGTGCTGTCTTCGGTGACGTGCCAGATGGGTGTGTGGGCCGCCGAGCGGTTCAAGCCGGCGCGCACCGGTTCCATCCTGCAGGTCAACCGGTGGGGCATGAACGAGTGGATGACGCTCACCTACCTGATGGGCGCCTTCTTCATCGGCGGCCAGATCTTCGAGTACACCGAGCTCGTGCACAACGGCCTGACGATCTCCTCGAGCGCCTACGGGTCGGTCTTCTACCTGACCACCGGCTTCCACGGTCTGCACGTCCTGGGCGGGCTCTTCGCCTTCCTGTTCCTGCTGGGCCGTTCGTTCGCCGCCCGAAACTTCGGCCACCACGAGGCGACCACCGCGATCGTCACGTCCTACTACTGGCACTTCGTCGACGTGGTGTGGATCGCGCTCTTCGCGGTCATCTACCTGTTGCAATGAACCCCCAGCCGGCGTCGGAGCCGGCCTCAGACCCTGCACCTTCGATCTGCGAGACGAGGATCATTTCGTGAAGGCACTCGCCGCCCGCAGGCACCACCGGCTGGCCCCGGTCGTGCTGCTGCTGCTGGCGCTGCTGGTCACGGGCGGCGTCTACGCCGCCCTGGCCCCGAGCCCTGCCCAGGCCGACACCGCCAGCACCGCGGATATCGAGACCGGGAAGAAGCTCTTCCAGGCCAACTGCGCCACCTGCCACGGCAAGAACGCCGAGGGCACCTCCCAGGCTCCCTCGCTGATCGGCGTGGGCGCGGCCGCGGTCGACTTCCAGGTCTCCACGGGCCGTATGCCCATGCAGATGGACGGCCCCCAGGCCGAGGCCAAGCCCCCGCAGATGAATGAGGAGCAGACCGCCGCGCTCGCCGCGTACGTCGCGTCCCTCGGCGCCGGGCCGGCCATCCCCACCGACGTGCAGGTCGACGGGAGCCTGGGTGACCCCGCCAACGGTATGGCCCTGTTCCGCACCAACTGCGCGATGTGCCACAACGCCGTCGGCGCCGGCGGTGCCCTCTCGGAGGGCAAGTTCGCGCCGCCGTTGTTCGACACGTCGAGCCGCAACGTCTTCCAGGCCATGCTCACCGGCCCGCAGTCGATGCCGGTGTTCAACGACGCCAACATCGCCCCCGACGAGAAGCGCGACATCATCGCGTTCCTCGACGTGCAGGACGAGGGCTCGGCCGGCGGCCTCGCCCTCGGTTCGCTCGGCCCTGTCAGTGAGGGCCTGTGGGCCTGGATCATCGGCATCGGGCTGATCATCGGCGCCGCGGTGTGGATCGGAGCAAAGTCCTCGTGAGCGAGAACCAGAACCCCCAGGGCCCGTCCCAGGACGTGACCCAGCACGACGGCAACGGGACGGTCGCGCAGACCGACCACTTCGCCGACCCCGGGGTCCCCCCGCACAAGCACCGCCTGGCGGACATCGACCCCAAGGCCGCGAAGCGCAGCGAACGGATCGTCGTCCTGCTGTTCGCGATCTCCTGCCTCGGCACCATCGCCTCACTGGTCGCCTACTTCGCCGTGCGGCCGGACGGCACCACGCCCGGCGTGCGCACCTCGACCGTGCTGCTCGGCGTCGCCCTCGCCGTCTCCCTGTTCGGCATCGGCTTTGCAGCCGTGCACTGGGCCAAGACGCTGATGTCCAGCAAGGAGTACGTCGAGGAGCGGCACCCGAGCAGCAGCTCGGACGAGGTCCGCGGGGTCGTCGCCACCCAGTTCAAGGACGGGCTCGAGGACTCCGGGATCGCCCGGCGCCCCATGCTCAAGGGCGCGGTCGTGTCCGCGCTCGCCCTGTTCCCGCTGACCATCGCCGTGCCGCTCGTCTCGAGCGTCGGCGGCAACTGGGACGTCGGCAGCTTCCGGTACACGATCTGGAAGAACGGCCGCCGGCTCGCCTACGACCCGTCCGGCCGCCCGATCAAGGCCTCCGACCTCACCGTCGGCTCCGTGGCGCAGGTCATGCCCGACGTGTCCGCCGAGGAGCGCGAGTCGCACGAGTGGATCACCGAGAAGGCCAAGGCCATCGTGCTGCTCGTGCGCCTCGACCCGCGCGACCTCAAGCGCGACCAGCGCGAGGGCGCGTCGTACGACGGGATCGTCGCCTACTCGAAGGTCTGCACCCACGTCGGGTGCCCGGTCGCCCTCTACGAACAGCAGACGCACCACCTGCTGTGCCCGTGCCACCAGTCGACGTTCGACGTCGCGGACGGTGCGAAGGTGGTCTTCGGTCCGGCCAAGCGCCCACTGCCGCAGCTGCCCATCACCGTCGACGACGAGGGGTATCTTGTAGCTGAGGACGACTTCAACGAGCCCATCGGTCCGAGCTACTGGGAGCGCCTGAAGTGAGCACGACGACCACTCCCCCCACTGCAGCGGCGGAGCCGACGACCGCGATCGGCAAGACCGCCGACTTCCTCGACCAGCGGACCAAGATCGGCGTGCTCGCGAAGCAGCTCGTCCGCAAGGTCTTCCCCGATCACTGGTCCTTCATGCTCGGCGAGATCGCGCTGTTCTCGTTCGTCGTGCTGCTCATCTCCGGCGTCTTCCTGGCGATGTTCTTCGACCCGTCGATGGCGCTGACCACGTACCACGGTCCGCCGGTCACCATGGACGGCCAGCTGATGTCCGTGGCTTTCTCGTCGACGCTCGACATGTCGTTCGAGGTGCGCGGTGGCCTGCTGATGCGGCAGATCCACCACTGGTCGGCGCTGATCTTCGTCGCCGGCATCGTGGTGCACATGATGCGCGTGTTCTTCACCGGCGCGTTCCGCAAGCCGCGCGAGCTGAACTGGCTCGTGGGCACCACGCTGCTGATCCTGAGCCTCCTCGCCGGCTTCTCCGGCTACTCGCTGCCGGACGACGTGCTCTCCGGCAACGGCCTGCGCATCACCGACGGCGTCATCAAGTCGATCCCGATCATCGGGTCGTACCTGTCGTACTTCGTCTTCGGCGGCGAGTTCCCGGGCGAGCACATCATTCCGCGCCTGTTCACGGTGCACATCCTGCTGGTGCCTGCGTTGATCCTGGCGCTCATCGGCGTGCACCTGTTCCTCATGGTGCTGAACAAGCACACCCAGTACCCGGGCGGCGGCCGCACCGACAACAACGTCGTCGGCTACCCCGCGGTCCCGGCGTTCGCCACGAAGATGGGCGGCAACTTCTTCATCATCTTCGGCGTGCTGGCCCTGATGGGCGGCACGATGGCGATCAACAACGTCTGGAACTACGGGCCGTACGACCCCTCCCCCGTCTCAGCAGGCGCTCAACCTGACTGGTACATGCTGTTCCTCGAGGGATCGCTGCGCCTCATGCCAGGTCAGGCCGAGATCGTCACGTGGGGCGACTACACGCTCTCGCTGAACATCCTCGTCCCGGCGGTCATCATCCCGGGCCTGTTGTTCACGTTCCTGTTCGTGTATCCCTTCGTGGAGGCGAAGGTGACCGGCGACCACCGCGAGCACCACGTGCTCGACCGGCCCCGCAACGTGCCCACCCGCACCGGCCTCGGCGTCGCGTTCCTCACGGCGTTCGTCATCCTGGCGCTCGCCGGCTCGAACGACCTGATCGCCACGCAGTTCTCCCTGTCGATCAACACGATCACCTGGGTCTTCCGCGTGCTGTTCTTCGTCGGCCCGGTCTTCGCCTTCTGGATCACGAAGCGGATCTGCATCGGCCTGCAGCGCAAGGATCGCGAGCTCGTGCTGCACGGTCACGAGACGGGTCGCATCGTGAGGTTCGCGAACGGCGAGTACATCGAGGTCCACCGCCCGCTCGACGACCAGGAGCGCTGGCTCCGTGTGAACTACGACCCGCACCGCCCGCTAGAGATCGAGCCTGCGACGGACGCTCGTGGCGTCAAGCGCAAGGGCTACAAGGAGGACCGGCGCTGGCAGAAGCTGTCGCGGTTCTTCTACGAGGACCGAGTGGAGCCGGTGACCCCGGCCGAGCTGGCCGCGGCGCATGCGCACGGCGAGCACGACGAGCTCGAGCCGGCCCACGACACCCCCGAGCTGGTCTCGGGGTCTGGAACCGTCGAGCGGGAGCACTGAGTCTCCTGCAGGCTGGAACGGTGGCCCGCGCACCTCTTTCCCGATCGCTCGGGGTGGTGCGCGGGCCGTCGTCATCCCCGGCCGGTGAGCCCGACCGGTCGTCCAGCGCTCGACGACGTCCCACCGCACGCCGGCTACGACGTGCGGCAAGCAACCGGAGGTAACTCAGCATGGCTGTCTACACGCTTCCTGACCTGCCCTACGACTACAGCGCCCTGGAGCCGCACATCAGCGGCAAGATCATGGAGCTGCACCACGACAAGCACCACGCCGCCTACGTGGCCGGCGCCAACACGGCCCTGGACAAGCTCGCCGAGGCCCGCGAGTCCGGCGACCTCGCCGCCGTGAACCTGCACGAGAAGAACCTCGCGTTCAACCTCGGCGGCCACACCAACCACACCGTGTTCTGGAACAACCTCTCCCCCACCGGCGGCGGAGAGCCCGACGGCGAGCTCGCCGCGGCCATCACCGACCAGTTCGGCTCCTTCGCCGCGTTCCAGGCCCACTTCACCGCCACCGCCACCGGCATCCAGGGCTCCGGCTGGTCCGTGCTCGGCTGGGACTCCATCGGCTCCCGCCTCGCGATCTTCCAGCTCTTCGACCAGCAGGCCAACGTGCCCGTCGGCATCACGCCCCTGCTCATGCTC